>JADFYU010000100.1 GCA_015232865.1 Magnetococcales bacterium
TCGGTAGACAAACTCGACATTCTGGACAGACCCGCCTGACTATCACCAGTTCTCACGCCAAACGTTCTCAGGTGCAAGAGGTTTTATCCAATTTGGTCAACTATTTCCGCCAGATCAGAGAATCTGCGGAGCAGTTGACTTGGGAAGAACGGTGGCGGATGATTTTGAGCAAAGTTTTCGAAAAATTTCTGGGTGGTCGGGTTCTCAGTGCACCCCCTATTGCCCTACCGAATACAGCCAACTGCCGTTTTTAGGTTTAAGGGACCGTTGGATGAAGAGTGTAGAGCTGTTGTGTGAATCCTTGAGGAAACCGGCGCAAAAAGTTTGTAAAAATGTTGTAAATTATTTCTTTACAAAGAGCCGGTTCAGGCGGGTTTTATTGTGGGCATTTTCTAAGCAACACCCAAAAACAGGTGCCCTGGGGCCGAACAGGTTTGACACCGACCGATCCGCCCATTCGCTGAACCAGATGTTTGGTGATGGCCAGGCCCAGACCTGTTCCTCCCAATTTACGGGAGCGGCCTTTATCGACCCGGTAGAAGCGTTCAAAGAGACGTGGTAGATGAATCGACGCAATTCCAGGCCCGTTATCGACCACCTCCAGCAGAACACCCTCTTCTGTTCGGCGACTGCGGAGTTGGATTTGAGAATCGACGGGGATGTATTTGACGGCATTCTCCAATAAATTCAACAAAACCTGTTTGAGAGCGTCTTGGTCTGCCATCAGCTGTTGCTGGGTTGAGATGTCGACATGAATTCGGATGTTTTTTTCTTCTGCCAGATCTTGGACCATGTAGAGGGCAAACTCCGCAGCTGGCAGCAGAGGAACGGGTTCAACCAGGATCGGAAACTCCTTGCTCTCAATGCGGGAGAGATCCAACAGTTCAGAGACGATCTTAGATAACCGAATCGCCTCTTCTTCGATGATGGATGCGATGATGATACCATTCTTATGATCGTATAGCGCACCATTCACCAAGGTTTCGGCATTGGCCTGGATCACGGTGATCGGTGTTCTTAATTCATGGGAGACATTGGCGACAAAATCTTGCCTGATTTTTTCCAGCATTCGAATGCTGGTGACATCTTGAAAAACCAGGATGCAGCCGGGAGAGTCGGGAAGAGCCGAGCCGACCACCAGGAATGTTCTGCTGAGCGGGGAATCCAGGGTCAACTCGATTTGGAAAGATTTGAAATTTTCCAGGTCGATCAGTAAAGCGTTCAACCGAGGATGTGAAATCAATGTTGAAAAATCAGTGCCCAGCTGGTTTGGTGAAATATTCAACATACGGGAAGCCATGTGGTTCATGAGGGTTATCTGTTTATGACCATCCAGAGAGACAACCCCCTCTTCCATGCCTTCCAAAACGGCGTTTATTCGAGAACGTTCCGAGGAGAGCAGCGTGAAGGACTCTTTCAACTCTTCTATCAAGGAGCCGAAAGAGTCGGCCAGGCCGGAAATCTCGTCCTTGGAGTGGCTGGATGCGAGGGGCAGTCCGATCTCGGTCAGATCCGTATGGATCTTATCGACCAAATCTCTGAGTTTGCGGGTGGAGAGATGGGCGGCTGTCGCCAAACCGGCGACAGAGGCGGTCAGCGCAAACAGACCTGCCAAAGCCAGATAGGTTCTGACCCGGTAATAGGTGGCGTCAACCTCGCTCAGAGAGTGGGCTGCCCGGATGACGCCCCGGTTTCCTTGGCGTCCCTGATAGGCAACTCCGACATAGAGCATTCGTGTTTTTAACGTGGTCGAGAAACGATAGGAGTGGGAGGAGACTCCTTGAAGGGCGGCCAGCACTTCCGGGCGCTGTCCATGGTTCTCCACCGTCCGAACCTGCTCCAGTGTCAGGTGGGAATCCCCGACCACCCGACCGGAAGCATCGATGATGGTGATTCGGGCGTTGCTGGCTTTTCCCATCTCATCGGCGTAGGCGTCCAGAACCTCCAGGTCGGTCTCATGATCGAGCTGTTCGATAAAAATGCGACCGCTATTGGCTGTGTGCAGCAGTTCTGAGGAAATGCGGGATTCCAACCAGTGGACCAGATTTTTTTCGAGATAGAGACCCGTAATCAGCAGGACGCTGAGGACCAATATCAAGGAGATGAAAAACAGTTTGGCTCGAACGCCGATAATCATCTGTCTACTCCTGTCCCCATGTTTGTTGCCTGTTGTTGAGCCTAGATTCGGCAGTTGTAAGCACGCAATCGGCACAACCTCTTGATTCACCTGGCAAACTAGAAAAAAGTCTCATCA
>JADFYU010000101.1 GCA_015232865.1 Magnetococcales bacterium
GATGGGGCCGGATGAGGCGTAGCAAGCGGTAAAAACAGGCTTTGCCCGGATTCAGGGTTGGGCGGTGGTGGAAAATCAGACCGATAACGATTGGCAGGATATCCGTCTTTCCTTGGTCAGTGGTCGTCCCATCTCTTTTGTTCAAGACCTCTACACTCCACGCTATGTTCAAAGACCGGTCATCCAAACTCAAGACCAGGCCGCTGTCGAACCCCAGCCCCACTTGGGTGGTGTTCGAACAGTCGCTCGTCGGGGATTGCAGAAAAAAAGCGCCTCATTAGAGATGACAGCGTTTGCACAAGCAGAGATGAGTGACCGCTTTGAAGACGAAAAGGGTTGGGAACAGCAATCTCTCAATCCCGCCATCCAGGCGGCGGCCAAGGCTGAATCGGCCGGTGAGTTGTTTAATTTTACGGTCGATGGGGTGACGCTGCCGCGCCGACGTGGGGCGATGATTGCCTTTATTTCCCAGTCGATCGACATGGAAAAGGTGAGCTTGTATAATCAAAGTAGCCTGGGAGATCACCCCTTCAACGGTGTTTGGCTGTCGAACAATACCGATATCAATTTACCTTCTGGTCCGGTGACCGTGTTTGCCGGTGGGGTCTATGGTGGGGATGCGTTGCTGGACAATCTGCCAGCGGGTGAAAGGCGCTTGTTGAGTTATGGTGTCGATCAGGATGTGGCGGTGGTGACTGAATCGGCTCCTACCCACAGCCAGATCAGCAGTGGCCGGATTGTCAACGGTGTCTTGACCTTTACCCGAAAATATCGCGCCACTCAAACCTTTGATTTTGATAACAGAGGAAGTGACAAGAAAAATTTGATTGTCGAATATCCCAAACGGAAGGGCTGGAAGGTGGCCGGGTTGGTTCAGCCGTTTGAATCGACCAATCAGTGGCACCGATTCCGGGTCGAACTCGGAGCCAAGGGGCAGAGCCAGTTGACTGTTGACGAAGAGAAGGTTCAACTCAGCCAGGTGTTCCTGGTACGGCATGGTTTGTCACAACTGCTCAGCTATGCCAAGGAGGGGGCTTTTTCAAACTCAGTCCGACAAGGGTTAAATAAAGCCGCAGAGTTGCAAGGTCAGATTGAAAAAATAAGGCAGCAGAAAAATCGAGCTCAACAGCAGATTCATGAATTGACTCGGGAGCAGGAGAGAATACGGGCCAACCTGAAAACAGTGGATGGCAAAAGCCGGTTTTATGCTCGAATGATGAACAAGATGTCTGACAAAGAGACGCTGTTGGAAGAAAAACAACAGCAGATTCAGAAGTTGGACAGCCAGATGGATCAAGGGCAAAAGGCTTTGGAACACTATTTGGAAAATCTGGTTCTGGAGTAGACAGTCTGGTTGTAAAAAGGAGTGGGCTTCAACCTGGGTTCGGCAGTTGACGGCATGCACCTGGAAAACAGGCGAAGATCTAATCACCAATTTTGGTAGCGGCGACTTCTCCTGCTCCAGCAGATCAATCAATGGATTGCACTATGCACGTACCGCCAGCCGTTGTTTCTAGGCTCCATGGCAACAGTGCACCTCGAAAAGGGCGCCGGATTTTGCTAGCATTGGCTCCGCTGAACCTAAATTCGGCTGTTGTTTGTGCGCAACGGGTACAGCCTCTTGATTTGTCGGGCAAAACAGAAATAATCATTGCCAGCAAGATGAGTTCTGTTGTTCCAATTGTCTGCTTCAAAGGCCTATTGCAGAAAAAATCCCCGAATGGGAGTCGTTTTACCAATTTTAGTAAAGAATAAGGATGTGGATCATGACTGTGGAGGGTAGTGAATCGGAGGCCGATGAACGGGCTGGAGAGATTGTTGATGGAGAAGGTATTGCTGCCGAGCAGTTAACCCGGTTTATAGACCGTATCGAACGTTTGGAAGAGGAAAAATCGGCTATTGCCACCAATGTTCGGGAGGTTTATGCCGAGGCTAAATCTCAGGGCTTTGACCCGAAAATCATGCGTAAAATTGTCCGCTTGCGAACCATGGACCCCCATGAGGTCGACGAAGAAGAGGCGATGATTCATCTCTATAAACAGGCCCTGGGTATGGGGGCTTGACTTTTTTTCAATCCCGGCCACACCTCCCTTTATATTGGTTTTAATTTATTGAAAAACATTGATTTCTTTGCCTCTACCGCCTATGGATTGGAACCGCTTC
>JADFYU010000102.1 GCA_015232865.1 Magnetococcales bacterium
AAGTCATGTGCGATATGAAGCACGAGTCTTTGCCCCTGGTCAGGCTCGCGTTCAAACTTGGTAGTTCTTTGGAGTTGATGAGATGAAATCAAAAAAATTGGTTGTCCCTGTGATTCTCCTGGTCGTAGCAACCCTCTCCGGTTGTGGTATGACGCGTGCTTCTCGACGCCCGCCGGAGCCTATTGCGGTTGTTCAGCCAACAGCTCCGGAGATGCTGATTCCAAAAAAAGGGTCGATCTGGCAATCAACCGACCGGAATACCCTGTTTTTGGATAATAAGGCCCGCAACATCGGCGATATCATTACAGTCAACATCAGCGAACGTTCTTCTGCCGAAAAAGATGCCACAACCGAATTAAAGCGTGGCAATAGTAATTCGGCTACTTTGGGCGGAATGTTGGATTTAACCACCGTTTTAAAGTCGGATCAATCTCTGGCTTCGGCCACGGCGGACAGCAGTCACGATTTTACCGGTGAGGGCAACACCACCCGTGAGAGTACGTTGATTGCCACCGTCTCCTGTCTGGTGACTGAGGTTCTGGCTAACGGTAATCTTCGTATCGAAGGGCGGCGGGATATCACCATCAACCATGAAAATCAATTTATCCTCCTCTCCGGTATTGTTCGACCAGAGGATATATCTCCTGAAAATACCGTCACTTCCGCCCAAATCGCCGATGCCCGGATCGACTACTCCGGTGATGGAGATATCGACGATCAACAGCGTCCGAGTTGGCTCAGTCGGTTTTTCTCTACCGTCAACGTAATGTGATCAACATGAATAGGATATTTCCTACTATGTTCCGAATTTTTATCGCTGCCATCATTCTGTTTCAGGTTGGTTTCGCAGAAGCGGCCCGTCTCAAGGATGTGGTCAACATTGAAGGGGTGAGAGATAACCCTCTGACCGGTTTTGGTCTGGTGGTCGGTCTGAATGGCACCGGAGATTCCGGCGTCGGTTTTACCAATCAATCCCTGAAAATGATGCTGGAGCGAATGGGCATTTCGGCAAAGTCTGCCTTCAAGGTGAAAAACGTGGCATCGGTCATGGTGACAGCAACCCTGCCGCCCTTTGCGCGGCAAGGGAGCCGGTTGGATGTCTCCCTTTCGTCGTTGGGAGATGCCAAGACCTTGCAGGGCGGGACGTTGATCATGACCCCTCTCAAAGGAGCGGATGGTCGTATTTATGCCGTCGCCCAAGGTGCTCTCTCCATTGGTGGCTTTTCGGCAGAAGGGGGTGGGGCCAACGTGCAGAAAAACCATCCGACCGTCGGCCGAATCAGTGGTGGGGCGATCATTGAGCGCGAGATTAATTTTAACCTCAATAATGAAAATTCGTTACAGTTGGCCCTGAAGAACCCGGATTTTACGACAGCCAGTCGGATTGTTGGCGCTATCAACGACCTGTTCGGCAAAGGTTTGGCGCTGGCAAAAGATTCTGGAACCATTTCGGTACAGATTCCGGCGGATTATAGAAAACAGGTCGTCTCCTTTGTCTCTCGATTGGAAAAAATGCAGGTCAACCCGGATCAGCCGGCTAAGATTGTCGTCAACGAGCGGACTGGAACCATTGTCATGGGGGCGAATGTCCGGGTTTCGACGGTCGCTTTGGCCCATGGTGGCCTCAGTATCAAGGTGAAAGATAAGCCGGCTGTCAGTCAGCCCAACCCCTTGTCTGACGGTCAGACCGTCGTGACGCCCGATACCGAGATCACGGCTACCGAGAAGGATGGCCGTGTCATCGAGATGGAAGAGGGGGTTACCCTGGGAGATTTGGTTCAGGGGTTGAACAGTGTCGGCGTGACACCAAGAGATTTAATTGCCATTTTGCAGGCCATCAAAGCGTCTGGTGCGCTACAGGCCGAGTTGGAGATTCTTTAATGGATAGTATAAACACTGGTATGACTCCTGCAACTTCCGTTCAAAGTGCTCAGACCAATAGCAAAATCTCACCGGCAGATCGGTTGAGGTTGCGTGAGGCGGCGGCGGATTTTGAATCCATGTTTGTCAAACAGATGCTCTCATCCATGCGTAAAGCGATCCCCAAAGAAGATGGGGGGTTGATTAAAGAGAGCGAGGGTGAAAAAATATTTCGTGATTT
>JADFYU010000010.1 GCA_015232865.1 Magnetococcales bacterium
GTTCCAAAATCCTCTTTTGATTTGTCGTAAGTACAATTTGGCTTGCTTTTGGTCCCGGCATGATTACTATCTCCGCTTTAGATTATTGAAACCTTAAAGCATCATGCCAGTTTTTCTCGATTAATGAAACTTTGAACGATGCCATCTCTTTGATAGCTTTCTATCTAAAGCGTTATTCCCGCCAGTCTGTCTAGCCTCATTATACTTCAGCCTAAATTCAGCAGTTGAACGTGTGTGGCTGGTGCAAGACAAATGATCGCGACATCACGGACGCAAGACCGCACAAAAAAACCGGCTATGAAGGGTCTCGCCGGATTTTTTGTGCGGATCAGGGTTGTCAAAACTCGATTTGTGCGGATCGTTGCGGCTGTTCGGGTTCAGGCATTCCCCGCTTCAGACATGGCTTTTTTTGCTTTTTCTTCGGCTCGGGCCTGATGAAAGAGAGCGGCAAAATTAATGGGGTCCAGCACCAACGGCTTATATCCGCCTTCCGTCACCAGATCAGAAATTACCCGTCGCACGTAGGGGAAGAGAATCGAGGGACACTCGATGCCCAACAAAGCCTCGGTCTGCTCTTTGCTGAAGTTTTGGATGAGAAAAACACCCCCATAGGTCAGCTCGACCAAAAACAGGGTTTTTTCGGCATTTTTAACGCTGACAGTGGCCTGGATGGTCGCTTCATAATGTTCCGCACCTTTTTGGCTTGCGCCGGTGTTCAAATTGAACTCCACCTTCGGCTCGCCCAAATTACCAAATATCTCTGGAGAGTTGGGGCTTTCGAACGAGAGATCTTTGATGTAGAGCTTCTCCACGTGAAAGGTGGGTTGATCCGACGCTGCTGGCGCTTGTACTTTAGCCTGTTCTTCCATGGTTACCCCTTTGGTCTTGAAAATAAAATATGATCTTTCGGTTGCTCAAACGCTCTCGCTCAGGCAAATGACGTGAATTTAAACGGTTAACTCTACATCAACGACCGCCATTTGGCAAAGGGACGCCGATATACGCAGACAAAATTCCCCGATCCAGGTGGAGAATACGGTCGGCAAAACGTTCAGCCCGCTGTTGGCGATTACTGAAGATGACCTGAGCCAGTTTATTTCTCGAACAGAGTCTTTCGAGCACACAAGCCATCTCCTCCTCCCCGGAACGGTCCAAAGCGGCTCCCGGCTCGTCCAGAAGAACCAGAGCCGGCTGACTGGCCAACAGGGCCGCCAGAGAGACCCGGCTTTGTTGACTGCCAGAAAGTCGGCTCATCGACCAGTCGGCCGCCTGAGCCGGAAGACCGCACAGTTCCAGGACCTCTAAAACCCGCGCTGTTTTCTCCGCCACGGAGGTGGTCAAGCCGAGGACAATCTCCTCGTGAACCAGTGGCATCAAAAAATGGTCGGCCGGGTTTTGAAACAATACGCCGATCCCCCCCGGCTGCGCAGGAGGTCCATCAAGAGATTGACCCTGGAACAAAATCCGCCCGGAATCCGGCAGGCGCAAGCCGGCCATCAATCGCAAAAGGGTACTCTTTCCCACCCCCTCCGCACCAAAAACAGCCAACCGCTCCCCCGGCTCAACCGAGAGGGACAAACCATCAAACAGGGCGGTTTTCTGCCCAGGTAGGATCAGGTGGATATCCGAAAGGGAGAGCAAGGGTGATGAGATACGCATCGATGAATGATCCTGAATTTAATTAGGCCCAGAAACGGCGACTGGCGCTGCGCATCATGTGCATACGTTCAACTGCCGAATTCAAGTTCATGAACGGGACCGGCTTTTTTTTCGCAATGTCCGCATCAATTCCCGCATCTCCTCCACCTTCAAGAGCCAAGCCGAAAGAACGAACGCAACGCCCCCGGCTAAAATGATCGGGATTAATACCAGGGCTTTATCCAGGGTCGAAGCCGGGTTTTGCCAATAGGCGATCAGGGCGAGAGACAAAAAACCACACAAGACAGCACTGGCCAGGACCGTTTTGAACATGGTGATCAAAAAACGCCTTCCCAGCCGATATCCGACCCGTTTTTCCAATCCATGCAGCAACAACCCGGCATTCAAAAAAGCCGAAAGGGTTGTCGCCAAGGCCAACCCCGCATGTTGCAAAGGGATCATCAGCAGTAGGTTCAGCACCATATTGCTGGTCATACAGATGATGGCAATCCGCACCGGTGTTTTGGTATCCTTCATGGCATAATAGGCCGGTGCCAGCACCTTGATGGCGGAAAAGGCCGTCAAACCCAACCCGTAGGCCAGCAACGCCTGAGCGGTCAAACGAGTGATCTCGCCGTCAAAGGCACCTCTCTCGAATAGCAGAGAGAGAATCGGCTCTCGCAACACCAGCAGACCGACCGTAGCCGGAATATTGATGATCAGCACCAAACGCAGGCCAAAATCCAAATCGTGCCGTAACCCGGCCTGATCTCCAGCGGCCGCCTTGGCGGACAAAGATGGCAGAATGGCCGTCCCCATGGCAATCCCGATCAAGCCCAGGGGAAATTCCACCAGACGATCCGCATAATAGAGAAAGGAGATGGAGCCTTCCGGCAACCAGGAGGCTAGAAAAATATCAAACAGCAGGTTGACCTGGGCAACTGAAACCCCCAGTACCGATGGCCCCATCAGGTAGAGTATCCGACGGATGGCGGGATGTTTCCAATTCAAACGAAACGAAAACGGCATGCCGATACGGGCCAGCGCCGGCAACTGTATGGCCAGTTGCGTCAAACCGCCCAACACCACCCCGATCGCCAGACCGATGGCGGGGCGCTCCATCAACGGAGCAATAAAAAGAGCACCGACAATCAGACTGACGTTGAGCAGGATCGGGGTGGCGGCGGGCAGGGCAAATCGGTGAAAACTGTTCAGTATGCCCCCGGCCAAAGCCACCAGAGAGATAAAAAATAGATAGGGAAAGGTGATCCGGGTCAGATCGACGGTCAACTGATATTTTTCAGGATCATCGGAAAAACCGGGTGCGATGACCAGAATCAGCAACGGCATGATAATCTGCCCCACCACCACCACTCCCAGCAAAACCAAACTCAGGGCCGAAAAAACCGATTGGGCCGCCTCACGGGTCGCCCCATCGTCTCCCTCCTTTATATAGTCGCTAAAAACCGGCACAAAAGCGGTACTGAAGGCTCCTTCAGCAAAAAGACGTCGCAAAAAGTTGGGCAGCTTCAATGCCACGAAAAAGGCGTCGGCCCCCATTCCGGCACCAAAACTTCGGGCGATCACCACATCTCGGATAAAACCGAGAATCCGAGAAAGCAGGGTAAAAAAACTGATGGTTCCGACCGCACGGACCAGACGACCCCGAGGTGCAAGAGTGCCGGCCGCATTGCTTTGTTTTGATTCAGTGGTCAACTGGAAAAATCCTTTGACGAATCCCATCAAAATTGGCATACTGCGAAGTTCTTTAAACAGTGATGCCCTGATGTCTTGGTTTTTTTATGATTTTTGGCCGATTATCAACAATCGCCCGCCCCACAAGACATCAAGATTAACTGTTTGTTCACCGGACTACCAGTGTTTGGGTCCAAGCCAGTCAAGTTAGGAATAGGAGTTTTAGTTCAGTGGCCAATATTAAATCTGCCATCAAGCGCATTCGTCAGACCGAAAAACAGACCCTGCGCAACAAAGAGAACAAATCCCGTCTGCGCACGTTTTATAAACGGGTACTCGTCGCTGTTGAGAGTGGTGATGTGGCAGTCGCTCAATCCGCACTGACAAAAGCCGTTTCCGAATTGGCTATTGCCGTACGCAAAGGAATCATCCACAAAAACCAGGCTTCTCGTCGCACCAAGAGATTGAATGCCAAAGTGAAAAAGTTGGCTCTCGCTGCCTCCTGATTGATCCGAAGCAACGCCTGCCCGGTTTACAGAATACCAAAACCGCCGGTTGTGTCGCCATCTCATAGATTTCATCTTTCATCTGCCAACATTGGCATGCGGCGATCTGTGGTGGCCTCTCCGTGAACCTAAATTCGGGATTTGGACGAACGTGGATGTTGCAATATTTTGGTTCATCGGATGCAGCAGAAAAAATGCACTCCCCCTTTTTGGCGGAGAAAGCTGTTTCTGTTGCCTGTTTTGAATCAAACCATTGCTCTGTTGACGCACGCTCCAAAACCGGGTTTTGGTTTGATCGACAGTTGACCATACATAAATATAATCAACCACACCGCTAGATTGGATCTCTATGGAATTTTCTGAACTGCCCATCCCTGAGCCGGTCCAGGCCGGAATTCGTGATTGCGGGTTCAGTACCTGTACGGCCATCCAAGAACTGACTCTTCCTCTGACCCTCTCTGGCCGGGATGTCGCCGGACAAGCCCAGACCGGAACCGGAAAGACCGCTGCCTTCATGTTGGCGACACTCTCCCGGTTGGTTGGGGACACCACCCTGGAAGCCCTGAAAGAGAAATCCGAAGCGGAAAAAAACAACCCCAACCCGAAGAATACCGGAGTCAGCCGCCCGCGCGCCTTGTTGATCGCCCCAACCCGCGAGTTGGTTGTCCAGATCGAGCAAGACGCCCGCTCTCTGGGAATCCATACCGGATTGAAGGTTTTGGCCGTCTACGGTGGGGTCGATTATGAAAAACAG
The DNA here is from genome assembly GCA_015232865.1 of Magnetococcales bacterium. Next base: position 4,594 of record JADFYU010000010.1, read on the forward strand.
CGCGAAACCCTGATCAAGGATAACGTCGACATTCTCATCGGCACACCGGGCCGGTTGATCGATTATTTCAAACAAAAAAGCTATCTGGTTTCTCGAGTCGAAGTCTTTGTCATCGATGAGGCGGACCGAATGTTTGACATGGGGTTCATCGCCGATCTGCGTTATCTCATGCGCCGTCTGCCCCACTACGAACAGCGGCTCTCCATGCTCTTTTCCGCCACCCTCTCCCATCGCTCCCAAGAACTTTCATACGAGTACATGAACAACCCGGAGATGATCTCGACAAAAACCGAGTTCAAAACCGTCAACCTGGTCACCCAGTCGCTCTATCATGTGGAGGGGGACAAAAAAATCAGCTTGTTGGTGGGGTTGATCCGCAAAAACATGGGCGTCCCTCTGCCGGCCCCGGCGGGGGAGGAGCAACCGGATCTCTCGGTGGTTGTCGGTCGGGGAATTCTCTTCGTCAACACCAAGCGCATGGGCGAAAAACTGCAAAACTGGCTGTTGGTCAACGGCATCCCAACCGGATACCTCTCCGGCGATGTACCCCAAGCCAAACGCATGAAGGTGTTGAGCCGTTTCCAAAAAGGTGAAGTGCCGATCTTGATCGCCACGGATGTGGCGGGTCGCGGTCTGCACATTGACGATGTAACCCATGTCTACAACTACGATCTACCTGAAAATGCAGAGGATTACGTCCACCGTATCGGTCGAACCGCTCGCGCTGGCGCCAAGGGGGATGCCATCACCCTCGTCGATGAAAACGGAGCTTACAACCTCGAAGCCATTGAAACCTATATCGGTGCAAAAATTGACGTCGAATGGGCGGAGGACGATCTTTATGTCGAATTGATCAAGCCTCCTCGCTCCCCATACCAGGAAAAATCGACTGGCCGCCCCCCGCGCGGTGGCCGTCGAGACCGCCCACGGCGCGACAATCGCTGATTAAGAACCACCGTTAGCAATCCGCTGATAATCAAGCATCAACGGATTGCAATGCCGGCCAGTAACTGAACCCGGTTTGAACGCGATCCGCTATTTTCCTAACAGATTGAACGGGTTATATGTCCCTTCTTCATCCTTCTTCCACAACGACCTCCGAGCCGGATTCCATTCCAGACCCGAATTACCAACTCTCTCATCTGGAGAACGGCCTGTCGGTGGCGACGTTTCCCATGAGTTGGCTGCACGAGATCAGCGTCACGATTCTGGTCCGCGCCGGTAGCCGTTTTGAGAGCGAGAATGAGTCTGGTATCGCCCACTTTTTAGAGCATATGCTCTTCAAAGGCACCACCAACACACCGGACCCGACCCAGTTTCACGCCTTGATCGAATCCATGGCTGCGGACATGAATGCCGCCACCGGACACGAAAGCAACGCTTATTGGATCTCCCTGCCTTTGGAACTGTTGCAGCCGGGTCTTTCCGCCTTCTGTGAAATGTTTACCCAACCCGTTTTTTCCGACATGGAGACCGAGCGAGAAGTGATTCTCGCTGAAATGCGGGATGAAGAGAACGAGCAGGGCGAGTGTACCAACACCTCGGTATTGAGCGGCGGAAAACTCTGGCCCAACCATCCCCTGGCCCGTTCCATTCTCGGCAGCCCGGAACAGATCAACACCCTGACCAAAGCCCACCTCTACGACTACATGAAACGCCAATATCGGGGCGGAAACATGGCCATTGCCTTTTGCGGCCCCATCCAACACGATTACAGCCTGAAGTTGGCCGCGGAGAATCTGGGCCAGCTCCCTTCGGGCCGAACAGCGTTGCCACCCGGACCAGCGGACATGGAGCCGGGACCGCACTGGGTTGCCGTCAACGACCAGGACGCCCAGTTTTGTCTGAATATCTTCTATCGGACCGGGGGATATCATCATTCGGACTATTACCGGATCGCAGCCTTGCGTCGCCTGCTTGATGACGGCTTTTCCTCTCGTTTACAAGCCAATATTCGTGAAAAACAGGGGTTGGTCTACGATGTCTGGGCCTCCTATACCGCCTTTTTGGAGTGCGGATGTTTTGAACTGGGCGGCTCGGTCTCGCCAAAAAATCTGGACCATCTGTTTGATGGGCTGCTCAACGAGATGGAGAAAGCCGCCCAGACCACCCCGACCGTTTCGGAGTGGCAACGGTTGCAGACCCGTTGGCGGGCCAGCCTGTTGACTCAACTGGACCGGCCCAGCCAACTGATTGACCGCTATGTCGGAGATCGGCTGTTTGATTATCAGGAGCCTCTCTCCCTCGCCTGGGAAAAAGCCCGATCCATTCGACCGGAAACACTTGCAACCACGGTCCGATCGCTGATCAATGCCGAAAATATGGTGGTCGTCCTCATTGGCCCAAAAGCCACTTCGACCCTGCCTCGTCTCAAACGTTTGTTTCAGAAAAAAGTCCACTCCAAGAGCCAAACGAAGGTTCCTACGCTCTAAAGAGCCATTATCACTCCCAATATTGGTAGATCTCATGTCCATTCCAAACCAAAAACCAACCCGCTCTCATCAACGCTCTTTTGATGAAATGCGGCCTGTCACCATCACCCGACCCTTTATCGACCATGCCGAAGGCTCTTGCCTGATCACCTTCGGTAGCACCAAGGTCATCTGCACCGCAACCATCGAAGAGAAACAGCCACAATGGTTGCGTGGCAAAAATCAAGGTTGGGTCACCGGTGAGTATGGCATGCTGCCCCGCTCCACCCATGACCGCATGGGCCGGGAGGCCAGCCGGGGAAAACAGGGCGGGCGCACCTTGGAAATCCAACGATTGATCGGTCGATCCCTGCGCTCGGTAGTTGATCTGAAAAAGCTCGGGAAAAGAACCATCTGGGTTGACTGTGACGTCATCCAGGCTGACGGAGGCACCCGGACCGCCTCCATCACCGGCGCCTTTATCGCTCTGATGGATGCTTGCCAGCATTTACGCAACAGCGGCATCATTCGAGATCTTCCCATCACCGATTTTGTCGCAGCGGTCAGTTGTGGAATGGTCAAAAGCACCCCCATGCTCGACCTGGACTACCAAGAGGACTCCAACTGTGAAACGGACATGAACTTTGTCATGACCGGTGCTGGGAAATTCATTGAAATTCAAGGCACGGCAGAAGGCCACCCCTTCAGCCGGACGGAGTTTGACGCCATGGCGACCCTGGCAGAAAAGGGGGTGGCTGAGTTGATCACCCTGCAACGTAAGTTGCTCATGGATAATCAGTAGATGGGAAGCGACTGTTAAATGGGGGCACGATTGCCCCCGTTGTCCCTCTATATTCACGTACCCTTTTGCGTACGCAAGTGCCCCTACTGCGATTTTCACTCGACTGTACATCAAAAAATCCCGGAAGCGGCCTATATAGAGGCGGTCAAGACGGAGTTGACCTATTGGCGGCTCCGATTGGCGGAAGATGGGCGATCCTTGCATTCCATTTTTTTCGGTGGGGGCACCCCTTCCCTACTGCAAGGGGAGAGCATCGGCACCATTCTCGCCCAGGTTCGCCACCTCTGGCCTCTGGAGCCAGAGTGTGAGATCACCCTGGAATCCAACCCGGAATCCTGTACCGAACAAAAGTTAAGCCAATGGCTGGACCAGGGCGTCAACCGTGTCAGCCTGGGAATCCAAGCCTTCGACGAACGAAGGCTGAAAATGCTCGATCGGCCCCACTCTCTCGGTGAGGCCCGTCAAGCCATTCATCTGTGCCGACAAAGCCCTCTAGCCAGCCTCAATCTGGACCTGATTTTTGCCACCCCTGGCCAGACGCTTCACTCGTGGCGGGCGGAACTGTTACAAGCCTGCTCCTGGCGACCGGATCACCTCTCCTGCTACAACCTGACCTTTGAGGAAAACACCCCTTTTGAGCGACAAAAACAGGCCGGAACAATGGCCCCTCTGGATGAAGACAACGAACTGGAACTGTTCCAGGCTACCCGGCACACCCTGGAAAAAGAGGGTTTTCTCCCCTACGAATTCAGTAATTTTTCCAAACCCGGCCACGCCTGCCGACACAACCTGAACTATTGGCGATCCGGCGATTATCTAGGCGTTGGCCCCGCAGCCCACGGACGTCTGACCCAACCGACCACAGGAAAAGATCATCCGACCGACATCCAGATTCTACGCACCATCAATCCCAGATCCGGCTATGAAAAAGGCTGGCACAACAAAACCCCGCCCTTCTCAGAACGGCTCTGCACACCGGAAGAGACCGGAATTGATTTGTTAATAATGGGACTGAGACTGCAAGAGGGAATGAGCCGAGAACTCTACCAACAGCTGACCGGCCAGGATCTACTGACAAAACATCGGAAAGAGATCGAACACTGCCAAAAAGCCGGCCTGCTGACAGTCGATGAGAAGAGAATCCAGCTTACGACAAAAGGAATCCCCCTGGCAGACGCCATCCTGGCCAGACTGACCTGATTTTTTTAAACGCTGGGAGAGCTTGTGCTTGTGAAAAAATCAGGCCCGCTGATGGAGCAGTTGGGGGCGGCGGACCAGGGCATCATAGCCGCCCTGGCGCATGACGAGAACGCGGCGGTTTTCGGTAAAAAGTTGACCGGCCACCTCCGATTTATGGTTTTGCAGCAGGGTCGTCACTTCGGGCAACTGGCTGATGATGGTTTGCAGACGTTGCGAAAGATCTGATTTTTCGGCATCGGCAACAAAAGAGCCATCGCTCTCTTCTGAAGAGAGCCTTTGAAGTTGAGAAATGGCAAGCACCCATTGACCGTTCAGGAGAGCGAGCTGCTCCCCCCCCAACGCGGCCGGAGCGGCCAACAGAGCCAAAATTCGTTCCAACTCAGCAACAACCTGTTCCATCATGGCACCCTTCTCATACAAAAAATAGGCTGGGCTAAAAAAAAGGACGGTCAGTAGGCACCGCCAGCCAGGCGACGCCCCGCCGCCGGTGGCGCGACAGGGGCCACGTTGTGCAGCCCGGACTCCTCTTTGACCTGACGAACCGCATCTCGCCATCCTTCAAGCAGGGTCTCCAAATTGCGAATGACCAGACGAATCTGCTCCATGTCCTTTTTCATGTTGGCCTGGGTCAACCGCTCCAACATGAATCCGTACAGGTCGAACAACTGCATGGATAGCTCGCCACCTTTTTCAAAATCCAACGTGCTCTGCAACTCCGCGACAATCGCCAGACCCCGACGCAGATACATCTTATGCTCGCCGAGCCGATTCTCCTCCATCTCCTTGATGGACCGCTCCAGAAATCGGATGGCCCCTTCGTAGAGAAGGATCAACAGATCTTCACGCGAGGCGGTATTCGCCTGGGAAGTCCGGTATTTTCGAAGACCGTAGGACATAGCTTCTCTTTAGGGTTCTAGGATCAGGAATCAAAAGACGTGGGTTGTGCCCCGCGCCATCCATCCAACAGAACAACCAGTTGATCGGTCACTTGTTGAATATATTTGGTCTCATGGGTCAAATCAGCTTGGGTCAACGCGTCCAGCATAAAGGTGTAGAGATCGTTCAGTTGATTGGGAACCGGGCCACCCTGCTCAAAGTCCAATGTCTCCTGAAAGTGCTCAATGATACGCCTAGCCCGCAACAGACGGTCATTGAAATTTTCCACCTGCCCCGCTTCACAGGCCTCGGCAGCCTCTCCCAGGAACGAGATACACCCCTCATAGAGTTGGATCAAAATATCCAGACCAGAGGGTACAGGCTCTGAGCTCTGCGCTTCGTAGGATTGCACATTCATTTTAGTAACCTTCTCTTTGTTGTCGGTCATGTTATATCAACTAAATCAGAAAAAACAGCGCAAGATCGCTCCCCCGCAAAAAAACACCTATTTATTCAACCCGGACAGGGCGCTGGTGAGCGCGCTACCCGAGGCATTCATGCTGTTGACCAACTGCTCCAGACTGGAAAATTTAGCCACCAACCGCTCCCGCACCTGCTCAAGCCGGGTATTCTCCCGCTCGATACTATCCTCAAGTCGGTCGATTCGCGCCTGAAGGCCGTCACTACGACCGGTCAGAGAGCCGCTGGTGCTGTTGGTGATCTCGTCGATCAAATCCTCAAATCGGTAGGCCAGCCCCGCATTATTGCCGGTTCCGACTTCGGTTTGGGTGTTGGTAAACAGACTGGTGAAATTGGTAAAACTCGTCGAAATGGCATCATCCAGCGTCGAAGAGTCAAAGCTGATCATTCCGGTTTTCTGATCCGTTCTCAAGCCCACCTCAGCCAACATGGAATAAGGAGACAGGGCCGCGCCCAAACCATCACTGTCATGGGTCGAGGAGTTAAGTAGAGAGCGCATTTGGGATACAACGGTTCGAGTCAAAGAGGCTCCGGTAAAAACCGTCTCTTTGTTTTCATTAATGTAACCGACAACACTATTATAGGCCTCGACAAAACTATTCAAGGTCTCCTTCATGGTCGTCGAATCATCGGCGACGGAAATGGAGACGGCCGAACTGGTCACCTCCTTGAGCGTCATACTGACACCCGGCAACACCTCATCCACCACATTGCTGGAGCTGTAGATGTTGGACAGACCGTCTACGGTCAATTTGGCGTCTTGACCTTCGCTGCTGGTAAAAAATCCAGAGGTTGACGTGTTAACGCTTTCGCCATTGGAAAAGCTGAAGTTGACCGTCACAGCGGAGATGGTCTGACCGGCGGTCGAACCGTCAATAACCAGATAATTATTGGTACCATCATCGACCACGCTGGCAGACATATCTGGAACGGTCTGACTGATCGCCGTTGCCACATCCTCCAGCGTCGCAACCCCGGCCACCAGAGCGGCCCCATTTTTCAACAGCTGGGTATTGGTGCCATCCAGATCATAAGTCACCCCATTGTAGGTAAATTTAAAATCAGCGGAGGCAATCGAACTGAGGGTTGCCGTGGCATCGGTCAAACCGGACCCGGTGGAGATTCCCGAGGAGTTTCCGCCGGTATTCCAGGTGGCCGTCTGATTGTTGCTGTCATCTTCAAAGGTCAGATCAACGGTCAAGTTTTCGATACGCGGGTTGCTGGTACTCCCGTCACTACTGCGAATGTAGGCACCCTGATCTTTGGCGGTGAGCACCAAACGATAGCTGGTTCCATCATTCAAAACACTGGCACTGATTCCAGTCTCATCATCTCCGTTGGCATCGGTAAAGGTAAAATTACCAATTTTTTCCGAAATATCGGCCAGGGTATCGCCAACGACAATTCCAAAATCCGCATTGGTGTAACTTTGACCGTTGTATTTGAAAGAAAAGGTGGTGATGGCAGAAACCGTATCGGTATCGCTGGTGACGCCACCACCGGACATCAGGGTATTGCTGCTGGCCAAACGGGAGACAGAGACTTGATGCGTTCCTGAAACCGCTTCACTGGAAGCCGAAACCGACAGAACACTCTCATCCGAACTGCTTGACGTATGAGGAGACCAGGAAGAAGCATCTTGCAGCGTCGAGGCAACGCTGGACAAATTCAGCAACTTGGTCTTCAACTCACCGAAAGCTGTTTTTTGGTTCGAAAAGAAGTTTACATCATTTTCGTAAGATTTTAAGCGCTGCTGCTTGGTAGACATCAACTGATCGACGATATCTGACGGCAGACCACTTGCTAAACCATTGATTGCAAAACTTCCAGACATTTTCCCGCTCCTATTAACAACCCACCACCTACCATCAGTGGCCGACCGACTTTAAAGGAGAGCGCCCTTCAAGGTGTGAACCCGATCGGCCAGATCCTCCATCTTTTCCCTTGGGAGCAGACGAAGCAACGTTTCAGGCCGACTGTCCACCATCCCTTGCGAGCCATCCTCCAATACTTGATTTACAGAGAAACCCACCATCGCCAATCTAGCCAGCAAACGGTTCGCCTCCCCAACCAAGCTTTCCAGAAAATCCGGGTCACCAAACATCTGCCCGGAATCCTTTCCAGCGACATCGACTTCCGCAACGACTGCGGCCATGGCAACCTCCTACAGAGTCAGTCTCCATCCCGTTGCCCCTACCTACACTCATCGGCTCCAGGATAGCTTGACTTTCGTAAAAACTGGTCATTCATTAAAAAAACCAGAATTCAATCCTTAACCGAGCAACTGCAAGGCCAACTGTGGTTGCTGATTCGCTTGAGCCAACACCGCTGTTCCAGCCTGTTGCAAAATCGCATTGCGGGTCAAGGAGGCGGTTTCGGAGGCAATATCCGCATCCATGATTCTGGAACGGGCAGCCGACATGTTCTCAACCACATTGGAGAGATTGGCGATGACCGCTTCAAAACGGTTTTGAACCGCACCCATGGTGGCCCGCAGGTCTGAAACGCTGCTCAAGGCGTTATCAACCAGGGCAATGGCGGCCGAAGCACCGGTTTGTCCACCGTTGGAACCCATGCTCAAGGCTGCAACACCCAGAGCCGTCGTACCCATGCTGCCGATTCCGAAGGAGATGGTCTGCCCCTCATTGGCACCGACCTGAATTTTCATGGTGCCAAAGGTACCGTCCAACATGGCCATGGTATTGAATTCAGTCTGGGTCGAAATCCGCTCGATCTCCGAGAGAAGCTGTGTCACTTCCTGCTGAATGTCGGCCCGGTCACTGCTGACCAATGTACCGTTGGCAGCCTGGACAGCCAATTCACGAATCCGCTGTAGAGCGTTGGTGGTCTCCGACAACGCACCCTCGGCAACCTGTGCCATGGAAATTCCGTCATTGGAGTTGCGAATTGCCATGTTCAGACCCTTGATCTGAGAAGTCATCCGAGTCGAGATGGAGAGTCCAGCCGCATCATCCTTGGCTGAATTGATTCTCAGGCCGGAAGAGAGGCGAGCAAAGGTTTTCCCCAACTCATTGGACGAATTCAGCAAATTGCGCTGAGCGTTCAAGGAAGCGATATTGGTGTTAATGTATAATGGCATGACTAAATTCCCCTTCTTTGGGATCAACGGTACCCAGCATCAACCAATTCAATTGGCTCTACTGGCTAATTGGTTTAACGGGCTGATCGTTCAGCTCCACATGGTTGAACCTGGTCTTGACTTAACAGAGACGACATTTCACGCATAAAACCATTCAAGCCGACCAAATCAGATTGAGCCGATATTTTTTTATTGGATGAAAGACCACCCAACCCCTTGTACTCACAAGAGCCTGGAGAAGCATCTTCATGTTTCAACCGACTCTCTCTACCAATAAATAATGGCATCAGTTACTCCCCTTTCCTCTCAATCTGTTTCATCTACTTAAACAGCAACCTGCTGTTGTACTCCATTCGGCATCCTGCCGGTTGTCATCAATACAGCGTTTTTCATTTCACTCGGAATCAGAGCCTGCCGTGGCGAGTACTCTTTAACCAAAATCTGTCGTCCTTGTCGATTTTTTACATTTACGACAACCGGACCGGCCAAGTTGGTTCTCATCTCCTCTGGGGAACCGTCAGGGATGGTAACCAGTGTGAAGATCTCCACATCTTCACCTCGTTCCAAATCGATATTTGCTGCATCTTCATCAGCGACTTCAAAGACCAAATCATTAAAAAAATCAAACGGGTTAATGACAATGAAAGCAATCTCAGGTTCATCGATGGACTGAAGCCAAAAGAAACAGGAGTCGTTCGAGTAGGGAAACATGACATACCGATCACTCAATGGAAAACCCATCAAACCACCATTGAGACGGATGATCTCCTCGTCATTCACCTGCAACGTGCCAAAACGCGTACCTTGAACCTCCATCACCATTCTCCATTACTTGTTAGAAACGAAACCTTCGTATCTACCCCTGTTCAAGTACGCCATATCAACGTTTTGCTTGGGGCGCCAATTAATCAGGCCACTACTAAAATCCAAAAACAATCATTTCATCTTGACGACGATTTTCAATACCTGACTTGCTAAAATAAATGCACTGTCCGTGCCAAAAATAAAAAATCTCGATATACCTGAAACAAAACCGACTCTGGTGGACACTCCCAACTAAAATTCGGTAATTTCTGCCCACCACCGGCAACTTCTATCCCTTCAATCCGTCAGAAATCCCGCTCCATTTATATAAAAAGGAGCGGATTTCCAACGATACTCACCCTTAACCCAACAGTTGCAGAGCCAGTTGAGGCTGTTGATTGGCCTGAGCCAAAATTGCTGTTCCAGCCTGCTGCATGATGGCAAGCTTGGTCAGATTGGCCGTCTCTTCGGCAATATCTGCATCCAGAATACGTGAACGGGCAGCAGAGACATTCTCGATCACATTGGACAGATTCTTGATGTTGGCTTCAAAACGGTTTTCAATGGCACCCAGTTCGGCACGAGTGCTGGAGACCCGATCCAAGCCCTCCATCAAGACCGAAATCATTCGAGCGGCCGCATCCTGTCCATTCAATGCCGGATTGGTGGCATCGGTGCTGGGCGGATTGAACGGGAGGGTCGGATCGGTTGGGATCGTCGCTCCGGTGATATCAATCAAAGGAACCGGCGGGAACGAGTTGGAACCGGTGGTATCGATCATCCAGGATGGCACCGTAATGTGCTCACCGGAGGACGGCTCAGAAGCGGCGGCAGCAGCGGCATCACGAGCGACCAGAACCAAAGACATCTCCTTGGCAGCCGTTGCAGCCTTGGCCACCGTTCCACTGGGGTTGGCAGCGGCCAGACCGGCAGCAGCAATAATCTTGGCATCTTCCAATGAGAGCCTGCCACTTTGATCGGCCGCCCTCGCCTCGGCAGCGATGGTCTCGATATCTTTGTTCTGGCTGATGGCCGCGTCAAAGGCTTTGATCACATCGATGATGTTGCCAACCGGAACATCGTCCACCCGAGGAGCAACCGTTCCGTCACCGGCGATGGCGTTATCCACGACTTCCGTGGTAGCGGAAGCGGTGGCGATCAAACCGGTAGTATCCCCAGCCAACTCTTGATAGTCGGATGGAACATTCTCCGTCGAAGCATAACTTTTATTGGCCGCATAGGTGGCGGCGGCAATGATGCGGGCTTGATCCGAATCCACCGTGGAATCGGTGGCCATGATGGTTTCGACACCCATAGCCGCAGCGATGGCATTATCCAGGGATCCGCCACCGGCAATTTCGGTGGAACCGTCGGCTGTGCGACCATACAGAGCCAGTGCGGCGGTGGCCAGCATATCAGCCTCAGTCGAACTGATATCGGTATCGGTAACCGCTTGAATGGCAGCAGAGATGGTCGCTGCCGAATCACCGTTGGCAATTCCATCGTCAATGGCCGTTTTGGTGTCATCTTTGACAGTGGTGATGGTGCCAGCCGGAAAACCGGTCATGATCTCATCCATGATACCGTCCGAAAGCTCATCCACGGTCGGCTCAACCGGATTGCTCTCAAACCCGGTCAAGACGGACATCAAGGAAGAAGGCGAGGAGACCGAACTCTCCAGGACGGCGGCCAATCCGGAAGGATCGTCGTTCTCGATGACGGTAAACATGTTCGACGCGACATTCTTGGACAAGGATGTGCCGAGTTGTGTATCCGACTCCTTGGAGTTGGCAACAACATTGACCAGTGAACCGGCCTTGGCACTAAAGAGTCTGGACCCTTCCAACTGCGATGACGGAGCAGAAATCTGCATACCGTCAATTTTCGGGTTGAAAATACTCTCTTTTTTGCTGGGGTTGGAAAGCTGAGGCTGAGACAAAAGGGTATTGGCTCGGGCATCGGCCAGGGTCACGACAACCGTTTGACTCTCACGGGCACCGACCTGAAAAACCAACGGATCGGTCTGTCCGTTGAGAACGGGCCAGTTGTTGAATTCCGTCTGCTGAGCAACCCGCTCGATCTCGGCCAGGAGCTGAACAACCTCCTGTTGCAAATTTTCCCGATCGGAGTCGCTGTTGGTACCGTTGGCTGCCTGAACAGCCAGCTCGTTCATCCGTTGCAGCATGTTGGAGTTCTCGGCCAAAGCCCCCTCGGCAACCTGGGAGACGGAGATTCCATCATTGGCATTGCGAACCGCCTGGGTCAATCCGCGAACCTGGGCTGTCATCCGGTTGCTGATGGCCAGTCCGGCCGCATCATCACCCGCTGTATTGATCCGCAACCCGGACGATAACCGGGCAAAGACCTTGTTCAATTCGCCCGTGGAACCAAGAAGATTTCTCTGGGCATTCAAGGAAGCAACGTTGGTATTAATATAGAGTGGCATAACTCGATCCTCTTAAATGTTGTCTTTTCCGTTTCAGGGAAATTAACTTGCAGCGGCCAATACTACCGGGCGATTATTATTCTGTTGGTGACGCCGCCGCGTCCCCTTACTCTGCCCTACTTTATCAATGGTCTCCCGAAGATAGTCGGCGCGCATTCCGTTGGGAATCAGCGGCTGCCGGGGAGAATATTCTTTGAACAGTATCTGTTTACCCTGACGATTGACTGTATTGACAATCACCGGCCCGGCCAGATTGGTGCGCATCTCTTCCGGGCGGCCCTCCGGAATGGTCACCAGGGTAAAAATTTCCACATCCTCTCCCCGCTCCAAGCCCAGCAACTCGGCGTCAAAATCTTGGATGGTAAATTCAACCTCCGAGAAGAAATCGAAAGGATTGATGACAATGAAGGCGATCTCCGCTTCATCGACAGACTGGAGCCAGAAGAATGAAGAGTTCTGCCCATAAGGAAATAAAAGAAATTTCTTACTCAAGGGGAATCCGAGCAATCCATCATTGATCTCAATGACTTCGTTCTCATTATACTCCAGGACTCCAAACCGAGTTCCGTAAATTTCCATGACACTGTTCTCCAATCCAAATATGCTAACGAATAAAATCGATTAACGATGTGTTCAGAACTTGACGCTCTGTGATCGTCATAACCTGCATAGCCTGAGAGGTCTGTTCCAATTTACTCAAAACCTCAACCAGGTCGGCTTCCACATTGGTCGCCTTCATTTCAACGAGAGAGGACTCATCCAACGCCAGGGTATTGTTGACCGCATCAATCTGCGTCACCCGAACTCCAGCAACCGCCTGAAGATCCGAAACCTGCGCCCGCCCCTCTTGAATCCGATTCAATTGAACCGCAACCTCGGTCGGGTCCGCCCGAAGCAGCGCCCCCCGAAGTGCCGCCAATGCGCCAAGAATATTAATGTCCCGGCCAACCTCTCCTGTTCCTTCCAACACCTCTTTGGCCGTTGGATTGCCTGGCAGGGTCTGATTACCCAAAACCCGCACCGGCCGATCTTTCTCTCCACCCTGATAGGAGGCGACCACTTCGAAGTAGTAGACATCTCCGACGGCCGGCTCTGCACCCAGGGTCATGGTCAATCCGTTACCCATATCCAATACCGGCGGCGTATCGCTGGAAGCCGATACCGGCAAAGCGGCGACTCCGTTGATATCGACCTCGTACTGATCGTCAGAGGCCAGATAGGTCACCTTGATGCTGAGCGGAACATCGCTGAGGGCATTATCCTCGGCTACCGTTGCAAAGATGGCTGTATCGGCATCGGCCAGACTGCCCTCTCCATTGGTTTGAACCCGTACTTTCGTCGCACCCAGATTATCGTTCTGATAGGGTGTGTTGGTCCGTCCACCGCCAAAGATGGGAAATTCGTCCAGTTCGGTATTGATATTGGTAAGAATCTCCTGGTACATGGCCTCCGCCTCTTCTGCGGCCGCCTTCATCACCTCGGGTTGTCCACCGACCGAGCTGCTGGACATCTTCATCACCAAATCCTGGGCTTCCAACATCCGTTCATGAATCTGTCCCATCTGTACGTCAGCCAAATCCACCCGCTGAGAGGCAAATTCCGTCGTTTTCATCAGACTCTCGATGCCAGAAAGATCGGAGCTGAACAACATATGCCGATAGACACTGGATGGATCGTCCGATGGACGGTTGATCCGATTCCCGGTCAAAGATTTCTCCTGGACATTCATCAACTCCTGCTGCTTGTTCTGCAGGGCGGTCATGCCGGAGCTAAACATCAAGTTACTGGTAACACGCATTTTAATTTCCCCTAGTAGGGTACTAAACCATGGAGATGATGGTCTGCATCAACTCATCAGCCACACCAACCATTTTACTGGAGGCCTGGAAGGCCCTCTGGAACCGGATCAGGTCAGTCAACTCCTCTTCAAGGGAGACTCCGGAAATCGATTCCTGCAAATCACTGATAAACTGTTGGGCCGACTCCTGAGCGATCAGACTTTCACCGTCCTGACGAATCAAGGAACCCAACTCACCCACCAGCCGAGCATAATGCCCGGTCAAGGTGGTGGTATCTCCGTCTATGGAAAAGTTGGCTTTGCGAAGATTTCCCAACTCTATCGCGCCACCACTGTGACCATCATCAAAAGTAACCGTCATGGGATCGGTAGAATCGTCGCTATTTAACCGACCAATTCCCAACAATTTGGAATCTGCCAGTAAATCGGCACCGACCGCCATATCCTTTGCACCCGTTCCCGAGAATATGGCTCCAACCCCTAAAGCGGCTAAAACATTACTGGAATCAGAAACCACACCGTATACATTTCCAGCCTCTGCTTCTATTTTCAGGTACTGTTTATCACCGTCCGTGATAATGAATGCATTAACCGCGCCAGAATTGTTTATCTCATCTTTTATTTGTCTCAAACTCATGCTGGTATTGATCGTAACCGTTGAAACCGTGTCTAAATTGTCGGTATCGACCCCGGAGGCGAAGACAATGGTGCCATTATTGACGATCCGGCTGACATCGACCGGTGTGTCTTGATAATCAGCGCTGTTTTCATCCGTAACCAGGGTGCTCACGGCACCATCCAGATCGCTACCGAGTTCAAAAATTCCAGTCTGACTGGTAAAGAGGTTCTGGCTGACTGACTGGGCATGGACTTTATTGACTTGGAAACGAATCTCATCGGCAATTTTTTCCAACCGAGTCAAAAAGCCCTGCTCGCCATAGACAATATTGTCCCGGATTTCAATTAAACCCTTGAGATTGCCCCCTTTCAGACGATCCCCGGTAGCAAACTCCCGATCACCGATCTTGATGCCCAAAAAGCCATTCTCATCGGCTGTGGCACTGCGAGAAAAGGAGGCGGCGAAGGAATCGCCAACCAGCAACTCCTGCCCGGCGGAGGTGACAACCTGAACTCCGTCATTGGGCATTTCGATGGTGCGAATGTCGATGATCTCGCCCAATTCCAAAATCATCTGCCGACGTTGATCTTTCAGATCCAGAGCCGGATGAGATGAATCGTTGGCAACGATGGTATCGTTGATTCTTTGAAGAGCCTGCAAGCGAACATTGATATCAGCCAGGACTACGTTGATCTCCTGGTCGATGGGCATGGTCAACTCGGTCAAGGATCGGTTCATATCTTGCATGTAGCGAGCCAGCGCATCCGCCTCGGCGACCAACTCTTTCCGGCCCACCGTATTGGTCGGGTTGTCGGTCATATTGTCGGCGGCCGTATAGAAGGCATCCAGACGTTGGGAGAGTCCGTCTCCGTCCAGATCGTTGAAAACATCTTCGATCATGTTCAAGAAACGATCGCGGGTTTGCAAGCGACCCACTTCGGCGGTTCCCAACTCTTCGCGACGCTGAACCAGCGCATCATATTGACGGGTAATATCGGAGATTGTCACACCCCCACCGACTGGATTGTTCAAATCTCCAGAGGCGGAATGCAACTCGGCACTCTGCCGGGAATAGCCGGGTGTATTAACGTTCGAAATGTTGTGAGAAATAGTCTGCAATGAACCTTGGGAAACATACAGGCCCTGCTTCGAAACGTTTAATAAACTAGTCAGTCCCATCGCCGATTATCCTCAAAATTTGCGGTTTAAAAAACTTGTTCACTCTCCCGGTTCTGCTACCCCGTTGCAGTGACTATGTGCATAGGCTGTGCCAAGCACATTTAAAAACCTAGAACAAGTCAATATTTTCTCCAGATAAAATGATTTTTTTATTTTATCTACTTGTACTTACAAAATACTCATCTTGATTGTCATTATGCCGGAAATAATCAATTCAGGCTCAAAATCGGGGCAATTTGCCGGACCCGGAACAGCCTGTACCCGGAAAATTCGACCTCTATTTCCATTAACCGGAAAATGTTGCCACCCACCTCCTGCTTGCCGGAGGCCCCCTCTCTTTTCCGTTTCCCGGATCTTTTCATCATCAATGCAGATGAATTCTCCCTCCTTAAACCGACCCAACCTTTTACTTGACTTTCGACTGTCGAGTTCAGGCTCAAGGCAGGTGTGGCGTTGCCCCCTGTCTTTGTGTTATGGTCGATCTTGTCGTTGTTCCTTTATCCTAGATCCGGCAGTTGGAAGTGCGTAAGCGGTGCAACATATTGGTTTATCTGGTGAACTAGAAAAAATCGAAGTCACCTTATTGGTGATGAGACTTTTTTCTAGTTGGCCAGGTGAATCAAGAGGTTGTACCGATTGCGTGCTTACAATTGCCGGATCTAGGTTTATATATTGAACCTCCCTCCTCTTTGAGTTGATCAGCCGATAATGAACCTATCTCCACAAATGCATATCGCCGTTCGGACAGCTCGTTCTGTCGCTAAATCCCTGACAGACCGTTTTGAGCGCCGGTATGAGCTGTCACCCCGTAAAAAGGGGGCAAACGATCTGGTCTCCGATGCCGACACCCAGACCGAGACAGAAATCATCCAACAGTTAAAATCGGCCTACCCCGGTTATCATATCCTTGCCGAAGAGAGTGGAGGCCGACTCCCGCCGCGCGGATATTGCTGGATCATCGACCCCATCGATGGCACGACCAACTTCATCAATGGCGTTCCGCACTTTTCCTTCTCCATCGCATTGGCCGAAAACGGGACCGTAATCGGTGGGCTGGTGATGGACCCGTTGCGCAATGAGGTGTTTGTCGGGGAAAAAGGTCGCGGAGCGTTTCTCAATGACTACCGAATTCGGGTCGGCAACAAACGCCTGCTTTCGGAGTCCCTGTTGGCAACCGGATTTCCACGCAAAGACAAATCCAAACTTGAACAATATCTGGAGACCTTCTCCCAACTGTTCCTGAACTGCCGGGGCATTCGTCGCCAAGGCAGTGCCGCTTTGGATCTGGCCTATGTAGCCGCCGGCCGCTACGATGGTTTTTGGGAGTCCGGTCTCTCTCGGTGGGATATTGCTGCCGGACAAATCATCCTCTTGGAGGCCGGCGGGTTCATGACCGATTTCAGGGGCAGGAATCAAGCGCTGAACACCGGCGAGGTGGTCGCGGCCAATCCAGACGTTCACCATCAAATGATGACCATCATCAACCCGACAGAAGAGCGACAACAAAAAACAACGCTCAAGCTCAACAAAAAATAACCGATATTTATCCTTGGGATTCAACCTAGGTTCAAGGAGAGAACCCACATAAAACCCATTGAATCATTAACGAGGGAAAAGGAGAGCAATGAGACCAGTGAAGCACACCTATCTTTTGTCCGGCTGGGCGATTATGGTTGTTGGTTTATTGGCTATACTTGCACCGTCCGCGCTCTCTCTCTTTGGCTACGTAAGCGATTATCCGATAATCGACAAAATCGTTCTCTCCGGAATCGTCACCGCCCTCTTGGGCGGGTGGATCGCTCGACGGTCATCCGAGCGCCTCCGACCCCACCACCCGGAAAACAAAGAGGCCTCTTCCGCCGATCAGGAGCAGACTCTCATCAATGTCGCTTTCCGCTGGAATGGCGAATCAACCTGCGATGAAGAGACTTTTTCAAACCTGATGAAGAAAATATCTTCCCGATCCGTCCAAAATCTGGCCAACAAACTTTTCTCCAGACCCGGAAGACGGGTAAAGATCTACCAAATCCGCCCTGATCTAGCTCTCCATTATCAAGAACTTCTGGAAGGAACGGGTATTTTCTTCGAAGAGTTGAACGCTGACGATGAGCAGGAGACCACCAATGAAGCCGGTCTTCCACCGCCGGCCTCAACGTTTCGACTGTCCATTCCCCAACAAGCCATTCCGGTCTTTGCGACGCTTTTGGCTCTGAGCGCCACGCTCTGGCCTCTGCTGGACCGATCTCCCGATCCAGGAGAGTTGGCTGTACAACAGCGACTATATGAAAAGCAGCAACAACGGGCCGCCATGCTGGAGAAGAAGATTTCAAAAAACAACCCGGTCATCGAGTTGGAGTCGCCAAATCGGGACAAAGATCGCACCCGAGCCAAGCTCTCCCTGCTCGAATTCAACGATCAGGAGACCATCTCCCTCCATAAAGCCTCTCTCTCGGCCCTACGGTCTGAGGAGATCAATAAAGCCGAACGGCTGCTCGATAAAACCAGTAAAATTCTTGTCAACAAGGCTGAAAATCAGCCGCACCAGAAAAATGAAAACCTGTTGAAGGCGGCCTCCATTCAGGCTGGTCTGGCCAATATAAAGCTGGAGCGAGCGGAACTGGATGGAGCGATCAATCATTTGACCGAGGCACTGGATATGACGCCAGATCAGCAGATCGATAAACGAATCGACCTGCTGACCAAACTGGCAACCACTCAACAAAAAAGAGGCTTGATCAATGAGGCGGAACGGACATTTTTGCGCGCAGCCGTGATTGGTCAGCAAAGTTATGGAACCAACAACCAAAAAGTCGCCCCGATCCTGAAAAACTGGGGACAGTTCTATACCGATATTGGCCGGCTTGCCCCGGCCAAACAAAAATTTCAGGAAGCACTCTCCATTGAAAAAAAAGCCCTGGGAGAGACGCATCCCGACGTGGAAAAGATTGAGCAACAAATATCAATCATCCAAAAGAATCAGCAAATAATAGCCGAGAATGCGGCAGCCCAGGCCAGCGGCACGCCCGTGTCAGGCAACAGTCAAACACCCTGGACCGGACAATCGACCGATGCCGGACAAAACAGCGGTACGACCACTTCAAACAATCCACCTCCAACACAAGAATCCTCTTCGGCAGCAGCCCCACCCCCTTCCACGCCAATTGCCGTCACTCCCCTCTTTCAGGCTCCAACTTTTGATAACAAAACGGTGACATTGGCCAACAATGCGATACAAAATGGCAACTATGTCCTGGCCGAAAACCTTCTTTCCCGATTATTGGAGGTAAAAAAGGTAACAACCGGAGCCGAGAGTCTGGCCGTCGCCTCCTCTCTGCACAATTTAGCCTCGGCGCTGGCCAATCAGGGAAAGTTTAGTCAGGCCGAAAAATTGATCAATGAATCCATTCAAATCAAACGCAACTATTTAAGCGATTCGGACCCGACCCTGATCAATGGCTACCGCAACCTGGCTGCCATCTATCGCGCCCAGAAGAAATATGCCCAAGCCATCCAATACCAGAATCAAGCACTGGCCATACAAAAAAATCAACTGGGGGCCAGCAATCCGGCCGTAGCCATCAGCTACAACGATTTAGCCCGGCTTTACCAACGAAACAATGATTTGGGACAAGCCAAATATTATTACGAGCAATCCCTGGCCATACTCCAGAGCACCCCTTCGCCCAACAACCCCTATGTTGCGGTGGTCCTGGCAAATTATGCCGCCACCCTGAAACAATTGAACAACCCGATTGCCGCCAACTATTACGAAGACCGCCTTCGAGCCGTCCAATCCGGGGTTCAATAACCGCAATCAAATGGCCAACACAACTCCGCAGACGTTGAGAGACAACCATTGAAAAACAAACCGTAGTTTCCAACTCATCACAAACGGGCCTTGCTGGATACGACCGATTGAATTCATTTAATATTGAAGATGTGTTAGAGTTGAGCATGGTTTATGCAATCTCAATTTTGATCGGGACACCAATTGCCAGGATCGGGCAAAATGTGCTTTTGAAATTATTTTTTTAACCGATCAATACGTAGATGGTTTTAATGGATGAACCAGCAGAACCGGCCAGGAATGGCAACGAAAACCGGATTGGCACAAACCGGGTGACATTAATATTCGTTAACGAAACAAAAGCTTTGGAAGAACATACTTTTAGGGACATCAACTCTGTTACACCTGTCACGGTTCGTTATAAAAATCGGGTTGTTTTTGCCTTATTCGGGTGTATACTTTTTAGATAGTTGTGGCAGGTCCGAAACAGAGGATTTTTTTGGAATCCGATTGTTTGAGCAAATAAAGGAGATCTCTGAATTAGGCTCTTTGCAGCCCTAAACAGGTCAAAGGATTTGAGAAAGCTATTGAGACAGAGCTGGGTTTGGCTGGGCATTTTTGCTCTGACCGCAACCCTGTTTTACCCACTGGGAGCCGTGGCAGGGCCTGGTGCGGCGACTCTTGTCTCGCCTTCTGGCTCCATCAGCAACACATCGACACCGGCTTCAGTCACCTTCACCTGGAATGCCGTCTCGGACGCCACCTATTACAGTCTGAAAGTCATGAACAACGCCGGGAACATCACCCATTTTCGCACCTGGTATCCGGCTGCGGACGTGGGCTGTAGCAGTGGGACCGGCACCTGTTCCATAACACCAACCACCACCTTTGCCGCCAACCCCTACAGTTGGTCCATTCGCACCTACGGCGATAGCGGCATGGGTGCGACCACCGTCGGCACGTTCACACTATCCAACACCTCTACCGCACCCGGATTACCCAGCGGAACCATCGACGACACCACCCCGACCTACCGCTGGAGTGCCACCAAATCGGCCACCTATTATCAACTGCGAGTCACCACCAGCAGTGGCAGCAGTATTCTGAAAAAATGGTATGATGCCACGACGGCTGGCTGTAAAGGGGGCACAGGAAACTGTAGCATCACCCCGACCACGGTTCTGGCCGATGGCAACTCCTATCTCTGGTACATCAAACCGTGGACCACCTCGGCGGGCACCGAGTCGAGCGGCATCGCTTTTACCATCGGTATCGATGACACGTCGATCGTCAGCCTGACCTCTCCGAGTGGAGAGACTTCCGAGAGCAATCCGACCTATACCTGGACAGCCAAGAGCGACGTAACCCACTATCGACTGCGGATTTCGGACTCCAATTCGTCCCGCGAATACCTCAGCAAATGGTATACCGTCGCCGAGGCGGGCTGTAGTTCGGGCACCGGTAACTGCTCGGTCACCCCCAACATTGAACTGGGTTATGGTAATTTTACCTGGGAGATCACCAGCTCCCCGGATATGGATAAACAGACCCAAACCTTCACCACCATTCCCACGGCGGTGGAAACACCAACACCGAGCGCTCCATCCGGGGCCATCGATACGGTCACCCCCGCTTTCGTCTGGAGTGCCGTCACCAATGCCACGGACTACAAGTTGAAAGTCACCGATTCCAACGGCACACTGGTCTATAACAACTCTCTGAGTGCCAGTACGGTTGGCTGTTCCTCCGGAACCGGAACCTGTACCGTCACCCCCTCCCTGACCCTGGCGGACGGGGCCAGTTCCTGGACCGTTACCGCTTACAACACCAATTACAGTTTGGTCAGCGCTGAATCCTCGGCCCTCTCCTTTACCGTGGCAGCACCCGATTATACGCCGGGAACACCGACCCCCACCTACCCGAGCGGTACCATCGGAGAGACCACGCCGACCTATCGCTGGAGCGCAACGGAAAACAGCACCCACTATACCCTGGAGGTCAGCAACAGCTCCGGGACGGTTTTCAGCACTCAGTACACCGTTGCCCAGTTGGGCTGTTCGGTCGGCTCCGGCACCTGCTCCGTCACTCCCACCACGGCTCTGAGCGACGGTGATTATACCTGGACTCTGCTGGCCTATAATTCGACGGACGACCTGACGGGAACACTCTCTGCTGCCACCAGTTTTACCGTTTCCATCGCCAGCAGCACCGTCACCCTGGTCTCTCCTGTCGGCTCCGTCACCGAGACAGCGCCGACATTCAGTTGGTCCGCCATCGAGGATGCCACCAGCTATCGTCTGAAAATAACCAGCAGTACCGGAGTCACCGTGCACCGGACCTGGTACAGCCCGGATGAGGCCGGATGTAGTGGCGGAGCCGGAACCTGCTCCGTTGCACCGGGTCTGGATGTGGGCTATGACACCACCACCTGGTCCATCTATGCCTTGCCAGGAAAACAGGAAGGGGCCGCTACGTTCACCGCCTCCCTGAGCGATCTGCCATCACCAACCATCGTCTCCCCCAACAGCTCGACAGAATCAGAGGTGCTAAACCCCACTTTTTCCTGGACGGCTGTGGCCGACGCAACCCATTACATCATCCAGATCACCGACTCCGAAGGGACAAAGGTGATGTCCGGCAGTTTGACCTCCGAAAGTGCCAACTGTGCCTCCGGCAGCGGAAATTGCCGCATATACACCTCGACCAAGCTCCCCTCTGGAACGGGAAGCTGGTCTATTCAGGCGGTCGATACGGTCAATGATCGGATCAGCAGCACAACCAGCTCGGCCTTTACCATTTCCGCCACCGCCAATGAACCCGGCGCTGCCACTCCCATCGCTCCCAACGAAGCGGAAACCACCGGTACACCGGCTTTTTCCTGGACGGCCGCCGCCAACGCCACCCACTATAAACTAATCGTGGCCGACAGCAGCGCCGTCGAGGTGATCAACCACACCATGCTGGTCTCGACGGTGGGATGCACGAACATCATCAACAACTGCAGCATAACCTTTACCCAGGTTCTGGAGGATGGCGACTATAGTTGGTCCATCCAATCCTACAGCAACAAAACCGAAAGCTACGGCACCCAATCGGCCTTCCAGAGCTTTAGCATATCGACGTCGGACGGAACCATTTCCGATGCCGACTTTGCCGTCTCTCCATCGGGAATCCTGGAAACCGCAACCCCCGGTTTTGTCTGGAGTGCCATCGACTCATCGACCAACTATCGGGTTAAAATCCAAAAAACCTCCTCATCCATCGCCCTGCTCCGCCAATCGTTCACCGCCGCCGAAGCCGGCTGTGACAGTGGCACGGTCTGTTCGGTCTCACCGGGCCTCTCCCTGCCGGGGGGAAGCTACCTCTGGGAGATCATGGCCTTCCCGAGCATGAAAGTAGACACCCTCTATTTTTCGGTACCGGAAACCTCCGTCGTGCTCTCGGAGACCAGCATCGACGAAAACAGTACCGAAGCAGCCTTGGTCGGCACCCTCTCCCTCTTCAACGATACCACCGAGGGGGTCACCTATACCCTGGGCAATAGTTATGATGAATCATCATTCGTCATTTTAAACAGCAACGAACTCTGGAAAAACGCCGGTGTGACGGTCGATTACGAAAGCGACCAACCCCTCTATGTTGCCATCACCTCGTCAACCGGGCTGAGCAATACCTTCGCCATCACCATCAACGACACCAACGACGCCCCCACCGATCTGCTGCTGATCGGTGACAGTGTGCTCGAAAATGCCGACACCTCGTCCGCTTTGGACGTGGGAACGCTCTCGGTCAGTGACCCGGACGCCCTGACGGCCAATTTGAGCCATACCTATTCGGTGAGCGGTGGCAGCGACCAGAGCTTTTTCCAGATCTCTGGCAACACCCTGCAATTTGTTGCCGGTACGGTCTTCGATCGGAGCAGTAAACCCACCTACGAGGTCGAGGTTCAGGTAACCGACGGCGGCGGGTTAAGTACCGCATCAACCTTTACCGTTACACTGCTCGTTGGCAACTATGCGCCCACCGATCTCTCCCTGTCGGTGAGCAGCATTGATGAAAATCTGGATAGCAGTGGCGGAAACCTCTCCATCGGCACCTTGACCGCCACAGACACGGAAGCCACGGATACCCATACCTTCACCGTAATTGGCGGAACGGATCAGGCCCTTTTTGCCATCGCCGGCGATCAACTGCAACTGGTTCAGGACACCCTTCTGAACTATGAAACCCTCGACCCCGCCTCCCTGACCGTCGAAATTCAGGTCGAGGATTCGTCCGGCAACACCTACTCGGAAAGTTTGACCATCGACGTAAACGATGTCAACGACGCACCAACCGATATCGCCATCAGCGCCGACACCCTGCTCGATACCACCGACACCAGCAGTGCTGTCGATATCGGCGCCTTGACCACCAGCGACGAAGATAGCACAGACAGCCATACCTACAGCATTACTGGCGGTGACGATCAGGCACTTTTCACCCTGACCGATGCCACCCTGCAAATTGCGGCCGGAAGTAGCCTCAGTGCCGCCGCACAGCCGACCATTTCGGTCGAGGTGACAACAACCGATAGCGGTTCTCCCGCCCTATCCTACTCGGAAACGTTGGTGATCACCCTGGAGAACGGCACCCGTTCGGTCTCTCTCGCCAATAGCAGCGTGAATGAGGACAGCGATACCAGCAGTGGCACCAATATCGGCGCTCTTTTATCCGGTGGGGCCGGTGAGTTTACCCTGATTGGCGGAACCGACATGACCTTTTTTGAGGTGATTGACGGGTCGCTCTATTTTGTGGCCGGGACGGTTTTGGATTATGAAACGAAAAGCAGCTATGAGGTGATCGTCCAGGATACGGACGCCGCCGGAACCTTCTTCTCGACCCTGACCGTCACCCTAAACGATGTCAACGAGGCGCCGACCGAAATCATCAACGCCACCGGTTCGGTCAATATCATCGAAATCAGTACCACGCCTCTGACCCTGACGGAAATATTGGCGGTGGACACCTTTACCGTAACCGACCAGGATTCCGGTGACAGCCACACGTTCAGTATAACGGGGGGCACCGATTCCGCTCTGTTTGAGATAGCCGACAATCAGTTGCAGTTCAAGGTGGGGGCGACATTGACCTCCAGCACCACACCGTTGGAGGTCGAAGTAACGGCAACCGACAGTGGCGGTCTGACCCTGGCCGCCAGTTTTTCGGTCACGGTCGTTCTGGCCAACCAGGCACCGACCGACATCTCTCTGAGCAGCACGACCCTGCCCTTCATGGATCGCCCCACCTCCATGTCCATCGGTACGTTGACCACCACCGATGCCAACGAGGATGACACCCATACCTACACCATTACCGACGATTTCGACGGCACTTTCATCATTGAGGGCGATCAGTTGGAAGTGGTCGATCCCGACAGCGCCATCTTTGGCATATTCAGCCTGGAGATCACCTCGACGGATAGTGGCGGGCTATCCATTAGCGAGACCTTCAGCGTCTCCATCGGTGGTTTTTCGGTTGAGGATATTCCCAGCAGCAACAGCTCGGTCGCCGCCATGGAGGCCGCAGCCAGAACCACCTATGCCAGCATCTATAAAACTCTTTTCGAGGCCAATAGCGGCTCGTCCGTGGTTGTCACCGAATCCGATCTGGAAAACATGATCATCGGCAAGGTCGGGCAGCAGTTTACCAGTGGCAACACCTTCAGCCACTCTCTGACCGATGTGGTCAAACAGTTCAACCTGGAGATCAGCTCTTCCCTGATTACCGCCACCATGGAGATCGGCGTCATCGATGCCATCTATGATCGACTACCGGCCTCGGTGCAATCGGTGGCCGACTCCCTGTTCGAAACCCTGACCCCGTATGCGTCCGATTATACCGCCGGGGTGCGGGTGCGGATTGTTCCTCAGGTGAGCGGCCAGACACTTTCATTCAACACCGCCACATCCTATGTCGATGTATTGCATGAAGATTCTCTGTTAACACCCAACCTTTCGTTTAGCTTGAGTGCGTTGATCACCCAATACAACAACACAATCAGCAATCTCTCCTCCGGTGGGTTGAGTTTCTTCCGAGGTGGCGGCTCCATGCCCCCACTCGCCTTCCTGCAAAACACCTTGGGAGACAGCCCGGAAGTAACGGCCCACTATGAGGACAACCTGACCCTGGGGCTGGGTCCGACCTACTCCACGACCGGACAATCGATTCCAACCAGTCAGAGCATTGACTACTACTTCCCAAGTCTCGTCAACGGCCTCTCCATCGGCAGTGGTAACGTCACACTGACCCGTTAAGGCCGGGGTTGCCGCCGCTGTTCTCGATTAATCCCGCCACTCCAACGGCATTTCATTCATCAAAGCGGCCTGTTCTCGCAGGGATAACAGGTGTTCGTCCCAATATCGAGGTCCATTGAACCAAGGAAATGCACGAGGAAAAGCCGGATCGTTCCAACGTCGGGCTACCCAGGCGGCATAATGGATCATTCGCAGGGTGCGGAGGGGTTCAATAAGGTGTAGTTCACGGGGGTTGAAATCAGAAAACTGCTGATATCCACGCAATAAATGCGAGAGTTGCGTGGAGCGTTCCTGCCGATCACCGGAGAGACACATCCAGAGGTCTTGAATGGCCGGCCCGGTTCGAGCATCATCAAAATCGACAAAATGGGGGCCGAAATCGGTCCAGAGAATATTTCCGCTGTGGCAATCCCCATGCAGACGAATCGTTTCGACCGTTCCCGCCCGTTCAAAGCCGGACTCTATATTTTTAAGCAGATCTTCGGTCAAGGTTCGATAAGCGGTCTCCATCTCGACCGGGATGAAGCCACTCTCCAGCAAAAAATTCCGGGGTTCAATACCAAAACTCTGCACAGTCAGAGCTGGGCGGTGCTGGAACCGCAAACGCCGGCCAACACCATGAATCCGCCCCAGAAATCGACCCAACTGGCTCAATGTTTCCAGGTTTTCCAGTTCCGGCGCCCGTCCACCTCGGCGGGGATAGAGGGAAAAGCGGAAGTTTTTATAGTTATACAGGGTTTGCCCCTGTTTATCGATCAAGGGAGGCACGGCGGGAATCTCCAGATTCGCCAACTCCTGACTGAACGCGTGCTCCTCCCGAATCGCGGCATCACTCCATCTGTTTGGTCGATAAAACTTGACGATCAGCGGTTGCGCCTCTTCAATTCCAACCTGATAGACCCGGTTTTCATAACTGTTCAGGGCCAACTGTGAACCGTCACACAAAAAGCCAACACTCTCAACAGCATCGAGAATGGTATCGGGACCAAGATCCGCATAGGGCTGTGTTTCCTTAATTTCTGACATAGTCGACTCTACCATCTTTGTCACTCGGATTAATCAGGGAAAAATATGATATTGCCCCACATGAGGACATTGAACAACTTTACATCTTTGACCAGACCTGCCAAATTCCCCCCTTGGCTCTGGAAAAACAGGATAAAAAACCCAAGCTGAACGCCCCCCCCAACAGATACCGGAGTTGGGCCAAAGCGTGGATTTTCTAAAAATTTCCAATTGAGTATCGTCCCTTTAGAACGCTTTCGAAAGTAGAAATGAGTAAACTGCAAACTTTTCCGCCTAAACCCAAGCCGATCATAGGTTTCGCTCTGCTGCTGACTCTGCTGGTGGTGATCGGCTTTGCCTACACGATACCGCAATGGCTCCCACGGCCTTCTGCCCCCTCAATACCGGCCACAGCGTCCTCTCTTGCCCCCGTTTCAACAGCCCCTGCCGTTGTCAGCCCTTCTGCCGACGTTCCTATTTCTGCTCCGGTGCCTGCCATAACCACAACGCCTGTCTCGGCGACCAAACCGGCGACAAGCAAAACCTCTTCTGTCCTTAGAGTGACTTCGTATACCGATCCGACGCCCCCAACCCTGGTGACGGACCCGGAAGCTCTGCCTGACTTTGCCTCTATAACCGACATAAAACTAAAAAAACAGCGTTTCTTTCAGTTTATGTTGACCTTTATTGAGGATGAAAACAAACGCCTGTCGGCCATTCGGCAACGACTGCTCACCCTCCAGGAGCAAAACCGCCATCAAGAGCCTTTAGAGCCAGCCGACGAGCAATGGTTGATCGACCTCGGCAATACCTACAAAATTTCTCCACTGCGCAAGAGAGATAGAGATTCATTTTATACTATTCTGCTCAGACGAGTGGATCAACTTCCCCCGTCCATGGTCTTGGCACAGGCCGCCAATGAGTCGGCTTGGGGGCAATCCCGATTTGCCACCCAGGGAAACAACCTGTTTGGACAATGGTGCTACATTCCAGGCTGCGGTTTTGTCCCCCGCAAACGCTCTTCCGACCTCCTCCATGAGGTCAGCCGTTATACGTCGGTCCGACAATCCGTCAACGCTTATTTTTTAAATATCAACACCCATCCCGCCTACGCCCCTCTGCGCCGATTGCGCAAGACTCTTCGCCAGAACAAGCCCTTTCTCAGCGGTCTGGAGCTAAGCCAGGAACTAACCCCCTACTCCCAACGCGGCCACGACTATGTCAGCTCCATCCAATCCCTCATCAGATCCAACAAACTATCCCGTTTCGACTCCCCACCTCTTGACGGTAAACCCAATAAACCCAAATCCAACAAAAAAACCACCTCCCCCAGCCCAGCCTCTCCACCTTAAACCTAAATTCGGCAGTTGGGCGCGCATTAATGGTGCAACATATTGGTTTACCAATTCGCCGGGTGAATCAACCTTTTAGGAGCCTGTTGCAAAATGGCACTCAGGTTCACCCAACCAATGACCGTTGGATCAGCCGTTGTTGATTGGATGATTCTGCCGGGGATAGACCTCTATGGCTTTGGGAGAGACGATACAGGCCAGGCGACAGAGGGCGCAGCCGGTGCAGTGGTTGGAATCGATTTTTGGTAATCGTCCCGCCATCAAGGTCAACGCTCCGGGGATGGGACAGGCCGGGAGGCAGGCACCGCACTCCGGTCCGGAAAAAGGCAGGCAGGTTTGGGTATTGATGCGGATTTCGGCCAGTTTTGGCTGGGGCAAAAGGGGATCTTCGCTATCGGTTGGGATGAGCTCGGGCAGTTTGAGTGCCTCTGGCGTACAGGCGGCTACACAGGGCCAGCCATCACACATCAGACAGCCCTTGTTGGTCAAATCCATAGCCGGGGTGTTGACCACCTGCGCCCCCAGACGGGCAGAGAGCAAAAACAAGACCTGAGGCTCACAGGCCAGCAGACATTTATCACAACGGGTGCAGGCAAGCAAAAAATCCAGCTCCCGCTTTGCAAATGGCGGACGAATCCAGCGGCTGGCCCGGCCCTCGGCCTGCCGATCCGCTGCATTGATGGCAGCCTTGGCCATATTTTTAATTCCCAACGTAAAAAAACCACGCCGCTCCATGCTATCCCGTTCCTCCAAAACCTGGACTCGGCGGTTGTTCGCAGGCAATCGGCACCATCAACCGCCGAATCCTGACTAAAAGCGCATGACCATATCCTGCGCCAACAGCCAGAGATTGAAACCGCTCATGGCGCCGATGAACAGCACGACCGGCCCGACCCCCAACCAACTCAAATCGCCACGACGATTTTTTAAAATAAGCAGTCCCAGCCAAAATCCCCACAACAGCAACCCGGATTGCAAGGCATACAAAACGCTCTCCGGGATTAAAAAACTGGTTGCCCGCCAATGTTTTTCGGCGGAACTCAATGGTAACAGCCCCGTCCCCATCGGGTTGAGCAATACCTGTAAAAATCCACTCCCTTCCCGAACCAGATGGCTCAAGTTGTGGGCGAGATGATAAGAGAAGGCTACCGGCAACACCGAAAAGGAGAAGCTGGCAAAAAGGGTTTTAAAAGCCGCTGTTTGCGCCGAAAATCGACACACCAGACCAATGACCAGACCGTAGAATAGCACCGGAACCAACAGAGAAACCAGCAGGCCGATGGAAAAACTGAGCAATAGAGTTGACGAGTCGTCGATGAGACGAGCCAGAGCCGAGATCCACCCCTCCCAGAACGGCATCATGGTGACCCCATGAAAACTGGTCATCGCCATCAAACCCAACATGAACCAAGCCTCATCCCAATGGGGACGTGCAGAGGAGCGGGCTTCGACAGCCATGGAACGCAACTGCCAGGTGACGTTCTGTTCCGGGCAACTCAGAACGCAGGCTCCACAGGAGGTACAGTAGGTGTTTTGTGAAAATCGGCCCATGATCAGATGGGTCGGGCAGGGTTCGATCTCAGCGGTTCCGTGATAACACTCCAAGGTGTGGCAGGAGCGGCAGGTGGATTGATTCCGGGGACGCAGAGCCACGGGAGCCAATTGCGAATAGCAACCGACGCTGCGACCGATGGGACAGACATAGCGGCAAAAAGCCTTTCGTTCAAAAATGGCCAGAGAGGCGGTGGCCAGAACCACCATCACCAACGCCAGAGTCGCCGTCGCCACCGGATCGAGGGTAACCCCAAGCCCCAACTCCAACCAGGTCAGACCGACAAACAGGACAAAGGCAGGCCAGAGGGAGCGCATCCAACGAGGCGGCTTTCGGTTGAGGCTGGCCTCCTCATCGGCCCGTTTCCACAGTCGCTGCTTGACCATCCAACCGGCCAGAGTGTCCCACGGGCACAGCGCGCACCAGGCCGAACCTAAAAAAAAGACCGAGATGATCACCAGGGTCCACCAGATGGTCCAGGTCAAAACCGTCGCCAGATTTCGCTCCGGGATGGGATTGCCAAACAGACCGGCGGCGATGACCGTCAGAAAAATCAGGACGAAAACAATTTTGAGAGCGATCAAGACCGTTGGCGAAGCGGTCACTCTCTTTATAAAAGGACCGAGACCGGGCAGAAGAGTCAGATCGATATGAGGCAAGTTTTGTTGTTTCGGGGCCGAAAAAAAAATCATCCAAACCGCTGAAAAAAACATGCCCAGCAGAACCACCGCAATCCAAAACCCAGGCATGCCCGGATGAACCATGGCGGTAAACCCATCCGGCAGGCAAAAAGGCGGGACCGTTGGTATCATGGTTTCTCTGATGAGTTCAAGATCTGCTGGCGACGTCTTTTCCGACGCAGTGCCAAACCGCCGACGATCAACAATAAAATTCCACTGCTGTAAAGAATGGGATCTGCCTGACTGACATCACCGATGATGATTGGAAAATCGATGATGTACGGAGCGTTATCGGCGTCAAATGTGGCGGTAATGATGTAGGAGCCATCCGAAGGAACGACAAAACCCTGACGAAAAATGTTATCGTCCGGTTTTTGCTGGCCCAGGTGATCGGAGTGGGTTTTACCATACAGAACATCGTCACGAATGGTGAACGTCACCTCGCCCAGATAAGGCAGGCCCGAATCCAGATGGGTGGCGTACAGATTGACACGAGCCGGAACCCCCGGTTTTGGGAAGGCGGGAAAAATCATCATGGTGATAAAATAATCGCCCAACTGGCTCTCCACCTGAAGAGCAGGCGGGGTGTTGGAATCTTCATTCAGACTATAAGCCGGGCGACCCAAAACATGATGTGCCAGGGACGGGGCGGTCAAGCCCATCAGGACGACCCAAAACAGAGCCGTTTGACCAATCACTCTATTCCATTTCATGACAAACTCGGTTCACTGTTCATAATTTCGGATTCGGCTCATGGATTTAAAAAGGAACCATCCCGCCCGGCCCCTGTTTGGGACCGAGAGGACCGTGTTGGGTAGAATTGCTGCGAATAACCGTATGGTGAGGCTGGGCATCCGTGTTGACGATCGACAACGCCCGGCTGACGATTTTAATAGGCAGGCTGGGATGCGGACAGATTTCAACACACATTCCACAACCGACACAGCCCTTTTGTACCGTTGGCCGATAAAAATTGGCAAAAGCAAAATCGATACCGGTCTTTCCCAGCGGACAGATGGGCACACAGGCACCACAGACACCACGATCCACCCACGGATAACAGGCGGTTCGATCGATCTGAGCAATCCCCATCCGCACCTCCTCACGAGGTGTTACCACCAGTGCGTCCGTGGGACAGGCCGTCATGCAATCCCCGGATAGGGCGCAGGCCTTTTCGACGGGATTGATGTAGGGGGTGTTGACCTTGTTTCCCCCTTCCCGACTGTAAAATTGAATGGCATCCTGGGGGCAGACCTCTCCACAAAGGCCGCAACCGATACAGCGGGCTATGAATTCATCGTCGTCCAGGGGTGCACCGGGTGGCCGCAATCGGGTCGATGGGTTGGCGGCATGACCCTCGGCTGGTGCCATCAGGCGTGCCACGCCATAGGGAATCCCGCCTCCAACCACCACCACGCCACCCAGAGCCAACTGTTGAAGAAATCCTCTGCGTTTCATCCGCGTATCTCCCTGGCTTCGGCCGTGGACTGAGATACCTTTTTCTGATAGGCCGGACCGGCATGGCCCGGCCCCTGATCGGGACGGTCCGAAAAAGAGCGAACAAAGACCAAAGCCTGTTCGGGACACTCGGCTATGCAGGCCGTGCAGTTATTGCACTCCATACCAAAGCCGTCTCGCATGGGGTCCAGGACAAACGGGCAGGCTTTATTACATTTTCCGCAATCGTTACACGACTCGACCAGCCGTTGGATTCGAACCATCCGGTATTGTCCGATCAACGTGTAGAGCGCCCCACCCGGACAGAGATAGCGACAGAATCCGTGTCGGGCCACCAACAGGTCAAACAACAGGGTAAAGACAAAAAAACCGGCCCCCGCCCCCAGAGCACCCGTGGTCACGATGTAATAGATCTCCCGCCCGACGATGGCCGGTGGATAGAGGGAAGAGAGAGCCACCCAACTGGAAAAAGCCGAAATCAGCAGGCCAAATCCCAGAACGACATATTTTAGGCGACCATCAAACTTGCGATTGCGCCGCAGCGGAATACCGGACCGCTTGATCCATTCGGCCAGATGATCGGTTAGATCGTAGATCAGGCCGGCCGGGCAGATCCAGCCACAGTAGAATCGGCCCAGAACGACGGTCAGGGCAACGGGAATCAGCACCGAGAGAAACAGCCCCCAGTAAAAGCTTTTCGTGGCAAACAGATGTGCCAAAAAGGCCAGGGGGTCGCTCAGTTGCAGCCCGAAGAAGGTGGCGGACCAGGTGGTCCCCTTGATGGCGTTCAGATCGCGGGAGGGATCGGAGACGAACGGGTCGGTCAACCAGGCCATGAGGTCGTAAATCTCTTTTTCAGAATCGGCCAGAAGATCATAGGCATGGGCTGCGGTATAATTTTGATAGATATGAAAATAGGGCAGAAGTATCAACAGGGCAAAAACCAACAGCAGAACCAACCACCGCAATTTATTCAGGTTTTTCCAAATAGTCATCACTGATCGTTCATCCTTTACGCCGAAGGGTCATGAATATTCGACCTTTTACACAGAAGCCCCACGGTCATCGGGAACAACCCGGATAGCCTGGGGCATTTGAATACACGACCGTTCGCACAAGCCGCAGCCGACACACCCATCCAACACCTCCGGCTGCTCCAACATGCCCACCTGCAAAGCCACTTTAGGCAGTGGACAACTTCGATAACAGACGCCACAGGTCTTGCCCTGCCAGGAGAGGCAGATGCTTTCATCCACTCGCGCCCGGCCCATTTTGACCCCTGCCAGAATCGCATTCATCTCCCGCGGGATCGACTTGATGGCCCCGCTCGGACAGACATCGCCACATTTCATACAGAGGATGCAGCCCTGTTCTCGCGGAATCAAATACGGGGTATCCAGGGAGGACAAGCCGTTATCCAAGCCAAAATAGCGGATGGCTCGGTTGGGGCAGATCTCGCCACACTGACCACAACGGATGCACCGCTGCAAAAAATCGGCGGCGATTCCCGGCGGACGCAAAAACCGCTGTACCGCCCTTTTCTGGGTCGATACAGCGGCAACAGGCAACGAAACCAGGGAAGAGCCAACCAGAGCGCCCAAAGTGAGCAAAAAATGGCGCCGTTGCTGGCTGCTCTTCCCGATTTCATTCGACATGGTCAGACCTTTTCAACCCGAGCGGCCAACTTTTTAAAGTCAACCTGGCCGGACACATAATCCCAAACCCGACTGGAGACCTTGTTCACCAGCCATTTGTTTTTCGCCGGGTCAGCACTATCGGCCACCGACAGGTTCCACGGGCTGAACAGATAACCACGAGGAACACTGTTTCGAGCCGGTTTGACAATGCTGTTGGTGCCCACCTGCGCCCGAGCCTGATATTCGCCACGACGGGTGATCAAACGGACCAGATCCCCATCTTTGATGCCCATGTCATCGGCATCTTCTTGGTGCATCTCGACATATTGTTCCGGCACCAGACGCCGGGTGGTCGGACTCCGGTTGGATTTGGCGGTGTGAAAATGCTCATAGACCACTCCCAATCCCAGCCAGTACGGATATTTATCTTTGGGAACCTGATCCCACGGTCTGTGACGGAAGCCCTCATCCGGAATATCCGGGGTCATGGCCATATCACGGGCTTTTTTGATCAAATCCATATGGTCGATGGTATAGAGCCCCTTCTTGACGCCAAACTCCATCAGCTGTTTGGTCAAAGACTCCCGCTCGGAGTAGTCCTGCTGACACAGCTTGAAGTGCATTTTGCCATCATCGGTGCGGAATGCGCCGTAGGGTTTATTATCCCATTGACCTTCTTGAGACATGTAACGACGGGTAGAGCCTTGGTTTTTGGCAATGGTATAGGTTGGAGCCGGCCATTGAATGCCCCGACTCACCGGCTCCCGATGGTTGCCACGGATTTGATCATAGAGACCGATCCCATCCAATTTTTCGACTTCCAACATTCCGGTCAGATCGGCATCGGTATCCTTGGAGGCCTCCACCAGCTCACGGAAAATCTCTTCGGCATCATAGGTGCCGTCGGCCTGGCGTTTATAGGGGAAGATCTTATTGCCATCCAGACCCAACAAGTCGGCAATGGCTCGGCCTTTATCGATAACCATGTCCATATCCGGTCGACAGCCCGGAGGAGGATTGGCTGCTTTATCCACCACGTGAATCCGCCGTTCGGAGTTGATATAGACCCCCTGCACCTCTCCCCATGTCGCGGCCGGCATGATCACGTCGGCAAACAGGTTGTTGGGCGCATGACGATAGATCTCCTGTGCGACGACAAACATTTTACTCAGAGCCGGACGGATCAGATTGTTTTGATCCGGCAGATCGATGTGGGTCGCATAGATGAGGAACATGGCTTTTACCTGGTCTTTCAAAGCCCGTTCCATCATTCCAACCGCCATACCGGGGTTTTCGGAGTTCATGGCAGTGATCAGATTTTCCTCGGGCACCCGCCAGGCTTTAGCCATGTGCTTACGGTGTTTTTCAGCCTTCAGCGGCATATTGAACGGCAAGCGTCCGGTCAAACCACCGGTAAACCGCTCGCCCATGGCGTTGGGCTGCCCGGTCATGGAGAAAGGTCCACAGCCCGGTTTGGCCAGATTTCCGGTCATGGCCAGCAGGTTGATGATGGAGATGACGTTGTGCTGACCGTGAATGTGCTGATTGTATCCGATTCCCCACATGATGATGACGCCGCCGGTTCCACCCCTGCCACGCGCCAAACGCTTACGGGTGGCATCGGCCAACATGCCCGCCACCCGACGAATCAAGGCCGGGTTGACATCATGGTTGGGTCCACCCATACGGTCTTGTACCTGTTCCGGGCTGTAATCCTTTAGCACCCCTTGGGTATACTCTTCCCAACCTGCGGTATGTTTTTTCATGAATTCCCAATCCACCACATCGTCGTGGTCTTTCAGGATCACATGGGCCAGGGCATTCAAAAAGCTGATGTCGCCGTTTAAAATCGGAACATGAACCGAGTTGTCCGGGTTGATATCCCGATACCCTTCGGCTGACCCGGTAAAACGGGGATCGACCACCACGGTCGGAATGTTGTTCTTTTTTTTGTGGTCGGCGGCCCGCCAGAAAACGATGGGATGGGCTTCACGAGGATTGTGACCGAAATGCATGATCATATCGCACATTTCCAAATCTTCGTAAGCCAGCGGTGGCGTATCCGAACCCAACGTCTTGAAATAAGCGGTCACAGCCGAGGTCATGCACATGCGGGCATTGGCCTCAATGGTGTTGGAGCCTAAAACCCCCTTCATAAACAAATTTTCCAGATATTGCCCTTCAACCGTCAACTGTCCCGAGCCATAAAGCCCCACCGAGTTGCCGGAATATTTTTTGGCAAAATGGGCCACTTTATGGGCAATCATCTCTTCGGCTTCATGATAGGAGACCTGAACAAAGTGTTCTTCATCAAAAGAACCTTTGGATTTGGTAATAAATTCCAGGTTGCCATGGCCCGGTTTTTTCCACTCCGCCCAAACATCCTTACGAACCAGCGGATCCCCCTCCAACCGATCGACATAGATCGGCTCGGCTGCCGTCAACCCCTTGATACACTGAAGACCAAAGTTGGTGGGATGATCCTTGTCCGGGCGCATGGAGACAATTTTTCCATTTTCGACCTGGATGATGGTGCCACAGCCGACCCCGCAGTAGGGACAGGCGGCCAGAGCCGTCGTCCGGGTCACACTCTCTTCAATCGTGGCCGCTTCCAACTCCGGGTTCTCTTTGACCATCAATCCGGCTCCAGCAGCGGAACCGGCTAAAAATGCGCTGCCTTTAAGAAAATTACGTCGGCCTAGATTTGCTCGATTACGTTTCATATTTACTCTCCACCCAAATTGGGGTTTATTTCATTTTCAATCCGCTCACGCCCATACTCAAAACAAGTCACTCTTCATCTTTGCTAGGTACGGTGCGTAAATAGGTAATGATATCGTCGATCTCCCGATCAGTCAGGTTGGCCAGACCGGCTGGTCCCTGCAATCCGCGCATCCGGGTGTTGGAGCGTCCACTGCGAATCGTCTCCCGAAGGAATCCGTCAGACACCGTGCTCAGAAAACCGGCTTTTCCGATGGCTGTTCCGGTTCCGCCAGAAGAATACCCGTCTCCGTTAACCCCATGACAGGTCGCACAAATATCAGCAAACCACTGTTTTCCGAGATGTTCATTACCATGAGCGTCCGGCTCCGCATCGACCTGCTCACCTCTAAACGGCAGCGTCGCCATGGAGCGGAGATAGGCGACAACCGCGGCTATGTCATCCTCGCTCAAGCTACCGTCAAAAGAGACCATGGATGTCCCAGGCCGACCGTCACGGATGGTTTGCTTTAAAAAATTGTTTGACGCCAAGCTTAATAACTCCGGGTTGGTCAAGGATGGTGCGGTACCGGGCAGGCCAATCCCATCTTCCTGGTGACACATGACACAATTCTCTTCAAAAATATTCTTACCCTTCTTGACCATTTTCTGTGCAACATCCGATACGCTGTAACCCTTCCCGGTTGCAGCCGCCTGCGCCGAATCAGTTGGTAGAAATTCACCTGCTATAACCAGAAATCCCATGCAGATTGACAACGCCAATTTTTTTCTCTTATGTCTCATTCCATTCCCTCCATCAATTAGGATATCCCAACACCATTTCCTTCCGCCCAAACAAAAAAAAAAGAACGGCCCGTTTCGGTCACCGTTCTCTATGTTTCAAATACAGACTCCATCAAAGTGGATAGACATGGATGTGATACCCCCATATTTATTTTATAAAAAACAGTCACTCAATCTATCCAATGAAAATCCGCTAAAAAAATGGCAGAAAAACCATTAAAACTGAACTGTATCGGCCCCGTTTAGCCGCTTGGATAGGGGTGGGGCGATAAAAAAGTAACATTTGAATCGATGGGGCTGGTTGAATCCAGGCAGGAATCCCGGAAAATCTGTAGCCAACAGTGGGAGTCGGCTCACAAAGTGTCGAGGAAATTGTAGGAGGGATGTCGCAACAATAAATTGATTTAGATCAATTCCAGGAACTTTTTTTCAATAAATGTGTCGTGAAAACGAATCCGGGTTTATTCGACGGTCACGCTTTTGGCCAGATTGCGAGGCTGATCCACATCGGTTCCCTTTAGAACGGCGATATGATAAGCCAAAAGTTGTAGAGGAGCGACATAGAGAATCGGGGCGATAAAATCGCCGCACGGTGCCATGTAGATGGTATGGTCGGCCTGACAATCGAGTTGGACGGACTCCTCCTGACGGGTGGTAATCACCAATAATCGACCACCCCGTGCCCGTGCCTCCTCCAGGTTGCTCAGCACTTTTTCGAAAAGGGCATCTCTCGGAGCCACCACCACCACCGGCAGATCTTCGTCGATCAGAGCGATCGGTCCATGTTTCATCTCTCCGGCCGCATAGCCTTCGGCATGAATGTAGGAAATTTCCTTGAGCTTCAAAGCCCCCTCCAAGGCGATGGGAAAACAGGTTCCCCGGCCCAGGAACAAAAATCCGCTGGCATGCATCAATTTTCGGGCAATCTCAAAAATACCCTCATCGTGAACCAATACCTGAGCCATCAATTCGGGAACCGTCAATAATTGATCGACATACCGTTTTTCCGCTTGTTGGTCGATAAACTGACGCTGCCGACCAAAACAGATAGCCAGACAGGCCAAAACCATCAGTTGGGTCGTAAACGCTTTGGTCGAGGCAACACCGATCTCTGGCCCGGCCTGGGTATAGAGAACGGCATCCGCCTCCCGGGAGATGGTCGATTCCGGCACATTGACAATCGCAATGACTTTTTGACCCTGGCTTTTAGCAAAACGCAACGCCGCCAGGGTGTCCGCCGTCTCACCACTCTGGGAGATGACCACCGTAACCGATCCCGGTAGAGCGGGCGGCTCCCTATAGCGATATTCCGAAGCGATATCGACGCTGACCGGAATGCCTGCCAACTGTTCTATCCAGTACCGTCCGACCATTCCCGCATGCCAGGAGGTTCCACAGGCTATGATGGTCACCGTCGAAACCCGGCTGATATCGATGGCGGCGATCAAATCGTCCAGATTGACCGTTTTCTCAAGGGGATTGATCAAACCGTTCAAGGTGTTGGACAACACCGTCGGCTGCTCAAAAATCTCCTTTTGCATAAAATGACGGTACGCTCCCTTTTCGGAAAGATCGGAGCTGACCTGAGACTGTTTGACCACCCGCTCGACCGGATTACCGGCCAGATCGGTCACCCGAACGCCATCCCGGCCTAAAATGGCCACATCATCATCGTCCAGATAGAGCATGCTGCGGGTGTACGGCACCAGAGGGGTGGCGTCGGAGGCGATAAAGTTCTCGCCATCGCCCAAACCCAAAATCAGTGGACTACCCCGGCGAACGGCAAAAATCCGATCCTCCTCACCCTGGATGAGAATCCCCAGAGCAAAAGCCCCCTCCAGACAGCGCACCGCGCTTCGAATGGCCTGCTCGGAATCCTCCCCGCGCATCATCGCCCGTTCGATCAGGTGCGGAATCACCTCCGTATCGGTATCAGAAGAAAACACCACCCCTTCTGCCATCAACTCCTGACGCAATTCAGCATGGTTTTCAATGATTCCGTTATGAACAACGGCTACGCGCTCGGAACAATGGGGGTGGGCATTGGATTCGATCGGGGCGCCATGGGTGGCCCAACGGGTGTGGCCGATGCCGGTCAGCCCCATAACCGGGTCGGTTTTAAGACGAGCCTCCAGGTGCAACAGCTTGCCTTCAGCCCGCCGGCAGAGAATCCTGCCTTTATGACCGACCGCAACACCGGCCGAATCGTAGCCTCGGTACTCCAGTCTTCTCAAGCCTTCCAACAGGATTGGGGTCGCATTTCGCTCTGAGATAACACCGATGATTCCGCACATATCAACTCCCGGTCACACCCACCCCAAATCCGGCCGTTATCCGCCCCCATCCAGGATGAGAATATACTCGCTCTGTTTCGTTCAGAATTTGCTTTTTCTCAGCCTGGACCACTCTGAGACAATTTGCTGTTTGACCCGTGACAAAGCCAGGGAGTCCGCTGGGACATCCATGGTCACAGTCGAACCGGCCGCGATCATCACCTGATCTTCCAAGGTGACCGGAGCCACCAACTGGGTTCCAGAGCCGATAAAAACCCGATCGCCGATGGTGGTTTTGTGTTTATTGACCCCGTCATAATTACAGGTAATGGTACCGGCACCGACATTGACCCCCTCGCCCATTTCGGTATCGCCGATATAAGAGAGATGGTTGACCTTGGACCCAACCCCGATATGGGCCTTTTTCAACTCACAAAAATTACCCACCTTTGCTTTTGCCTCTAATACCGACCCGAAACGCAATCGCGCGTAGGGGCCTATTTCATTGGGGCCTGCCGTCTGGGCACCCTCTAAATGGCTAAACGCTTTGATGATCGTTCCCGGACCGATCTGACTCTGGCGTATTTCACAAAAGGGACCGATCTGACAACCAGCACCAATAACCACCCCAACCCCCAATATAACATTGGGCTGAATAATCGTATCCTGACCGATCTGGCAGTCCGGTGCCAACCAACACGAGCTGGGATCGATAAAACCAACACCAGCCTCCATAAACCGTTCCACCTGACGATCCCGGAAAACCACCTCCAATTGGGCCAGCTGTTTTCGGGTATTGATTCCTAAAAGGGAGCCGGAATCGGAATGGTGATAGGCCGCGCCCACCCCCTCCTTGACAGCCATGGGAATAATATCCGGTAGATAATATTCTCCCTGAGCATTGTGATTGGTAATGGCCGCCAACCAACCGCCGATCCGATCAATCGCCACACAATAGATACCGGAATTCACCTCGGTAATCTGCTGAACAGTGCCGTTGGCATCCTTTTGTTCCACAACCTCCCGCAACCCTCCGCCCCCATCCCGGATAATCCGGCCATAGCCGGTCGGATCGTCCAATGTCATGCTCAAAAGAGAGAGGGCGCGATCTTCCTCGTGGTGCAGATCGACAAACCCCCGGAGGGTCTCTGTTTTGATCAACGGCGTGTCCCCACTTAAAATCAGCAGGTTGCCGGTAAATCCTTGTAAAGCCGGAAGAGCGCAACGAACCGCATCCCCCGTTCCATTCTGTTCAACTTGCCTGATCCAGCTAATGCCGGAATCGGGAAAAGCAGCCTCGACCTGTTGGGCCTGATGACCGGTGACGACGATTATTTTTTCGGGATTCAGTGGCGCCACCCCATGCAAAACATGTCGAAGCAAGGGCCACCCCGCCAATTCGTGAAGAACCTTGGGCCGACTGGAACACATCCTGGTTCCCTGGCCGGCGGCCAGTATAAGAACAGCAAGTGAGGTCATTGGATGATCGCCCTCTGTCGCAAAATGAAAAAAACCGGGATTTTGATGGTTATCATCAACCAGGCGGTCGAGCCTATTCCAGGAAAAAAAAAAGGGCGGGAACGTTCCACGCACCCAACCCTTTTTAAGTATTTCACACTGATTGATGAGAGTAAAGCACTACCGGACCAATTTCTTGCGCTGGACCTCCACACAAGCCGCCGCAAAATCCCGGCGCTTTTCCCAATAGGCTCGCTCAAAACTGACAGGGCTCAACGAAGCCAACTCTTTCTCGGCCTCGGCAATATCACCATGGCAGACTGACGGATCGATGTCACTCTGGGCGACGGCCTGTTCCACCAAAATGGTCACCCGATCGGCCAAAACCTCTGCGTAACCGGCGCTGACCGCATAACGCTCTGGATTATCACCCCAACCAACGGAAAGCTCTCCAGCCTTGAGCAACGAGACAAGAGGCGCATGACCAGCAAAAACACCAAAACAGCCTTCCGCTCCCGGTGCGATCAAAAAAGTCGCCTCCTGATCCAGCAGCAGCTTCTCCGGTGTGATGACCTTGAGTTGATAAATTGCTGACATAACCTCTCCCGTCTACTCAGACAGATCTTGCGCTTTTGCAATCGCATCATCAATGGTGCCAACCATGTAGAAGGCAGCTTCTGGCAGTTTGTCGTGCTTACCCTCCAGAATCTCTTTGAAAGCCCGGATCGTCTCTTTCAGGGGAACCAGCACACCCTTCTGACCGGT
The DNA here is from genome assembly GCA_015232865.1 of Magnetococcales bacterium. Next base: position 46,076 of record JADFYU010000010.1, read on the forward strand.
AAACGCTTCAGCGACATGGAAAGATTGCGATAAAAATTTTTGCATCTTCCGCGCCCGAGCCACAATCAGTTTATCCTCTTCGGAAAGCTCGTCCATTCCCAGAATGGCGATGATATCCTGGAGGGATTTATAACTTTGCAAGACCTCTTGGACACGACGGGCAACACTATAGTGCTCCTCGCCAACCACCTGCGGGTCCAGAATCCGGGATGTGGAGTCCAGCGGGTCTACAGCCGGGTAGATTCCGATCTCAGCGATCTGACGAGACAGAACCGTTGTCGCATCCAGATGGGAGAAGGCGGTGGCCGGTGCCGGATCGGTCAAGTCGTCAGCCGGAACATAAATGGCTTGAACCGAGGTGATGGAACCGTTCTTGGTCGAGGTAATCCGCTCTTGCAGACCACCCATATCGGTTGCCAATGTCGGTTGATAACCCACCGCAGACGGGATGCGTCCCAAAAGGGCCGACACTTCCGAACCGGCCTGGGTAAAGCGAAAGATATTATCGATAAAAAGCAGCACGTCCTGATTCTTGACATCCCGGAAATATTCGGCAACCGTCAAGCCGGTCAGGGCGACACGGGCACGGGAACCGGGAGGCTCGTTCATCTGGCCGTAAACCAAAGCCGCTTTGGAGTTGGCCGGATTATCGAGATCGATAACCTTGGATTCGATCATCTCGTGGTAAAGATCGTTGCCTTCACGGGTCCGCTCACCAACCCCGGCAAACACCGAGTAACCACCGTGACCCAAGGCAACGTTGTTGATCAATTCCATGATCAAAACCGTTTTGCCCACACCGGCACCACCAAAGAGGCCGATTTTACCACCCTTTGAATAGGGAGCCAGCAGATCCACCACCTTGATTCCGGTTTCAAGAATCTCAGCCGATGTCGATTGATCTTCAAAAGAGGGGGCTTCCCGGTGCATGGGAAAGGTCTCTGTGGTCAGCATCGGACCCCGTTCGTCCTGGGGATCACCAACCACGTTCATGATGCGACCCAGGGTCGCCATGCCAACCGGAACCTGAATGGGAGCACCCGTCGCAATAACCTCCTGACCTCTGACCAACCCATCGGTCGCATGCATGGCGATGGTACGAACCGTACCCTCTCCCGTATGCTGAGCCACTTCCAACACCATGCGCTCACCATCTGCACGTTTGATGTGAAGCGCGTCAAGAATGGCAGGCAACTCACCATCAAAACGGACGTCAACTACAGGCCCAACAACCTGAACCACTCGTCCCACATTTTCACTCATTGGAAAAACTCCATCTTCGTCACTGTAATGAAGAGATTAAATTCAGGGCAACCCACAACAACCGAAACTGCGACTCAGTTTTTCTGAACGCCCATCTACTTCGTTTGTAAAAAAGGGGCTGACAAGCCCGGTATCCATCAACCTGAACACCCCTTTTCGGACCATTCAAATCCGCACAATCACCGGACAATCAAACAACCGATAAAGCGAAAAAAAACTCTCGTTATACGGACCCTTTTACCACTCAAAGTTGAAAAAACTAGCCTTTGAGAGATTCGGAGCCACTGATGATTTCCATCAACTCCGTCGTAATAACAGCCTGTCTGGTTCGGTTGTAGGTGGTATTCAGCTTGCGCAGCATCTCACCGGCATTGCGAACCGCATTATCCATGGCCGTCATTCGAGCACCATGCTCGGAGGCGTCTGATTCGACCAACGCCTGAAAAATTTGAACCGAAACATTTTGCGGAAGCAGCATCTTGAGCACTTCATCCTCTTCCGGTTCGTAAACCGCAGAACCGGTACCCGCCTCTTCGTCTTTGCCCGTTTTGATTTCTTCGATCGGCATCGGCACAATCTGACGCCATCTCAACTCTTGAGAGATAGCCGATTTAAACTCGTTGTAGACGATCAGGCCGATATCAAAATCGCCCTCTTCAAAGTCGACCAATAGCTTGGAGGAGACCTCACGTACCGATTTTTCGAAGTTGAGATCCTTGGCAACACCGACCTCAACCCGAGCAATCAGATGACCAAACTGACGCTTGAGGACATCATTCCCCTTGCTGCCGACGCAGACCAGAGAAACTTCCAACCCCTCGTTTTGTAATTCAGCCACCTTGGTACGGACCGAACGGATCACGCTGCTGTTGAAACTGCCACACAAACCGCGATCAGCCGTAAAGACAACCAACCGAACCTTTTTTCCTCTGGGTTCTGCCAACAACGGTGGCGCACTTTGTGGATCAGCCATGCTGGCGATGGATTGAATCATTCGGCCCATGCCCTGACTGTAGGGACGGGTCTCTTGAGCCCGCTCCTGAGAACGACGCAACTTGGCCGCCGCCACCATTTTCATGGCTTTGGTGATCTGCTGCGTATTTCCGACCGATCGAATCCGGTTTCGGAGGCTTTTCAGATTCGGCATACCTAACCCCTCCGCTATTCCGCCGTCAGATACTTGGCGACAATGGCTGTAAGAACCTTTTTAAGCTTCCCTTCCGTCTCCTCGGTCAACTTCTTCTCTTTGAAGATCGTGCCCAGAAGATCCTGATGTTTGGTGCGCATCTCACTCAAAATATTCTGCTCCATGGCAGAAATCTGATTGACGGGAACCTGATCCAGCATACCACGGGTTCCAGCGAAGAGAACCGTCGCCTGCTCTTCCATGGAGAGCGGCTTATACTGAGGTTGCTTCAGCAACTCCATCAGACGCTCACCCCGGTGCAGCAATCTCTGGGTGGTCTCGTCCAAATCGGAGCCAAACTGGGCAAACGCAGCCATTTCACGATACTGGGCCAGATCCAGACGCAGGGTGCCGGCAACCTGTTTGGTCGCTTTAACCTGAGCCGATCCACCAACGCGGGAGACGGAAAGTCCAACGGAAATAGCCGGGCGCATACCGGAATAAAACAGTTCGGACTCCAAGAAGATCTGTCCATCGGTGATGGAGATGACGTTGGTCGGAATATAGGCCGAAACGTCTCCACCCTGGGTTTCGATGATGGGCAGAGCGGTCAGAGAACCACCACCCATGGCGTCACTGAGTTTCGCTGCCCGTTCGAGCAGGCGGGAATGGAGATAGAACACATCGCCCGGATAGGCCTCACGTCCAGGAGGACGACGGAGAATCAGAGACATCTGACGATAGGCCACCGCCTGTTTGGAAAGATCGTCGTAAATGATCAAGGCGTGCATGCCGTTATCTCGGAAATACTCACCCATGGCACAGCCGGTATAGGGGGCCAGAAATTGCAAAGGTGCCGGATCGGAAGCCGTCGCCGCCACCACCGTCGTGTAGGCCATGGCTCCCGCATCGGTCAGAACCTTGACCACCTGAGCCACCGTTGAACGTTTTTGGCCGATCGCCACATAAACGCAATGGACCGGCGCATCGGTTTCGAAGGTGCGCTTTTGGTTGAGAATGGTGTCAATCGCTACAGCCGATTTTCCGGTTTGACGATCTCCGATGATCAACTCACGCTGACCTCGACCGATCGGAACCAGGGCATCCAGCGCCTTCAGTCCGGTGTAAAGCGGCTCGGATACGGACTTCCGGGGAATGATTCCCGGTGCCACGACATCAACCTTGCCCCGCAGATCCGAGTCAATCGGTCCCTTACCGTCAATGGGGTTTCCCAACCCATCGACAACGCGACCCAACAGACCCTTTCCGATGGGAACATCAACGATACGACCCGTCCGTTTTACGGTCGTGCCCTCTTTGATGCCTCTGTCACTGCCAAAAACAACGACACCGACATTATCCTCTTCCAGGTTGAGCGCCATACCCTGGGTGCCGTCGGCAAATTCGACTGACTCCCCGGCCATGACCTTATCCAGACCGTGAACACGGGCAACACCATCGCCGATAGTGATAACCTGCCCGACTTCGGAGACCTCGGCCTCTTTACCGTAGTCTGCGATCTCTTTTTTGATGATTTTGCTGATTTCGGCGACGCTGATTTGCATCGACTTCTACCCTCTCATCTGTGATTTCAAACGATTTAACTGACAGCGCACGGAATAGTCCATCATCACGCTACCAACCCTAACGACCATACCACCCAAAAGAGCCTCGTCTGTGGAGAGATCCAACTGAACATCTTTTCCCGTCATCTCCGACAAGGAGGCCTGTAATTTTTCTTCTTGTTTTTTCAACAGGGATCTGGCGGAGGAGATCTGGACGGTAATTCGACCGCTTCGCTCTGCCATCCCTTTATTGTACAAATCGACGATGTGATGGATCAGGCTGATCCGACGCTTATCGACCAACAGGCGGAGAAACTTACCGACCACCTTGGTCCCCTTGTTCTGTTCGAAGAACAGATCCAGGATTCTGTGTTGATCGGCCCGGTCGGCAACTGGGCTGGTCAACAGCGCATCCAGGCCTGGTGTCATATCGATCAACTCGACAAAACGGCCAAGATCCCCGCCGACCTTTTCCAGTTCTCCGGCCTCATCGGCCAACTCTGCCAAGGCAGAAGCGTATCGTTTTGCTAAGGTACTGTCGTGCACGACCAATAACCCTTCACCAATTTGTCAATCAAAATCGCCTGAAAATGAAGACGATATATAAGCCATACCTAATATGTCCTACCCATCGAACCGAAAAATTACTACCATACTTCACTGACCATTTCAACTTTCCATATGGTGCCATACAAAATTTTTTAGTTTGAGACAACTGATTACAGATTCCGAACCGACCATTCCGTTAAGATGAAAATGGTCGCGTTTTTAAATAAACACATTGAAATTCAGGGTGAATCCGTCCATGTTCCGACTTCTTCTTTTTCTGTTTATCGCCATCCCCATTCTGGAAATTTATATTCTCATCCAGGTTGGGGAAAAAATTGGATTGCTCTCCACCCTCCTGACGATCATCTGTACGGCATTGGTCGGAGCCTCCCTGGTACGGCATGAAGGCATTAAAACCCTCTACAATCTCCAGGAGAAGTTAAACCGACAGGAGATGCCCGGCCAGGAGTTGGCCGACGGTGCCCTGTTGTTATTGGCCGGGGTGCTCCTCGTCACCCCGGGTTTTTTTACCGATGGCGTCGGCTTTTTTCTGGCCTTCCCCTGGAGCCGCGCCCTACTGCGCAACGGGATTGTCGGGCTCATCGGTCAAAATGTTCACGGTGGCCGTTTTACACATCACGGTCACCCGAATACAGGTGATAACCAGACGATTGACGGTGAGTTTCACCGCCATTCCGACGATCCTCCGCCTGAAAAAGCCCCTGATCCATCAAAACCCCTCGAATGACCGCCAGAGCAATTTCACCGGAACGCAACAACTGCATTCGCCCCCTGTCCGGGTCCATGATGACCACGGTGGAGGGTTGTGCCGACGCCGAACAACAACCGGCGATCACAACCCCAACCTGAGCACCAAAAGCGGCCAGGACCGCTTGATGATCGTTCAAAACCGGTTGACCGCTGAAATTGGCACTGGTCGAAACCAAAGGCGCTCCCCAGACCGCCAACAGATCGGCGACCAACGGCGACGGAGAGTGGCGAACGGCAATGAAATCACCACCTCCGGTCAATGGTGCTGGAAGTCCCGGCCTGGCTGGAAGAACCAGGGTCAAGGGACCGGGCCAGAACCGATCCATGAGGGCCTGCACTCCGGGGTCGATCAGGGTCCGGGGTTGTAAAAATTCGTTCAAAACAGAACGATCCGGGATGAGCAGAATCAACCCCTTGTTCGGCTGACGACCTTTGAGTGCCAACAGCCGGTCCAAGGCGTGTCGATTGGTCGGGTCCGCCGCCAAACCGAACACCGTTTCGGTCGGGTGGGCAATCACCCCGCCCGCTGTCAGCACCGCAACCGCTTGCCGGATCTGTTCCCGCATCCCCGTCAAACCAACTATCCCAATCCGGCTGATCTGTCATGCAATTTTTTTTGCAAAGCTTTGGTCTGCTCCGCCTTGCGCACATCGGTCTCCTTGGCTTTAATCTCGGCGATATAGAGATCCAGCATATGTCCGTCAAAGATGTTGAGAATATCACACCCATAATAGATATACTGCTGACCGCTGCTACTGGTTTTCCGATATTGCGCTTTGGAACGAATCTTGACGATGGCGTGTATCTGCCCGAAGTGTTGGAGTCGGGTATCCATGGTCAACTTGAGTTGATCCTCTATTGCCAGGATCTGGCCACTGCTCTCAGGGGCTGCAAAACAGAGCCCCTCCCGGTGCAGATCAAAGAGAACCCCCTTTAAAAACTGATCCCCATCACGGGTTTTCTTCCGAACGGTAACCAGACAGGTCATATCCGAGGGAACCCGATGACGAACCAATTTACGACGACCGATCACCTGAAAAATTTTTGGCAGGCTCAATTTGAAGGCCATATGGCCGGCGATCTCCTTCACGCCGGCAAAGCGCAGCCGACGCGCCTCCAGATTGAAGCGTCCATGTTCGTAGCTGAGCAAAACCTGACCGCTGTGTTTGAGCCGTTCGTTCTCCTCTTCTGAGCCGAAGGAAGCGATATAGAGGTGGGTACACTCGTCCGACGCCCAATCAACCCCGGCGTCATTGATAAAATAGGAGCTACAAATCGGCTCTTTTCCATCGGGAAGAACTTTGATTCGTCGCCCACGAATAACGGCGTCATACGATAACAACCGAATGACATTTTCCTCGATGAAAAGGTTTTCCAAGCCCAGCAGGGCCTCAATCGGGTCTTCCGACATCTACATTATTCCGCCACAAAATACTAAAATTGATACAAAGGATGAAGGTGCTTTGACACTCAGCGGATTTCATATCCTGATGATCATCAAACCGCGCGCCAAACCGGAATACCCAGGTGCGCAGACGGATTCGAACACAATTTTGGCATCATCCGAAAGAGAACAACCGTGCCTGACAACACCTCCTACAACTGTTTGAGTCGAAGTTGGAGCGCTTGATCCTTTTTCTCCACAGCATTCACCATTTCCTGCCGATAAATCTCCAGTTTTTCGGCCAGACCCGCATCGGATAGAGCCAGAATACGCAGAGCATAAAGACCGGCGTTTTTGGCGCCTGCCGGACCAATGGCCATACAGGCGACCGGAATGCCACCTGGCATTTGCACCGTCGAAAGCAGTGCGTCCATGCCCTTGAGATCGGTTGCCGACAGCGGAACACCGATTACCGGCAGCGGTGTGATGGAGGAGACTACCCCGGCCAGATGAGCGGCGGCTCCAGCCCCGACAATCAACACCTTCACCCCCCGTTTGGCAGCGGATTGGGTATAATTGTGTGTCTTTTCCGGGGTGCGGTGGGCTGACGTGACCAACATTTCAAAGGGAACATCAAATGCCTTTAAAATTTTTCCCGCCTCCTGCATCACCTCCCAATCAGAGTCGGAACCCATCAAAATTCCAATAACCGGTTGTCTGTTCATCTCTCCTCCCGCGCTACCGCCCGATAGCCGATATCCCGACGGCAATAAGCCTGTTTCCAATTGATTTGATCCACCGCCGCATAGGCCCGTTTTTGGGCGGCAACCACCCCATCGCCCAACGCTGTAACGCCGAGAACCCGACCACCTGCGGTCACCACCTGATCACCGTCCCGACGGGTTCCGGCGTGAAAAACAGCCACATCTTCCATCTCTCCAGCGGCCTCAAGACCCAAGATGGGCGTGCCTTTTCCGTAGGGTCCGGGATACCCCCCGGCAGCCATCACCACACACAGAGCGGTCCGGGCATCCCATTCAATTTCCATTCCGGCCAGAGAGCCGGACGCCGATGCCAACATGAGCGGCACGATATCGGATTTCATCCGCATCAGCAGCGGCTGGGTTTCCGGGTCGCCAAAGCGCGCATTGAACTCCAACACCTTCATCTCACCCCGGTCCACCATCAAACCGGCATAGAGCACCCCCTGAAACGGACGCCCCTCCGCGGCCATGGCTTTTACGGTCGGCATCATCACCTGCTGAATGACCTGATCATGGAGCTTTGGCGTCAAAATCGGAGCGGGAGAATAGGCCCCCATGCCCCCGGTATTGGGACCGGTATCCCCTTCTCCGACCGCTTTATGGTCCTGTGAACCGGCCAGTGGCAGAACGTTTTCGCCATCAACGAAGGCGATAAAGGAGAGTTCCTCCCCGGCCAGGAAATCTTCGATCACCACCTCGTCCCCAGCCGAACCAAACTCCCGTTCGACCATCAAGCGATTGACGGCCTCCTCGGCCTCGGCGAGGGACTGACAGACGATAGCCCCCTTGCCCGCAGCCAAACCGGAAGTCTTGACGACAATGGGCGCACCCTGGGCACGAACATAATCCAATGCCGGGCCAACTTCGGTAAAAACCTGATGTTTGGCGGTGGGAATATGATATTTGGCAAACAATCCCTTCATGAAGGATTTGGAACCCTCGATGGCGGCCGCAGCCTTGGACGGACCGAACACATCCACCCCCACCTCTCGCAGCACGTCGGCCAGACCGGCGACCAAGGGCCCTTCCGGGCCAATCACCACGAGATCGATCCCGTTGTCCAAAACAAACTGTTTGATGCCAACCAGATCCTCGCCATCGATATCGATACACTCCGCCAACGCGGCAATTCCCGCATTTCCCGGCGCACAGTAGAGTTTCTCCAGCAGAGGGGACTGGCTGATTTTCCAGGCCAGGGCGTGTTCCCGACCGCCCCCTCCTACCAGTAGAATTTTTTTAGCCATTTTTGAATAAAACTCCCAAATAATAAAAAACGTCGAACGACTGGACGACATTGGAGCGAAAAGATAAGCTGGTCCGACTCAAACCCTGCTCTTCATTCCGGTGAAAACCATGACCGCTTCCACCACAGACCAGGCCAACCCGGACAACAGACGTAGAATACCCAATACCGTTATTTTTCTGGGTATTTTCCTGCCGTCGGTTCTGGTGACAAAAAATTATGATGTCTTTGAGATTTTCATCTCCTGGGTCAGGCAGCAGGATGTCTGGTTTTTAGATGAAGTCGTCTCCATGTTGATTCTGTGCATCCTGCCTTTCTTGACTTTTTTAACCTATCGCCTGATGCAGTTAAATACGGCCCTGCGCCAGAATGAGCGGACCATCCTGGGTCTGAGCCGCCAAAATGAGCTGATCCTGAATGCGGTCGGAGACGGTATCTTCGGTCTGGATTCGAGCGGGAAAGTCACCTTCATCAATCCCTCTGCTGAAAAAATGTTAGGGATAACCCACACTCTCGCCATGGAGAGACATTACCAGAAATTGATCTATCAGAAAACTAAAACAACGCAGATTCCAAGCAAAAACCTGGATGCCATCACCGCGACTTTTCTGGATCAACAGAGTCATCACGCCGATGATGAACAGTTTTATCGAATGGACCAAACCGCCTTTCCGGTTGAATATGCCTGCACACCCATTTTTCAAAACAAGCAACTATCTGGAGTTGTGATCACTTTCCGGGATATTTCCGAGCGCAAACGAACCGAAGCAAAAATGGCCCGTCTGGCCGAAGTGGTCAGACAAACGGCTGACATGACCATCATTACCGACAACCGTGGAATCATCGAATATGTCAATCCGGCCTTCGAAAGAATTTCTCTTTTCAGCCAGAAAGATGTTCTGAATCGACCATCCTCTCTCCTGAAAAGCGACCAACAAGACCCATTATTCTACTCCAAGATGGCACGGACTCTCAATCGCGGCAAAATTTGGAAAGATCGTTTCATCAGCCGCAAGAAGGATGGCAGCCTGTTTCATATCGATGTCATCATCTCTCCCATTCGGGATCGACGGGGAGAGATCATCCATTTTGTCGCCATGGCTCGGGATGTCACCCATGAAGTGGAGCTGGGACGGCAACTGCGCCGCTCGCAAAGATTGGAGGCGGTCGGCACCTTGGCCGGTGGAATCTCTCACGATTTCAACAATATTTTAACCGCCATTCTCTCTTATACCGATCTGGCCATGGATGACCTGCCGGAACAGAGCCTGGCCTATCAAAATCTGCAAGAGGTGATGGTGGCCGCCACCCGTGCCCGAGATCTGATCAAACAGTTATTGACCTTCAGTCGTCGGGGTGAACGGGTGCCGGTGCCGCTCTTCCTGAGCGAAGCCATTCAGGAGACCGTCAAACTGCTCAAGGCTCTTCTGCCCTCCAACATCACCTTTAATCTTCAACTGAGCTCGGACGAATTCCAGGTCATGGCCGATCCGACCCGCATTCATCAAGTCATCATGAACCTGTGCACCAATGCGGCACAGGCCATGTGGGATCGCGAAGGTCAACTGGACATTCTTTTGGAAAAGGCCCGCATCGACAAGAATATTGCCACAAAGACCATCGCACTGGCCACCATCCAGGAGGGGGATTATATGCTGTTGACCATCCGGGACAACGGTTGTGGAATTCAGGAAGCGGATCTGGACCGAATCTTTGAACCCTTTTTTTCGACCAAAGGGGTCGGCAAAGGGTCCGGCCTGGGACTATCGGTGGTGCTGGGCATCATTCAAAACCACCAGGGCATCATCCACGTGCAAAGCAAACCCGGCATTGGTTCCACTTTTCAAGTTTATCTTCCCGGTTTGGAAATCCAAAAAAGAGTGTTATCCTGACTGAGTGACGGCAACCGTTGTCGGCAAGAGGGTTGCCGAATCATCAGGAACAATCCCCACCAGGGACAGGAGAACATTTTGGCACGAATACTAATCATTGAAGATGAACGGCAGGTTCGAGAAGTTCTCAAACAGATGCTGGAACGGGCCGGATTTGAGGTGGAGACGGCTTTTAACGGGATTGATGGAATTGAAAATTTCAAAAAAAACCCGATCGATCTGGTCATCACCGACATTCTCATGCCAGAAAAAGATGGCCTGGAGACCATCGAAGAGTTGACCAAATTGCAACCCGGGCTGCCCATTCTAGCCATTTCCGGCGGCGGCCCAGGCGAAAAAGCCCAATTTGCCCTGGATGTTGCCGAGCAGTGCGGCGCCCGACGCATTCTAGCCAAACCCTTCTCCAGAAAAGAGATTCTGGCTATTGTTCACGAACTTCTGACGCTCAGCCTGGACCAGGCATAAAAAAACCACCGAGCCAGAAAGAACGATGGTTTTTTTTATAGGCAACGCCCTGGCCGCTGATTTCAGGGCCGATGTAAAAACTCAGACATCAGAAGCCGGCTCTTTTCCACAGGGGCACGTATTCAGACCAAGCAGTGGGTAGAAGGGACAAAACTTGAAAAGCCCGGTCACCAGCGGAACTACCCCCACCCAGCCCCAAGGTGTTTGCGGTCCGACAAAGACCAGAGCGATCAAGACCAGACCAGCGATAACCCGTAAAATTCTATCGATACCACCCACATTTGCTTTCACATCATTCCCCTTTAGCTGAAAACCATTAAAATTAGAACAATACCCTGTTCGACTGAGAACGCTGGGAAAAAGTTCCACGCGATCATCGCCCCCTGAGCGGGATTAATGCTTAAAATGTCTGAACCCGGTAAACACCATGGCCAGACCGGCCCGGTCCGCTGCATCGATCACCTCCTGATCCCGAATAGAGCCGCCCGGCTGAATGACCGCCGTCGCTCCAGCCTCTGCCGCCGCTTCGACGCCATCGGCAAAGGGGAAGAAGGCGTCCGAAGCTAAAACAGTCCCGGCAATGGGATTCCCCGCCCGCTCAAAACCCTTGGCGGTCTCCTTACCCTTCCAGACGGCAATCCGCGAAGAGTCCACTCGACTCATCTGCCCAGCCCCAATGCCGACAGTACAGAGATCCTTCACATAGACGATGGCGTTGGATTTAACATGCTTGACCACCTTCCAGGCAAAGAGCAGATCTTGCATTTCGGCATCAGTCGGCGCGCGTTTGGTCACCACCTTCAGGTCGGCCTCGGTCAAAATCCGTTCATCCCGTTCCTGAACCAACAGACCGCCCACCACCCGCTTCATATCCATCTGTTCGGGCGGGGTCCGCCCGGTTCTGGGGGCCGCCGGACCTTGGCCCAGCGCTGGGGTAACCAACAGGCGCAGATTGCTCTTGGCCTGCAACACCTCTTGGGCTTCCACGTCAAATCCAGGGCAGATAACCGCCTCGACAAAGGTGCTGGCAATCTCGGTGGCCATGACTTTGGTCACGACCCGGTTACAGGCGATAATACCGCCAAACGATGAGGTCGGGTCGGTATCGCGGGCTTTCTGGTAGGCGGCCAACAGGTCAGGGTCCACCGCCACACCACATGGGTTGGTATGCTTGACCACCACCACGGCCGGATCGGAAAACTCCTTGACCAGCTCATAGGCCCCATTGGCATCATGAATATTATTAAAAGACAACTCTTTACCCTGGAGCTGTCTGGCTTGAGAGACCGACGAGACATCACTGGGGTTGGCCTCGGTATAAAAAGCCGCTTTTTGGTGGGGATTCTCCCCGTAACGCATCTCTTGCTCTTTTTTGTACTGGACCGTCAACACCTCCGGGAACAGGCCCGGTTTGTCCTCTTCATCCAAGGCCGAAAGCCAATTGGAGATGGCGGCATCATAGGCGGCGGTGCGGGCAAAAACCTTTCGAGCCAACTGGGCGTTGGTGGCCTGGGAGACCGCACTGCCATTCAGACGCATCTCAGCCAAAACCCGACCATAATCCTTGGGGTCGGTCAGTACGGTCACCGAACGATAGTTTTTGGCCGCTGAGCGCAACATGGAAGGCCCGCCGATATCGATGTTTTCGATAGCCTGTTCCAAGGTGCAGTCCGGTTTGGCCACGGTCTCTTCAAAAGGGTAGAGGTTCACCACCAGCATGTCGATGGGGCGAATACCATGCTCCTTCATCTGCCGCTCATGGCTCAAATGGCCCCGAAGCCCCAACAAGGCGCCGTGAACTTTGGGGTGCAGTGTCTTCACCCGACCGTCCATGATTTCGGGAAAACCGGTAAATTGCGAGACATCCATGACCGAAACCCCGACATTTTTCAAAAACTGCGCTGTCCCTCCGGTTGAAAGAAGGTGAACCCCCTGTGCGGCCAACCCCTGAGCAAAAGAGGCCAGCCCGGTTTTATCGGACACACTGATCAACGCACGACTGATGGTAGCCATTTCATACACTCCGTTTAGGATTTTTTTTGAAAAACTGCCGCAAAGAAACCGTCGGTTTCGGTCACATCTGGACGTAGAGTAAGGAAAGGGCCGTCATGGGGCAACCCCTCAAGTTCATAGCCGATATGCAGAAGCTTGAAGCCGCCATTCTCCTTTTGAAAATCTGCAACAATATCTTGATTTTCCTCGTTTAGCAGAGAACAGGTTGCATAAACCAGACGCCCGCCTTTTTTGACCAATCGAGCGCCGGCCGACAACAAGGCGCCTTGACGCTGTTGATAGACGGTAACCTGGTCTGGAGTCAGCCGCCACTTAATCTCCGGGTTACGGCGCAAGGTGCCGCTGCCGGAACAGGGGGCATCGACCAAAACACCATCGGCTGACCCACTCCATCGTTTAAGTCTGGGGTCCCCTTCATGTCGAATCGGCAGGGATTGAATGGAGCGAACCCTGGCCCGTTGCTGTCGAGCCTTCAAGCGGCCCAATCGACGGCTATCGTTGTCGGTGGCGATCACCTGTCCGGCATCGTTCATCAAATCAGCCAGGTGCAGACTTTTTCCGCCAGCCCCGGCACAAAGATCGATGACCAGGTTGCCCGGTTGCGGCTTGAGCAGTTGCGAAATCAATTGACTTCCCTCGTCTTGAATCTCCAGCGCACCCGATTTAAAACACGCCAGCTCTTTTAGAAGATAACGACGATTCAATCGCAGACCATCCGGGGAATAGGGGGTTGGTGCGGAAGGAATACCGGCGGCAAGCAGCTGCTTCTGAGCCTGATCTCGACTGAGTAGGCGACGATTGACACGAAGATCCACCGATGGTTTTTCATTCAGGGCCAGAGCCAACCGCTCGGCCCCCTCCTCTCCCCATTGACGGACAAAACAGACCCACATCCAATCCGGGAGAGAGAGGCGCTCAGCAAACGTGAAGTGACCGATATCAGCAAACCGAGCCTCCGCTTTGGTCTGATCCAAGCCGAGAAATTGCGCGGTTTGCAGCGGCGTCCAACCCAAACCCTCAGCCCAGGCCAGACCAGCCAACTCAGTCGGAGTCGGAGAATAGTCCGGCTGCACACTTTGAAAACAAACCTGCAACCGCCGTCTGTGACGCAAAACCGAATAGATGAGTTCGGAAACCAGTTTGCGCTCCCGCCCCCCCATGCGCTGCTGACGAAACCGGCTGTCAATGAGTTGATCCGCTCCATGCTGAGCGGTAAAAATGTCTTGTAGGAGCTGACCCGATTGTTGGATTGCCGCCTCCGGCCTCATCAGGCCGAAATCTCATCGGAGTTGTTGAAAAAAAGAACCGCCTCCAGAACGCTTTTGACCAAAACCCACAGCGGCACGGCAAAAAAGACACCGACAACCCCCCAAAGAGAGCCAAAAAAGAGTACGGAAAGCATAATGGTGGTCGGATGAACCTTGACGGTTTCACCCAAGATCAATGGGGCCAGGGCGTTGCCGTCGATCAACTGTAAAACCGCATAAACAATCAGTGGATGCGTCGCCTCCAAGGTCAAACCCCACTGAAAAATGGCCAAGACCACCACCGGAACCGTCACGACAGCCAGACCCAGAAAGGGAATCAGGACGGAGAGCCCCGTTAGAACACCCAACAAGAAGGCATATTTAAAGTCAATAAAGAGAAAACCCAGATAACTGGCCATGCCCAACAACAACATTTCCCAGAATTTACCCCGAATATAACCACCAACGGCGGTATCGACTTCGCTCATGACCCGGTTGATCAACCCCCGCTCCTGAGGCATGTAGCGAACAAACGATTGCAACAACAGCGTTTTATCTTTCATGAAAAAAAAGACCAAAAACGGCACCAGGAACAGATAGGCAATCACCGTAATCAAACCCGGCAAGCCGCCTTGAACCAGAACCGTCGCCGCTTGGGCCGCATACTCCTGAGAGATTTCCACCAACCCCACCAGAATGGTCTCGGCAAAGTCGGCATCAACGAAGCCAGAAAGGGTGTTGCTCAACTGAAGCATTAAATTTTTAAAAGTCTCGGTTATTCGGGGAATCTCACTGGAGACCCGAGAAAGCTCTGCCACCAATGTCGGCAACAGTTTAAAAAGAAGCAGGTTTAAAACCAGCAAAAAAATACTGAAAACAATCAGAACCGCCAAAATACGCGGAAATTTGATCCGTTCCAGGAAACGAATCTGACCCTCCATCAGATAGGCGATGACGACCGCTGCAAAATAGGGAGACAGAGGCCCACCAAAAAATATGACCAAGCAGACGCCCAAGATCAAGACGACGATCAAGCCCCGAATTTGTGGATCGTGAAGTCGGCGTGAAACGCCTTTGAATAGTGAACTCATAACTCTGGATTCTTCGCAATCATCAAAACCAACGTTCCTTCGCTAACCCGCTCAAACAACGAAACAATATCCATATCGCTCATCCGAACACAGCCGGCTGAGACCGGTTGTCCCAACAAAGCGGTGTGCGGTGTCCCATGAATATAGATATAACGGGATCGGCTATCCACCGCCCCCCCCTGATTGACCCCTGGCTCCAGACCATCCAGCCAAAGAATGCGGGTGGTGATAAAGTCGCCGTCTGGGGTCGATCCGGGCTTCAGCACTTCACCCGTCGGCTGCCGTCCGACAAAAACGGTCCCCAAAGGGGCATCCGCACCAATGCAATCGGAAATTCGATGCAGGCCGGTGGGGGTGCATCCGCTATCCTGCTGGTTGCCAAAGCCGGCCAATCCGGTCGAGATAGGCCAGACCGCTCCCCTCTGAGCCACCTGTCCGGTCAGCAGTTCCAAAAGCTGGTCTCTGCCCCAAACGACCAGAGCCGGTTTTATTCCATCCCAACCGGCAGCTAAGAGAGCTGATTTGGCTCGCTGGCGAATTTTGGGATCCATCAATAAATAGCCCATTGTTTGGCATCCCGACTTCTGAACGTTATTCGTCCTTGAGAGTCGTGGAATAGACAACTTAAAGATTCTGATTATCTTTTGGCTCGCCTGCTAAAAAAGCCCGGCGCAATACGTCCAAGTTGTTTATTACGACTCCCGACGTGTACCGAACAAAACCATCCGTTCTCCTCTGGATCAGTTCAATCGAATCCGACCCGGATTTCGATAAACCCCAACCTTGAATCGGTACAACCGTAGTTTACTCGTCACTACCCATTATGCCCAACAATCTCAGCAAACTCAGGAAAAGATTAATGATATTGATATACATGGAGAGTGCTGCCACCGTCGGTGGTACCGCCCAGGGATGCTCCTTGAGTTGCTGAGTCTCCCACAAAATAAAACCGGAAAAAATAATGGCTCCCATGGCCGAAAGCCCGAATGAGAGCGCCGTCGATTGCATGAAATAGCTGAGAAGTCCGCCGACGATCAGAACGATAACCCCCACCATCAACATGCCACCCATCCAGGAAAAATCCCTTTTGGTGGTCATGGCATAGAAGGTCAGACCAATAAAAATGCTGGCAGTAAGAAAAACCGCCTGTCCCACCACATGCGAAAGACCAGCCCCTACATAAAAGGCGATGATCGGCCCGATGGAAAGCCCGGAGATACCGGTCGCCAAAAACAGGGTGGCGGTATTTTGAACCCGATAGGCCAGGAAAACCGCACCCAAAAACATGAACATCAGAATATAGGGATGTTCATGGGCAAAAGGCAGACTCATGCCAACCCACCCTGCGGCGACGGCCACCAGCAAACTGGCCGCCAACAGCGCGTAAACCTGTTTCAAATAAACCACACCCTGTGCATCCGCCTTGGTCGCGCTTGCGCTCCCGGCCCATGGGGATGGCGGTGTCTGATTTGAATTCATCCGTCCAAAGTCATTCATCATTGGTCCTCTATATCATCGCCTGAGAAATAATTATTTTGTAAACGAAATGTCAACAACCCCCCCCCTTCACACAACATTTGAAAGGCCTATTGTAAACAAGATATTAAAAAAAATGCAAAATTAATACATTTCCATAGACATGATATCATTGAATCTGTAAAAATATCACCCGTTGACGCTACATGTTCTATGAAAATACCCATTATTGGTATATCATGTATTCATGCTGATGCGCAAAATTCCTCTCGGCATCACAGCCAACTCCTACTACAAAGAGAATTTTCACATTCTAAATTCTGGTGGAAAAATGATCGTCTCCCAAGACCCGACGCCAAAAACCAAAGCCAACAAAACAGACAGAAGGCGCAGACCGGGGAGAAAAGTTGAAATTCTCCAAGCCGTGATGGCACTGCTCGAAAAAGGCAATAATAATGTTACCACAGCGGCACTGGCAAAGGAAGTGGGACTTTCAGAAGCAGCGCTGTACCGGCATTTTTCTGGAAAAGCCGCCATTTTTAAAGCGTTAACCGACTATATCGAGGATCATCTACTCAAGCCAACAGACAAATTGATGGAGAGCGGTGATTCCGCTCTGGAACAACTCAAACGGCTTTTTAATTATCACCTCACTTTTTTTACCGATCATCCCGGACTCTGCCGACTGTTTCTGGTTGAGGAATTTGCATCCAAGAAGGAGACATCCCAGATGATTCGGGTAATCGGTCAATACACCAACCTGATCCAACAACTTCTTAAACAGGGCCAGAAAGAGGGAACGATTGACGCCAACCAGGATGTCGTTGTCGCAGCCAACCTTTATGTCGGCATGATTCAGGCTGCCACCCTGCGTTTTGTCATGAGTGGATTCAAAAATACACCCGCCAACGATTTTGAAGGTTCCTGGTCGTTATTCATCCGGGCTGTCGAGAGCTGACTCTCAACCTGTTTTGCCATCTCACTCCAAAATCCGCCTCGACCGGCTCCACAGAGGAATGCCACACCGTGACCAGTTCCACAGAAGAAACGCTACCGTTTACAAGCTCAACACAAAAAGAGCCACCTCGACCAAGGTGGCTCTTTTTGTGTTGACGTAGACAAACTGAAAGCGTTTAGTGAAGATTCTTATGGGCTGAAATCTCCTGCATCGCCTCTTCAACCATGGCACTGGCCGCCGACTTGGTCACGCTCTTTGCAATCATTTTTTCCGTTGCCAGCATCACCAGATCAACAACCACTGACTGAATTTCAGTCATGGCTTTGGCTTTAGCTGTCTCAATCTCTTCGACAGCAGCATTTTTCTTCTCGCTCAACTCCACAGACAACTCCGCCAAAGCCTGTTCTCTTTGTCGGGCGGCGTCGGCACGAGCCTGTTCAATGCTTTCCGCTGCAATTTTACGGGCAGTTACCAGCTGGTTGTTCAACTCGGCCTGAGCCTTCTCTGCCATTTTGCGGGCCTGTTTGGCGTTATCCAGATCTTCCTCAATTCTCTTGGAACGTGCATCCAGCAGATCGTTGATCGCCGGAAGAACATGTTTTCTGAGCAAATAAAGAAGAATCAGAAACGAGACAATAGACCAGACAATCTGGTGTTCAAAAAATGAGGGCTCGAATTGGGGCATGCCAGCCGATTCCGCATGTCCCTCAGCCGCTGCGTGTGCAACGGATATCATAGCCTCAACCTTTACCCATGATGATGAATACGACGACCAGACCGTACAGCGCAACCGCTTCAACGAAGGCCATACCAATCCAAATGTATTTGGAAACTTGAGACTCAGCACCCGGCTGACGAGCAATAGCC
This sequence comes from Magnetococcales bacterium, assembly GCA_015232865.1. The sequence continues at coordinate 64,750 of JADFYU010000010.1, forward strand.
TCGATGGCCTTGCCGAATAGAGTTCCCAGACCTATACCGGAACCGGCAAACCCGGCAGCGGCCAGTCCCATACCGATAAGAGCGGCGGCAGAGCTATCCATTGGTTTTGTTCTCCCAGAATCAATACTAATAAAAGTTAAAAAAAGCCACAATCCTAGTCTGTTATCCAAAAAACATCAATGAAGGTGTATCGCATCATTAATATAGACACAGGTTAGAATTGTAAAGATGTAAGCCTGGATAAATCCGATAAAGATCTCCACGCCCGTAAACACAACCGTAAATCCAAACGGTAGCCACGCCCCAAAAATCGGCAGGGTGACGACATAAAAAAACATGACAGCAAGCATGGTGTGGCCCGCTGTCATATTGGCAAACAGACGAACGCTCAGGGATACCGGTCGAGCCAAAAAAGAGATGATCTCAATGGGAACCATAAGCGGCATCAGCACCACGGGTACGCCGGTTGGAACAAAAAATTTAAAATAGTGCACGCCGTGATTGTAAAATCCAAAAACAAGAGCAAATCCGACAATGATCGCCGCAAAGGTGCCCGTTACGATAATTTGTGAGGTAACCGTGAAAGAGCCGGGAATCAAGCCGGATAGATTGCAGAAAAGAATGAAGTAGAACAGAGAAAAAATGTAGGGAAAAAACTTTCTTCCGTGCTCTTTGCCGATGATGTCATCGACCATATCCAGAATAAAAAGGTATGCCAACTCAACCAGGTTCTGCATACGGCCCGGAATCTGCTTTCTTTTTTTCAGACCCTGGGTGAAAAAAAGAAAAGCCAGCCCCGCCGCAATCCACATCCAGACAACGGAGTTGGAAATGGACAGATCCAGACCGAGAAAGGAGAAGTCCACGATTTTATGGACTTGAAAATGGTGTAACGGCTCCATTTTCGGTTCAGCGGCTGCTTGTGCCAATTCAGAGGCTAATGCGGAGGAAATCAGTGCCATCGTTCTGACCGGTTCCTTGAGTTGTTTTAACTTAAGACAGTTGGTTCATTGCCCATTGGGCCAATCATAAAAAAATCTGCTTCGACTGACAGAACTTCGATACTTCGTTCCCTCAACCGCGATCAGTATGAACTGGATTGACGATCCGGTAAACGTTTTTGAAGCCGGCCACCGAACCAAAAACCAGAAACAGGATCAACAACCAAGGCCCAGTACCAAATTGACCATCCAGCCAGTACCCCACTCCGGTCCCGATCATGGTGGCGACGACCAACTCCGTCCCCATCCGCATGGCCATTCCCAGTCCGGCATTTTGTTTTGCCTCATTTTGGTGCCCGGCTTTTCGTTGTCCCGTTGGCCTGACCCCTCCCCCAGACTCTCTACGAACGGATTGTATTTGATCCGGCTCGTTTGGGAACTCCCCTGGGTTGGGTGTCATCAATTCTTTTCCCCGCTCGGATATCCCGTCAATTCCTGGAAACCAAAGTACCTTATTTCAAACCCAAAGCTCTGTCAATACCTCTATTCAATTTACTCATACTTCCCAATGAAACTATGGGAGCGGCTAGAGATTCAGATCCTGGATTTTTTTACGCAAGGTATTGCGATTAATGCCCAATATTCCAGCCGCTTTCACACGGTTGCCCCGGGTTTCCTGAAGAACTCGGGTGATGAGTGCCGACTCGACCCGATTAACCACCACATCATACATATTGGTCATTTCCCGACCATCCGGTGCCGCAAAATGGTGATCGACAACATGAATGACCGCATCTTCCAAGGAGGGGCCGGGAAACCGGGAGGCCTCTTGGCCGGCGCGGTTCAAGGAGTACTCTGGAGCCTGCAGAGCGCCTCCCTGCTCATCCATCGTCACCGATAGATCGATATGCTCCGGCAGGATCAAATCGTTGGGCACCAACACCATCAGCCGTTGAACCAGATTTTCCAACTCCCGGACATTGCCCGGCCAGTGGTAGGACATCATTTTGTCCAGCGCCGACTGGGAAAACTGTTTGGACGGTTTTTCTATTTTTTTCGAGATTTGAGCCAGGAAAAAATCAACCAGCAAGGGAATGTCTTCTCTTCTGGCGCGCAGGGAAGGAACCTGCAAGGGAACCACGTTGAGCCGATAGTAGAGATCTTCACGGAATCGTCCTTCAACGATGGCCGCCGGAAGATCTTGATGGGTTGCGGCGATAATCCGCACGTTGGCCTCCAGATTTTCGTTTCCGCCCACCCGAGTGAAGGTTCCGTTCTGGATCACCCGCAACAATCGGGTCTGGGCATCCATGGGCATGTCCCCGATTTCATCCAAAAACAGGGTTCCGCCCTGGGCCCGCTCAAAATGGCCGGTCCGACGGGAAATGGCACCGGTAAAGGCCCCTTTTTCATGACCAAACAGCTCGCTCTCGATTAAATTTTTGGGAATCGCCGCCATGTTGATGGTGGTAATGGGACCGTTTCGCCGAGGGCTGTGGGCATGGACGGCTCGCGCGACCAGCTCTTTTCCGGTGCCGGATTCTCCGTGAATCAGGACGGTCATTTCTGAATGGGAGAGGCGACCGATGGTTCGAAACAGCTCCTGCATGGCAAAAGAGGAGCCGATAAAACCACCAAACCGGTCGATATCGGTTCGACGAACCGGCTTTCCGCCCTGATTTTCCGGGGCCAGGGCGCGGCGGACCAGGTCGACCATTTTAACGATGTCAAACGGTTTGGATAGATATTCGAAGGCACCCCGCTCAAAGGCTCGCACCGCGTTGCGCAAGGTGCTCTGAGCCGTAATAACGATGACCGGCAGAGTCGGTCGGGAGGCATGGATGGTCTTCAGAAGGTCCAAACCGGAGCCGGAGGGCATGACGATATCGGTGATGACCAGATCCCCTTTCCCCTGGACCGACTGTGCCAACAGCTCTCGACCGTCGGCAAAAGAGTGGACCTTGAAGCCGGCTTTGGTCAAAGCCGTCTCCAGAACAAAGCGGATGGCTCTATCGTCATCGGCAATCAATATGGTTTTAGGTTCACTGTTCATAAGCTTGACACATGCAGGAACACCCGAAATACTGTTCGACCCGGATCACTCTCCACTTCGATCACCCCCCCATGTTCATTGACAATTTTTTGTGATATAGCCAACCCCAGGCCTGTTCCCTTGTGTTTGGAGGTGACAAACGGTAGAAAAATACGTTGGATCAAATCCTTGGAGATGCCCGGCCCGTCGTCCTGAATCTCAATGACCAGGCAACGTCTTCTGCGACCATTTTCAAACCGGACCCGCCCGGACATACGCGAACAGAGGATTACATTTCCCTTGGGTCCGGCGGCCTCCAGCGCATTTTGGATCAAATTCAAAAAGAGCTGGATGAGCTGATCCCGATCCCCGCGAATGGTGGGAAGTGACGGGTCGAAGTCTCGTTTGGGCAGCGGCAGGCTGTGTTCACAAACCTGGAGCACATGGTTCAAGACTTCATGGATATTGACCTCCTTCTCCTGGATGAGCGGGTCATCGGCCAGACCCAGCAGGCGGTCCAATAGACGACTGATCCGATCCACCTCCATTCGAATCAGGTCGGTACAAGCCACGGCGGATTCGCTCTCCACCTCCATCTCCAACAGCTGGGCCGCACCCCGAATACCGGCCAGCGGGTTTTTCACCTCATGGGCCACCGCCATGGCCATGTTCCCCAGAGAGTCCAGGGTCTCGTTGAGACGCTGATCCACCTCCAAGCGCTCCGCCGCCCCGACCTCTTCCAGTTGCAATATTGCCCCGTTGGGCTTTTGTTGCTCATCCAGCAAGGGAACCGCCGTCAACGAAACCGAAAGGGTTACCCCCGGTGCCGGAGAGATTTGGGCATCCCGCAAGCGGCAGGGCATTTTCAAGCTGTAGGAACGATCGATCAGATCCAATGCCACCGGATAGCCCGGCAGCAATTTATCCAACCGATCGCCGATGACGGTTCGACCCGATTTGCCGAATAGCCGCTCGGCAGCCATGTTCATGTTGCGGACAAAATTCTGCTCATCAACCACAATCAGAGCCAGATCAAGCAGATCCCACAAGACTTCCCGGGAAAAAAGCGACTGTTCACTCATTCAAGCCGCCCTCCTGTGATGTTGATCTTTAAAAAACTCCTCGGTTATGGAGAGGGTCAGTTGAGAATCGGAACAGAGATTGATCTCTCTCCTGAATTGGGCACCGCCTACCAACCCCTTGGTGTACCAAGCCAGGTGCTTGCGAGCCATCCGGTTGCCAATGGTCTTTCCATAAAATTGAATCATCGCTTTGAAATGGCCAACCGCCACCTGCTCCCGCTCTTCCAGAGTTGGCTCAAACAGGAGACCACGCGTGAGATAATCGTTGATCTGACGAAAGATCCAAGGTCTTCCGTAACTGCCCCGACCGATCATCACCCCATCGACACCCGACTGTTTCACCATCTCCCGAGCGGCTTGAGGGGTGGTCACATCTCCGTTGCCCACCACCGGAATGGAGACTGCCGCCTTGACCTGGCCGATCGCCTCCCAATTGGCCTCGCCGGTATACATCTGCGCCCGGGTTCGGCCATGAACCGTCACACAACGCACCCCCAAAGATTCGGCCAGCCGCGCCACCGAAACAGCATTGAGATGCGCCTCATCCCAACCCAGTCGGATTTTGATGGTCACCGGAACCGCCACCGACGCCACCACTGCCTGTAAAATCCGGCCAACAAGCTCTTCGTCTCGCAGCAGAGCGGCACCGGCTCCATTTTTGACTATTTTCTTGACCGGACAGCCCATATTGATATCGATGATTTGTGCCCCTAACGCCACGTTCATCCGCGCCGCCTGGGCCATCACCTCCGGCTCAGACCCGGCAATCTGTACCGCTGTCAGCCCCTGTTCCGTCGAGCCGGTGGCAATTTTCAAGGATTTCGGCGTCTGACGGATCATGGCCTGGGATGCCACCATTTCCGAGACGGTCAGGTCTGCGCCATAGAGATGGGCCAACTGCCGAAAAGGAAGATCGGTCACCCCGGCCATGGGAGCCAGGATCAGCGGAATCGAAAGAGCATCTGTTTTCTTTTTGGAAAACAGAGCTACAATGGGGTCATCTGTTTGGGACAAAGTGGATTGCATGTTTGGATCGGTCACCTTTCGCCTGCCTAAAAATTAGGCATTTTTATCCCCAAAGTGAAGATAAATCAACTTTTATTTAATAAAGCGGAAAAATCAGACCATGGAACCCAGCCAATCCACCGCCTCCGACCAGGCCGAATCCATCACCACCTACCTGGCTGAATTTATCACCGGTGCCGTCAAACCCTCCGGCTTTCCCCCGGACGACAAACCGGAGACCGCCTTTGCCGGTCGCTCCAATGTCGGAAAATCCTCTCTGCTCAACCGTCTGCTCAATCGAAAAAAACTGGCACGGGTCAGTCGAACGCCGGGCAGAACACGAGAGATCAACTTTTTTCTCGTTGACCAACGCTGGTCTTTTGTCGATCTGCCGGGTTACGGTTTTGCCAAGATTGCCAAACAAAAACGGGAAATCTGGGATCAATCCATCGGTGGTTATTTTTCCTCCCGACGAAACCTGCGTGGGGTCATGCTTCTGCTGGATCTGCGCCGTGGCATTACCGATCTGGATCGGGCCATGATGGTCCATCTGGCCGACCAGGGCCTCTCTTACGTACCGGTCGCGACCAAAATCGACAAACTTCGTTCCAACGCCAGACGACAAGCGTTGGTTACCTTGACCAAAGAGATCAAAACCACGCCGGGCTTTCCCATTTTACCGGTCGTCCCGGTATCCGCCCTGACCGGGGACGGCCTACCTCAGCTCTGGCTGCGACTCGAACAGCTGTTGGCTGTCACCCCGGAACTACCAACCCCCGACTCCGAACCGGCTCTGCTCGAACCCAAGGAGTCGTAAAAGGGGCCGTTGACCCCGCACCCCTGACACCTCTCCTTGACTCATTCGGTGAATCGGTGAAAAACCGCATAAATAATAGGGTTTTTTGTTGTTTTTCACCGATAAAACAACAGACTGACCGTCTTTCAGGCTCCGTCTGCCGAATTCAGCAATAAATGGACCCGGCCAACCGCCATCCTACCCGACGCCCAGCCAAAAAAGACAGGCTTGCAATTGGAGAAAATTTCGGCAGATTGCCGTAACAAAATAAGCCACTTTCCAACCGTAATGATCCCGCTATTCAGAGACCGTTTCCGAGTTGGTTTTTCCCGGTCAGAAAAAAATTTCCACCACATGAAGGGGAACACTTCCCTTTTCATGGGCGCTAATGGTAGAGTATCGACTATACCATAACATATTGATTTATATAGAACAAAACGGCAATATATCAGCGAGCGGCCCGCTAACTGTTTAATTTCGTTAAGGATGTTTTTTTTATGCTTATCGGTCCTAAAAATGATCGGTCAAAGGAGACGGTTGAGCTGACTTTGCAACCCGCATCCCAAGATATTTGGAACAGCAAATATCGCCTGAAAAATCAAAAAGGCGAGCCGGTCGATTTGACCATAGACGAGACCTATATGCGGGTAGCCAAGGCACTTGCCCAGGCCGAGAAACCTCGACTGCGCAAGGAGTGGAACGAAAAATTTTTATGGGCGCTGAGAAACGGTGCCATTCCGGCGGGGCGGATTGTCTCCAACGCTGGGGCCAAAGAGCATAAACCGTCCACCAGCACCATCAACTGTACCGTTTCGGGTCGTATCAAAGACTCCATGGTCGATATTCTGGAGATGGTTCAGGAGGCGGGGCTGACCCTCAAGGCCGGTTGTGGCATCGGTTATGAATTTTCCACCCTGCGTCCCAAGGGAGCCTTGGTGGCCGGGGCGGGAGCCAGTACCTCCGGGCCGTTGACCTTCATGGATATTTTTGATGCCATGTGCCGGACCATCTCCTCAGCCGGAGGGCGTCGGGGTGCACAGATGGCCACCTTCGACATCTCTCACCCGGATATTCAGGATTTTATCTCCGCCAAGCGCGAAGATGGTCGCCTGCGCCAGTTCAATCTCTCCTGCCTGATTACGGACGATTTTATGCAGGCCGTTGAAAACGATCAGGAGTGGCCGCTGGTATTTCCGGCCAACGATCAAGAGTTCAAAGACCCGGACTGCCCGAAAATCTATCGCCACTGGCCCATTACCGAGGGGTATCATACCAATGAACGCAATGAGGTGGCCTGTCGGATCTATAAAAAGAGTTCCGCCCGAAATCTCTGGAATCTCATCATGCGCTCCACCTACGATTTTGCCGAGCCGGGTTTTATCCTGATCGATAAAGTCAACGAGATGAACAACAATTGGTTTTGCGAGGATATCCGGGCCACCAACCCCTGTGGGGAACAACCACTCCCTCCCCATGGCGCCTGCTTGTTGGGTTCGGTCAACCTGACCCGGTTTATCAAAGATCCCTTTACCGACCAAGCTTCATTTGACTGGGAAAAATACCGAAAAGTGGTTCGGATTTTTACCCGCATGATGGACAATGTAGTCGAAATCCACGGATTACCTCTGCCTGAACAGGGGGAGGAGATCCTCCATAAACGCCGCCATGGCATGGGATTTCTCGGCCTGGGTTCCAGCATCATCATGTTGGGCATGACCTATGGCGACGAGGCCTCCGTAGCCTTTACCGAACAGGTGGCTCGTGAGATGGCCATTACCGGTTGGGAAGTGGGAATTGAACTGGCCGGAGAAAAGGGACCGGCGGCCATTATGGAGCAGGCCTTCACCATAACCAAAGCCATGCTGAGTCAACGCCCTGAAATGGAAAAGGATGGCCTTTCGGTTGGAGACATTGTGCCGGGCAAGGTATTGCTGGCCAGATACAGCCGTTATTTAAGCCAATTTCCCCAAGATCTGCGAGACAAGATTGCCCAAGAGGGGTGTCGGTTTACCCACCACACCTCCATTGCCCCCACCGGCACCATCTCCCTCTCCCTGGCCAACAACGCTTCCAATGGGATTGAGCCGAGTTTTTCCCACATTTACAGTCGGAACATCATTCGCGAGGGGCGGAAAACCAAAGAGAAGGTTGACGTTCTCTCCTACGAGTTGCTGGCCTACCGTGAAGCCATCAACCCGCTGGCCGACCCCCAGGCCGAGAACCCGAAAAACAGACCGACGGCCAATTTTGTGGATACCAACCAGATTCCGCCTCAATCCCATGTCGATATTCAGGCCGCCGCCCAGAAATGGATCGATTCATCCATTTCAAAAACCATCAACGTGCCGACCGACTACCCCTTCGATGAGTTTAAAAAAATCTACCTCTATGCCTTCAAAAAAGGCCTGAAGGGGTGCACCACCTTCCGCTTCAACCCGGAGGCCTTCCAGGGCGTTCTGGTCAAATCCCAGGATCTGGCCGCGACAACCTACCGATTTACCTTGGAAGATGGAGAGGTTATTGAGGTCAGGGGCGATGAGACCATCGAGTATGACGGAGAAAAGCACACCGCCGCCAATCTTTTTGATGCCCTCAAAGAGGGCTATTATGGTAAGTTATAAATCCGGCTCGATCTTTTTGCATTGAACCTGGAATCGTTTTCACCCACTGAGCGTAGAGGGTCCGGCATGTCCGTCAAAATTGACAGAAAAATTGTTGACTATCAGGTTGTCAAGAACACAGAAAAACCAAAACTGGAGCCATCGATCATCCAGCCCCCTCTGGCTGAGGTGATTCAGATGCAACCCCTTTTACAACGACCGGAAGAGCTGGATGGGGCCACCTACAAAATCAAGACCCCCCTCTCCGAGCATGCGCTCTACGTCACCATCAACGACATTACCGTCAAAGGTAAACGGCGGCCCTTCGAGATTTTCATCAACTCGAAAAACATGGAGAACTTTGCCTGGATCGTCGCTTTGACGCGGGTTTTGTCGGCGGTCTTCCGTCATGGTGGAGATGCGACATTCCTGGTTGAAGAGTTGCGTTCGGTGGTTGACCCGCGCGGCGGATATTTCAAACCGGGCGGAAAATATATGCCGAGTTTGGTCGCTGAAATTGGTGAATGTATCGAGACCCACATGATTCGCATCGGCCTGATCTCTCAGCCTGAAGTTACTGAAGAGCTGAAGATCAAACGTCAATCAGCCAAGGAGGCTGGAATTGTTGGCGGCTCTCAGTGTCCCAAGTGCAGTCAGTTTTCCGTTGCCCGACTGGATGGATGCGACACATGCCTGGAGTGCGGTTACTCCAAGTGCGGTTGATATCGCCCCAATAGTCGGCTCAACCGAACTCTATTCCAGATCAATCCAAACCGGCTGGCTCTTTAAAAGACCCTTTATAATCAGGCACACCTCTCATGACCGATATGCGAACCTTTATCCTGATGGCCGCCATGACCGCTCTCTTTTTGGTCGCCGGGCGTCTGTTGGCGGGGCAGACCGGCATGGTTCTGGCCCTTCTTTTTGCAGTGGGAATCAATTTCTGGGCCTATTGGAACTCAGACTCGGCGGTACTCAATCTGCACGGCGCGCAACAGATCGGATCACAACAGGCCCCGGAGCTATACGGAATCGTCACCGAACTGGCTCGCCGGGGCCAACTTCCCATGCCACGGGTTTTTATCATTGACGACCCCTCACCCAACGCCTTTGCAACGGGTCGTGACCCGGAACACGCCGCCGTGGCCGCTACGACCGGTCTGTTGAGAATCCTCAACCGGGAAGAGTTGGCCGGCGTCATGGCCCACGAACTGGCTCATGTCAAAAATCGCGATATCCTGATCGGCACCATTTCGGCCACCTTTGCCGGCGCGATCACCTCCCTGGCCCAGATGGCCATGTTCTCTTCTTTTTTTGGCGGACGCTCCGACGAAGAACAAGGGAGCGGTCTGGGCGGGATGCTCATGATGATGTTGGCTCCTCTGGCGGCCTCCCTCATCCAAATGGCCGTCTCCCGATCCAGGGAGTATGGTGCCGACGATGACGGAGCCTTGATGTGCGGCAATCCGCTTTGGCTGGCCTCCGCTCTCAACAAACTGGATCGGGGCAGCCGGCAGGTTCCGCTGCAAAGCGCGGAGAGGAATCCGGCTTCCGCCCATCTTTTTATAGTCAACCCCCTGTCGGGCCGGGATATGGCCCAATTATTTTCAACCCACCCCCCCATGGGGGAGCGCATCATGCGTCTTCAACAAATGGCCAATAATCGATCATGATCAAAATATCCCCCTCC
>JADFYU010000011.1 GCA_015232865.1 Magnetococcales bacterium
GGCGACCGCCGAGATCTACACTCGTTCCCTGCGCGGCGCTCTTCCGAGCGCAGCACGATTGAGGCTGTAGAGGCTGACTTCGGTCGCCCCCCGCTCGGGGGGTGTGGATTGAAACACTGCCGGGGCTTGGCGAACGAGAGACCTTAACACGTCGCCCCCCGCTCGGGGGGTGTGGATTGAAACCCCAACTTCCATTTTTTAAGAGCAAAATATATGCGTCGCCCCCCGCTCGGGGGGTGTGGATTGAAACAAGTTTTAAACAAGCTCAGATGATATCATCTTATCGTCGCCCCCCGCTCGGGGGGTGTGGATTGAAACACCGCGAGGACGGACCGGCGGTTGAGCGGGCCGAGTCGCCCCCCGCTCGGGGGGTGTGGATTGAAACGACTGAAGATTTTGACGGTGAGTCCGATTTCGCAGTCGCCCCCCGCTCGGGGGGTGTGGATTGAAACTTTAGTGGAGAACAAAAAATGGATATCTGGGTTGAGTCGCCCCCCGCTCGGGGGGTGTGGATTGAAACTCCTGCCGGCTACTACCCGCTTTCGGGTCGAGCAAGTCGCCCCTCGCTCGGGGGGTGTGGATTGAAACGAAGGAAGGTGACGTTGAGCAGGGCGTAGTCGAAGGTCGCTCCCCGCTCACGGGAGGCACGATTAAAACACAACCGGAAAAAAAGTTTGGGGGGTAGGCAGAACGATGACGATCGTTTTTTTTTGCACCTTTTTTGGAATCAACGTTCAATATCGATTGACAGATAGCAAGGGGCGTTCGGGGAAGTGTCGATTTGTGTGCTTCGGGATAGATGGAAAGGAAACGCAGTGGTACTGCATGATGTGTGATGAAAACACCGGGCAGCATATCTGCGTTCAGGTATCCATGCCGGTATAAATGGTGCGCGATACAGGATTCGAACCTGTGACCTTTGGCTCCGGAGGCCAACGCTCTATCCAGCTGAGCTAACCGCGCATCTGCTCTCATGATCAGGGGAGGGAACTTTATAGGGTGTTGCAACGCTTGTCAAACCTCTTTGATTGGTTCGGACAAGAATCTCTCTTGTTTATCAGACAAAATGGCCTGCTGATTTTCTAGATCTTGACAAAATCTGAGGACCCTCTTAGGTTATTCGAGAGTAGAGAATGAATTATCAATCCCCCAAGGAGCCTCTTTCCCGCTATGAGTGATTTTATCCATCAAACTTCTGATAATGACTTTGACCAAGATGTTTTACGGGGAGACCTTCCCGTGCTCGTTGATTTTTGGGCTGAATGGTGTGGTCCCTGCAAGCAGATCGGGCCATTCCTGGAAGAGTTGGCCGAAAAACTGCACGGTCGGGTCAAAGTATGCAAAATCAATATCGACCATAATCCCAACACACCGGGTCGTTATGGCGTTCGGGGTATTCCGACCCTCATGATCTTCAAGAATGGCAACATTGAAGCGACAAAAATTGGCGCCATCCCCAAGTCGCAACTGTTTAACTGGGTTGAAGAGGCTCTCTAAAAATCTATCGCGGCGGCCTCGAACTCCCGGTGCGGAGATTTGGGGCCGCCTGTCACTCCAGCCCGTACCGTAGACAGAACGCCTTCACCGCCTGCTGAGAAGCACCTGCGACAGAGATCTGTTTCTCCCGTGACTTTTCTCCCCGGACAATGGTTATCTGTCCTCTGGCAACCCCCAACTCTTTGGCCAACAACTGACACAGTCCCTTATTGGCCGCTCCATCGACAGGCGGAGCGGTCAGGGCGACCTTGAGTCGGTCCTCTTGCAGACCGACGATTTTGGCCACGGACGCGCGAGGCTGAACCCGAACAGCCAACAGCCACGCCTCTCCTTGCCAATGGCCAACGGTCATCTTAGCGCATTACCGCCCCCATGCCGGGCATGGCCAGACCAAAAATTATCTCCTGCAACAGTGAGAGCACCAACCAGCAGACCATACCGGCCACAAAGGGACTGACATCCAGGCGAGAAACCGTTGGCACCCACGACCGGATCGGCAACAGAGCCGGTTCGGTCGAGCGGAAGATAAAATGGACGATGGGATTGCTGAGGTTGATATTGGCTCGACTTCCCTTGCGAAACGCCAGCCAGGATTGGACGTGAAGACCACCGCGTGCAAACAGCAAAATCAGGTAGAAGGTGCCCAACAAATGGACCGCCCCCAACAGTTCGACAAAAAGACCACTCATCCCTCCACTACCCCCGCCTCGGAGGATCGTCACCAAAAACCGTTGCACCATCTGGACGGCAAACAGAGCGACGATGGGAGAGAGGTCCAAACCACCAAGAGGCGGAATCACCCGCCGCATGGGAACCAAAACCGGATCGGTCAGCCGCATCAAAAGCTGTACCATCGGGTTATAGGGGTCAGGATTGACCCAGGAGAGCAATACCCGAAAAACAATAAGCCAGACATACAGGCTCAGAATGAACTCGACCAAGGTGGCGATAGATCCGGTTATACCCATACCCTAACAAACTCCCTCTATTCTTCTGAAATTCGGACTCACAATCCCATCCAGCCTATCCTAGAATGGATGGGTTGGCGAGACTGCTCTAAAAAAATCGAGATGACCGACCGATCCAGGTTGACGGTTGACGCGTTGCTCGGAACTTTGCCCCGGCCCCCACCGAAGCGGGAAACCGTTCTGAACCCCACCTTTTTTTGACCTAAATTCGGCAGATGAACGGATGTGGCTCTCAAGAGGAGGTCGGTTGAGCCACAAAGATCAATTCAATTCCCGTGATCGGGTCCAGGCTGCGGTCACGGCGTCGATCAGGCCGGCGCGAACACCGGAACGCTCCAACTGCGCCATGGCTGCAATGGTGGTACCAGCCGGAGAGGTGACTTGATTTTTCAGCACCCCCGGATGTTCCCCACTCTCATCGATCAACCGTGCGGCCCCAATCAGGGTTTTGACCGCCAGTTTATCGGCCAGAGGACGTGGCAAACCACACAGCACCCCCCCATCCGAAAGCGCTTCAGCCATGAGAAAGACATAGGCCGGACCAGAGCCGGAGAGTGCCGTCACCCCATCCATCAACGACTCGTCCCCCACCTCCTCCACATCTCCGACAGCGGCCATGACCTGTCGAGCCAGATCCCATTTCTCAGCGGCCAACTCCGATGTTCCGTAAAGAACGGAGATGCCGGCGCCGATCAGGGCCGGCGTGTTAGGCATGACCCGGATTACCGGCTGAGCCGGTGCCAAACCCTGTTTCAAACGGGCCATGGGAACACCGGCTGCAATGGAGACGATCAGGGTTTCCAGTGCCAACAGCGGCGCAATCTCGGTCAACACCGGAGCAACCACGCCCGGCTTGACCGCCAAAACCACCACGTCAGCCCCGGCGACCTCAACAGCCAACTGACCGGACGGGTGAACGCCGAATTGATCGGCCAGTGCCTGCTGTTTGCCCAGATCCGGTTCACAGATCCGAATCTGGCCTGGCGCCAAGCCCGAATCGATCAAGCCCTGGATCAGGGCTTTCGCCATATTGCCTCCGCCGACAAAGGCAATTATTTTGTCCGTCAACATCTAACATTTCCCCTTCTAAAAAAACAGTTCGGCTTAAAAATAATCAAGGTGGATGCTTGATTGTTTCTGCGATCCTGCAGCTCCTCTTATCGCAAACGGGCTCGACTCGGCTCCCGTCCGGGAATTTTTTTGACTTCATCCCGAGCGCGATCAGCCTCTTCCAAGGTGTCAAAGGGTCCAACCCAAACCCGAAGATAACGACTTCCTTTGATTTCAATCTCCTGAAGATAGGCCGAATATCCCAGTCGTACCACCTCTGCCAGCGCTTCATCAGCATTTTCTTGATCTTGGAATGATGCCACCTTGAAGGCGTAAGCCCCCGGTTTGTGCGGATAACCTCCTTTGGCAATCCAAGGCTTTTCTGTACTTTCCACCGCCTTGGCAATCGGCTCGACCGCCGCCTGTTTTTGGTGTTGGGCCGGCTTGATCTCGGCAACAACCGGCTTGACAACCAGGGCGTCTGATGGCAACTGATCTTCATCGATCGTTGAACCGATTCCGGCCAGGAGAGAGGAAGAGCCCCCTCCAACCTCGACAGCCGGAATTTCAGTCCCAAACTCTTCTTGCCGGTTGATGGATGAGAGGGTCGGCGTTGGTTGTTCTGGTTCGGCTTTCTCGGGTTGTGAGGTTCCCGCCCACTCCTGAACGCCGGCCAAATCCAACTCCGACGTTGACTCGTCCGAGACCTCGGCTGTCTGCTCAACCCAACTTTTTTTCACCGGCTCAATGGTTTTCTCTTTCGCCCAGGCACTGTCCATCAAACTTCTTTGTTGACTGGCGGCATGATACCAAGGCGGTCTGGGACCGGCTTTATTGACGATGATATCAAACCATTTTCGAGCGACATCCGGGCGACCCTTGATGGCCGACCACTCGCCAAAGATAAAATGGGTCAAACTCTCCCGCTCCGCCCGCAAACCGGAATCGGTGGTTTGACGAATGACGTCCAAGACCTCTTGTGAGGGGACATGTCCCAACAGATAGGCTGCCATCACACCCGGCCAGGATTTAGCCACTTTTCCGCCACCCTGGGCAAGCAGAATTTCAGGCGAAGGTCGGCGCAGACGCTCCCGCACCAGATAGAACCAAAACCGGTTTTCCATATCCTGGCCATCCAACTTGACAGCCGCTTCAAAATCTTCTGCCGCCTCTTGATAACGTCCTAACAGATAAAGGGCGATGCCCCGATTGGCCAGAGCCGAAGGGTTCTCCTTTGTCTGGAGCCGGATAACCTCGTAAAAATCCCCCACCGCCTGCTGATAGTGACCCAACCGCATTTGACTGAGGCCCCGGTGCAGATAAACCGATTCGAATCCCTGTTTAAAACGAATGAAGGTTGAGAAATCGTCAACCGCTTTTTCATCTTCAAAAAGAGCCGCCTGAAGTCGGCCCCGGTTATAATAGCCCCACGGATGGTTGGGTTTCAGCTTGATTGAGAGATCAAAATCCTGTATGGCCTCGCTGGATTGGCCCAATTTGGCCTTGGCCAGACCCCGATTTTGGATAGCCAGGTAATCATCCGGGCGCAAAGCGATGGCCACATTGAGATCTTCCACGGCCCGATCGAAAATACCCGTCGTCAGATGGGCAATTCCCCGCATTCGCAGGGCCGATTGATGGTCGGATTTGAGAGCGATGGCAGAGTCACAGGCAACGATGGCCTTGCGGGTCAGGACCATATCCTTATCCAACATGCTTTTTTTATAATAGGCCGCACAGAGGCCGGAATGGGCAGTCACCAGCTGCAAACGACTGGGGTTGACCATCCGCTGAGCCTGGCTGAAATAGCTGATGGCCTGATCCATATCCTGCCCGACCAGAGCCTTGGAACCCAAACGCAACACCTCATCCGCCTCATCCGCCCACGCCGGAAACATGACGCATAGCAGGCCAAACAACGTGATACTTTTTACGACTCTTTTTCTCATCTCACACCTCACCCCATCAAGCCGGACGCCACCTTACAAAAGGTTCTCAAACCTTTACTGTCGCGGTTTTTCACAGATATCAACCAACCCGACACCTGTTTTCAAGATATTGAATATCCCATTTCAAGCGATTGATTCGGTATCACCATGAGAAACGATTCATACACAATCCAGGCCAAGACAGATCAAAAACAGGTTCTGGCTCCAAATAGAGCGCTGCCGACCCGAATCAACGTCGCCCCCTCCTCCACCGCTACGGGATAATCGTGACTCATACCCATGGAGAGTTGATCCATGCCGATCCCGTCGAGTTGCAGAGCCTTGATCTGCTCGGCCAATCGGGCCAGGGCCTGAAAATAGGGCCGCGCCCCTTCCGGGTCCGGGGTGACGGGAGGAACCGTCATCAGTCCTTGCACCTGAATCCCGTCAAGGTCGGCCATTTGCCGAATGGCCTCTGGAGCCTGTTCCGGCAGAAAACCATTTTTTTGCGACTCACGACCGACATTGATCTGAACCAAAACCGGCAAGGGTCGAATCCGCTGCGCCCGTTTGCTCAAATCCAGCGCCAATTCAACCGAATCCAGGCTGTGAATCATGGAAAACAGCTTGACTGCCACGTTAACTTTGTTACGCTGGAGGGGGCCGATCAGATGCCACTGGGCCAACGACCCGGCTTCGGCTTCGACCAGGGGAATTTTATCCCGAGACTCCTGAACCCGATTTTCACCGAAAATCAGCTGTCCCTCGGCCAGGGCCTCCAACACGGCGGAGGCCGGTTTGGTTTTGGAGACCGCTACCAAGGAGATTTTCCCCGGATCACGACCGGATCGGTCGCAAGCCTGGGCGATCTGTTGCTGGATTTGACTCAGTTGATCCGAAATGATACCCACAAGCCCCCTCTTTCCCGTTATCGGGCAAAACGTGCGTTGGGAACAAAATATTTAACGATAGTCAGTCATTATCCAAAATTCGGCAGTTGAACGTGTGTGGCTGGTGCAAGACATTGGTTTGCTTGGTGAATCAAGAGGTTGGGCGATGTACGTACGTTCAACTGCCGAATTTTGGATTATGGATCAATCTGCCGACCAGGTCCAGCCTCTGCCACCCAGACAAGAATGAATCATTTATCAAAATAAGTGTCTAAGCCATTGAGTTCGTCTATATTATTGCCGATTGTTTTTGTCAAAAATCGAATGATAATGGAGGAAAAACAATGAGTTGTTCAATCAACACAAAAAAAATGGCGGAGCTATATCTCCAGTGCATTGCCCACCTCTCCTCTGAACTTCGCGGTCAGGCCGGACAACGCCCCGGGGCTATTGGCAGAGCGACCGAGGCTCTGAGAGCCGAGTTGGATCGGGCCTGCAATCTGGGCGGAAAGCGACCTGACGTCGCCAACCTGGACCATGCTGAATTTGGCCCGGCCGATGACTTTTCCACTCTGGTCGACGTGACGGAAATCACGGTTGACACCATCTTGGCCCACCAGGGAACTGCCCGAGGCAAGCGCTACAAAAGCAACGAGTTTGCCACAGCCCTGGAGCGCTCCTACAAGACCAGAAGCCGGGAGCTGTCACTGGATTATCATACCTTGAAATCGACACTGGATCTTCGTACCAGACAGTTGGGCTGTCTGCTTGCGGCCGCTTCGACCATGTTTCTGACCCCGCTGGAGCTCAGAACCGTGCTGCTCTCCTTGCTGACGGAAGATCTGCTCATGCAACAACGTCACCTCCAGACCCAGATCCAAGAGCGATCCATACTCTTCGCTGAAGTGTTGATCAACCTGGGTTTGTCTGGTGATGTTCTGGCTCGACATTTTGCAAAATCCACCAACAGAATGTCCGCTTCGGACAGGACCAAACGGTGCCAACAGTTTCAGGAATTGATGACGACGCTGAAACTGGACAGCCCCATCTTTCAACAGGAATGGTTGCTAATAAAACAACGCCATCGCAACCGTCACGCCCAACCATCGCGACAGTTTCGAGATGATGGCCGGGGTGGTTGGGAAGAGCAGCTCAATGCCCATTCGTCCACCAACGGGTGGACCGCCTGGCTACCCCTCTCTCCGCCTGGCAAACGTTTTCCCGACAAACGGAGCTGACCCAGCCGATTTACCCCCCCCCTGCCCTGGTCAAGAATGGGTTGTTCCCTGAAATGGATCTATGTAGGATGGATTTTATTTACAATCCATTTTATAGTTTTTTTTATTCAATTTTATTATTTTTCTATTCATTGGTAACAACCAGGTCCAAAATCGTATTTTGACGGCGAGAATTTTTATCGCCCAATCAATTGGGTTGTTTCGACTGTCAACTGCCAACGACTGAATCAGGTATGATTCATCTAAGGAGAGAAAAACTGATGTGGAATGAGATCAAGGAACGCATAAAAAGTTCTCCATTGTCCAGTGTCTCAGGGATTGTGACTCTGTCACTGCTCATCCCGACTGTTATTGGTTTGACCTGGGGTATCGAACCGGACATGTTCGACGTCAAACCGCGCTCGATCAAAGGGGAGACCACCACCCGGACGGTGATTCAACTGACCGAAAACCTGCTCAACAAAAGTGGCGGCCTGCTCTATAACGACGTCAACCCCATCTCCGGTTTTTGGCTGGATAACGTTCCCAACTGGGAGTATGGCAACATCATCCTGATTCGGGATATTACCAACACCATGCGCAACCAGTTTTCCCGCAGTCAATCCCAAAGCCCGGAAGACCCGGACCTCTCAAAAGCCGAGCCACGACTGCAATACAGCATCAACTCCTGGATTTTTCCCAGCAGTGAAGGGGAGTATGAAGAGGGAACGGTCTTCCTGAAGGCCTACCTGAAAAGAATCACCGACAACAATGCGACCAAAGCCCAGTTTTATACCCGCTCGGATAATTTGAGGGAGTTTTTCAAGATTGTCGAGAAACGGCTGGGCGGATATTCCCAACAATTGAGCGCCAGTGTCGGCGAGGTCCGTTTCAATACCGAATTGAGCGGAGATCCCGATGCCCAGACCAGCACCAAGACTCGAAAGCAGATCCGGGTCAAAACCGGCTATTTCAAACTGGACGACATCTTCTATGAAACCAGAGGCTACACCTATGGTTTGATCCATGTCCTAAAAGCGCTGGAGACGGAGTTTCAGGAGGTGCTGGCCAATAAAAATGCCCTCCAGAGCATGAAGCAGATCATCCGTGAACTGGAGCAGACCCAACGGACCAGCATCAATGCCATCGTTGCTTGGGGCTGGATCAATCAATCGGTTTTCATGAGCAGTTATATCAGCCGAGCCAATGCCGCCAT
The DNA here is from genome assembly GCA_015232865.1 of Magnetococcales bacterium. Next base: position 8,767 of record JADFYU010000011.1, read on the forward strand.
GATCGATTTGCGTGATCTGCTCCGACAGGGCTGATTGGTACGCCTTAGCGAAACAGCGTTTTTATTCAAAAAAGGTTCGGACCAACGTCCAATGTGCCGAATCCGTGTTGACCACACAATGTTGGGAATGGAAATGGGAAATCGCATTAAAAAGCCCTGTTCACCGAACTTTCCCGGTTACACCCTGATCGAACTCATCATGGCCATGGTTCTGATTGGTGTGTTGTCCAGCCTTTTGTTGCCCAATCTGAATTTCAACACCACCACGGACTCACCAGCTCGAACCCTGGCCCAGGCGGTCCGGTTTGCCCAATCCATGTCCTTCTCGGTGGGCGGTCAATATCGAATCAAACGACACGATACCAATAGCAGTCAATATCAGGTTTTTGATCCCGACGGCAATCAGAACTTTCTGGCAGAAACCAGCGACGGTTCAGCCATCGACAGCTTTGACATCACCTTTGACGGTTTGGGGCGACCCACCGACTCTAGCGGGGCCATGCTCGGCTCCCTGGACATCAAACTGGTCACGCCTGCCGCTAACCCGGCAGACTCTTCCCCCCTGATCGGGACGGTACATATCGAAAAAAATACCGGTGCGGCCTGGGCCGTATTTCCATGATCTCCAACGATGTCATCAGATCTTCAAACAGACCGGACCCACGGCCGGGAGATGCTGGATTGACCCTGCTTGAGTTGATTTTCGTCATTGTCGTCGTCGGTATCGGCTCAGTCGCCTTGATTCCTCAAATCGCTCAGATCGCTCAATTTTCCCAACTCCCCGTCCAGAAGACACAAGCTTATTTTCTGGCGACGGAAAAGATTGAAGAGCTATCCTTTGTTGCTCAATCAGGGCCGGGCGGCTACGACGCCTTTATCGAGTCAAACCCCCGGTTTGCCGATGAAACCGCTCTTTTCGGCTTTACCAATTTTGACCGGATCATCGACTTCAACCCGGCCCCCGCCAACTGTCCGAAGGAGGCGACATGTCGGGGAGCGACCGTCATCGTCCGTGGCAACCGCGAACACCATCCCGACCAACCGATATTTTATATCTCTGAAGAGATACGGGTGGAGCAATGAAGAAGCTGTTGATTTTTCTTCTACCCTCCACCGAAAAAAAGCCCGCCCACAAGGGGTTCACCTTCATTGAAATGATTCTGGTTATTGCCATTGTCGGTATGATCGCTGCCGTCAGTTTGCCGGTTATCCTGGCACTGGCACAGAGCAAGCTGAGCCACGAACAGTCCGTCATGGCTGCCGGGCAGGGTCGTTTGGCCCTGGAACGTATCAGCGCAGAATTAAGACAGGCCAGCCGCAGCGGACTGAATATCGACATCAGCACGGAAATCACCTTCGACTCTTCTGTCCATCACGATGGTCCGATTCGCTACTACCTGAAGGACAACGGTGGCCCCGGCGGTCAGGATCTTATGCGACAAAATACCACCGACCGCTCAGAACATATTCTGGCTCGCGGGGTCAGCAACCTGCACTTTGAGTATGAGAGAGGAAAAAAGGCGTTCCAGATCAGCTATATAGAGTTCGGACTGACCATTACCGTCGCATTGGACGGTAGCGGAACCGGTGCCGTCTCCCACCCTTTCCGCACCCGAATATATCCGCGATCTTTCCTCTGAACCCTTCCCCTTGAATCCAATAACGATTCAACCCAGAAACGGCAGGCTCTCCATCTAATGTTACGGATTCGAGTTATAAGCAGAAATATACCATAAAACGGTCAAAGAGACTTTTTTGGCAATAAAGTTGTGGTATGGTGTTGTGGGTAAATGTCAGTTAACATCCCAGCCATTATTTGGTCAAAAATTGCCCATTCTGACCAATTTCAGTCCCGTTGGATTTGTATCATGAGTGAATCATCTACAACCCCGGCCCAGAACTTTTTTCAAAAACTCAAGGCCACCTTTATTCGGCCCAAAACCTTTGATGAGGTGGTCCTGACCGGAGAGATTCACCTGAAAGGGGATGAACTGCGCATCCCCTTTACCGGAGGAGCTGTTCGGCTGATGTTGGGCAAACGCCGACAGGGGCGGGAGTTATGGATCTGCCCCGAATTTTTATTGGACCCCTCTTTGGACCTCCAATCCAAGACCTTCATCCTGATCGACCCCAAAAGTTATTTTGTTCAACCAAGCGGATTTTTTCGTTTGGACGAAGGAAGCAGCATGATTCTGGGCCGTGGGGAGAAAAACCAGCAAACCTATTTTCAGTTTCCCAAAGAGGTAGCCAAGAGACACCTGACCATCGCCCATGCTGGTGACGCCTTTATTTTCAAAGATCTGACTGAAGATTCCGGCACCTATATCGCTCCTCTGGGCGACAATCTGGAGGAGGAGAAAATAGTCTCCCAACGCATGAGTCGTCTGCTCAAGATCCGCGAGATTTTCGGCGGCCCCATCCGGTTGCTTTCGAATAAACAGGCCTTGGAAACCATCGATCAGGTCAACACTTTGCTGGAGAACGACTCCAGCCGCCCCCTGGACGACCGGGGCAAACCGGGGGGGTTGGTCTATCCACCGGAAGGCATGACCCCGCTGATTGTCGGGGACCTTCACAGCCAGGTCGGGAACCTGGTCAAGATCCTGACGGAAAACCATTTTCTCGAAGGGCTGGAGAATGGAACCATCTATTTGATTTTATTGGGAGATGCCGTTCATTCTGAGGTGGATGGCGAGATGGATCAGATGGAAAGCTCCATTCTGATGATGGATTTTATCTTCAAATTGAAAATCCGTTTTCCGGCTCAGGTATTCTATCTGCTGGGCAATCACGACAGCTTTTCCAAAGATGTCAGCAAAACCGGTATTCCCCAAGGTATTCTCTGGGAGCGGGCCATTCGCAAGGTTCGTGGCGAAGCCTACAAGGAGCAGTTTGACCGACTCTATCTCAATCTGCCCTACATCGCCAAGTCCGATCAATTTATCGTCTGTCATGCCGCCCCACCAAAAGCCAAGGTGACCGAGCAACTGCTGATCAACACCTATCGATATCCCGGATTGGTCAAGGAGCTGGTCTGGAACCGCCTGCGCCGCCCCGGCTATCCGGCTGGCTACACTAAAATGGATGTGGTTCGACTGAGAAAAAACCTCACCGTCGCTCCCGAGACCCCCTTTATCGTCGCCCACAACCCTTTATCCCAGGATGTGTCGGTCTGGATGGATGTGGGCGGCATCGAAAACCACCACATCGTCTTCAGCAGTCGCACCAATGAACTCAGTCTGTTTTTTCGAATACGTGACCAGATCGTCCCCTTCATCTATACGGTCGAGCCTAAACTGATAGAATTGCTTAATGCGCTGTAGAGCTCAATCGCCAAAAAAGCAATTGGTCAATTTACATCGGTGAAGATTTATGCCAATTTGACATACTGCCTATTTTGGATTGTTATTTTTCAAACCTGGATATTGATTTAACGCCCATAACATTTCACCGTACGGGGAATCATCATGGAAAACCTCACCATTCAATACAAAGACCAGCAATTAACCTTTGAAAAGGATCTGAAGCTCGGCGTTGAACAGATTGATGAACAACACCACACCCTGTTTCGCCTGACCTATGCCGTAAGCCAGTTGCTGGACAGATCTCCCACCCGAGAAGAGATCGGCGTACGCGCCCTTGAATTGGAAGCCTATGTTCAGGAGCATCTTGGCTTTGAAGAGACGCTCATGAGTAAAAACGGTTATGTCGATTTTCCGGCCCACAGGCAGTTACATGAGGATTTCTCCACAACGGCCAGAGGTCTGATCGCCAAAATTTCTGATCCAAGCACCCAGGACTTTCAACAGGCCACCCGCGAGTTGTTCCAGATTCTTCTTGACTGGCTGGTCGATCACATCATGACTGTCGATCGGGCCGCCAGTGCCTATCTGTCACCGGGAGAACACGGCGTCAAACCCCGTCCGCCGCGCATCAAGGCCACCGATGATGTGATCGTGGAGTTTGCCGACACCCAATCGGTTTCCGGGTTGATGAAAAATGTCAGCCCCAATAGTCTGTTGGTTACAATCTCGTCCGCCATTCCCGACTGGCTTTCCCAGGATGCTCAGGTCCAACTACACCTGCTACCCCTCGGGCTTGAAGGAAATGTGACCTGTCGCATCACCCGTGTCTCTGCTGAAGGAGATATTATTGCCGCTCTGGATCAGGAGTTGGATATCAATCAGATTGCCAAACTGATCAAAGGAACGCCCAAAGACTGATTCTAACCCCCTTTCCCCGGACAGAATCCTGAAATCACGGATTCAGACAAATCCTGGATTCGGTAGTTGCGCCGTTTACGCGCGCAACTACCGAATCCAAAGTAGGACATGCCAAGCTCGGCACTTTGGCCGACAACCCTCTGGCTGACGTGCTGTTTACTCCTCCTTCGCAATTGGTTTGGTATTTGCGGTATCCCTGTTGTCAACAATAATAGGCGCGGTTGTGATTATTTTTTAATCACAATTTTGCAATAAACACCTCCAGACAAACACAACTGCCTATTGTTTAATCAATCTGGTATCAGGGTTTCGACAGGACAGATAGAACGCATGATTGACAAGACCTTACTGGATATTTTGTGGATCACCATTTCGGCATTTCTGGTGCTCTTCATGCAGGCGGGGTTTCTCTGTCTGGAGACCGGGCTGACCCGATCCAAAAACAATATCAACGTCGCTGTAAAAAACAGCATTGATTTTTCAATCTCCATGATCTTCTTCTGGGCGGTGGGATTCTCCATCATGTTTGGTGAGTGGCTTCCCGGCTGGATGGGGCCGGCCTCGCCGATCGATCTCCCCCAAGAGACGCCGTTCTATTCGGTCTTTTTTCTCTTTCAAGCCCTCTTCTGCTCAACGGCGGTGACCATCGTTTCCGGCATGGTGGCGGAGCGGATCCGTTTTGGCGGCTATGTGATTTTATCCCTGATATTGGCGACCGTCATCTATCCCCTGTTCGGCCATTGGGCCTGGAACGGCATCGACGGCCCTGGCGGCCAGGGGTGGTTGGCTGCACTGGGGTTTGTTGATTGGGCCGGTTCCACCGTCGTTCACTCCCTTGGCGGCTGGTTTGGCTTGGCCCTGTTGTTGTTCATCGGCCCGCGAAAAGGCCGATTTGCCGCCGACGGAACCGTGCGCGAAATCACCGGCTCCAACATTCCCATGACCACTTTGGGCGTGCTGATTCTCTGGTTTGGTTGGATCGGCTTTAACGGCGGCTCCACGCTTGCTCTCAACTACACCATCGTCCCAGTCATTGTCAACACCTGCATCGCGCCAGCCGCTGGCGGCTTGGTGGCATTGTTTCTGGATTGGAAAAGAACCGGCATTCCCCATATCATGCCTCTGTTGAACGGGATCATGGCCGGACTGGTCTCCATCACCGCCAGTGCCCACAGTGTTGGTGCCCAAGAGGCCATCATGATCGGTGGAATCGGGGGCGCGCTGGCTTATGGCGCCGACCTGCTGCTGCTTCGCGGCAAGATTGACGACGCCATCGGCGCCTTTCCCGTTCACGCCGTCGGGGGGATTTGGGGCACGTTGTCGGTAGCACTGTTTGGTGACTTCATCCTGCTCAACACCGGCTTGACCTTTTGGCCCCAACTCTGGGCGCAAATTCAGGGTATCGTCGCCTGCTGGACCCTGGCTTTTTTGATTCCCCACTTGATCTTGCGAATTTTAAAACCGTGGATTCAACTACGGGTTACGGAGGAAGAGGAGAAGGTCGGGCTGAACATCTCCGAACATGGGGCCAAGAGTGAACTGTATGATTTTTTTCAGGTATTGACCCATCAAGCCAAAACCGGCGAGTTGAACCTTCGGGTTCCCGAAGATCCCTTCACCGAGATTGGCCAGATCGGCTATCGGTACAACCAGGTCATGAACACCTTGGAGGAGACCACCTCCAAAATCAACGCCATTGTCTGCAACTCGACCGATGCCATCATCACCTTTTCACAAAACGGCCACAACCTGCTCTCCTATAACCCGGCTGCGGCTAAAATGTTCGGTTTTTCAAAGGATGAAAGCCTCCTGCCCAGTCTGAACGAACTGATTCCAGCCCTGAATAAAATCGGTCAGACCACCGCAAAAATCAGAGAGGTGATCGGGCTTACGGTTCATAAAAAAAAAATTCCTCTGGAGGCCATGGTGGTGGAAGCCCCCTGTCAGGAGGGGCAGATACTGATTGGAACGTTTCGGGATATTACCGAGCGCAAAGCGGCCGAACAGTCACTGGTCGAATCCGAAGAACGGTTTCGCACCGTCTATGAAAATGCCGCCTTGGGCATGGCTTTAATCAATGAAAACCTGGAGATCATAGACGCCAACCCGGCTCTGCTGGACATGTTGGGATTAACCAAGGAAGAGGCTTTTAGCCGAGACCTCTGTGGGATCACCCACCCGGAAGATCTGGATCATATCGGTCAACATCTGAAACGGGTACTGAACGATCAGGAGGTACATCACATTACCGAGGTTCGCTGCGTGTGCAAATCCCAGTTGATGATCTGGGCGCGGCTGGCCTTTTCCAAATTTCACATGGAGCAGGTTGCCGGACCTCTGGCCATTGTCATCGTCGAGGATATTACCGGTCAAAAGCGGGCGGAAAAAGCCATTAGACTGGCGGCTTCGGTTTTTGAGAGCACATCCGAGCCGATCGTCATACTCAACTCCGAAGGGTTGATCGAACAGGCTAACAGTTCTGCCTGTCAGGCTTTCGGCTACAGACCCAACGATGTGCGCGGACTGGAGATGCACCACCTCTTTTCCGCCCGCTACGACTCCGAACTGATGAACAAGATCGAAACCCAACTTCATCGGGAGGGAGGCTGGCAGGGTGAGCTTATGGGTCGTCGGCACGACCAGACTCTGATTCCCCTGTGGGTCTCCATCTCCATGGTTCGGGATGATTCGGGACGGGCACAAAATCGTATCGCCATTCTCAGCGATCTCTCTGAACAAAAAGAGCGGGAGGAGACCATTTGGAAACATGCCAATTTTGATACCTTGACCAATCTGCCCAACCGACGATTATTCCAGGATCGGCTCGACCAGGCCCTGGGGCAATCCCAACGCTCAGGAGCCAAAATCGGTCTGTTTTTCATCGATCTGGATCGTTTTAAACTGGTCAACGACACCCTGGGCCATCAAGCCGGAGATGAACTGCTACAGGTTATTTCAGAACGGTTGAAAGCCGCCATTCGCGCCTGTGACACGGTGGCTCGACTGGGTGGAGACGAGTTTACCATCATTTTTCAAAATTTCAGTCACAATGCAGAGCTGAGAAAGATTGCCCAGAACATCATCACCTCCATTGAAGAGCCCATCGTATTGACTTCCGGGGAGGTATCGGTCTCCGCCAGCATCGGTATCGCCCTGTTTCCCGAGGACGCCCAAAAAACCCAGGAGTTGATTCGCTGTGCCGACATGGCTCTCTATCAGGCCAAGGATTCCGGCCGCAACACCTATCATTTTTTTACCGAAGCACTCAACCAGGCTCTTTTACGTCAGGTTACCCTGGAAAAAAAACTGCGCCAGGCGATTATCGACGAAGATCTGTTCATGGTTTATCAACCACAGGTCAAAACCGGAACCAACATTATTTCCAGCGCCGAGGCTTTGGTCCGATGGCGGACCAAAACCGGAAACATCATTTCGCCGAACACCTTCATCCCGCTGGCCGAAGAGACCGGCCTGATCATCCCCTTGGGTGCTCTGGTCATTCGTGCGGTCTGTCGGGATATTCGCCGCTGGCTGGATCAGGGTTATAACGTCCCCCAGGTCGCCATCAACGCTTCGGCCAAACAGTTTCACTTTGAACACGCCCTTCCCGAGCTGATTGCGATGATCTGTCGGGAAGAGTCGGTTCCCATGGCCTTGATTTCGGTGGAGATCACTGAAAACAGCATTATGACCAATCAACAACAGAGCATGGCGGTATTGGAGGAGTTGGCCCAGATGGGCATACTCATAGCCCTGGACGATTTCGGCACCGGTTATTCCAGTCTCTCTCGCCTGAAGAAGCTGCCGTTGAGCGAGGTTAAAATCGACCGCAGCTTTATTGTCGGCATTCCCGAAGATCGTGAAAACACCGCTCTGGTCACTGCAATCATCCAAATGGCCCAAGCTCTGGATATGACCGTGATTGCCGAAGGGGTTGAAACCAAACAGCAACTAGACTATCTGCATGGTTTGGGTTGCGAAAAAATCCAAGGCTATCTGCTCAGCCAACCCATGGATGAAAAATCCTTCATTCAATTTTGCAACCACCATGGCGAAACGATCAAATGGGCCAGTTGACCCGACCTCCATTATCCTGGGTCGGTGAGGCGCAATCCTGTGATAAAAAGGATTCAATGGCTTGATTCGCTTGTCAGAAAAATTGATGCTCCGTCTAAACACAATATAATTGTGTTTTTATTGCTTTTTGAGCGGATTTCAAACCCGGATACTTTGATAATCAGAAAATTCATAAAAAATAAACCCGATCGCTTAGCAAAACCAGCTCGACAAAACATACCCATACTGTTGTATTTATTTGATTTATTTAAACATAAATATAATGTTATAAATTTCAATTTTTACATATAATAGCCAAACAAGCGAAAAAATCATTGTCAGTTATTGATTAATCATCAACACAGTAATAGGATTCATTCAAAGGCAGCGATTTTATAAGGACATAAATTTTTCATAGGGGCTAAGGAAATCGTGAGTAAAATTGATGACGTTGTTGTGATCGGAGGTGGTCCGGGCGGCTACGCTGCCGCATTTTTGGCCGCTGACGCCGGATTTTCAACCACACTGATTGATCTGGACACGACACCCGGCGGTGTCTGTCTTCATCGGGGCTGTATTCCGAGCAAGGCTCTGCTGCATGTCGCCAAATTAATTCGGGAAACCAATGAAGCCTCACAGATGGGTCTCTCCTTCAGTGAACCGGATTTGGACCTGGACCGGCTGCGGGCCTGGAAGAATGAGGTGGTCAAACGGCTCACCGGCGGTCTGGGTCAGCAGTGCAAAACCCGTGGGGTCAATTTTATTCAAGGACGGGCGCGATTTTTGGGTTCCAATCGACTCAGCATCGAATCCACCGACGGCTCCCTCTCCGAAATGCCATTTGCCAAAGCCGTTTTGGCCACTGGCTCCCGCCCCTTCATGCTACCCCATCTGGAGAGTGACTCCCCGTGGGTGATGGACTCCACGGCGGCACTGGATCTGGAAGATATTCCGGAGAGCATGCTGGTAATTGGGGGCGGCATCATCGGTTTGGAGTTGGGCAGCGCCTACGCCGCACTGGGCAGTCGAATCACCATCGTCGAAGCCACCTCCGGCCTGATTCCCGGTGCAGACCGGGATCTGGTACGCATCGTTGAAAAAACCATCAAGGGTCAAGTTGAAAAAATTCTGCTCAACACCAGCGTAACCGCACTCAACTCCAATGAAAAAGGGGTGGAGGCGGTCTGGAAAGATGGAGACGGTCAAGAGACGAGCCAATTTTTTTCACGGATTTTGATGGCCGTGGGTCGGCGTCCCAACACCGAAGATATCGGCCTGGAGAATACCCAGGTGGTGGTGGAAGAAGGGGTGGTCCGGGTTGATTTGCAAATGCGCACCGACGACCCCAATATTTTTGCCATCGGCGACATTGTCAAAGGACCGATGCTGGCTCATAAAGCCGCCCACGAAGCCCGTGTCGCCGTCGATGCCCTGGCTGGCAAAAAGAGCTGTTTCGAACCCAAAGCCATTCCCGGCGTCTGCTATACCGACCCGGAACTGGCCTGGGTCGGCCTGACGGAAACCGCCGCCAAAGCGAAAAACATCACCGTCAAGATTGCCCGATTCCCCTGGGCCGCCTGTGGCCGCGCCCATACGGTGGAACGCTTTGAAGGGGTAACCAAGCTGATCGTCGATCCTCAGACCAATCGAATTCTAGGCATGGGAATCGTCGGAGCTGGAGCTGGCGAACTGTTGGCCGAAGGCGGCTTGGCCATCGAGATGGGGGCCACGGTTCAAGATCTGGCCGACACCATCCACGCCCACCCAACCCTCTCTGAGACGGTCATGGAGGCCGCCGAGGTCAGCCTGGGACACTGCACCCACTTTTATGTTCCCAAAAGGGGCAAATAACCCGTCCGGGCAGAGCGCTCTGCCCGTCTGACTGGACAGAACCAAACCAACTAAATGTGTTATCAAGGATTGATACGGCATGGCGATATCAGATGGATTAAATCTTGACTACCTGGATAGTCAGTATCAAAACTGGAAGCAGGATTCCAGTTCGGTCAGCAGCGAGTGGCGGATATTTTTTGAAGGGTTTGAGCTGGGCTTGAGCAGTGGCGGTCCGCTGGCGGCTCCGCTGTCGATCCCGCAGAAAACCAACCAAACCGAGCCGGTCAACATGACGCTCAAACAGAGCAAGGTGGAGGCTCTGAAAGCCTACTACCGGGAGTACGGCCACTATCAAGCCTGGCTGAACCCATTGGACCCGGAACCACCGCCGACCCTGCCCGATTTGGAACTGGCAAACTTCAGCCTCACCGAGGCCGATCTGAATACCGAGTTTGTCTTTCGCAGCTCCCACTCCAAAAAAGAGCGGGCGCCCCTGCGGGATATCATCAGTCATCTGAAAAAGACCTATTGCGGAACCATCGGTGTCGAGTTCATGCACCTGCACGACCCCAAGGAGCGGGATTGGCTGCGGGAGCGTATGGAGGCGGTTCACAACCGACCTAAACTGACCAACGAAGCCAAGATTCGCGTGCTCAACAAACTGATGCAGTCCACCCAGTTTGAAAAGTTCCTCAACAAAAAATTCCCCGGAACCACCCGCTTCTCCCTGGAAGGGTCCGACGGAATGATCCCCATGATTGACGCCTTGCTCAACCATGCCGGACAGGACGGCTGCGAAGAGGTGATTATCGGCATCGCCCATCGGGGCCGCCTGAATCTGCTGGGCAATGTGCTCAACAAAGATTATTCCCAAATGTTTCGGGAGTTTTTCAACCGCTTTACCCCTTCAACCGTTGTCGGCTCCGGCGATGTCAAATATCACAACGGCTTCCTGGTCGATCTCACCACCCCTCAAGGCCACAACATCGAAGCCTTTCTGGTCAACAACCCCAGCCATCTGGAGTCGGTCAATCCGGTGGTGGAGGGCATTGTCCGGGCACGTCAGGAACGCCGGCCAGAGGCGGACCGCTATAAGGTTCTGCCGCTGCTGATCCACGGAGATTCCGCTTTTGCCGGACAGGGGGTGGTCTCCGAGACCCTCAATCTTTCGCAGGTGGAGGGCTACCGAACCCAGGGAACGGTCCATATTATTCTCAACAATCAGGTGGGGTTCACCACCACCTCGCGCAAAGCCCGGTCGACCCACTACTGTACCGACCAGGCCAAAATGCTCTCCGTACCCATTTTTCATGTCAACGGCGAAGACCCGGAAGCCTTTATCCACTCCATCTGTCTGGCCTGGGACTATCGGCACAAATTCCGCAAAGATGCGGTGGTCGATCTGATCTGTTACCGCCGCCAGGGGCATAACGAGGGGGATGAACCGTTCTTCACCCAGCCACAGATGTACACCGAAATCAAAAAACGCCAACCCCTGGCGGTTCTCTACAGCCGAATTCTCATGGCGGAAGGGATCGTCACCCAAGCCCAGGTGGATGTGATCGCCAACGGCGTGACCACCTGTATGCAGGAGGCTTTCGACGAGGCCGAACAAGGTTCCATGGACTATGTCTCCCCTCACTATTACCCGGAGTGGAAGACGGTTTCCCCCCACTATGACCCAACCCCGATCAATACCCGTATCGATCGGGAACAGATCATCCAGTTGGCCCGCAAACTCTACGCCGCCCCGAAAGGATTTAATATCCTGCCCAAACTCAAGCGGATTTTGCAGCAACGGCTGCAATCCGTCGAAGCGGGGACAAATCTGGACTGGGCCATTGCCGAAGCGTTATCCTTTGCCTCCCTGGTCACCGAGGGTATTCCAGTCCGGCTGAGCGGCCAGGATAGCTGTCGAGGCACCTTCAGCCATCGGCACAGCGTCATGGTCGACATGAAGAACGGCTCACGGGTCTGCAACCTCAACCATCTCTCCGAGGACCAGGCTCCCTGTTCGGTCTACGACAGTACCCTGTCGGAATTTGGCGTTTTGGGTTTTGAATATGGCTATTCCACCATCGATCACCGGGGATTGGTCATGTGGGAGGCCCAATTCGGTGATTTTGCCAACAACGCGCAGGCCATTATCGACCTCTACATCTGTAGTGGGCAGACCAAATGGCAGAGACTCAGCGCCCTGACCTTGCTGCTTCCCCACGGCAGCGAAGGGCTGGGACCGGAACACTCCAGCGCTCGTCTGGAACGGTTTCTCCAGCAGTGCGCCGAACACAACATCCAGGTCTGTAATCTCACCACTCCGGCCCAATATTTCCATCGATTGCGCAGGCAGGTCAAAGTGTCCTACCGCAAACCACTGGTGATCATGACGCCGAAAAGCCTCTTGCGCCACCCCTTGGCCGTCTCAACCATGGAGGATTTGACCCAGGGTGAATTTCATCGGATTCTGGATGACATCGACGCCACCAGAGAGGCCAAACGTCTGGTTTTTTGTACCGGCAAAATCTTTTTCGAGCTGCTCAACCGTCGGGAGGCTCTGGACGTCGATGAGGTGGCCATCATTCGCGTTGAACAGCTCTATCCGTTCCCGGACATCTCCCTGAAGGCGATCTTGGCAAAATATGATCAGGCTTTGGAGTGGTTCTGGGTTCAAGAAGAGCCGCAAAACATGGGTGCCTGGAGCTATATCCAACCACGTCTGGAGGGACTGCTCAAAGGAAAACGGCTCTTCTACGTCGGACGCGAGGAGTCGGCCAGTCCGGCCACGGGTTATGCCAACGTCTACCGCACCGAGCAGGCCAGGATTACCGATCGGGCCATTGCCCCGGCTGATGACGATTGACCGCTAACTGAACTGTCTGGGCTTTGCCCACCCCTTTATCCTACGAAGAGAAACGATCATGGCAATTGAAATTATCATACCAAGCGTTGGTGAATCCGTTACGGAGGCCTTCATTGATTCCTGGTCCAAAAACGACGGCGATGCGGTCAGCAAGGGCGAATTGATTCTCGTCATCGAAACGGAAAAGGTCGCTTTGGAAATTGAAGCGGCGGCTGACGGCATTCTCAAGATTGCGGTCGCAAACGGAGAGAGCGTCGCCATCGGTGCCGTTGTCGGCCATATCGAAACCGACGGCACCGCTGCGGCCGCCCAGCCGGTCGCAGCGACCCCGGAACCGGTTCCGGTACCGGTTGCAGCGACCCCAACGCCCACACCAGCGACACCATCGACACCCGCACCAATCGCCGCTGCGGCCCCCAGCCCGGAGGAGCACCCGCTGTACGGTCAATTGACCCCGAGTCAACGCCGGGAGCTACGGGAACTGGAGATTCAGATCGACAGCATTCCCGCCAGCCGCAAAGATGGTCAACTGACGGTGGCTGATATCTTGATGCAGATCGAAAAACGGCAGCATCCCGATCAATATGTCTCAACCCCGGTCGCCCCAGTCCCAGCCACCGCCCCCGCCGAAGCCACCGCACCGACCCAGGAGATCGTCACCCGAAGCAAGATCAGCCCCATGCGGCGGAAAATCGCCGAACGGCTTCTGGAGGCCAAACGCAATACCGCCATGCTTACCACCTTCAACGAGGTGGACATGAGTCGGGTCATGGCCATTCGCTCCCAGTACAAGGAGGCCTTTAAAGAGAAACACAACATCAATCTGGGTTTTATGTCCTTTTTTCTCAAAGCGGTTATCACCGCCATGGAGAGTTGCCCGGATCTAAACGCCTCCATGACCGAGCAGGAGATTATCCGCCCCAGTTCCATCCATATGGGGGTGGCCATCGGCTCCAGTCGGGGCTTGGTTGTGCCGGTCATTCGTCAAGCCGAGAAGCTCAGCTTTGCCGGGTTGGAACAGGCCATCGTCGATTATGTGGTCAAAATCAAGAATAACCAGCTCAATCTGTCCGACATGGAGGGCGGCACTTTTACCGTCACCAACGGCGGCATCTACGGCTCTCTCATGAGCACCCCGATTCTCAACCCGCCTCAAAGCGGAATTCTGGGAATGCACGCCATTAAAAAACGGCCCATCGTCGTCGATGATCAGATCGTCATTCGGCCCATGATGAATCTGGCCCTCAGTTATGACCACCGCATCATCGACGGCAAGGAGGCGGTCACCTTTTTGGTTCGCATCAAAGAGTCCATCGAAGATCCAGAGCGGATGCTGCTGGACATTTGATCCAAACCGAAAGCAGAGCCTGACCACTTGGAAAATCTGCTGTTTGCGTTCAATTCTACAGTTCCCCTGCCCAACCCGACCGGGAGGACAGGGGAGATAAACGGCTGATTAAACCTGAATTCGTCAGTTGAACGGATGCACATGGCCCAACCTATTGATTCAACTTTTGAATTCAGGTTAACCATTTCTCCTGATGACTTGAGGTAAGTTTCCAGTGTATTCTGTTCGACCGTACTCTCAGACAACCCATAGACCACAAGCCTGCCTGCCAAATCAATCATGATACTCAATCCCAACAAGGCGATGTTTTCCCTGAAAAAACCCAGCTACCAGGAAGCCGAAGCCTTTGTACTTTCACAACAGAACAAATCCTTTACCTACCCGGAGGTCGGAGAGACACGGCTGGGGCCGTATGCGGAGCATCATCCGCTTTTCAACCGTTATCGGCGGGTCCACCGGCGTTTTCTCATGGGTGAAGGGATCGAAACCTACGAACGGCTCAAGAGGGCCTTCCTCGATTGGCAGATGTTTGCCCTGGGTTGGGTGGAGCTTCACCGGTCCAACATTCCCATTGAAGAGAAGGCTCTGGTGGGCATCATCAGTCAGGTCATGGGGGTCTGGTCCATCAATGTCTGCCGACTGATCTACACCATAGACGAAACCACCCCTCTGATCCGTTTCGGTTTGGGCTATGGCACTCTGCCGGGCCATGCCATCCGTGGCGAGGAACGCATTTTGATCGAGTTCAACCCGGAGAGCGGCGATGTCTTCTACGAAATTTATTCCTTCTCGGCCGAAAGCCAGCTGATCGCCAGAATCACCGCCTTCAGACTGCGCTCCCTCCAAGACCGCTTTGCCCGCGAATCCAGCGACCGAATGCACCGCTTTGCCCAAAATCTCCTCCGCTAGTTGTTAACCTTGAAACGGCAGGTATCGGCGCGCACTTGGCACAACCTATTGATTTAGCGAAAAAAAACATAGAAAACATACGGTCTTTTTTTTACCTCTGCACAGATCCAACTACCGAATTTAAATTGAAAAAATAATTCCAGACTCTTGACCAAAATCAAGGATGACAACCTCTCCCTTCAGTAGAGTGCAAAGAATTAGCAATTATTAACTTTTGAAGAGAAAAGGAAATCCATTATGCGAAACCGGTTGGGATGGAAGGGGGCGCTCGTTTCGCTCCTGACAGCGGCGGGTCTGGCTTCCTCCGCGACGGCGGCGGAAAATCTGCAAGATGTCATGAAACGTCGGGAGTTAACCCAGAAAGATCTGTTGGCGGCCGCCAAAACCTATGTGCCGACAGGTAAACGCGATGAGTTCATTGTTTTCAGCTCGGCCGGACAGTGGGGTGGCGTCATCGTCTATGGCATTCCCTCCATGCGGATTCTCAAATATATCTCGGTTTTTCAGTCGGAGTCCTGGCAGGGATACGGATATGACGATGAATCCAAGCGCATTTTGTATGGAGAGGGACAGCGCAAGGATGGTCCGACCATCACCTGGGGCGATACCCATCACCCGGCCATCTCCGAAACCAATGGCGACTATGACGGTCGCTGGCTTTTCATCAACGACAAAGCCAATCCCCGCATCGCCGTCATCGACCTGCACGACTTTGAGACCAAGCAAATCGTCGTCAATCCCCACTTTAAATCAGAACACGGCGGCTCGTTTGTCAGCCCCGAAACCGATTATGTGATTGAAGCGGCCCAGTATCCGGCTCCGTTTAAAAATGAATACGTACCCCTGGAAAATTTCAATGAAGAGTACCGGGGTGGCGTCACCTACTGGCGCTTTGACAAAAAGGCCGGACGGATCGACCCCACGCAATCCTTTTCGGTCGAACTCCCCCCCTACGCCCAAGATATCAGCGACTTCGGTAAAGGCCCCTCAGACGGCTGGTCCTTCACCAACTCCTTCTGTGCCGAGCGTTATACCGGTGGCTTTGAACAGGGTCGCCCCCCCTTCGAGGCGGGATGTTCGGCCAACGATACCGACATGCTGCATGTCATCAACTGGAAAAAAGCGGCCGAATTGTTCAAAGCCGGCAAAGGCGAAATGGTCAACGGCATGGCGATTTTGACCATGAAGACCATGGTGGAAAACCACGCGCTGTTCTTGATTCCTGAACCCAAGAGTCCGCACGGTGTCGATGTCACCCCAGACGGTAAGAACATCATCGTCTCCGGCAAACTCGATACCCATGTTTCGGTCTACTCGTTCGACAAAATCCAACAGGCGATCAAATCGGCCAAATTTTCCGGCAAAGATCCCTATGGCGTTCCCATCATCGACATGAAAGAGGCGTTGCACGGCCAACTGTCCGTCGGTTTGGGACCGTTACACACCCAAATGGGCGCAGAAGATGGGGTGGTCTATACATCTCTCTATGTGGATTCCATGGTCGCCAAGTGGAACTATAAAACCCTCAAGGTTCTGGATAAAGTACCGGTCTCCTATAACATCGGCCACCTGATGACCATGCATGGCGATACCACCAAACCTCGTGGTGACTATCTGGTCGCTCTGAACAAACTGGCCATCGACCGCTTTAATCCGGTCGGCCCCCTACATCCACAAAACCATCAGTTGATCGACATTAGAGGCGAAAAAATGTCCGTTATCTACGACATGCCTCTGCCATTGGGCGAACCGCATCTGGCCGTTGCCATTGATGCCAAACTGCTTAAACCCCATGTCCGTTATCGCTTGGGTACCGACAGTCGCACCGGCGAAAAATCCCCATTCGCAACCCGTCCCGGTCGCGAACAGACCACCCGGACCTGTGATGCGTCCGGTCACTGTACCGTCGAGGTTTTCGGCACATTGATCCGCTCACACATCAACCCGGAAAAAATTGAGGCCCAGGTCGGCGATACCATCAAGATTCATCTGACCAACCTGGAACGGGCCCAAGACGAGACCCACGGTTTTACTGTTGGCCTCATGAACGTTCACGCCAGTGTCGAGCCGGGTAAAACCGCTTCCGTCACCTTTGAAGCCACTCACGAGGGCGTCTTCCCCTACTACTGCACCGAGTTTTGTTCCGCTCTGCATCTGGAGATGGAAGGATACCTGCTGATCAAACCAAAAGGCGGCGGTAAAGCAGCCACGGCCGGCGCAGTCCTGAGTCAAGCTGAGCAAGAACAGTTCAAAGCCTCCTACGAAGGTAAACTGAAAACCATCGCCGCAACCAGCGACGTCATCAACAGCGTGGTCAAACAGATAACCGAGATGGGCTATGACAAAGATCCACGGACCAAAGCCCTGATGGACGATGCGGTCGATCAACTCAACAAAATCCCCGACGTCGAAGCAAAAATGAAGGCCGCCGTCGAAAAGGGTGATTGGAAAAACGCGGCGGATTGGGCTGAGATGGTCTGGCAGTACCAGGTTAAAACAGCCGATATCGGCTTGCGTATCAAATTGATCTTGGAAGAGGGTGGCAAATAGTGGCCTCAACCTGATCCAAACAAGAGGACTGGACCCGACCGGGTCCGGTCCTCGGATTTTTTAATTGATTTTGGCCGCATCTTTTTTCCTGATTGATCTCACATGCCCGGTTACACCGCTTCACCCTTCATGGCCGGTCATCGCGTCTGATTCTAACGGAGTTCGGAATTTTCAATGAGCAACCCTGCACAAATTCGCAACCTGGCGCTCCTCTATCGACTGTTCACCGCAATCGGCCTGCTGTTGTTGATCGCCGCCTATTTCAGCCCGATCTGGTGGGTCTCTCTGGAGGCCCCGCAATATCCCAAAGCCACCTTTCCCGACGGAATCCGCATTCACTTTCATTTTACCGGCGTGCATAACGGCTGTACCGAGCAGGAAAGTGCCGAGATCGAGATTGGCGAAGGGATCGACTGTGTCGAAGAGATGGATACCATCAACCACTATGTCGGCATGGCCCCCACCTCTGCGGGCGGTCCCATCGAACGGGGTCTCTCCCACTTTTCATTCAGCATCCTGGGTCTGATGTTATTGGTATTCCTGATGCCGGACAGTCGAAAACAGATCGGGGTGTTGGCGGGTGGCTATAGCGCCATTCTGGTCTGGATGTTGGTCTCGCTCTACGGACAGGGCCACGTCGAGGTGATCGCCGCCGACTTTGCCGAAGGCATGGGGCAATTTTTCAACGATAAAAACCAGATCATAATCGAGACCGAAAACCTGAAAACGAATATCGGCCTGATCGTCGCCGCTTATGGGGTGATCATGCTCGGCATCACCCTGGCTCTCTGGAAGGCCGGAAACGGTCTGCGCTGGGTTTTGGCCCTGGTTCCCGCCAGCCTGTCGGTGATTTTCGTTTTGGACTATGCCGGATGGCTCTATTGGTTCGGTCACAGCCTGCACCCTTGGGGGGCCTTTTCGGTCAAGCCTTTCATGCCCACCGTCTTCGGAGATGGCAAGGTGGCCCAGTTTACCACCCACTCCTACCCCCACTACGGCTACTTCCTGCTGCTGGCTATGACACTGGTTCTTCTGGTCGCCATTTTGCTGCGCCGGAAGATGACCCGGTTGGCGGTTGAACAGACCGACGGTGCAGGAGCCTTTGAGGGGTGACGACTGCCATTTTTCAGTTGCGTTTCTGGCTCTGGTTCATCGCTGCTGGGCTGGCGGCTCTTCCTCAAAGCCAGGCGGCTGCGGTGGATCTTCAGCTACAGATCGATGCCACCGCTCCAGGCGCATCTCTCACGTTGGCCGCCGGACTCTACCAGGGTCCGGTTACCATCAAACACCCCATGACCCTGATTGGCCAGGAGGGGGCCATCATCGACGGTGGCGGAACGGGAACGGTGCTGACGGTTCTGGCCGATAACGTAACGGTCAAAAATCTGCACCTGCAAGGTTCCGGTCAGTTGCACAACAATGTCGACGCCTGCATCCACCTGAAGGGGGATGGCAACCAGATTCTCAACAACCATCTCTCCTCCTGTCTGTTCGGCATCGACGTGGCGGAATCCGATCACAATCTCATCGCCGGCAACCAGATCTCCTCCTACGATCTGGAGCTGGGCCTGCGCGGCGACGCTCTGCGTCTCTGGTACTCAAAAAACAACATTGTTCGCGATAACTCGGTAAAAAATTCACGGGATATCGTCGTCTGGTACTCAGGAGACAACCTGCTGGAAGGCAACCGGGTCGAAGGGGGACGCTACTCCATCCATTTCATGTATGCCAACGGCAACACCATTCGCAAAAACCAGTTTGAAGGCAATGCTGTGGGAATTTTCCTGATGTACACCGAGAACATCCTGGTCGAAGAGAACATAATCCGCAACGCCGCCGGGGCCACCGGTCTGTGTCTGGGCATGAAGGACTCCTCTCAGGTGCAAATTATCGGCAACCAATTGATCTACTGTTCATCGGGCATCTATCTGGATCAATCCCCCTATCAGCCGGACACCGAAAATCTGTTCAAGGATAACGAAGTGGCGTTCAACGGCATCGGCGTGCTCTTTCACATGAGCCTGAAAGGCAACCGGTTTGTCGGCAACCGGTTTATCGGCAATTTCATTCCGGTTTCCGTCGATAGCCGGGGCCATGCCAAAGATAGCATCTGGAGCGGCAACTATTGGGACACCTATCAGGGCTTTGACCGCAACGACGATAATATTGGCGACACGCCGTTCAAACTCTATTTTCACGCCGACAAACTCTGGATGGACGCACCCAATCTAAAATTTTTCTTTGGCTCCCCGGTCTTGGAGGCTTTGGATTTTCTTGAAAAACTGGCCCCCTTCAGCGACCCGGAATTGGTGATGCAGGACGACTCTCCGCTCTTCTCCCCGAAACGACCGCTCAAATCCAACCACCGTGGGCTCTCCGATCATGGCTGACTTCATTGCGGAAACAGCGGTGACAAAAACACCGAAAAAACCCATCTCCCGGCGGGCTTTTTTTCGTGGCGTGCTGTTGTCTCTGGCCGCCCTGACGGCGGCAGTCAGCGGATATTTCCCCCTCTCACTCCGGGCCAAACCGTTTTTAAGACCCCCCGGCGCGGTCCCGGAGAAGGCCTTTTTATCCTCCTGCATCAAGTGTGGTCAATGTGTGCAGACCTGCCCGGTCAAGGCCATTGAACTGGCCGGTTTGGATGAGGGGTTTGCCGTCGGCACCGCCTATATCGATCCACGCAAACAGGCTTGCGATTTTTCCTGTGACGCCCTGCAATGTATTCTCGCCTGTCCGACGGGGGCCTTGGACCATAAGATAGAAAAACCCAAAGAGGTGCGCATGGGTCTGGCCAGACTGGTTCGGGCCGAGCACTGTCTGGCCATGGAGAACAAAGGCTTCAGCGGCCATCCCCGTGGTGCCGACTATCCCGGATTGTTGCGCTTTACCCAGATCGACCGATGGAACCCGCAACGGCTTCGGGATCACCCGGTCGATGTCGAGGTGTGCGACCTCTGCCAACGTTTTTGTCCCATTGACGGGGCCATCGAACTGTTGCCGGTGAACAGAGCCGGGTTGGCCGCCGCCCTCAAACCGACCGTTTACGACTCCTGTACCGGCTGCGGAGTCTGTGAAATGGTCTGCCCGGTTGACGAGGCGGCCATCCAGATCGTTGCCTGGGCTACGGCGCTACAAACGGAGGAGTCTGGCCATGTGGGGTAGAAAAGAGCGTCCTGCCGCCGTTCAAGAACTTCACGAACAACGTCGTCAGGAGATTCGACGTCGAGATCGAACCGAGAGCCAACGCGCGGCCATGCGGGAGTCCCCGGCAAAAAACAAATGGCGAAATCGGCGTTGGAGCGCCCTGATCATCCTGAACCTGCTGTTTGTCCTCTCTTTTCAATTTGACCTGCAACTGATCGAAGGCTCCCTGACCGCTTCTCGCTTTCTGGGTTTTCATATGGCCGATCCCTTCGCCGCCTTGCAGGTCTGGCTGGCTTTTGGTCACATCATTCTCAACCTGGTCATCGGTGCCGTCTCTCTGTTGTTCTTTTACCTGATTGTCGGAGGTCGAGCCTTCTGCTCCTGGGTCTGTCCCTACCATTTGCTGGCAGAGCTGGCGGAGAAAATCCACCTCTATCTTGTTTCGAAAAAAATAGTCCGCAACCACCCCTTTCATCTGTCGGTCAAATATTGGCTCTGGGCCTGTTTTCTGATTCTGGCTCTGGTCAGCGGGTTTACCGTTTTTGAGACCCTTTCGCCCATGGGCATTTTAAGCCGGGCCATGATCTACGGACCGGGAGTCGGTCTGTTGTGGGTGTTGGCTATTTTGTTGTTTGAAATTTTCTACTCGCGGCGAGCCTGGTGTCGATATCTCTGCCCCATTGGGGTCACCTACCGTTTTGTCGGCGCGCTCTCCTTGACCAAAGTGGTCTACAGTCTGGAAAACTGTCACCACGACGGTGCCTGTCGCAACGCCTGTCTGGTCCCGCACGTTTTGGAGTTTACCAAACCGGGAAAAGCCAACCACATGACGGAAAATTATGTCAGTGGAGATTGCACCAACTGTGGAATGTGCGTGGATGTCTGTCCGACGGATTCCCTTAAATTTGATGTTCGCTTCATCAATAAACTATTTTAGAATGGGAGCACCAGAACCATGAAAAAATCACTGATTTTCACCCCGCTTCTGCTGGCCATGCTCTCTCTGGCCATCCCGGTCGATTCCACGTTTGCCGCTGACGAATCCCAATGGACTGGAAAAAAACTCTTCATGCGCAAAACCTGTATGGCCTGCCACGGCAAAGAAGGAAAAAAAGCGATTCTCAACTATCCGTTTCTGGCCGGACAGGATAGAATCTATCTGAAAAATCAGATGATCGACATTGCCTCCGGCAAACGCTCAGCCAGCCTCGACCCTACCGGGCATCCGCGAACCGACGGCATGAAGGGAATCATGCATCTGGTCGACAACAGCCAAATCAAAAAAATAGCCGACTGGCTTGCCGAACTGCCCCCGGCTCCCCTTTACAAGGATACGGAATCCCTGGATGCCGCACGGGTCGCCAGCGGCGAGGATCTGTATACAAAATTCAATTGCAAAAACTGCCATGGCGTCGCCGGCAACAAACCGCTCAAAAGCATGCCGGTTCTGGCTGGACAGAAGCGGGAATATCTGGCTTTGCAAATGATCGACATGCAAAGCGGAGTGCGTAAAAACGGCAAAAGCGGTATGATGAAATCTTTTATAAAAAAAGTTTCCGAAGAAGAGGTCCATCTCATAGCCGAGTATCTGTCTCAGGTTGAACGGCTCGAAAAATAATTTTTTTATAGGCTAAACAGCTAAGGAAAACACCATGAAATCAATATCCCCAATCAAAATGGCCCTATTGGCCGCCACGCTTCTTTTCTCCGGCCCGGCTCTGGCTTGGAACGAGGCTGGCGGAGAAAAAGATGAAGCGGAAAAGCTGACGCCGAATCGTGAAAACGGCGTGGAAGTCTATGAGGTCTGCTCCGCCTGCCATATGCTGGAGGGGTGGGGAACCACCGACGGCACCTTTCCGCAACTGGCGGGTCAACATCGCAGTGTCTTGATCAAACAACTGGCCGATATTCGCGCCTTGAACCGTGACAATCCGACCATGTACCCCTTCGCCCTGCCCAGTGAGATCGGCGGCGTCCAATCCATCGTCGATGTCACCGACTACATCTCCAAATTGCCCATGAATCCCGATAACGGTGTCGGACCCGGCGACAATCTGGCTTTGGGCGAAAAGCTCTACAAAGAGAATTGCGTCCGTTGCCACGGTGAGAATGGCGAGGGCATGCCTGATAAATATTATCCGTTGATCCAAGCCCAGCACTATAAATATCTGTTGCGCCAATTTGAGTGGATTCGTGACGGTAAACGCCGTAACGCCAATCCCGACATGGTCAAACAGATCAATGAATTTTCCCAGGAAGATATGATGGCCGTGGTTGATTATGTCTCTCGTTTGAAACCACCCGCAGAAAAAACAGCCCCTTCCGGCTGGATAAACCCGGATTATGAATGACCCCTCTCAACCTGAATTCGGCAGTTGGCGGATGATTCTGGAAACCACCGTTTTTTTTCGGAAATAAAGGTCGCAGAGCAGAACAGTGAGCCAAAATGATTCAAATTAGCGGTGTGCAAAAACGGTTTCAACGCCAGGCGGTATTGGATGGGGTAAACCTGTCGATCCAGGCCGGAGATCGAATCGCCCTGATCGGCTCCAACGGAGCCGGAAAAACCTCATTGATTCGATGTATTCTGGGCGAATACTCTTTCTCGGGCAAATTGACCGTCAATGGTCTGGACCCCCGAAAACAGCGGGTGGCGGTCTTGAACCAGGTGGGATTCGTCCCCCAACTGCCTCCACCACTCAAGGTTCGGGTGGCAGAACTGGTCGCTCTGACCGCCCAACTGATGCAGGTTCCCAAAATGGACATTCACCGCGTCGCCGAGGGTTTGGGGCTGGATCTAACCCGCCACCAAAAACAGATATTTTTTAAACTGTCCGGCGGCATGAAACAAAAACTTTTAATCGCCATTGCGCTGGCCCGAAACCCGAAGATATTGATCCTGGACGAGCCGGCGGCCAATCTCGACCCGGAAGCCCGCAGCACTTTTTTTGCCCAACTGGCCGAAATGGCGCAAGAGACGGTCATGCTCCTTTCGAGTCATCGGGTCGATGAAATATCTGGTCTGGTCAACCGGGTGGTCGAAATGGATCAGGGCCTGGTGGTAGTGGACCAATCTTTTACTGAACATCTGACTAAAAAGGTATGATTTTCCATGAAATTTCGTTGGATATTTCCTCTATTGGCATGGCTGATTGCCGGTTGCGATCAATCCCCACCCCAAGGACCGGCCGAGATCCGTTGGGACCGGGACACCTGCGAACGCTGCCGGATGCTCATCAGTGACCGACAGTTTGCCGCCCAATATCGGGATGCCAAAACCAAGGTGCATCTGTTTGACGATCTGGGCGAAATGATTTTGGCAATACAGACTATCGATCCCCAACTCAAACCGGTTACCGCCTACGTCAGCGACATAGAAACCGGCCTGTGGTTGGAGGCCGGCCAAGCCTATTACAGCAGCGGCCACATCACCCCCATGGGCTTTGGCTATGGCGCTCACGAATCCCCCCTTGCAGACCGGGTTGATTTTCGGACCGTGGCCCAATGGATTGCCCAGGGTAAAAAAGGCGCGCCCACCCCCCATCAGGCCCACGACGCCCAGACCGCAAACCCTCCACATTCGCCGGTTGACGGATCCATGCCCGCTCACGGGCATCATTAGAAGAGAGGGAACTCATGAAACAATGGCGCGCCATCGCCTGGCAGGATATTAAGGAATCCCTGAGAGCCTGGTGGTTTTTGGTCTACAGCGTGGTTTTTGGTGGCACCGTCGCCCTGCTTTTTATTTTGGGGGTGACCGAATCGCAAATTCTCGGCTTTATGGGACTGGGGCGACTGCTTTTAACCTTTATTCAGCTCTGTATCGCCATTTTGCCGGTCTTTGTGCTCATCAGCACCGTTCGCTCCATCGTCGGAGACCGGGAGTCCCATGTGTTGGAGTACTGGCTCTCCATGCCCATCGCTCTGGGAGATTATTATTGGGGAAAGTTTCTCGGTCGGTTCATCATCACCTTTTTACCGGTTTTCGGAGCCATGGCCGCCGCCGCCGCCTGGGGAACCATTCAAGAAATTTCGGTTCCCTGGCCTCTTTTTTGGTTGTTCAGCGCTCTGTTGGTCTCCATTTGCGGCTGTTTCCTGGGCTTTGCCTTTCTCATCTCCACCCTCACCCGCCATCAGGAGGTGGCCTTGTCGGTCTCCCTGGTCCTCTGGTTGGTGCTCTTGGCCTTTCTCGATTTGATTCTGATCGGTGTCATGCTGCAAGAGCGGGTCTCCCCGGATCTGATAATCAGCATCGCTTTGGCCAACCCCCTACAGAGCTTCCGCACCGCTGCCATGGCTCTGTTTGATCCAAGGTTGGCCGTCTTGGGACCGACCGCCGATATCATTCTCGATTTTTTCGGTCGTATCGGCTTTTTGACCTTCGCTCTGATTTATCCGCTGTTTTTGGGCTTTGTCTCGGCCTTTATCGGCTTCAAAATTTTCAAGCGTGGTGATCAGATTTGAGTGGTCTGGGCTGGGTTCTCAACCGATACGGATTGGAAGGTATTGGAAAAGAGGGGGTGGTATGATAGCCTGATCGCTGAAATGGTGCGATTGGACCTCTCCTCTGTTTTTTTCCAATCCGATTCACGGTTCAACCCAGCGCAACGGAAGGCGCTCGACGGCACCGCTCAACCCTTTCCGCTTGGCCGGAAGCCGCTTCGATAATGACAACATCACAATGATATCATTGAATAATATATTTTTTTTGGCCGGAATGACCCTGACTACCGTTCTGCTGCTCTCTTGCGGCTGGTCTTTTATTCTGGAAGATATGATCGACCCCTATTTGCCTGGGTCTCACGTCGCCGAGAACTTCTCGGAAAAGATTGAATTTGTCCTGACCACCGTTTTTTTTTCCATCCTCGCCATGATCGGGCCGATCATACTCGCCACCAAATCGGCCTCCTCTCTGAAAAAATCGGAAGACCGCAAACAGCTCTATTTTAGAATTTTTCGAGAAACCTCCGAAGCGGTTCTCATTTGTGATGAACAGGGGGACATCATCGATATCAACCCGGCGTTCGAGCAGATGACCGGTTATTCCCTGACGGAGGTGATGGGCAGAAACCCCAATCTTCTCTCCTCGGGTCAGCATGACGAAACATTTTTCCGGCAGATGTGGCAGGATATCGACCAGAACGGATTTTGGCAGGGAGAGCTATGGAATCGAAAAAAAACCGGCGCGCCCTTCGTCCAACTGGCATCGATCTCAAAAATCAGTTCCATCAGCGGCCCATGCCGTTATGTGGCTATTTTTCACGATATAACCGAGATGAAAATAGAAGAGAACGCCCTGCGCCAACAGGCGCAATTCGATTGTCTCACCAATCTGCCCAACCGCTCTCTTTTTATCGACCGACTCCATCAGGCCATCCAGAATACCCGTGAAAACAAACGCCGCTCCGCCATTCTTTTTATCGATTTGGACCATTTCAAGCCGGTCAACGACACCTATGGTCACGCCGTCGGCGATCTTCTACTTAAAGCCGTCGCCACTCGATTAGTCAAGCAGATCCGTAAAGAGGACACCGCCGCCCGGGTCGGGGGGGATGAGTTTACCGTTATTCTGCGCAACATCAGATCCAAAGAGGATGCGGGACGCCTGGCCGATAAAATACTCAAACATCTACTTTCCCCCTTCGATCTGGACTCCATCTCAATCAAGATTGGAGCCAGTATTGGTATTTCCATCTTTCCTGACGACAGCGAAAATTTGCAAACCTTGCTGGAGAAAGCCGATCAAGCCATGTATCACGCCAAAAATTCCGGCAGGAATCAATTCAGCTATTATCTCTCCAGCCTGTCAAAAGCACCATGAATACCCCCGCAAACCCCTGGTTTCTGGTTCATGATGGCCGTCTGGATGCTGAAAATCTTGAATCAATTTTCAATGGGGTAACCCTGAAACATATTGATGATCCGGCCTCGCAGTTCCCCCCGGAAAATAGCCAGGTTTTCCTGCATCTGGGTGACGAGGGGATCAAGCTGATTTTGCCTATGGCCCAGCAAAAAAACTGGGAAATCGCCCCCCTGCCCCACCCGAACAACCCCTGGACCAAAAACCGATTCGGCCTGGACAAAGAGATACGGATCAGTCGCAACCACGCCTTTGAAACCGAAGCCACTTCTGTGCGATTGATGACCTGTAACGGACTGCCGGTCTTCTCCTCGGTGGTGGTCGGAGAGGCGTTGACCCTGGATAACCAAGATGAGGCCAGCTCCCGCTGGAGTGTTTTCAAAGGGCTGGTGGACGGCATCAACAAACTGATACCGGTCCGTTTTACCGTGACGACGGCCAAAGAACAAAAATTTATCACCGCCGGAATCGGCCTGATCGCCCTGACCGGACCGGGTCATCCGTTTTTGGGGCGCAACCTTGAAGCTCTGGTGACCCAGGATAAAAGCCGGTTTTCCGTCCTGGCCCTGGCCCCTCGCAGCGGCCTGGAATATTTGAGTCTGCTGATCCGAATTATATTTGTTCGCTCGCTCAGACTGCGAAAATTGCCCACCTCAGTCGGATTGATCAGCAGCGGACGCATTGTCGTCGATGCGGGAAAAGAGTTGGAATATATGGTGGACGGTCTGCCCATGACCGACAAAAAATTGGAGATGAAACTCTCCGACACCCCCTTGATGGTCCGGCCCGGTCCCTATTTTCCCAAACAAGATTCCACCTACATCTCTCCGGACAAGGATGTGGTCCGGGTTGCCCATCTGCCCTCTGGAGAGAGCGCCCAGATTCTCAGTAACGCCAAACGGCTGCCTTTTTTCAACCATGCCACCGAAGAAGAGTTTCGGGATCTGTTTCATTCCCTCAAAGAGGCGGCGGTTTTCTCTCGCTCTTTTCTCACCCTGATGATACTGAGCGCACTGTTAGGCGTCTTTGGCCTGTTTGCCAACTCGGCTCCGGTGCTGATCGGCGCCATGATCCTGGCGCCACTGATGGCCCCCATCATCTCCCTCTCCATGGGCTTGACCCGCAGCCAGACCAGCTTGATTTTGGAGAGCATGAAAACCCTCGCCCTGGGTATCGGAACCGCCCTGTTTTGCGCCATGGTCGCCGCCTCCCTGCTGCCTCTACGCGCCTTGACCGAAGAGATGCTCATCCGATTATCCCCCAATCTGCTGGACCTGGGAATCGCCGTGGTATCCGGCATTGCCGGGGCCTATGCCAACGCCAAGGAGGATGTTGCCAAAAGCCTGGCCGGTGTCGCCATCGCCGTCGCGCTGGTTCCACCGCTCTGCGTCGCCGGAATCGGTCTGGGCTGGCTGGACTGGTCGGTCGTGCGCGGCGGATCGCTGCTCTTTGCGACCAACCTGGTCGGCATAACGGTAGCCGCCTCACTCACTTTCCTGGTGCTGGGCTTTGCCCCGTTTCGGCTGGCCAGAACCGGTTTGGTATTGAGTCTCTCCCTGCTGGTCGCCGTCTCCATTCCCCTCTTCTTCGCCTTTGACGAACTGATCGAAAAAAATCGGATCATGGACGAAATAACCCGAAACCAATTTTTGGTCCACGGTCACCCGATCCAGATCACGCCCCACTCGGTTCATCTGGGTGCCGAAACCCTGCTTCGCCTCCAAGCCATTTCAGGCGAACCGGTCACCAGCCAAGATATCGAGTCCATCCATGCCACCCTGGAGACTCTCCTCAACAGACCCATTGCCATCGAAATGTCCATACTGCTGCGACGATAAAACCAACCCATCTCGTTTTGGCCCGGCCGAGGGATTCTATGCGCCCGGTCAAACGACTGGCTAAACAGCCGAATTCAGGATGATGGAAACCCGGATGCGGACCCGCTCAATCGGTTGATCAAAAAATGGCCGATCCATAAAAAAAAATTATGAACATTTATTCACAATAAGGGTGATTTTTTGCCTTGAATTGAGTATATTTTAGGGGGGTCAACCTAAGCTGGTTGTTCAGCCATATACCGAGATCGGCGACCCGTTTTTTTGACCGCCAGGAGGCAGTAGGTTGAGAATGATGGCTGAATCCAGCCTCAAGGAAAAGGGAAAATAATGGATACGACCCTGGAAGAACTTTTTAAAAAAAATCGTGTGTGGGCGGAAAACCTGACCCGCCACAATCCCGATTTTTTTACCCAGCTCTCTCTTCAGCAATCACCGCAAATGTTATGGATCGGCTGTTCCGATAGCCGGGTTCCGGCCAACGAAATCATCTCCAAAATGCCCGGCGAGGTGTTTGTTCATCGCAACGTCGCCAACGTCGTCATTCATACCGATCTAAACTGCCTTTCGGTTTTGCAGTATGCCATTGAAGTACTCAACATCAAACAGATCATTGTCTGCGGACACTATGGCTGTGGAGGAGTCAAGGCGGCCATGGAGGATAAAGAGTATGGATTGATTGACAACTGGCTGCGGAACATCCGCGATATCAGCTATAAATATCGCCGACAAATTGCCGAAAAGAGCTCCAGGCAAGCACAGGTTGATCTGGTTTGTGAGTTAAACGTCAAAGAACAGGTGGCCAACGTCTGCCACACCACCATTGTTCAAAACCGCTGGAAACAGGGGCATGAACTGTCGGTTCACGGCATTATTTACAGCATTGCCGACGGTCTGTTGCAGGATCTGCACGTATCAGCTCATGGGCTGGACGATATTCACGACTCCTATCGGGTCAGCCGTCCCTTCGTCAACCGGAAGGAGCGGACCTTGTAGATTCAAACCCTGAATTGCCGTATATGAATGGGTATGAGAGGATCAAGAGAGCGGAGTCGCGGAAAAATCGGATCGAAACAAAAATAGCAAAAGGGCTTCAAGGCCGTTTGCCAAAGCGTTGAAAACTGAACATGAGAATCTCCCATGACAACATTATCCAATAAAACAGCGACAGCTTCGAAATCCAGAACCTTTGCGGATCTATTCCACAACGTCATCACGGCCTGGATCATTCTCATTGTCTCTACCCTGGTTACCATTACCAGCTGGAATATTTCCACTCAGTATGTCACCAAACGCTCCAACGACCGTTTTGACTACAAGGTGGAAGAGGCTCGTCTAGGCATTGTCAAACGTATGCAGGAGTATGAGCAGGTTCTCAGAGGCGGGGTCGGGCTGTTCAAATCCAGCGAGGAGATTACTCGTCAGGAGTGGCGTGCCTATGTGGAGACACTCAATATCGACACCTATTGGCCCGGCATCCAGGGCTTCGGCTTTGCTCGAATGATCTCCCCCGAAAATCTGGCCTCCCACGAGAAAAAAATCCGCCAGGAGGGGTTTCCCGACTATGCCGTCAAGCCGAAAGGCGAACGGGATCTGTACAGTGCCATCATCTTTCTCGAACCCTTCGATTATCGCAACAAACGGGCTTTCGGCTACGACATGTTTTCCAACCCGATCCGCCGGGCTGCCATGGAGCTGGCCCGAGACAGTGGGCAGGCGGCGGTATCAGGTCGGGTGACCCTGGTTCAAGAGACCGACCAGGATGTTCAAGCCGGATTTCTCATGTATCTGCCGCTCTATCAAAAAGGGGCCGCCGTGGCCTCTGTGGAAGAACGACGGGGTGCCTTGGAAGGATTCGTCTACAGCCCGTTTCGCATGAAGGATCTGCTCAACGGCATCCTGGGTCATGGCGACCCCGATCTTGAATTCCAGATTTTTGATGGTGACTCCCCTGCATCAGCCAATCTTTTGTATTCGACTTTGCCCGCAAAAGTCTGGACCGAACGGAGCGCCCGCTCCCTGCACGCCGCCAATTCACGGATCACCCTGGCTGGACGCACCTGGACAACCCGCTTTCAAAGTCGGCCCAAATTTGAACAGGAGATGGAGAGCAGCCAACCCCTGATCATCGCCGTTCTCGGCATGACGGTGGATGTGCTGCTTTTTCTGGTTTTGATGTCACTCTCCAGCCAAAGGGATCGCATCCAGACCGAGGCCAGACGCATTGGGCTGGAGTTGAATGCCGCCGAATCCCATTCACGGGTACTGGCTGAAGAGGCCAACCGAGCCAAAAGTGAATTTTTGGCCAACATGTCACATGAGTTGAGAACCCCTCTCAACAGCATGTTGATTCTCTCTAAAATCCTGGCTCAAAATGAGGGCGGCAACCTGACAAACATCCAGATCACCTCCGCCGAGGTGATCCATGCCAGCGGAACCGATCTGCTCCGTCTGATCAATGATATTTTGGACCTCTCAAAAATTGAGGTCGGGCGTATGGATATCCTGATTGACGAGATGCCGCTGGATCAGTTTGCCCGCAATATTGAACGGATGTTTAAACCCCTCGCCGAAAATAAAGGGCTGGAATTCCGTATCACAATCGATCCGGGTCTGGATGAGACCATCAACACCGATTGGGCCAAGATCGAACAGATTATTCGCAACTTTCTCTCCAATGCGATCAAATTTACCGCCCATGGTCATGTCCAGCTTCGAATTTCCAAACCGGACGACACCATCTCACTGCACAACCCGGCTCTTCATCACAATAATACAATCGTCATGACGGTTCAAGACAGCGGCATTGGAATTTCACCGGATAAACAGGATTGGATTTTTGAGGCATTCCGGCAGGGTGACGGCACAACCAGCCGGCAATATGGCGGTACCGGGCTGGGACTGTCTATCTCACGAAAATTGGCAACGCTATTGGGGTGCGAAATTCAATTGGAGAGTCAGGAAGGAAAAGGATCGGCTTTTTCACTCTACATTCCATTGGATTTTTCATTGGTAAGAGGGGAAAACCAGAGAGAAAACCGGGTTGGACCGGCCAAGCCGACCTCAAAAGTCTTGAAAATGAACAAAGATGATTTTTACTTTGGCAGCCAGACCGTTTTGATCGTCGATGATGACGAACGCAACATTTTTGCTTTAAAACAAGCTCTCAAGCCATATGTTGGCCAGATATTGATCGCCAGAAACGGTCAGGAGGCTCTGCAAGTCTTGGCCGAACAGGCGGATATCGTTGATTTGGTCCTCATGGACATCATGATGCCGATCATGGATGGTTTTAAGGCAATACAGGCCATTCGTAAACAAGTTCGATTCCACGATTTGCCCATATTGGCTTTGACCGCCAAGGCCAGATCCGAGGACCGGGAAAAATGTCTGAGATTCGGAGCCAACGACTTTCTGGCCAAACCCGTCGATCACCAAGATTTACTGGTCGCCCTATCGAACTGGCTGAACAATAGCGCCCGGCCCGGTCGGACAGGGACGCGCGTCGCTGCGGGTGAAATCGGATCGACCATGGTGAAAAGTGATCAGAACACCCGGTCCATTCTTTCCTGGCCGGGAACTCCAATCAAAGTGTTGATTGTGGATGACGATATGCGCAACACGTTTTCAATGGCGCAGCTTCTTCAACAAAAAGGGGCGCGCACCGTCATGGCCAAGGATGGGGTCAAGGCTCTCATGCAGTTGGAAAAACATCCAGATATCAGCATCGTCCTCATGGATGTCAACATGCCAAACATGGGTGGGCTGGAAACAACAAAAAAAATTCGGGAAAACCCGATTTTCAAAGATCTTCCCATTATAGCCATAACGGGAACAGCCACGCCGGACGACCAGGTAAAATGTTTACAGTTCGGTATGAACGCCTACATCGCCAAGCCTGTTGATGTGGATGTGCTGCTGGATAAAATTTCAGAATTGCTGAACATTCATTCGGAGAGCAACAACTCGTTTTCCGATACCGCAGGAGGTGAATGATGAACAAGCCCGCCCTTCCCAAAATATTGATTATTGACGACCTGCCGGCCAACCTCCTATCTCTGCGTCAACTGCTCTCCCAGGTAGAGGCGGAAATAGTCGAGGCATCCTCCGGCAACGATGCCCTCTCGCTACTGATCGAGCATGAGTTTGCCCTGCTGCTTTTGGATGTGGATATGCCGATCATTGACGGTTATGAAGTGGCTCGCATGACCAAGGCTGTCCAAGAGACCTCCCACGTTCCAATCATTTTTCTGACAGCAGCCTTCAAAGATGACGCCCATCGGCTCATGGGATATGAATCTGGCGGGGTGGATTACCTAGAAAAGCCGATCAACGAACAAATTCTTCTTTCTAAAGTGCATGTTTTCCTGGAATTGTATCTCAAAAACAAGCGGATTCTGGACCTGAATCGTGAACTTGAGGCCAGAATTGCCAAACAGGTCAAAACAGAAGCGGCCCTGCGTGAAAGCGAAGAACGGTATCACGATCTCTACGACAACGCCCCGGACATGTATGTATCGGTTTTACCGGAATCGGCATTGATCAGGGAGTGCAACCAGACACTCTGCAATAAATTGGGCTA
Source organism: Magnetococcales bacterium (assembly GCA_015232865.1). Next base: position 41,970 of record JADFYU010000011.1, read on the forward strand.
TTCCAAGAATGAAATAATAGGTCGGCCTATTTTTGATCTCTATCACCCAGAGTGCATACAGGCGGTAAACACGGCGTTTCAATCATTCATTTCCACCGGCAGTGTCGACAATGCCGAACTGATCCTGATGAAAAAAGACGGCAGCCAAATTCCCGTTATCCTCAATGTTTCCGCTGCTTATGATCAAGACGGCAACATTTTACACAGTCGCTCCTCCTGGCGGGATATTTCTGATCAAAAAGAGGCCGGAAAACAGATCAAAATACTTCAACAGGCCGTTGAACAAAGCCCGACCTCCATCGTTATCACCGATGTCGATGGAAATATTGAATATGTAAACCCAAAGTTTTCAACAATCACAGGATATTCATCGGAAGAGATCGTTGGCCAGAATCCCCGAATCCTAAAGAGTGGTCACACCACCGAGGCCGAGTATGAAAAACTCTGGCAGGTGATTCTATCGGGCCAGGAGTGGCATGGAGAGTTTCTGAACGAAAGAAAAGACGGAACACGCTACTGGGAGAATGTTTCCATCTCCCCGGTTCAAAATGACCGTGGAACCATCACCCACTTTGTAGCCGTCAAAGAGGACGTTACCCTGCGTCGAATCAACGATCAGCGTCTGCAAATGGCCATGCAAGCCAGTAATGATGGAATTTGGGACTATACCATTAAAACGGGTGAATGCTTTTTCAGCCCCCGATGGGCGGCCATGTTGGATCTGGATCATCAAACTGTAAAACCCCATATCAAGAGCTGGAAAGAGCGCATTCACCCCGATGACCAGGCCACAGTCGAACGCAGCATGGAGGCTATCATGATCGGAAATACAGAGGAGTTACAGCTTGAATATCGGATGAGAAGAGGCTCCGGTGATTGGCTGTGGATGCGCACCAAGGGTAAAATTACCGAGCGGGATCTGGCCGGAGAACCCCTTCGCATCGTCGGTACGCAATCCAACATAACCCATGAAAAACAATGGCTTGAAACACTCAAACAGAGCAACAAGGAGTTACAGATCAGCGAAGAGAATTACCGGAGTCTGGTCAGCAATGTTCCGGGCGTGGTTTATCGGTGCGCCTTGGATTCTGATTGGACCATGCAATTCATCAGCAAGGCTGTTTTTGACCTGAGCGGATATCATGCCCAAGAGTTCATTGGAAACCATCGTCGCAGCTATGCCAGTATTATTTACCCGGAAGATCGGGACCATGTGGAACAAACCATTCAATCGGCAATCCAGGAGCAAAGATCGTTTGATCTCGAATACCGTATCATCCATAACGACGGCACAATCCATTGGGTGTATGAACGAGGATGCAGCGCACCGGACCGAGTTGGTGAACGGAGATTGTTGGAAGGGGTCATCGTCAATATCACCCTTCGCAAAAAAGCCGAATTGTCGGTCAACAAGGCCTTCAATACCCAGAGAGTAATCAGCAATCTTCTGGAAATCTCCCTGACACCACAGCCTCTGCCGGTACAGTTAGAAAAGGCGTTGTCTCTGATTCTTCAGATCGAGGCGTTTTCCAAGAAAGCCAAAGGGGCCATTTTTTTGTTGCAACCCCAGACAGAGGAGTTGGTGATGATCACCCAGGTCGGGTTTGATGATCCCCTTCTTCAACGATGCGCCCGAGTTTCAATCGGCACCTGCCTTTGTGGACAAGCCGTTGCCCAACAGACAACCATTTTTTCCAGAAATGTGGACGAAAGACACGAAATCGACTACGAAGGGATGGAAGATCATGGGCACTATTGTGTTCCCATCAAGGCTGACAATCAACCCATCGGGGTTCTCTGTCTATACACCGACCCGAACGTTGAATGGGATGAACAAGTACTCGAAACGCTTCTGACGGTTACCAACACCTTGTCCAGCATTATCCAACGCAGTCAGCTTGATGAACGCTTACATCAGGCAAAAATTCAGGCCGAGCAGGCCACTCGGTCAAAAAGCCGATTCTTGGCAGCCATGAGTCACGATATCCGCACCCCCATGAACGCGATTCTCGGCATGGGCGAAGTGCTCGATGATAGTGGATTAAACCCGGTTCAGAGCAAGGCCCTCCGGGTCTTGACACATGCCGGCGAAAACCTGCTGGCTTTGATCAATGATATTCTCGATCTATCCAAAGTGGAAGCCGGTCAGTTACAACTGGAAAATATCTCGTTTGTTCTGAAGGAGCTGGTCGAAGGAACCTGTCAGATCCTCTACCAAAAAGCCGTTGCCAATGCCATTGGCTTTCATCTGAATATTCATCCCGACTGCCCACATCGGGTCATGGGAGACCCCCAACGAATCCGCCAGGTTTTGCTCAACCTTTTGGGAAATGCCCTGAAATTCACCCAAAAAGGAGAGATCATCCTGACCGTCAATCCGCTACAGGGCGATCTTGTTCAGTTTAGCGTTTCGGATACCGGCATCGGCATTTCAGGAGATCAGCTGGAACAGATCTTCAACCCTTTTGTTCAGGCCGAAAGCTCCACCACACGGCGATTTGGCGGCACCGGACTTGGGCTCTCCATCTGCTCCCAATTGATCCAAATAATGGGCGGCCAGATTCAGGTCGAGAGCGCGGTCGGAAAAGGGAGCCGGTTTCTTTTTACCATTCCTCTTCCCCACTCAACGGACACATCTCCTGCGACAGCAGGCTCCTTGCGGCCAGAAAAAAAATGCTATTGCAAAAAGGGACAGGCGACCGGCGATATGGCACTCAAAATCCTGATTGCAGACGACGCCAAAGATAACCTGGAAGTCATCTCCGCTTTTCTCAGCGACACGCCCCACCATCTGCGAATGGTTGCCAATGGTGAAGAGGCGACGAGAGCCTTCAAATCCGAACCGTTCGATATCGTTTTGATGGATATGCACATGCCGATTTTAGATGGCTTCCAGGCAACCGCCCAAATTCGCTCCTGGGAAACAGAGCAGGGACAACCCCCGACCCCGATTGTCGCACTGACCGCCAATGCCATGCGAGAAGATATGGAAAAAACGGCGGCTTTTGGTTGCGATGTTCACCTCTCAAAACCGGTCAGAAAAGCACGCCTGTTGGAGGTTATCCGAGAATTATCGCCAAAGAAGAAGCGACTCCAAGCACTAAGAAGTCAGCAGAGATCGAGACCCGGAAGCGACATTCAGACAGGCCAGAACCATTGCATTCTCAACAAAAAAACAGTGGAACAACTCAGCAAGGATATGGGCGGCAATATTGATTTTTTGGTCAATAAATTTCTGGAACTCCTGCCAGAGTGCATTCAAGCCATTACCGATGCCATCGAGCAAGGCAACACAGACATGCTTGAGCAAAAGGCCCATTGCTTGAGAGGTGGTGCCCGGACCCTTGGTGCCAACCATTTGGCAGGCCTATGCGGTAAACTGGAGCAGATGGGAAAAGAAAACAATTTGGACGGCACCCACACTTTGGCCAGCAAACTAGAGGGAGTTGGAGAGCTGACAGCAATGGCGTTGAGAGAGATTCAGATCAGATGAACCGAGAAAATGTACCGTAATTGTGCCACAGATCGTACCGAAACAGGGAAATTTTAGAGCAGACTTTCAACATCTTTGGAAGAGTGCAGCTCCCGGATAATCTCCACCCCATTTTTTGAAGGACGATAGAAAATCAGATAACGACCAACCGGGAACATGTGAAGATTTTGATAATGATCCCGACAAATCCCAACTCCAGGCGATTGAGCCAGCAAACTACATTTAGCCTGGATTAGCTCCAGCGTCTTTTTTGCTGCCAGTGGGTTATCCTCTGCAAAATATGCCCGGATATCCAAAAGATCATTCCTGGCCGGAGGAGTCATCAACACTTTAAGCTTTGATTGCTTCAACCTAGATTCGGCAGTTGGAAGTGCGTAAGCGGTGCAACATATTGGTTTATCTGGTGAACTGGAAAAAATCCAAGTCACCTTATTGGTGATGAGACTTTTTTCTAGTTTGCCAGGTGAATCAAGAGGTTGTGCCGATTGCGTGCTTACAACTGCCGTATCTAGGTTCAATTGGTGATCAATCCTCCAGAAGCTCTGTAAACACCTTGTCAGCATCCAACAACTCGCCTCGATCAGCAGCAGCGATACCAATTTCCAAATCTCGCTGTAACTGCTCCAGCTTCAACTGCTGTCCTTGCTGGTATTCATCCATAGACATCACAACCGCAACAGGGCGACCATTTTTTTCAATGGTTACCGGCTCCCGCTGGGCTTGGTCCATCAAGTGACCAAAACGGTTTTTTGCTTCTCTGGCGGCTAGGGTCAGCATATTAGAATCTCCTGATTGTGGCTCTTTTGTCCAACCTATAGCCAGAAAAAAATCAGCTCTGAGTTTATGTAAGCCTGTTGGGATTTTCGTAAGGTGCTTTTCATCTCTGTGCCGTCTAATCTTTCAGCCTAGATCCCTCCCAAAGGTAGCTCCAGTAAAAGAAACAGCTTAGGCCAAAATATACAGCCTAAGCTATCGATATATTTGGTGTCCCCGGCGCGATTTGAACGCACGGCCTACGGATTAGGAATCCGTTGCTCTATCCGACTGAGCTACGGGGACTTTGTTTGCTTTGGGTGTGTTGATTGATATTCCAGTCACACTTTTTAGTTGAGGGGGGGGGGGTGTTTTTTTGCCTCGCCACATGTCGTTATAAAATGCAACTTAAGCGGAGCATTGTGGCATATCGCGGACTGGATCGGAAGGGTAGAAACCAGGGATTTAATAATTTTGACATCTTAAATTCAAAAGGCTGGCGATATCCATCGGATCAAGGGGGAGCCGATTTTGGCGGTAATTGGGTGTGAAAGTCGGGTTTATTGACCATTTTCCTGGTTCGATTTCTTTCGATTGACCAGTACGCAAAAGAAAAAAACCTGACTGGATAACAGGTTATCCAACTCTTTAACGAAACCTTGAAAAAGTGGCACATCTCTTGAAGCTAAACCGACATATTCCTATCCTTTCTTGGAGAAAAAAAATGTACGAATCTGTTAGTTTTCAATCCGGTACGGCTAAGCCCCACTTTTCACTGCCTCTGGCACTCAATGGAATCTTGACGCTGACCGAATATGCCGAGCAGTCACAGCTTGGACTCTTGAGCGACCTTTATCAAAAAAACAGCACGCTCTCTGACAATACCCTGTCTGAAGATGAGCTGTTTCACCCCTACTTTAAACAATAGCCGCCAATCGGCCCTTTTCGTTTAAAGAACCCCCCGTAATCACACAGATTTCGGGGGGTTTTCTTATTGATTTCATCAATCATTCAGAGTGTTTCTGCATAACGGGCCAGGGTCGGAAAATCAATCTTTCCGGTCGAAGTTTTGGGCAGATCCATGATGATGAATTGATCCGGGATCATGTAGACCGGCAGGAGGCTGGAAAGAAAAATCTTCAGGGCCAGGCTACTCAAACGATCCTCCCCTCTAAACTTCACAAAGAGCACAATACGAAAACCCTGCGGGGATTCCGGGCGAGCAATGGCTGCTGCTTCAGCGATCAGCACATGAGACAACAGGGCGGTTTCAATCTCCAGAAGAGAGATCCGATATCCCTGCCGTTTGATTACGCGATCCCGTCGGCCGATAAAATTCAACGCTCCATTCGACGTCCACGCGACGATATCAGCGGTTTGATGCCAGGCTCCCCCCTCCCCATCAGCCAAAACCTGGTTTTTTCGGTCAACCCCGCCCGCATCTTGCAGATAACCGGACATCACCGCTTTTCCCTGAATCCACAATTCGCCCGGCTCGCCTATTTCGGCCTCTCGACCCGCTTCCGTCACCACCCTGACCTGTATATGGCTACAGGGCTTGCCAAGGGGAAACGGCCGGTCTCGCTCATCCGGGATGATTTTTGGTATGGGTTGACAGACACAGACATTGACCTCGGTCGCCCCATACAGATTATAAAAATCCGGTTCGGGCAAGAGTTTACGCAGACGCTTCAAATCCTCTATGGGAAAAGGCTCTCCGGCAAACAATATTTTTTTCATGTCGGGCAATGGCCGCTCCGACAAAGCCGTGCTGCCCATCAGAAGACGCAACCCGGAAGGGGTGGAGTACCAGATGGAGACCCGTTCAGTCGCCAATAATCGGATCAGCGCTGTGGGATGTCGAAGAAAGGTCACCCCAAGCAAAACCAAACGGGCTCCATGTTTTATCGCCAGAAAGAGATCAAAAACCGACATGGCGAAATGTAGCGGGGCAAAGGAGGAGAAGCGATCCTCATGGCTGGGATTGAAGGTTTTGGAACACCAGCCCAAAAAAGAGAGTACCGCCCGGTGAGAGACAACCACCCCCTTGGGACGACCACTGGAGCCGGAGGTAAAGAGAATATAAGCGGGATCAACCAGGCCCGGCTCGACTTGAACTGATTGAGCCGCCTGATTTGAAGCGGCAAAAACCAGGACTACCCAGCCGGTTGTCACATCATGACAGGAAAAATCCGCCAATTCGTCCCGATTGACCAGGGACTCATAAAAATCGGCGGCCAGTACAACGGCCCGCACCGCGCCGTCCAACAACAGTTGCCGGTTACGATTGACCGGCGCGGCCGGATCAAGTGGAAGGTAGGCGGCCCCAACCTTCATCACAGCAAAAAATGTGCAGACGGTCTCAATGGACTTTTCTCCGAGGACGGCCACCCGGTGCCCGGAGGATATCCCCAAAGCATGGAGTTGATCGGCCAACTGCACGACCGATTGCCACATCTCCCGGTAGGAGATCCGCCGCCCATCCCCTTCGACCAGCGCCATTCGCTCAGGAAAGGAGTGGGCTGAGCGGCGAAGCAGATCGATCAAGGAGTTTGGTTCGGTATTCACCCGGATTTTTGTACACTTTTTACCAAACTGGCAATGGCGTTGATGCTGTCCAGGTTATCCTGGGTCAACACCTTGTGGTCGAATTTCACGCCAAAGGTCACCTCCAGAAAACCCACCATGGTTACGGCAGAAGTGGAATCGATGATGCCGCTTGAGATGAGCGGCGTATCGTTTTCCAGTTCACCTGGGGACTCATTTTCCAAAATCTCATTGACAATATAGGCTTTGATTTTTTCTTGGGTTTCTTTCATGATATCCGTTCCAGGTATTTTGAAATGTTTAGGATACAGGCTAAAGCCAGTCAGGCTGGACGATATCAGAAATGACATTATAAGTGTACTTCTCTTTTAACCTGGATTCGGCAGTTGGCGGTTCGTGCATGGTGAAATCCAATGATTTGTCCGGGGCGTACCGACAACTGCCGAACCCAGGTTTAACCATTCGATTATTTTTCCGATCCCGGTCGGCCAATCAATGTACCCCTTCCTTTTTGGTTCACCATGAATAATCAGACCACCCCTTCACTCTATAAACTGGGCAGGAACGCTTTGGAGAACAAACGGCCAAAAAAAGCGGTGCACTTATTCCAGCAAGCCATTCAGAAGAATAGCCAACAGCCGCTGGCCTGGTGTGGCCTGGGTCTGGGCCTGGTACAATTGAACCAATGGTCCAAAGCGGAAGAGATTTTGGTCAAAGCCCACAAACTGTTTCCGAACCACATCCAGATCGGCTGTCAACTGGCTCAGCTATATATCAGAGGGAATCAGACCAAAAAAGCCACCAGACTGCTGATGCTCAAAGATGTCGTGACCGACCTGAACCACTCCAATCAAATTGCCCGGCAATCCATCAAGGCTGACTGGCTTGTTAAGCATGTCGATACGCAAAAATCGATTCAGGATTTGCGCAAGCTTTTACGGATTATCGATCGACCCCTGGACCCGGAGCAGGTGATTGAGCAGTCCATGATAGCCAATTATCTGTTTCCCAATGTCCCGTGGCGCGAGCGGGTATTGGTCAAACTAACGGAACAAGGTTGGTCCAGATGGGTGACTGTTCGCGGTTTTGATCATTTTGAAAAAGCGGTCGAGTTGGGTCGAGGCGTGTTACTGGCCAGAAGCCATTTTATTCCCGGTTATCCGGTTACGTTATTGATGAGCAGGAGGGGCTATCCAACCAGCTCGATTGAGATTTCGGATCGTCTGAAAAAATGGGGGCTGGCTCCACCTCTCTTAAAAAACACGGTGTTTGTTATTGGCGAAGGCAAAGAGTATCTCGGGCAACTCCATCAGGCCGGGCAGGTACTGCGGGATAACGGCGTTTTGATGATGGCCGGAGATGCCGTCTTCGGAAAATCCGGCATCAGCCTGCCTTTTTTGGATCGGACCCGACTTTTCATGCCGGGCATGGCGACGTTGGCGGTGGATAATGGAGCGACGACCCTGGCGGTTTTTTCCAACATAGACGAGGCGGGCCATATCACCATCACCTTCCATCCACCCTTTGATCCGGAGCAGGAGGGCCAATCTCGCAAGGTAAAAATTCAGGCTCTGATGAAACAATATGCGGATCTGTTGCAGAGTCGCTGGATCGATCAACCGCACAACCTTGGATGGTTTTACATCAGCCAATTTTTTAACGCCGCTCCATACAGTTCCTGATCAGAATGGGTCAGAAACCTTTATCAGCTTGGATATTTCAGAACGACTTGGCAACCTGGAATATCAAGGTCATACTTTACCAATAACAATGCCAACTGCCGTATCTAGTGCTCTTGCTCTTGTTAATTGACAGGTTAAAATCTGTACGACCATAAGTTAAAACGGGCTGGTTTTTTCGGGGCTTTGCCCCGCACCCCACTGAGGCGGAGAACCGCCCCAGACCCCACCCTTTTTTTTTAATTGTTTTTTTGGACTTCGGCCTGCCCATCAATTGATGAGTGCTGAAGCACTGGGATCAACAAGCTTGCGACAATAATTGACCTGTCATCCTGAAAACGGCCGTTGTCGGTACGCACCGCCAACCGCCGTTTCCAGGATGACAAAGCATCAGGAGAAAGACCATGTCTATTCCAACTCAATGCGATGTCGTCATTATAGGCAGTGGCCCGGCGGGCAGTTCAGCGGCAACCCTGTTATCTCAAAAAGGCTACGAGGTTGTCGTGCTGGACAAAACCAGCCACCCCCGGCGTGTTGTCGGAGAGAGTCTGCTGCCCCACGTCTGGAAATTTACCGATATTCTTGGCGTCACCAAACAGATCGAGCAGGCAAATTTTATTGAAAAGGCCGGCGGTATCGTCCAGTGGCAGGGGGCAATCAAACGCCTTCAATTCAAGGATTTTGGTCACAAACGGCCAGCCCTGCATGTGGAGCGGGAGATTTTTGATAAAATTCTCTGCGACCATGCCAAAAAATCCGGCGGCCTGTTTTTTGAGCGGGTCATTGTTCGAAATGTGGATTTTTCTGATCAAAAACAGGGTTCAGTCGTTCATTATCAGAGGCTCGGAGAAAAACAACAGGCGCAAATCCGCTGCCGATATGTCATCGACGCCTCCGGTCCCGACTCTTTCCTCTCCCGACGGCTGAAAACCCGTCAACCCGACCCGGACTTTGGTTTTACATCCATCTGGGGCTATTTCAAGGGTGATCGTTACCTGGCAAGCGATGGGATCGCTTACCCATACGCAGAAATCCGCGAAAAAACACCGGTTACCTTTGTCAACTCTTTGGGGCAATGGGCCTGGAGCTGGTTTATTCCCCTGCGCGAGCAAGTCAGCGTCGGTATGCTGTTACCTCCACAACAATTGCAAGCGTTCAACGGTTCTGCCGAGGATTTTTTTCTGGATATTTGTCAAAATCAGTGGGGTTTGAGAGAGCTGCTAAAACCGGAACAGTACATTGCGGGCAGTTTCCGGCAAAAGAATAAATACACCTTTTTGGCTGATTCCGTTGTCGGTCCCAGATACTATCTGGTGGGGGATGCCTCTGGCTTTGTCGATCCCATCTATGCCAACGGGGTGGTTTCCGCCATGTATACCGCCTACCTGGCCGCCTGGTCCATTCATCAATCACTGAAAAACCCGGAAAATGCCTTTGCGTGGAGTCAGGTCTATTCGAGTCAAATCCAGGGACATCAACAGATCCTCCACGCCGTCGCACTACCGTTGGATGTGCCAAAATCCAATCCGGACACCGTAAAAAAGGGGCTTTGGTTTCAAAGCCGAGAGGAAAAATCGTTGATGTTCGCCGTTGCTGCGGTCAGTGGCCGCCTGGAGAACGTGCACCGTCTGTACCCCAACGATCCCGACGCACTCTCTTTTATGGAGAAACTTAAAACGTTTGACACGCTACAACTCTGACAGCAAGACCGAGCTTGGCTGACCGGTTGGTCGAGGAGAAAAAAGGCAGCGTCCAGGGTAATGCCGCAAAAAACACAAATCGGTCAACACAGATCCATTGAACTGCCGCTTCGACGACAACGCAATCGGTTCAACTGCCGAATTCAGGTTGAATTACAAACCGTCGTCCCGGGCGCACTCCTGACAGCACAACGCCCCGTTCCCCTGCTGGAGAATCTCCTGCTTGGGCACCCAGGTTTGACAGCGACCACACTGAACCAAAACCGGTTTCTCCTCCCCTTCCAGGGTTGAATTCTTGAAAAATGGCCAGGCTATTCGATAGATAAGATAGAAAATCCCCGCCAAAAGCAATAATCGGACGATGAACATGACCGGAGAGAATCCTAAATGTGGGCTTGTTGTACAGAGAGGTCTGCCATGATTTCATCGGCGATCGGATCGGAAATCAGGGTCCGCACCAATTCTTCCTCCACGCTTTCAGACTGTTCCGATTGCTCCGTCGTCTCTTTGCCAAACAACGTCTCCATGAGGATTCGATTCAAATTTCCTTTAAGCTGCTCACTGTTTTCAAACATGGCCGGATTCTGCACCGAGAGCCGCTCCCCACCGGAAACAGCCAGAGCGGAGGCCGAAAATTCAACGACATCCACCGGTTGATATTTGGCGCTGCGACCCGTTTGAACCGCTGAGCCGATCGTCCCACTGGAACGGCTGTGAACCGAATAGGCGGCGGTTATGGAATTGGTGGTGATCATATTGGCTCCCAAATTGTTCAACTAAACCAGCAAAGAAAAAAAATACCTATATATAGTTGTGACGATGACCCAGAAGGGACTAGAATAAATCCAATCCTTAGAACCTTATCGACCAGTTCGACCCAAAGCTAAAATCCTCATGGTACAATTTTTCAAGAAACTGGGTTTCAATGAACATTTTACCCTCTCTATCATGGCCGTCGTCATCGGCGTGGTGGTTGGGTACGGTGCCATTCTTTTTCGGACCTTAATCGAGATTTTTCAACATATTTTCATGGGTAGCGGCCAGGAAAACGTGGTGGAGATCCTCTCTGAACTCACTTGGTGGCACATCATCCTGATGCCAATGATCGGTGGCGCCATCATTGGCCCGCTGGTCCACTTTTTCTTTCCCGGCTCCCGTGGCCATGGCGTTCCGGAGGTGATGTCGGCAGTGGCCCTGCACGGCGGCAAGATGAATCTTCGCGATGGCCTGGGGAAAATGCTGGCCTGCTCTCTCTCCATCGGCAGTGGCGGCTCGGTCGGCCGGGAAGGACCGGTGGTCCATCTGGGAGCCACCATCGCCTCTTGGTTCGGCAGCAAACTCAATCTGTCCACCCGACACATGAGAACCATCGTCGGCTGTGGAGCCGCTGCGGGAATCGCCGCCTCGTTCAACGCCCCCATTGCCGGAGTCATGTTTGCGTTGGAGGTGATCTTGGCCGATTACGGTCTGGCGACCTTTTCACCCATCGTTCTCTCGTCGGTCATCGCCACGGTCATCGCGCGGTTGCACCTCGGCGACTTTCCCGCCTTCATCGTTCCCCACTACACCCTGGTGTCCGCCTGGGAGATTCCCGCTTACGTGGGGTTGGGCGTGGTGTGTGGCGTTACCGGAATCATCTTCATGAAGGTACTCTTCAAATCCGAAGATCTTTTTGCCCTGATTCCCATTCCCCGTTATCTCAAGCCGATCATCGGCGGTTTTCTGCTCGGCGTCATCGCCCTGGCATTTCCCCAGGTGATGGGGGTCGGCTATGATACCATGAATATCGCTCTCCTGGAGGAGATGGCCGGACCGGTCATGTTAACCCTGATCCTGGTCAAGATTCTCGCCACATCCGTTACCCTCGGCAGCGGTTTTTCCGGGGGGGTTTTTACTCCAAGCCTTTTTTTAGGGGCCATGGTTGGTGGCAGTTACGGTGTCTTTGCCCACGATCTGTTTCCAGCCATATCCGCCGGCCCGGGCGCCTACACTCTGGTCGGAATGGGCGCCATGGCCGCTGCGGTGCTGGGCGCGCCTATCGCCTCCATTCTCATCCTTTTTGAGCTGACCGGAGACTACCGCATCATGCTGGCCCTGATGGTGGCCTCCATCGTCGCCACGGTTCTCATCAATCAGGTCTACCGTGATTCCGTCTACACCAGTGCCTTGCGTAGACACGATATCGATCTGCGTTCCGGTCGGGAAGTGGGTTTGATGCGCCATATATCCATCGCCTCCATTGTCAAACGGGAGTTTGAAACGGTGGCGGAAACCATGACCATCAAGCAGTTCAAAGAGCGAATTCATAGTTGTAAAGAGGAGATTTTTCTGGTGGTCGATGCCGAGGGCATGCTCTCGGGGATCGTCTCCTTCCAAAATATCCGGGGCGTCGCCTTTGAAGAGGGGTTGGAAGATCTGGTCCTGGTCCGTGATATCGCCACTCGAAAAGTCATCACCATCAACCCGGAAAACAACCTCTACATGGCGTTTCAACTGATGGATGAAAACGATGTCCAGCAGTTGCCGGTGGTAGCCGAGAACAATCCTGGTCAGGTACTCGGCCTGATTACCGACCATGACATGGTTCGCGCCTACAATAAGGCACTCATGGAACGGGAAACACGGAGTTAGAACAGACCCTCATGAATCAGCCTGATATTCTCAGCAATCTCAACGCCCCCCAACGCCAGGCCGTAACCGCTCGCGGTGGCGCGCTCATGGTCTTGGCCGGAGCCGGTTCCGGCAAAACACGGGTATTGACCAGACGCCTGGCCCATCTTCTCAAAGAGGACGCCCTCGCACCCGCCGAAATTCTCGCCGTCACTTTTACCAACAAGGCGGCACGGGAAATGCGGGAACGGGTTGTCGATATTCTCGGACTCGACCCCATTACCGCCCGTTCCCTCTGGATCGGCACTTTTCACGGCATGGGTGCAAGAATTTTACGCCTGCATGCCGATAAACTGGGTTTTGACAGCAATTTTATCATTCTCGACACATCCGAACAGGAGAGAATGATAAAAAAATTGCTGGAAACCCTCCATTTTCAGCATCTCTTCTGGACACCCAAACGATTGGCCAACTCCTTTTCCCGCTGGAAGGACGACGGCTTCGGACCCAACGACCTGACCGCCGAGCATATCCGTTTTCCCGGCGACCGGGAGAAGGTTCGCCATGTTTTCAACCACTACCAGGATGAACTGCGCCGCACCAACTGCATGGATTTTGGCGATCTTCTGGTTAACTGCCTGATTCTTTGGCAGAAATTTCCGGAAACCCTGGAATCCTTTCGCAGCCGCTTTATCCATGTTCTGGTCGACGAATACCAGGATACCAACCGGGTACAGTATGATTGGATGAAACAGATTGCCAGCGGTCACGGCAACCTCTGCGTGGTGGGCGACGACGATCAGTCCATTTACAGTTGGCGCGGGGCCAGATTGGATAATATCCTCCGTTTTGAAGAGGATTTTCCCAACGCCCAAACGGTCCGCCTGGAGCAAAATTATCGCTCCACCGGCAATATTCTCAAAGCGGCCGCCCAATTGATCAACCACAATACCGGACGCATGGAAAAAACCCTCTGGACCGAGGGCGAAAGCGGAGCACAGTTGGTCCGTTATACCGCCGAAGACGGCACCGACGAAGCCCGTTTTGTCGCTCAGGAGATTTTTCGCAATTGCGGAGACGGTCGATTCGGTCGCGCCGCTGTTCTGGTTCGCGCCTCCCGGCAAACCCGCGCCATCGAGGAGGCTCTGGACCGGGAACGGATTCCCTATCGGGTGGTGGGTGGCTTGCGCTTCATGGATCGGGCAGAAATCAAAGATGCCATCGCCTATATGCGTTTGGCCTACTCCGCCCGTGACGATCTGGCCTTTGAACGGATCATCAACGTTCCCAAACGTAAAATCGGCCCCAGCGCCCTGGCCGCCATCCAAGAGGCGGCCTCGGAATTCCAAGGCTCCCTGCTCGACGGTGCGCGTCGTGTCATAACCGAAAAACGGCTGGGACCGGCCATTCGAGCGCAATTGGTCCACTTTATCATTCTCATAGACGAAGCCCATAACCGACTCCACCAGGAAGAGCCCCCGGAGACCATCCTGGACCTGTTGCTGGATCAATCGGGCTACAACACCGCCCTGGAGAACACCGAGCGAGAAGAGGAAAAACGGGATAACCTCAAAGAACTGCGGGCCTATCTGGTCCAAGAGAGCGATCTGATCGGCTTTCTGGAAAAAGCCGCCCTGGACTCTGATCCCGGCGATGAGGCAAAGCTGATCGAACAGGACAAAGTGGTGATTTCAACCCTCCACTCGGCCAAAGGCCTGGAGTTTCCCATCGTCTTCCTCGTCGGCCTGGAAGAGAACCTGATACCCCATAAACTGGCCGTTGACGAGGGGGAAGCGGGGCTGGAAGAGGAGCGGCGTCTGATGTATGTCGGTATGACCCGCGCCCGTGAAAAGCTCTACTTGAGCCACGCTCGCCGTCGCCTGATGTACAACCGTTTTGAGCCGGCCACCCCCTCTCGCTTTCTCAAGGAGTTGCCCACAGAAACCATCGAAAAACGTGGACTGCGGGTCTCCGTCAGCGCCGGCGCCTCGTTTCGACCCGGTGCCGCCCTGCGTCCACCGAACCGTTTTCGAAGGTATTGATTCCATCCAACCAAAAATTGAGTGACACGCCTGGGAAACAAAGGTGACGGGCGGGGTGTAACCCCGCCCTGTTTTAACCTAGATTCGGCAGTTGAACGAGTGTGGCTGGTGCAAGATATTGGTTTGTCTGGTGAATCAAGAGGTTGGGCTATGTGCATACGTTCAACTGCCGGATCCAGGTTTATTAGGGCTCTGCCCTACGACCCGCCAGGGCGATGATCGCCCTGGACCCGCAGTCGTTTGAGAGCTGTCGATTAAAACCGCTCAAACTCATCGTCCGACGAATCGGAATTACGACTACCCCTATCGATTTGGGCAACTCTGGACGGTTTGTGCGCGATGGCCGCCTGCGGCCTTCTGGCCTGTGGTGGTGCCGGTTGATGATGTTGCACTCGGGCTGCCGCTGATTTGCCGGACCGCTTAGCCAGCGCAGATTGGCCCGACTGCCGGCCAACCTTGAAGAAACCGATGGTTTCCTGTAGGCCGGAAGCCTGACTGGACATATCATCGGCGGTTGAAGCCATCTTTTCACTGGAGCTGGCGTTTTGTTGAATCACCTGATCCAACTGCTGAATCGCACTATTGATCTGTGCGGCCCCTTGGGTCTGTTCGTCACTGGCAGCGGCAATTTCTGCAACCAATTCCGAGGTTTTCTGGATGTCCGGCACCAGGGTATTGATGATGTTGCCAGCTTTTTCCGCCACATCGACCGAAGAAGCCGACAGGCTGCTGATTTCAGCGGCAGCCGTTTGCGACCGCTCGGCCAATTTGCGTACTTCAGCCGCCACCACCGCAAACCCCTTCCCATGCTCACCAGCCCGAGCCGCTTCAATGGCAGCGTTGAGTGCCAATAAATTGGTCTGTCGGGCAATCTCCTCGATGATGGAAATTTTGCCGGCAATCTGGCGCATGGCGTTGACCGCATGAGTCACCGCTTCACCACCCTCTTGAGCATCAGCCGCAGCCCTTTGAGCGATCTCTTCGGTCTGCCTGGCGTTGTCAGTGTTTTGTTGAATGTTGGACGCCATCTGCTCCATGGCCGAAGAGGTCTCTTCAATGGAGGCGGCCTGCATGACGGCTCCCTCTGAAAGCTGCTGAGAACTATGGGAAAGCTCTTGGCTACCCTCGGTAACACTGGCCGCCGCTCCGACAACCGTTCCAACCACCTCACGCAGTTTCTTGGCCATTCGGTTCAAAGCCAATGCCATCTGACCCACCTCGTCGTTGCTGATGACGGCGACAGAGACATCCAGGTTGCCATCGGCCATTGTCGCAAGGCCCGACGCCATCTCAGCGACCGGGCCAGTAATGGATCGTTTGACAACGGTAAAGAAAATGAGCAGGCCGACGACAAACAGCAAACCGGCGATTCCCACTGAACGAATCAGGATATCACGCTTGACTGCCGACAACTCCGTCAACGGAGAAGAGATAATGATCAGACCAACCTGCTGACCGACCCGCCATCCCTCTTTTTCAAAGCCAAACCAATCGGTTTGTCCCGGAGGACCGTCATTCTCAAATCCGTGACACCCCATACAACCCTGATCCGCCTTGATCTCCCGAGCAAAAATGAACTGCCCACTCTCCAAATCGGGTCGGGAGATTTCCGTTACGCCCTTTTTCATCTCATCCATCAGCCTGATTTCAAAGGGATTGCCTTGAGCGTCCGGGTCTCGGGGACGCTCCCGCTTGGCAACCCGAACCGCCATTTTAGCAGAGCTTGCAGCGCTGCCGATTGATTCCAACATGCGGATGACCGGAATCAAGCCGTGCAGATTGGTCCGGCGGGCGCACTCCAAACGGGCATTACGGCTGGTCTCCTTGCGGCATTGTTTGGCATCCGTAAATGAATCGGAAGCAATCAGCTCATCGTTCCACGCATTCCCCATATTTTTACGAATGTTCTCTCCCGCATTCATTGCGGCCCGAGCGGTAGCCGCTTTCTCCTTTTCAAACGCCACAACCGCACTACTGAACTGTAGATAGGTGGTGATCGCTATGATCGACAAGGTGATCACGGAAAAAAGCAGAATCAATTTGCTACTGATACCCATATTCTTTTTCATGACTATTATTTAACCCCAAAAAACTTGATTTTAGCTTCGGCAGATGACCGGGCGTGCATGGTACATTTGTTAATTTTATCGACTCGCCCTGAGCAACAAAGCATCCACCCATCTGCGTGGCAACAAACAGCGAAAAACCCAAAACAGATGGGTCGGAACGGTTACTCCATAGCGGACACGCGGCCTTTTGCTCTCCAAAGCCTGGATAACCTTGGCCAAGACCGCTTCCGGTGGCAGGGCAAACGGCGTTTTATCCACCGCTTCATCCCCTATTTCTGCGGTCCATCCTCTATATTGAGCTCGAAAAAAGCTCGACTCCAAATCCACATGCTTTAAAAAAGCCGCTCGGGCATTTTTTCTGAAGGCGGTTTTGATGGGACCAGGTTCTATCAAAATGAAATCGATACCGCTGCCGTCCATTTCAATTCGCATGGCCTCAGTCAGACCGGCCAGGGCAAACTTGCTGGCAACATAAGCTCCCCGAAGCGGCATGGCGACAAACCCGAGAATAGAGCTGTTCTGGATGACCCGACCATGCCCCTGACGACGCATCACCGGCAACACCAATCGGGTTAGTTCGTGGGTTCCAAACAGATTGGTCTCAAACTGCTCTTGCAGAGCGGCCCGAGAAAGATCTTCCACCGCACCGGGCTGACCATAAGCTCCATTGTTGAACAACGCATCCAACCCCCCGCCGGTCTGACGCAAAACCCACTCCACACCGGCATGAATGGAGTCCGAGTCGGTCAGGTCGATCCGGCAGGATTCAAAGCCCATCTTCGATAACGCCTCAACATCGACCAATTTTCGGGCAGCCGCAAACACCCGCCAACCCCGGTCCCGTAACCCGGCCGCCACACAGCGACCGATTCCGGTTGAACAACCGGTAATAAGAATGCTTTTTTTCCCCATCCGCTGGATATTCACCCCATTCATCCAAACTTGACTGAATAACGATACTCATCAATTATTTACAATCAGATGTTGTATTCTAGCACAACCAGATCCGGATCATACCAGATTTATTTTCACATTTCACAAAATCCCAACGTATAACCATCCCAATCTTCGGTCAAATCGCTTAAAAAATAGCACTGAAAAATATAATTTTCAATAACAATCACTATCGGATCGTTTTTCAGGAAATCCGCTGTTATTGAAAAATTATATTTTAAAATCAACCTTGAACAAATTAATAATGTTATTTCATCACTGAACAACAGATTAACGAAATCGTGATATCCATATTATTTTACCCAGTAAAGAAAAATTTATTGATATTTTCTAGGACAATCGACTACACTTGTATAATTACAAATATACATTGCTGATATGTTCTATCAAAAATTAACAACTTTATTTTAGTGTATAAATTTTTATCGAATAGAGAAATGCAGCAACCTCTTTAAATACACCGTCAGGAGATTTTTATGAAAAACGCAAAATGGGTGGTTGGCATGGCACTGATGGCCGGTTTGGCAACCACGTCAGCTTGGGCAGGCGGCATTCCCAAAGATCTAGCCTACCCACAGGGAACCCCGACAGCCGATGAAATTGCCAAACAGGTTTATTTTGTCAATCACTTCTACTCGGTGAAAAATTTTTCCATCAATCGGAACGATGAGGTCATTACCGTCCTGCTCAGCCGCACAGAGGGGGAGAGGCCAAAAATCAATACGGTGGAACGCCACTTGAACAATGATTACAGCGATGGTGTGGTCAAGGGTCAGGATATTGCCATTTTCCGCTCAGGAAAACTCAAGGGAACCGGCATGCTCATCACCGACTTTGAAGACGATGACAAGAGCCAATCCTACGCCATCTGGTTGCCCGCCCTGCGTAAAATCCGTCGTTTTGCTCAACCCGCCCATGACGACTCTTGGGGTGGAACCGACTTTACCTTTGGCGATGTAACCCTGCGCAAGCCTCAGCATGAAAATCATGAACTGTTGGGCAGCGAGACTTTCGCCGACTGTTTGATGGCCATGAATGTGGAAGAGGAGCATCAAAACAAATATTCCAAGGACATCAACCCTCCCTTCTGCGATGCCAAGGGACGAAGCGTCTATAAACTCAAAAGCACCACCAAGTTCAACAACTGGTGGTATGACCACCGGATCAGCTTCGTCGATAGTGAAACCTTTGGCGACTACCGCACTGAATATTTTAAAGACGGCGAAAAAATCAAAGTGATTGATCGGGCCTGGACTTCCATGGGTTTGAGCGATCCTCGTGGCATCTGGTGGAAATACTGGTATGGCAAGAACCTGACCACCAAACACGAAACCATGGCCAACATTCCCACCGAAGTCGCTGAGTGGAATACCGACAGGGATGCTGATTTCTGGTCTGAAAAAACGTTAAGAAAGATCAAACGTTAACCGACATGGTATTCATCTAGCCAATTATACGATCAATCTTGCGATAAGGAATGAGTTCGTGACTAAATCTACAATGATGGGGCTTGCAGCCGCACTGACACTTTTTTCTGCCACCCAGGCCCAGGCAGAAGACGAAAACGGCGTAAACTGGGAAGTATCCGGCGTACTTAAAAATGAGACGGCCTTTTTTACCCGCTCCGGTCCAACAACCGGCGAACTGGGTTCGACAAACGGCACAACCAGACAGAGTTCCGGTGAGCTTCTAAAATTTGAAAACTCTCTCAACCTGTTTATCAACGGCTCCTTTACTGATGATACGGTTCTTCATGCCCAGCTTAACCTGGTCCACGATACCGAAGGAATCGACGGTTATGGCGGACACCAATGGAATACCCAGAACGACTTTCTCCGAGAGCTTTACCTCGACACTTCTGTTGGCGCGTTTGATCTGCGCATCGGCAAACAGCAGGTGGTCTGGGGCACGGCTGACGGCATCAAAATGTTGGATCTGGTCAACCCCACCGACTGGCGGGAATTTGTCCAGAACACCTCCGAAGATTCTCGGATTCCACTCTGGATGATCAAAGCCGAAACCGATGTAGGCGAGAACGGCAATGTTCAGTTTATCGTCTCTCAACACCATGAAAACACCATTCCCGGCATGGAAGCCGACGGCGATGTCGGCCAACCCTTCAAAATGCTGGGCGTGGACTCCATCACCGGTCCAGTGAACGGATTTTTGAATATTGTTCCAGCTTTGGGTACGGTTTCCACCACCTTCTGGAACGGTGCGACCTTTGCATTCCTTTCTCCGTTGGCCCTCTCTGGCGTGACGGACACCACCGTGCAGGACTTTGTCGACGGCGGCACCGCTAACGCTCTGGGATTTTTAGGTCTGATGGCCGGTGTTGGTTTTCCCTGTAACGGTTTGGCCGTCGGTGCGGGTCAAACCGCAGCCAATGCCAGCTGTTTGAATGCAGTGGCCCAAGCCACCAACAACCAACAAACCAACCTGATCGATGGCGGTGACACCAACTGGGACTCTGTAACCGACCCCAATTCAGCCTTCGAATACATGCCCAACGCCACATTTGCCACCTTCGATGCGTTTGTCAATGCCACCTCGGAATATCGTCGGGACTATCCAGAGGAGGCCGACCCCAATCTCGGATTCCGCTACAAAAACAGTTTGGGCAACAATCTCAACTTCTCCTTGAACTATCTCTGGCATTATGATGCCAACCCCTATGTAGAGATGCAGTGGGAGAGCCAGGATGGTAAAAAATTGTCTGTCAACCCAACCACAGTCGGCGGAAAAACCACGCTAACCTTGAAAGATAGCACCGGAGCCACCTATGGTGGTGCGGCGCAATCGGTTGACGCAACCAAGATCGCCAACCTGGTATTCACCGAAAAACTCAATCGGATTCATACCTTCGGTTCCGCTATGGACTATGCCCTGGACTCCGAAGCTCTTGGACCGGTGGTTCTTCGTGGTGAATTTGTCTATGAGATGGACACCAAATCCCCTGTCATCGACCGTACCAAACTCGGTTACGGTGATCTGGTCGGCGGTATGAAAATGGAAGATGCCGATGTCTTCAAATATGTGCTCGGAGCCGATTTTACCTTCCTGACCAACATGCTGGTCAGCGGTCAGTTCATTCAGTTCATCAATCTTGACTATGTGGACGATGCGGCGGCCAACCGCTACACGGCTGACCCCACGGTCATGCATCTGAGCAATGGCCTGAAAAAAGCCGAAGAGTTTAAAGAGTTTTACTCCATCTTCCTCTCCAAACCGTTTGGCGAAGAGCAGCAAGGCCGGGTAAATAATATCTTTATGGTCGAAGAGGGCGGCGGATATTGGAATCGCATCGATGTTGAATATGCCGTAACGGACGAATTGGTCTTGACCTCGGAATACAACGCCTATTTCGGTGACGCCGACACCATGTTCGGCCAGTTTGAAAAAAGCTCCAACGTTCAAGTCGGCATGAAATACATTTTCTAAACATCCATTTAACCAGGGACCGATCCGGTCCCTGGTTTTTTTTTGATCTTTGGTCTCTATAACCTGTCAGAAAGGTTGATCAAAATCCCCATCAGGAGGTCACATGTCCAGTTTAGAGAGTCCGCAGAAGGCGGGCGGTTTTTCACGCCGATATGCGTTGTTTGCCATGAAGCATCGGCGGGCTGTTTTTGCCATCGTCGCTTTTGTCACCCTGCTTGCCGCCTTCCAGATTCATAAACTGGATATTCGCAACGATCCCGACACCCTGCTGCCACCCAGCAACCGCTATGTCGCCACCAATGCCTATGCCGAAAGCCACTTTGGAATGGGCAATATGATGGTGGTGGGTGTTGAGGCCAAAGAGGGGGACATCTACAAACCCTGGTTCATCAACATGGTCCGGGAAATCCACGAAAAAATGGCTGAGCTGCCCGCCTCCCGACCGGAAAATTTCATGTCTTTGGCTGCCCAGAAGGTCAAATACATGGGAACCGACGAGAATGGTTTGGTCTTCAAACGGCTGATTCCGACAGCAGGTATCAGCCTGACCGACGAAAACCTGGCCCGTGAGCAGATGGACTTTCTTAAAGAGGGGCTGGAGCAGAACCCGGTTATGGCTCCCATGCTGCTGCATGGCGAGGACGGCAGTGGGGTTCGATGTCAGTTTACCCAAGAGGATTGTACCGCCAAG
>JADFYU010000012.1 GCA_015232865.1 Magnetococcales bacterium
CCAACTTATCCAAAGATCTCGCGATCTTAAAGTTCTTCCTGAAATTGACAGATTCTCGCTTGCTGCTTGCTTCTTGATGCAGACATTCTTCTCTATCAAAGTATCTTAATTCCACTCCGATAAGACTAAACGCCCACACCGATGATTACCTGATTGTCTAAAGATCAAAAGCGAATCGTGAGATTGGATCTTCCATTCTGCGGATCTGCTGCTGTAACCCTTGGCTACAGTCCCGTGTACCGGGACGACAGAAACTACTCGTTTCAACCACCCCTTGCAAGTAAAAAATTACAAATTTTGAAAAAAAGTTTACCCGAGGGTGCCCAGCACCGGAAACCATTCGATTAATAGTATAGATAACTTGCTGAAATCACCCATAAATATCATTACTCCAACCACGATCAGAAGCACGCCGGATGTGATCTCGATTTTATGCAGATGGGCGCGGATTCTGGTGAAGAAGTGAAGAAAGGAGTTGATGGCCAGCCCGGCCAATATGAAGGGGATGCCCAGCCCCAATGAATAGACAGATAACAATGAGACCCCCTGCCAGATGCTATCCTGCCCACCGGCCAGGGCCAGGATGGTGGCCAGAATGGGTCCGACACAGGGGGTCCAGCCAAACGCAAAGGCCAGGCCGATCAGGTAGGCTCCCCAGAGTCCCGGCGGTTTTTCCTGTAAATTAAAGCGGGCATCCATGTTGAGAAAGCCAATTTTAAACAGTCCGACATAGTGGAGACCAAAAAGAACGATCAAGGCACCGCCGACTTTGGAGAAGATCTCCATGTTGGCCAGCAATACCTGGCCGATCAAACTGGCCGATGCGCCCAATGCAATAAAGACAGTGGAAAAACCCAATACAAAAAACAGACTGTGCAGTGCAGCGGCCGTGGCCACCTCTCTGTCAGACCCCTTTCGCAACTGGTCCACCGACACGCCGGTCATGAAACTGATGTAGGCCGGAACCAACGGCAAGACACACGGTGAGACAAAGGAGAGTAGCCCGGCTAGCAGTGCGGCGGCATATGAGACTTCCATGACCTGGGTGTTCCTATTTCTGGTTGTTTTGTCGGGTCGATTGGCCAATCCAATCCAGATAAGCGGATTCACCTTGGACCACCGGTGTCGCCAGAATCTCCGGTAGATCGTAGGGGTGAATCTTTTTTATCAGGTTTTCCAGGGCATCATAGTGGCTGGAGAGAGTTTTAATCAACAGAGTCGATTCCGATTCCTGTTGCATCTCCCCTTGCCAACGGTAGAAGGATTTCCCCTGCCCGAAAACGTGAACACAGGCGGCCAACCCAGATTCGACCAGTTGAACAGCCAGGGTCTCGGCAGCCGGTTTATCCGATACGGTAGTCCAGACCAGCAGGGCCTCTTCGGGTTCCATGGCGCTATTGCTCATCCATAATGGGCTGGACGAAATTTATGAGTTGTTCCAGTGTAATACCGCCGACGTGACTGTTGACGATCTGCCCTTCCCGATCTAAAAATTTGGTAATGGGCAGACCGAACACACCGCCCATTTCCCGGGCAAATTTTTGCATCTCGGCCACTTCTCCCAAAACCACAGGGTAGTTCATTCCCTGTTTTTTCATGAATTCGCTCAACCGTTCCACATTGGGCCGCTCCATGAAATTAATGCCGATCACCTTGACCCCTTTGGCGGCGTACTCCTTTTGAAACTGAATCAATTCCGGGATCTCCGCCAAACAGGGTGGACACCAGGTGGCCCAAAAATTGATCACCAGCACCTGGCCCTTGAAATCAACGAGACGGAAGTGGTCGCCGGCAACCGTGGTCAACGGCATGGTCAAGGCCGGATTTTCCACCGCCCGGACCGAGCCAACGGATAGAACGGAAAAGAAAAGCCCCAGGATAAGGGAGGTCAAAGCTCGTTTCATCAGAGGTTACTCTTTAGAGTTAAAGGTCGCAAAATTGCAGAAGTGGTAGGGGCCTCTTCTGAACGGTTGTGAAACAATCACCGACGACATTGAACCATGTCTGTTTAGCCAACGTCAAACCGTTTGTCCGGCCAACGCCATTATCTTTTTATGCAGTGTTGAGCGAGGACGGGTTTCGATTTCTTCCGCATTCAACCAGCGATGGTTGTTTTTTTGCGATTTGTCTGCCGCTTCCTGTTTGCAAACCGCCTGAAAGGTATGTGCGGTCAAATGAAAATGGGTGAAGGAATGGTCGATCTGCCCCACATATTGAATCTCCTTCCCTTCGATTCCCCATTGAGTCAGCAGGTCGAATACGGATTGTGTTGACGGTTGTGTGGGTGGATTTGGATAAGGGTCGGTGGATAAGGGTTCCCACAAACCGGCCAGCAGGCCGCGCTCTGGTCGGCGACGCAACAGCTGTCTGCCATCGGCATGTCGGATCAAAACCGTGGTTTGGTAAAGATGGGGTTTTTTAGGTTTGGCTTTGGCCGCTTTTACCGGAAAGCAAGACTCTTGCCCTAACTGATGAGCCTGGCACTCTCCCTGCCAGGGACACCGGTCGCAGCTCGGATTTTTTTGCCGACAGACCATCGCACCCAGATCCATGATGGCCTGGGCATAATCTCCGGGTCGTCGAACCGAAGTGAGGCTGCGGGCGATCTGCCACAATTTTTTTTTGCCCGCCGTACTATCGACCGGCTCCTGGAGGGCAACCCGGCGACTCAATACCCGTTTGACGTTGCCATCCAAAATGGTGTGGGGTTGATTGCGGCCTATGGCCAAAATGGCAGCGGCAGTACTGGGACCGATACCGGGCAGAGCCAGCCACTGTTGAATCTGCTCTGGACAGACCCCCCCATGGTTGCGAACGATCTCGATGGCGGCTCCGTGTAGATTGCGGCCCCGTTGATAATAACCCAGCCCCTGCCACAGATGTAAAACTTCGGATCGTTCAGCCTGAGCCAATGCCTGGACCGTTTTAAAATGTGTGATGAAGCGTTGGTAATAAGGAATTACCGTGGTCACTCCCGTCTGCTGGAGCATGATTTCGGAGACCCAGATTCGATAAAGATCTCTCTCTTGACGCCAGGGAAGGGTGCGGCCATGACGATCGTAGAAGTCCAGCAACCGATTGGCCGCCTGCTGTTTGGCGTCACAGTTCACAAAGAGACCTCTTCCTCCTCAGAAACCGGCTCGGTGTGCATGAGAAGAATATAGTAGAAGACCGGCAACTTATCACCCTTACGGATGGCTGTCAGGCGTTCATGACAGAGCTGAGTCGTTCCATTTTTATTCCAACAGGCTCGGTGAATTTCCGCTTTGGATTGTCTGCTCGTACCAAGGTTATAAAGCAGCGCTTTACTGGCCTCCTGGTGTTCTGGCGCGGCCAGTTCAACCCAGTTTAAATCGGTCAACTCGTTGGCATTGTACCCCAAAAGCGTTTGATAGGTGGTGTTGACCTGATCAAATTGACCATTGGGATGCAGAGTGGCGATGGCAATATCGGAACTGTTGAATATGGCTCGAAACCGCTCTTCATTGGCATGCAGGATAGCATGTTGAGATTCCAACTCCTCCTTGGAGGTCGCCAGCCGTCCGGCCATTTCGCTCAACTCCTCAACACCGGCGACAAAGGGTAACCACTGTTTGAGGCCGATGGCAATCAGGATAAAACCGCCCACATACCCGACCATCTTTTCCAAAACAGCCTCCACATCGGTGTTTCCGATGAGAAGATAGTCGCTGAGAGATTCAAAGTTATCGGTCAGATCGATGAGAGAGCCAAAAAGAAGCAAGCCGAATCCGGCTCGAATCAAGCTCCATCCATTATGGGGAAAATGTTTGCGCTCCTCTCCGGCTCGAATCAGGGTATATAGTAAATAGGCTACAACCACGATTCGAATGGACTCTAAAATAATATCAAGCATTGCCTCTAGTTATCCCCGTAATTATTGATTTTTCAATCGATATTCAAAAGCGGTGGTCATGTTCAATCGTTCCAACTGCCAGCCCCTGGGAATGGGGGGAAAAGGGGCGGCCCGGGCAATGGCGGTCAGGGCCGCATCATCAAGGATTCTCTTCCCGGATGAACTCAGTACCGTCCGATTGAGTAGATTTCCCGGCCCGTCAATGGAAAAGGAGATCAGGACGATTCCTTCCAGTTTTTTTTGTAGGGCTATATTCGGATAGATCCAACCGGTTTTAATTCGAGCTTTTATTTTTCCAAAATAGCTGGAATACTTAATTTTTTTTGAATTAAGATCAACCGTCTCCTCCCGACCTGTTTTACCATCTTTTTTGACCAGATCCAGGTTTTTTTGTGAAAAAGTGGACAGATGGGCGGCAAAATGGAGGGAGCTATCCATTTTCAAGGCTCTGCCATCACTCTCTGGCTGTTCCAGCGCTGCTGTTAAAACACCCACCTGGCTTTCTGGTTGCAATGGTTGCGCTGTTTGATACCTGGCAGCTGGCTGGTGGGATGATTGGCGAATCAGTTGAATAACCAAGGGTTTGGATTGGTTTTTTTTGGCTTTTGGCAACAAATATGAGAGATCCAGGCCAAAAAGCACCAGGCCGTGCAGGGTCATGGCCAGCAGGAGCGCGATCGCAAATCTGAAAGTCGTGGTTGAGCCTCTGAGCTGGGATAGGCCAATCACCATCTCGCCTCCAATGGGTGATGTTTTTCAATCCGGGTTAAAATCAGATAAGCCAGAAGACCGGTTAACAAACCGCTGATCCAGGCACCGATCAAAAACCAGGGCAGGATCAAAAACAGGCCGTCATGACCGACAATCAACCACCAGGCGACCAGCACCTGACTCGACATGTGAGCCAGTGAAGCCAATATGGATAGGCCGACCGGACCGATTTTAACCGGAACGAAAGAGGCGATGCCCAAAACCGAAACAGCGGCGATTGCCCCGGAAAAACTTAAAAAAAAGGTCGGCGACAAAAAAGTTCCCAGAGCCAGGGAACCGGCCAGAACCCGAATGAGTGAAACCAAGGCGGCTCCCCGCCAACCGATGTGAAAAAAGGCCACCAGGGTAAAAATGTTGGCCAGTCCCAGTTTAAACCAGGGACCGGGACCGGGGAGAGCCGCTTCCAAAACATGGGCGACCACCGAAGCGGCCGCTAAATAGGCAATAAGCAGATCTGGGCGAATGGGGCTTTTCACCGGGCGATCCCATCCAACGACAACGGATTGTCGGTTTTCATAAGGCTCGATCCACCCTGAACCTGAATCAGTATCCCGCAAGGAACACAGACGGCTATCTCTCCTGAGTGTTGAATCCAACCGGTTCGGGTGCCGACCATTCGAGGAGAGGCATATTCCAACAGTCGAACCCGGCCTTTGTTGACCTCAATTTTTATCGGACCCAAACGGCCTTCGACATCGATCAGGTTGTTTTTATTTAACTGTAGCGTCATAAGCGGCTGATTATCCCGTAGAATGACGGCCCTCTCTCCAACCTGGCCGGTTGTTGACCAGGCATAGGCAGCCAGGGTCAAAGCCGAAAAGAGCATGATCCAACGATCAGCCGGTTGAGTCGCCTCGGCAAGCCACGAAAAAAACCGCGCAGACCTTTGATTCGGTTTTAGCGTCATTCTTCCCTCGGATGGTTGGTCATGCAATCACCTGCCCAGCCACTCTCCCTGAAACCCTTCGCTTTTCCAGTGACTTTCATCCTGTCGGATCAAAAGAACCTCCACCCCTGGACTCTCTCTATATCGCCTGCGGGTCAACTCTTCTCCCATGACAAAAAAGGCCGTACTCAAACCATCGGCCAACAACGCATTATCCGCCTGAACCGAAACCGACAACAGTCCTGATTTGGCGGGATAACCGGTTTCGGGATCGAGAATATGGTGATAGCGCTGGCCCTGATCCATAAAAAACCGCTCATAATCTCCCGAGGTGACCAGTGCCATATCGCCATTTTTACGGTTTGGCCATTGGCTGACCGCGATGACCCGCTCCGTCTCCCTGGGATGTTGAATGCCGACACGCCACGGTTTGTCCCCCTTGTGACCGATTCCGCGAATATCACCGCCGGCATTGACCAATCCATTCTCTATTCCAGCCTTACGAAGCTGTTCGATGGCCCGATCTATGGCATATCCCTTGGCAATCCCCCCCAGATCCAAAGCGGTAGCGGAATTGGTCAGGCCCAGAGTCGGCTGGCTCGGTTGTATTTGGGAGAGTACCAGTCCCGGCCCCGATTTAAAATGGGTCAACCACTCATCGATCTTGTTTTGTGACGGGGGGGTTTGCGGGGGGGTATCCGTTGAAAAACCCCATAATTCTATGATTTTTCCCAGGCCAGGATTGAAGGATCCGTCACTGATGGTTTGGATATGTTGGGCTTTTTCAATTAATTGTGCCAGTTCAACTGGAATTGGCTGAGGCTGATGTGGCAAACCGGCATTGAACCGTGCAACCGCCGTTTGGGGTTGATGTCGGCTCATGATCCCTTCGATTCTGGCCATTTCAGCAAAAGCCGCCTTGACCCCCTCTCGCTCTCTGGACTCTTCCACACCCCAAGTGGTGATGGAGACCAACGTGCCCATGAGCAAGCGGGTGGTGGTCCGTTTATCCGGCTGCTGCCGGTTTTCGCCGGTAAAAAAGGCGATATAGAGCAGAATCAATAGAAAAAACAGAGAAAAAATCCGCTGTTTGGTCATGCCGGGAAACCGCTTCATCCCAGATCTCCCCATAACACCTGACAACCACTCAATACAGCCAGACCGGCCGTTTCCGTGCGCAAAACTCTTGGACCGAGGCCAACCACGACAAATCCCCATCGGGCCTGAGCCAGCTCCACCTCCTCCGCACTCAAGCCCCCTTCCGGCCCCACCAACAGAGTTACCGCAGAGCCAGGGTGGGGCAGATTGCGCAAGGTCAGCCCCTCTCCGCCCTGCTCTTCCCAAAACAGGTAACGTGGCCCCTCGGGCAGGTGGGCGTCCAGCTCGTTCCAATTCATGGGCGGGTGAATCTGCATCAAGCGGACCCGACCGCACTGTTGAGCAGCCTCCAGGATAATGGACTGCCACCGACTGACCTTGTTATCCTTACGGTCGGAAGGGGGGCGTCGCACACTGCGCCGACTCACCAGGGGGATCAGCCGTGTGGCCCCCAATTCGACCGCTTTTTGGATGACCAGCTCGGTGGCGTTTCCCTTGGCCAGACCCTGAATCAGGGTGATCTGAAGGGGAGACTCTTTTCTAAAGGGTGTAAAATCGGTCACCTGTACCAGAGCCGGGCTATCGGTCTGAATCAGGTTTCCCCGCCACTCCCCCTCCTCTCCTGCCGAGCTGAAAAGTTTCACGGCAGCCCCGATCCCCAGTCTCAGGGTGCGAATCAGGTAACGGCGTTGACCCTCATCCAATAGAACCGGTTGGTTTTTATCGATGGGGCAATCAATGTAGAGACGAGGAATCATAAGCGTTTTTCAACGGTTTGAAGGTTGAGAAAAAATTGTTTGCGAAAAGCACACATTGTGTCCAGAGTCAGAAAAAGATATTTTTACCACCAGCTGACGGGAAATCGCCAGTTACGGCTATTTATTTTTTCTTTACGAATCTAAATTTGTTAGCGGGTCATGTCACAGCTTTTCAATTTTCAGTTTCTCACTCCCTGGCAAAATTCGGATCAGCCGTTTAATAGCCAACCGGCGCAACTTTCCAACCATTTGCGTTCTGCACTGGTCTGCTCCACCTCCTTGACCCGACACCTGGAAACACGGCTGAAACAGACCATCGAGGTGGAGATCATTGAGCAGGTAAACCTGCAGAGCTGGGAGGACAATCCCCAGTTATGGGGAGAGCAACAGGATCTGCCTGATCCCGAGTCGGTCACCTATCGCAATGCCTGGTTGATAGCGGGCAACCAAAAACTTCTCTTCGCCCACTCTCAACTGGTTACGTCCGGTCTCCACGAGTCGATACTCAAACAGGTCAAAGAGGGCAATCTTCCTCTGGGTTCGCTGTTTTTACAACATGAAAAAACAATTGAACGAAAACAGTTGGAGTTGGCCCAGGCAAGAATTCCGGCTCTGGCCACTCGATTGGGTGAAGAGGTTGAGCGTACTTTTTGGTGTCGGCGATCGATTTTTTTGGTCAATAATCTGCCTTTTGCCCGAATTTTAGAGGTTTTTTTAACCGATCTGGATTATCCTGACTCCTTGCCCGGATAATCTTTTTTTTCTCCATTTGAGCTATGCACTGGATTGACCGTCTTCCCTCTGAACTGCTGCGTGAGTCTCTGAAACTGATGCGGGTTGATCGGCCCATCGGCACCTGGTTGTTGATGTGGCCCGCCCTCTGGTCGTTGGTGGCGGCCAGTGTGGAACATCTCGATTGGCTCTTCTTGGGGATTTTTGCCCTGGGTTCCTTCGTCATGCGCTCGGCGGGATGTGTCATCAATGACATTGCCGATCGACACTTTGATCCCCACGTTCAACGCACCAAGGAACGGCCCCTGGCCGCCGGCCGCATCTCTTTGCTTCAGGCCTTTTTTCTCCTGTTTTTTCTGCTGATACTGGCCCTGGTGTTGGCCCTGCAACTCAACCATTTTGCTCTTCTGCTCTGTTTTGGCGGCGCTTTTCTGGCTGTTACCTATCCGTTTACCAAACGGTTCATCCATCTGCCCCAGTTTTATATGGGTGCCGCATTCGGATGGGGTGTGATCATCGCCTGGGCCGCCGTGACTGAGACGGTGTCTGTAGAAGCGTGGATTATTTTTGCAGCGACTCTAACCTGGGCTACCGCTTATGATACCATCTATGCCATGATGGATCGGGATGATGATCTGGTAATCGGCATTAAATCGACAGCGATCCTGTTTGGCCGATACGATCTGATTGCCATCTCCATTCTTTATCTGATCACCTTGATTCTACTGTCCTGGGTGGGCTTGCGTCTGGTTTTGGCCTGGCCGTTCTATCTGTTCCTGGGCCTTTGTTTCGGGCAGATGGTCTGGCAAATCTGGTCCATACGCGACTATCCGAAAGAAAAATTTTTGTCCGTTTTTTTGAGCAATAAATGGATTGGTATCTTGATCTTTTTAGGTTTTATTCTCGGTTGATGCAAAATCCAGCCGTTGGAAGGGGAGTCTGACAGATGGAAATGTTTGTGTGGGAGGCGATCAACAAAGAGGGAGAAAAACGCAAAGGGGAGATGGAGGCGGAAAATGCCAACGTGGTATTGGGTCAACTGCGCCGCCGGGGAATGAAAAAGCCCAAAGTCAAAAAAAAGCCCAAAAGCGGTGGACTGTTTAAATCCAACAAAATTAACGAGATGGAAGTGGTTATCTTCACCCGCCAGCTGGCTACCATGGTTGGGGCCGGTCTGCCCCTGGTCTCCTGTTTCGATCTGGCCTCCAAAGGGGCCGAAAATGAGCTGCTGCGAGAGATCACCACCCGCATCAAAAAAGATATGGAGGCGGGAACCTCGCTGACCGAAGCCATGATCAAAGAGCCGAAAATGTTTGACGAGCTGTTTGTCAATCTGGTTGAAGCGGGTGAACAGTCGGGTATTTTGGATGTGGTCCTGGACCGCTTGGCCATCTATAAGGAGAAAACCGCCAACCTGAAAGCCAAGATCAAATCGGCCATGACCTATCCCATCGCTGTTTTGGTCATCGCGTTCATCATTACCGGCATTCTCATGATCTTTGTCGTTCCGGCCTTTGCCGACCTGTTTCACGGCTTTGGCGCGGAACTCCCCCTGCCGACCCGGATCGTCATCGCCGCTTCTGAATGGACTCAAGCCAATTGGTATCTGGTGATTTTTTTTATCACGATCACTTTTTACGCCTATGGCGAGGCTTACAAAAAAAACGATACTTTTCATTTTAAAATGGACAAGATATACCTGGATCTGCCCATCTTCGGCATGATTCTACGTAAAGGTTCCATCGCCCGCTTCGCCCGCACCTTCAGCACCATGATCGGAGCTGGAACTCCCATTATGGACAGTCTGAACAGTGTCGCCAAAACCGCCGGCAACCGGGTTGTTCAAAAGGCCATCATGGACTCTCGGTCCTCTATCTCCGAGGGTCGAACCATTACCGAACCCCTGGCTGAATCGGGCATCTTTCCACCCATGGTCACCCAGATGATCAGCATCGGTGAATCAACCGGTAACTTGGAAATAATGTTGGAAAAAATTGCCGATTTTTATGAGGCGGAGGTGGATCGGGCGGTGGATAATCTGACCGCTCTATTGGAACCGGTTATCTTGGTCTTTCTGGGCGTGTTGATCGGAGGGTTGGTCGTGGCCATGTATCTGCCTATTTTCCAAATGGGTCAGGTTATTGGCTGATGGGGCGTTTTTTTCCCGGTCAGTTACGGCAGTTGATTCTTCTGCGTTTTCTGGTTTTTACCTTTTTTATTCTGGTGATAGAAAATGCTGTTTTTGGCTTGACCTGGTCGCGTTCCATCCCGCTTCCAGACGGATCTGTCTCTCTGTTTTTTTTAATTCTCTGCCTGCTCTCCCTGCTCTATCTGTACTGGCTGAAGAGCGGAAAAAAACTTTTTTTGCTGACTCGGCTCCAGTGCGCGCTGGACCCGGTATTGATCACCTTTTTGATCGTTGGCACCGGTGGTTTGGAGAGCCCTTTTTATTTTTTGTTTGGTATTGCCATTCTAAATACCGCATTCCTGCTGGGTCCACGGGAAGCGTTCATCATGGCCGGGGTGATTTTAATCTATTCGGTGGGGTTGGTTACACTCATCTCCTCCCTGAACATTTTTAGTTTCACCCCAAAGATTGATCAGATCAATCGGCTGGTATTTCAGGGCATTGCCTTCCTTTTGACCGCCCTGTTGGCTGGCGCACTCTCCCGACGAATCAAAGGCATCCAACAGGCCTTGGTTCAACAGACGGACAGCCTGGTGGACCTGGCCACCCTCCACCATCAAATTGTCCAAACCCTGCCGCATGCCCTGATTTCAACTGACCTTGGCGGCCTGATAATCGGCGTCAACCCACGGGCCGAATCAATTTTGAACGTCAACGCCGCAGCCATACAGGGTCAACCGTTAAAGAATCACTTTCCCGGCTTTCAATGGGCCATCGATCAACACGTTGAAAAAGACACCTATCTGGAGTTCAAAGAGGGTGAGCAGATATTGGGCGTCAATGTTTCGCCCCTGATCAACCCCTATCAAAAGCAGATCGGCTCGCTTCTTTTCATCCGGGATCTAACCAATATCAAAAAGCTGGAACAAAAGCTATCCAGTCGGGACAAGCTCTCCTTGACCGGCCAGATGGCTGCCGGGGTTGCCCATGAAATTCGCAATCCGTTGGCGTCGATTCTTTCGGCCGCACAAATGTTCAGTGAGGATCAGTCACGCGATCAAAAACTCAAACGCATCATCATTGAAGAGGTCGGTCGTTTAAAGCAGTTGACCACCGATTTTTTGTTTTTTTCAAAGCCCGTACGACCCAATCAACAATCCGTCGTTTTATTGCAATTTTTAACGGAATTGACCGATCAGATCCAATCCGATCCCCGGTGGGGCCAACAGCGGGTTTTGCATTTTTCCATTCCCCAACAGGCCACCATCTTTTTCGATCCCAACCATCTGCGGCAAATTTTTTGGAATCTGTTGATCAATGCGATTCAAGCATCTCCGGCCGGTGGAACCATCAGCCTGACCTACCACTCTCGCTTTCATCTGGGCAAACCGACCATCATCATTGAAGACGACGGCCCCGGTCTGAGTGGAGAGGAGATTTCCAAAGTGTTGGAGCCATTCTATACCACCCGCAGCGACGGCACCGGATTGGGCTTGGCGGTGGTGGCGCAATTGGTCCGATTGAATGGTGGCGACATTCATCTGAAGCCGGGTCTTGAAAAGGGCTTGCAAATCCTTTTAACAGTGGAGAACGAGCATGGCTAAAGTGTTACTCTGTGACGATGAAGAGAATCTACGCGATCTGCTCTCCTTGGCTCTACAGGACTACGGCCACGAGACTCAGGAGGCCGCCAATGGTGCTCAGGCTTTACAATGGTTGGAGAAGGATAATTGGGATCTCTTCATCACCGATCTGAAATTACCGGATCTCAGTGGTCTGGAACTGCTCCGGCGGGCCAAACATCTGGCTCCGTCGCGTCCCGTCATTCTCATCACCGCCCACGCTTCGGCCTCCACCGCCATTACGGCCATGAAAGAGGGGGCGTTCGATTATCTGGAAAAGCCGTTTACCATCGAAGATCTGCATTTGGTGGTCACCCGCTCTTTGGAGCAGGGAGAACTGGTTAAGGAAAATGTCAGACTAAAACAGGTATTGAAGGAAAAAGAGACCAAGCGGGAGATTGTTGCCAACAGTGCGACCATGCGGCAGGTACTGGATTTGGCCCAACGGGTTGCCCGAACCGAGGCTTCGGTTCTGGTAACCGGTGAGTCAGGAACGGGTAAAGAGCTGATCGCCCGATTTGTTCATGATCACAGCAAGCGATCCGATGGTCCCTTTATCGCCATCAACTGTGCGGCCATTCCTGAAAATTTAATAGAAAGCGAGTTGTTTGGTCATGCCAAAGGGGCGTTTTCTGGAGCGATCAGCAGTCGAAAAGGGGTTTTTATCGAGGCGGAGGGGGGCACGCTTTTGCTCGACGAAATCGGTGAGATGCCTCTGAACATTCAAGCCACCTTGTTGCGGGTGCTGCAAGAACGGGTGATTCGCCCGGTAGGCGGGACCGGAGAAAGATCGGTGGATGTTCGGGTAGTGGCGACCACCAATCGGAATTTAATCGACGAAATTGCCAAAAAGCAGTTTCGTGAGGATCTCTACTATCGAATAAACGTTGTAAATTTTAAACTACCGGCGCTTCGGGATCGACCCGAAGATATTCCCCTGCTGGTGGCCCGTTTTATTGAAACCTTCGCCAAACGGTATGATCTGCCTATTCGTGGCATTGCGTCGGAAGCAATGGATTGTCTCTGTCGTTATCCTTTTCCAGGCAATATTCGGGAACTTCAAAATTTAGTCGAAGGGGCGGTCTCTCTGACACCGGGAAATCAGGTGGAGCTGTCGGCTCTGCCGGAGCAGATCCGATCGGGAAAATCGCCCATCAGCTCATCCTCTCCAGCCGATTTTGAGCTGCCTAAAGAGGGAATAGATCTGGAAAAGTGTATCGAAGAGATCGAACAAAAAGCCATGGATCAGGCTTTGGATCGTGCCGGGGGAAACAAAACCAAAGCGGCGGAAATCTTGGGATTGAGTTTTCGGTCGTTTCGCTATCGGTTGAAAAAATTTAAATTTGATCTGGACGACTAACCCCAGATTCGACCGTTGATCTGATTTGCCTGCTCAATCAGAAAGTTTCGTGTCAGTGGAGTGCCAACAACTGCCGAATCTGGAGTACATTCTTCAGGTGCTCTTTTTAGCCCCTTCGACCGTGTTTTTGACCAACATGGCGATGGTCATGGGGCCAACTCCACCCGGAGAAGGAGAGATGGCCGAGGCCTGTTCCTTTGCCGCTTCAAAGTCAACATCTCCACAGAGAGAACCGTCTTCCAGGCGGTTGGTTCCGACATCAATGACCACGGCACCGGGTTTGATCCAATCACCCTGCACCATTCTGGGCCGGCCCACGGCCGCCACGACAATATCAGCCTGCCTGACGACTGAGGCCAAATCCGGCGTTTTGGAGTGGCAGATGGTCACTGTCGCATGAGCGGCCAGCAACATCAGGGCAACCGGTTTTCCAACAATGTTGGACCGACCGATGACCACCGCCTGCTTTCCGGCCAGTTCCACCCCCTCGGATTTTAGAAGCTCCATCACTCCCCAGGGAGTGCAGGGCCAAAAACCCGGACCGCCCGTCATCAACTGCCCGGCGTTATACGGATGGAATCCATCGACATCCTTTGCCGGAGAGATCGCCTCAATAACCCGCTGCTCGCTGATTTGTTCCGGCAGGGGCAGTTGAACCAAAATGCCATGGACTTGATCATCCCGGTTGAGTTGCTCAACCAATGCCAACAGGGTTTCCTGACTGGTATCGGCATCCAGTTCATGTGAAAAAGAGCGGATTCCAACATCCTCACAGGCCTTTTTCTTCATTCTGACATAGACTTGCGAAGCTGGATCGGCACCGACCAACACCACCGCTAAACCGGGAACCATACCCGTTTTAGCCGTTAACAGTTCCACCTCTTTTTTCAGCTCTTGGCGAATGGATAAGGCGATGCGTTTTCCGTCAATAATCCTAGAAACGGCGGTTGGCGGCGCATGCATGGTGCAATCCATTGGTTTGTCTGGTGAAACAGAAGAAGTCTTCGTCACCTTGTCAGTGATCAGATCTTCTTCTGTTTTGCCGGGTGAATCAATGGGTTGTGCCAAGTGCGTGCTACCAACTGCCGTTTCTGGGATCATGCTTGCCATGGATTGTTCTCTCCTCCAAAATCGATATGGAACCCTTGCCAAAACAAAAAAAGGCCAGATCCTCTTGATGGATCGACCTCTTTTTTTTATTCATTTTCACGGTTATGGGTATCGGGCTTTTGATATCCATAACCGTGAAATCAAAACACGAGACAACCCCGCAATTACGGCATGGGGCACACACCGCCACCACAGGCACCAGCCCCACAAGGCGAAGAAGGCGGACTGAAATCTTGACCACCCTTGCTTGAGCTCAGAATGCCACCCGTCGAGAGAATCTTGCGAACCTGCTCTTTTTGACAGACCGGGCAAACGGTGATAGCCGGGTCCGACATGGAATGGCTCTCTTCGAAACGGTGCTGACAGGCATCGCACTTATAGTCGTATAAAGGCATGATCCTCTCCAAACCAAACTTAGCGGCTGACCGTACGTTCGACTTTTACCGTAATCTCAGGAATGACGTCCGGGTGCAGACGAACCCGCACGATATGCTCGCCCAGAGTACGAATGGGTTGAGGAATATCGATGATGCTGCGGACAATCTCGACATCGTGCTGTCTGAAAAAAGCGGCAATGTCAGCATTGGTGACAGAACCAAACAATTTTTCGGTTGCACCAGCCGGACGATCCAAAACTACGCTGATACCGGAAATTTTCTCCGACAATACCTCAGCGACATCCAGAATCTCCTGCTGACGCTTTTCGTATTCAGCCCGACGCGCATCAAAGATCGCTCTGTTCTCTTTGCTGGCCGGCAGAGCCTTACCCAGTGGAATCAAAAAGTTACGACCAAAACCGCCCCGAACCCGGACCATATCGCCCAGATCACCCAATTTTCCGATTTTTTCCAGAAGTATCACTTCCATGGTATCACCTCTTCGATGAAGGGGAAACAACCTCCCCTGCTAATTAATAACGGATGCCGATCGAAACCGACTAACCTAAACGTTTTCTGAAATCCATCCAGGTATCAAACAGACCCAAAACAGTGATCGCCACAATCAAACCGGTCCAGGCCATCAGTATGATGTAAAAAACACCCCGAATGAAAACAGCCACTTTATAATGTTCAAACCCCTTTTCGACGACTGAATATCCCTGGAAAAAATAGGGAATCGCCAAGAAAAGAAGCAGGTTGAGTCCAAATTGCGCCAGCGATCCGGTTGTAAAAAATCCCAACATCGCCGTGACGATCAACGGCCAGATCAGAACAAAGGGTATCCGCAACGTCGAGAGTTCCTGGGGAGCAATCAACGGCATTTGCCAACGCTTGAGCAGATACCGAACCAAGAGAAAATTACCCACTTGAATCGAATACCAGCTCAGAAGAAACATCGCTGGAAAAAGCAGGGAAAAAAGCCGGAATGCCTCATCCAACTCTCCCCCCATTTCGACGATATGCTGGGCATCCGCCGGATTTTGACCCGTGGTCATAGCCGCTAAAATAGCCGCTTTGCTCTCCATCAACTGGCTGTGAACCGCAACCATCAGGTCGTTTCCGGTTAAAATAGAGCCAATTAAAAATAAAACAAGCAGCAAAAGCGCCAGAAAATAACCACCACCCAAAACCTGGATGGGACGCCAGCCTCCCTGTGTCAACCAGGCCGCCAACAACGGAAACCAGATCATGACCAAGAAAGTCAGGATCAGGGGGACGGCCAACTGGCCCAAAATTCCAAAACAGAATAAAATCGGAACCCCGGAGGCCAGAGC
This sequence comes from Magnetococcales bacterium, assembly GCA_015232865.1. Next base: position 16,054 of record JADFYU010000012.1, read on the forward strand.
GCCAGCCCGTATACCAAACCGCAGCGCAACAAGATAGATGGGTAACGGTACAATAAATTGCAAAGGAAACAGCAGATAAATCTGAGCCAACGGTAGGATCAGAAGTAGAGCCGCCATGGTCCCTGCCAAAAGTGGATTTCCGGTCAGTCGCTGCAAGAGCATCTGATGTTGGTTTCCTCTTATGCTGTCATCAACTGAAAAATCAGTTATGCCCCATTACCACATATACCAAAACCGCACTAGACTATTTCACCAAATATGGCAGAAGAGCAATAACACGAGCCTGTTTGATGGCTTTGCTCAAATGCCGCTGATGGGGAGCACAAACACCGGTAATCCGGCTTGGAATCATTTTGCCCCGCTCGGTGATGAAACGACCCAATACTTTCGGGTCTTTGTAATCAATTCTAGCCGTTTTGTCCGCACAAAACAGGCAGACTTTACGGCGACGGAAAAAAGGCCGTTTGAACCCGGCGGAACGAGCCGCTCTGGGTCTTGAGGCACCGTTTGCATCCAACTCATCTGAATTATCCATGATTATACTCTACTTTCTATAAAATTTTTGATTACCATATCGTTCAATCACCAGGCTTTCCGGCAAGATCCAAGGGTTGAATCGTTCGGGCATAGAGCTCAGTCTTTCCCCAGCGGACCTTACCATCTCGTATCCACCGTTTTTGATTCAAGCTTCCCTCAACCCGAATACCCTGACCCGGTTCAAAATCACGACACTGATCGGCCAACTCTCCGAGGGCGACGACATGTTGATGCAGCTCCAACCGATTGATTGAGTGCTCTCCCTGTCGGTTTTCGCTGATGTGTTCGATCATCAACTGTGCGACCGCCCGACCGGACGGCGTAAATCGAAACTCGACCGGCTGTATCACAACACCATCCAGAATAATCTGGTTATTGTGCGGCTCGTTCGATTTTACCGGCTCGGACAATTAATCGTCCAGATCCAATTCGCCCGCTTCCATCTCGGCCAAACCTTCTTCCTCCTCGGGGGTCAGTTCAGGCATGCCCGTACTGCTCTTGGAGGCTTCTGAAGTGGGAACATTTGGCGCCAACGGAGAAGGATCGAGTACGGGCTTGGCAACCCGGATATTCATAAACTTGAGAATATCCTCATCAATCATCAACAACCGCTCCAAGTTGGCGATCATGGGTCCGCCTCCTTCGAGAATATTGAAGACGTAGTAACCTTTGTTGGTTTTTTTGACCATGTAGGCCAGTTGACGTCGGCCCCACAATTCTGTCTGTAGAATTTTTCCGCTGTTGTTGACAATGATCTCTTCAACCCGTTTGATAACGGTTTCAATCTGCTCGGTCGTGAGATCAGGACGGATGATGATTATGGACTCGTAATAAGCCATGGCGCTCCCTTGTGGTTTCTAGAGTAGCTGATGGAAAATAAGCCTCACAACTCAGTTTCTCATCAGTAGCCCCCCCCTCAGTTTGTATGCCGGAGGGAGCAAAGGATTATGTTTAGTAAAACAAGAACTCCACATTATCACGGAAAAAATATGAAAGATCAAGCCTCCATTCCATTCCTTTGCTTAAAAAATATTCCGACTCCACCTGGTGTCCGTTTTTTCTTTACCACGCGTCATGGTGGAGAAAGCGATGGTTGCTATGAGAGCTTAAATGTCGGTCCCCATGTGGGCGATGATCCGCTGCGGGTCGAAAACAATCGGAACACCATTCTGCAAGCCTTGGACCCGGCTGTTGAATCGTTGGTTTTTATCAATCAAGTCCATGGAAACAGAACCATAACCGCTCCGATTGATGAACCCGGCCTGATCGATGGCGACGCTCTGGTCACCCGACAAAAACATCTGGCCCTCGGTATCATGACGGCTGATTGTGTACCGATTCTGATGGCCGACGTGGACGGAGAGGTGGTGGCGGCTGTACATGCCGGCTGGAGAGGTGCCGTCGCCGGTGTATTGGACTCCTGCATCGACAGAATGAGAGAGCTAGGTGCCCGTCCAGAAAGAGTTTTGGCCATAATCGGGCCTTCCATCAGACCGCCGAATTATGAGGTGGACGGACCATTCCGAGAAAATTTTTTGCGCCAGCCAAAAAATAAAAAAAATTTTGATTGCCAAAAATTCTTTTCATCAGAAACAGATAGCGGAACCGTTCAATTTGATCTGCCCGCCTATGTCCGGGCTGACCTAGTTAGTAATTGCATTTTACCAGAAAAAATATATGATGTGGGACTTTGTACATATTTTTACAGGGATCAATTTTTCAGTCATCGTCGTTCTACTACACACGGATCAGGTGTTTGTGGACGTCAGATGGGTGGAATTTATTTGTGTTAATTGAATGCTCAGATATTTAATCATTATTGCGATCTTGCTCTGCAACCCGGCATGGGTGGCCTCCGTAGAGGCGGATTCCACAATGTCCGGCGCGACGGGGCGATTGATCCAAAAAGTGGCCAAACAGGAGCGGGTCGATCCTTACCTGCTTCAGGCGATCATCACCGTCGAGTCGGCTTTCAACTCTAAATCCGTATCCAACAAGGGAGCTGTCGGCCTGATGCAGTTGATGCCGGCTACCGCTCGTGAGTTGGGTGTGACCAATCGCTTCAATCCAGAACAAAACATTCGCGGCGGCGCCCGATACCTTAAAAGAATGTTGTCTCGTTTTCCCAATGTTCGTCTGGCTTTGGCCGCCTATAATGCCGGACCGGCCAATGTCACCCGTTTTAGAGGCATCCCCCCCTTCAAAGAGACCCGGAAGTATGTCGGCAACGTCATGCTTAACTATTCCAAGATCAATCCGGGGTCCGGGGCCGCGCCCAAGCGGATGAAACAGAAGCAAAAACCCAATGGCACATTGATTTTAACCGATACCCGCCGAATTTTTACCACATCGCTGGCCGCCAATGATCTGAACGGCGTCCAACTTTCGGACAAACGGAGCGAATATTTATCCATCAGACGTGGATTTTCTCATCGCTTGTCCATCTTGCCAGCCTCCTCTCCGGTTGCAACCAACGTACCGGTTTTAGTACCCAAATCCAACAAGGAGTTGGACTCTGCCAAGGTTCAGCCACAGACCAACTCACCGATTGTTCGAGCAAAGGTCAGTTTGAAATCTTCAGGGAAGACCGTCTCCGTGGTCACAAACAGACCGGTCATTCAGTTGGCCTCTTTGGAGCCGGCTGATTTGGATTCTGCTATCAAAATAGAGCGCATCAAAGATCCGACAGCAATCACCTCCGAGTTGAACCACATTCCGGTTTATCGACTTTCTCACCAGTAGTGTTTCATCCAACCTGATTTTACGATAAGATGAGATCCGTGAATTCTTGAATGGATCAATCGTTCAAACCCCGAGTTTTTTTCTGCTTGGATTTTTCATACCCGTGGCTCCCATCACAGATGGGCGCGGTTTCAGACCGACCACAGGCACAGATCGGCACGACTTTCGCGCTCTCCAGAGAAATGGTCGGTGCTTTACGACAGGGTGGTCCTTCTGACTCGTCACAGATTGGTGCTGTCATGCTTTCGCCACACAAACAGATTCGGTGTTCTCCCGGTGGAAGATTGACAACAATGGGGTGCATGGCAGACATAAAACATAACTCTCTGTAAAATTGGTACGATTTGTTGATCAGTATAATCAATACCAGCCAAAGGAGACCCCATCTGGTCACCTTGTCAGAACATCAGATCAGCAAGAAATTGCGGCCTGTCGAAGAGTCATGCAAGTCTGATTCCAACTTTTTACCAAACCTCGATTCTAATGCAGGAAAATCCGCTGCGCTCCAACCTTCAGCTGTTTTGGTTCCACTAATCCGACGGGCTGACGGTTGGCATCTGTTGTTGATCCTCCGCTCCCAACGGGTCTCCAGCCATAAAGGGCAGATTGCTTTTCCGGGGGGAAGATGGGAGCGGACGGACGACTCATTATTACAGACGGCTCAACGGGAGACAGCCGAAGAGCTGGGAAAATCGATTCATACCAGGCGAATATTCGGCACTTTGCCGAGTGTGACGACCCACTCGACCGGTTATGTGATCTATCCGTTTGTCGGGTTGCTGGAAGAGCCGTTAATCCTGGAGCCGGATTATTGGGAGGTAGAGGAGGTGTTGACGGCTCCTTTGAACGCATTTTTGACTCCAAGCAAAAATGATCCCATTGAATTTGTCCATGACAATCGGATAATCTGGGGTGCGACGGCGCGAATAATTCATCAATTTATCAATTGTTTGAAAGAGGGAGAAGTTGAGTGAGGATCGTTCTGTTGCTAATTGTTCTGGCTATTTTCGTTGCAGCAGTTGTTTATGGTGTTTCCAGATACATGAATAAAAACGCACCGACTGGAAAGGAGGCAGACGGTTTTGCGGATTCGGCCAATGATGAGCAGACCACCGATCAACCCAGTACTGTTTCAGCAGAGTTGGCGGAGTGGGTCAAAAGCACACCCGGCCGATTGACCATTGTTATTCTCTCCGCGCTTTTTCTGCTCATCACCCTACAGAGAGTCTTTACCGTCACCGAACCGGCTTTTCCTCGAACCATTCCGGTTGTAGACCAATCCAAATAAATTTTTTCCTTTCGGATCAGTTGGATTTGCATTTAATGATAAAAACAGATAAAGAGCGGTCCCGTCTATTGGAAGTCTGGCGACAGTTGGCTGAGGCGGAACGATTGACCCTGACACAATTTGCAGAGTTTTTGCTGGCCCGACAAGGGGATAAACCACAACCGGTTGCCAGAGAACCACTGAACCTTCCCAGACCTGACCGGGAGTCCGCCGTCAAAGCGTTGAAGCGGCTCAAAAAAAATTATCCCATGATTGACGCCGACATGGGGTTGCTCGACGATGCGGCCCGTTTGCTCATGGAAAAGGTGTACGGCACCCCCGATGATCAAGTCATCGAAAAAATGGAAGCGCTTTTTTCAGCCCGCTATCAAGATTGGCTAGCTGGTCAAGAACCACCACCATCCAACTCACTCTTTTCCAAGCCTGATTTTTCACAATGATTGAAAAATACCGCTAAGACGGAACAAATCGCAAGGCCAGGCCGTTATTGCACCACCGTTTTCCAAGAGGGGACGGCCCGTCATCAAAAACATGGCCCTGATGACCACCACATCGAGCGCAGTGGTATTCGGTTCGGGGTAGAATCAATTTAAAATCCAGTTTGGTTTCCAGGCGCCCGGCAATGGATTCGGTAAAGCTGGGCCAACCGGTGCCGCTGTCATATTTCATTTGAGACGTAAACAGCTTCAGATCACATCCGGCACAGTGATAGATTCCCGATCTTTTTTCACCATTCAAAGCACTGGTAAAGGGTGGTTCGGTCCCCTCCAGGCGCAAAATATCATAGACCTCCGGGGGTAGAATTTCCCGCCACTCTTTATCACTTTTCACCATTTTTTCAAGATCCCGCCGACCGGAAGCGGCAAACAGGGGCCGCCGACCGACCAGAACGCCGCTGCCCAACGCCAAACAAGAGAGCAAAAAAACACGTCTTTTCATGGGAAACAATCCTTTCGGTGGTTTTACTCAAACGGAAACAGGATTCTTAGGAGTCGCAAAAACGGACAAAGACCAAATTCAGGATGATTTGCACTCTTCAGAGCTTGTGAAAAAATTTTTCACAAGCTCTGAAGATTAGACAGAGCAATCGGGAAATAATTCAATCATGCTCCCCCGCCATCACCCCACACTTGTCCATTGGTCGTTCATAAATGGCGAAAAAAATTCACCCATGCGTGATGTGTGTTCTCTCGCTTCTCTTTTTAGGTTATTCTGGTCGGCAAGTCATGGCCTTGCCGTTTCAGTCTGTTTAGAAAATTTGCCACCCAGATCCGCCCGGTCAAAACCAACCCGGTCTTGCCCATCGTAACTATCCGGTTAATGGAGTTTCTATGATGATCACAGAACGTGATACCGTCCTGCTTTCCAACTCGGCTGTTCTGACTGCCATCGATCAATTGGCTGATCGTATTTATCGGGATTTTACCCAACCGCAAAAGCGAGTCGTGGTTGGTATTCGCCGGGGAGGTGCGCTGGTAGCCCATCTGTTGTGGCAGCGTCTTAATCAACAGCTGGACTTTGAACTTCCCATCGGTTTTTTGGATATCTCTTTTTATCGAGATGATCACAACACCGTCGCCTCCAATCCGATCATCGGCGCAACCGATCTAACCATGAATATCGACGACAAACGGATTATTCTGGTCGATGATGTTCTTTTTACCGGTCGCACCATCCGAGCGGCTTTGAATGCCCTGTTCGATTATGGCAGACCGGAAATAGTCGATCTTTTGGTTCTTGCCGACCGAGGCGGACGCCAATTGCCCATCAAACCAAATTATTGTGGTCTGGACATTGATGCCAGCCATCAGGAGAGCATAAAATTGATCGATCAAGGAACAGAGGGTCTAATCCTGGTACGACGTCCCCTTGATAATTTAGGTTAAAATAATGAAAACAAAACGTTGGAACAGAAAGCATTTGCTGGGCATGTCTGATTTAAGCCGGGAGGAGATCATCTCCATTTTACATACGGCCACCTCTTTCAGAGAGGTAAATCGGCGGGAAATCAAAAAAGTACCGACATTGCGCGGGAAAACGGTCATCAACCTTTTTTTTGAAAACTCCACCCGTACCCGAACCTCCTTTGAGTTGGCTGGCAAGCGGATGTCTGCCGATGTCATCAACATGTCGGTGGCCTCGAGTTCGGTCAAAAAAGGTGAAACCCTCATCGACACTCTGGCCAATCTGGCGGCCATGAACCCGGACGTGGTGGTGGTGCGTCACTCCGAATCTGGCGCCCAGGAGTTTTTGGCCCGCAATCTGGACGCCTCCATCATCAATGCCGGAGACGGACGCCACGAACATCCAACCCAGGCTTTATTGGATATTTTGACCATCGACAACCATCTGCCGCTGATGGGCCGGGAAAATTTTGAAGGCCTGACCGTTGCCATCTGCGGAGACGTCCTCCACTCACGAGTGGCCCGCTCCAATGCCCTGGGCCTGAAAACCATGGGGGCCAACATCCGCTTTGTCGGCCCCCCGACCTTAATGCCGTCCAAGGCGGAAGAGGCGTTCGGGGTAAAGGTTTTTTATCGTATGGAAGAGGGTATCGAAGGGGCGGACGTCGTCATGATGCTCCGTCTGCAACAGGAACGGATGTCCGGTGCATTTTTGCCCAGTGTCCGGGAATACTTCGAGTTTTGGGGACTGAACCACAAACGTCTGGCCTTGGCATCCCCCAAAGCCATCGTCATGCACCCCGGACCGATGAATCGAGGTGTGGAAATCACATCCGCTGTGGCAGACGATCTCAGCCATTCGGTTATTTTGGAACAGGTTGCCAACGGTTTGGCCATTCGCATGGCGGTTCTATTTCGTTTGTGCGGCGTTGAAGCGGAGAGGATTCAAGAATGAACGACAGCACGTTGACCTTGATCAAAGGCGGAAGAGTCATCGACCCGGTCTGCGGTTTGGATGCGACATCCGATGTATTGATTGAAGGGGGGCTGATTCGTGAAGTTGGCCGAATCGACACGCCGAACGGTTGCCGGGTCATCGATGCCGACGGTCTGATCGTCGCACCGGGTCTGGTGGATATGCATGTCCATCTCAGAGAGCCGGGATACGAGTATAAGGAGACCATCGCCGGAGGAACTCGGGCAGCGGCGGCTGGAGGGGTTACCTCTGTGGCGGCCATGCCCAACACGCAACCGGTCACCGATGATCCCAGTGTAGTGGGATATGTTTTGGAAAAAGCCCGTATGGGCGGAATCGTCAACGTCTTTCCCATCGGAGCGGTGACCAAGGGACTTCAGGGTAAGGAGTTGACTGAAATCGGCTTGCTGATTCAGGCTGGCTGTGTGGCTTTTTCGGATGATGGTCGGGCCATCTCTAATTCCAGTGTCATGCGCCGAGCCTTGGATTATGCCCGAGCTTTTGGAGCGCTGATCATTCAACATGCCGAAGATCCCAGCCTGGCTTCGGAGGGGTGCATGAATGAAGGGATCACCTCAACCCGCCTGGGTATTCCAGGAATTCCGGCTGAATCCGAATCGATCCTGGTCGATCGGGATATTCGTCTGGTGGAGCTGACCGGGGGTCGCTACCATGTGGCGCACCTCTCGACAGCCGGTGCTTTGCAGAGTGTTGAACGGGCCATTCAACGGCATCTACCGGTCTCCTGCGAGATTGCACCGCACCATTTTGCTCTGACTGAAGAGGCGGTCATCGGTTATAATACCGATGCCAAGATGGCCCCTCCCCTACGCAGCGAGATGGACCGAAACGCCCTTTTGGAAGGGTTTGCCCGAGGTATTGTCGCCGCCATTGCAACCGATCACGCGCCCCACGACGAAGATAGCAAACGGGTGGAATTTTGTTGTGCGGCCAATGGGGTGGTGGGTTTGGAGACCCTCTTGCCGGTCTCGTTGGAGTTGGTTCGGGATGGGGTGATGAGTCTGAGTGACTGTCTGGCGGTCATGACCTACAAACCATCGGAGTTGTTGGGTATCAATCGGGGTACGTTGCAGGTTGGACGTCCAGCGGACGTGGTGCTGTTTGCGGAACAGGAGTCTTGGATTGTCGATGCCAAAAAATTGCATGGCAGCACCCGGAACACACCGTTTCATGGTCGTCGGGTTCAGGGTCGGGTAAAGCGGACATTGGTAGCGGGTAAAGCAGTCTACGAGGATGGTCAATAAATGTGTAAACCGGCAGATCCCCATCACATTTCAGCTTCGGTGGTTTTTAATCAACCATTGTCGGAAAATAAATATCTGCTTCGATTGCTGGCTCCCGAAGTGGTCAAACGGACGCGACCAGGCCATTTCATTCATCTGAACTGTCATCCCAGCCTGACATTGCCGCGCCCTTTTTCTATCATGGATGCCGACAGCGGCCTGGGCACCCTGGATGTTTTTTATCAAGTGGTTGGTGAGGGCACTGAATATATGTCTCGCTGGCAGGCCGGAAGCAAAACCACTCTGCTAGGCCCGGTTGGTGTCCCGTTTGAGCACCCCGGAAAAAGTACCTACGCCCTGTTGATTGCCGGTGGAATTGGTTACGCGCCTCTGGATTTTTTGGCCCGACAGCTCAAAAAATCAGGCATTGAGCTGACCCTGCTGTTGGGAATGGAGAGCCAAGACCCCCCATTTGAGTTAACCTCCGGCCATACCCCTCTTCCCCACGATCCGGTTGCCAATCCCAAGGCCCTGGCCCGTCAGGAATTTCTCGGCATACCCAGTCGGCTAGCCTCCCTGATCCCGCAACCCGGTTTTTTTCAGGGATATGTCACCCAGTTGGCGACCGAAATCTTGCAAAACATGAATGAGGAAACGCGCCAGAGAACCCGGATATACACCTGTGGTCCGACACCGATGATGGTCGCCGCCGCCAAAGTCGCCAAACAGTTCAACCTTTCCGGTCAAGTCTCCCTGGAGGAGTTCATGGCCTGTGGTTTTGGCGGTTGTGCCGGTTGTATTGCCCCCATTCAAGACTCTGACGAAACATGGTCCTATCGCCGCGTCTGTACCGATGGTCCGGTTTTTTCAATGGATGCGGTGAGGTGGGATCAGATCTAAAGGCTTAACTTGGTTGGCCAAATAGAAAAATACTAAAAAAGTTCAGGGCAGTGCTCCGAAAAAACTTTATCAGTCAACTGGAGCCGGTTATTTGACTACTGGAGAGATCATGAATAGAACTCAGAGAAGAGGACAGAAAAAAGCGACCGGTAAAAACAAGAAATTGACTTCCAAATCGTTGTCTCATCAAAAAACAGGCAAAAAATCCAATTCATCCGACTCTGAGACTCTCCTTCAACAAGCTCTACGGTTTCACCAATCAAGTCAGATAGACGAAGCGCTATCTTTGTACAAAAAAATCCTTGAAGTCGAGTCAAACAATGCTATAGCTCTGACCAATATAAGCGTTATTTTACACAATCAGGGAAAGTGGGACGAAGCAGAACAAAATAATCGGAAAGCTCTTTTGATTACGCCACATAATGCGGATCTTCACAATAATTTAGGTCTTGTCCTCAAAGATCAGGGAAAAGTAGATGAGGCGATCACATGCTATCGGAAAGCCTTGGAACTTAATCCCAAGATGGTTAACGGTCATTACAATTTGGCTGCAATTTTAAAAGATCAGGGCAGAGTGGATGAGTCTGTCGAGCAGTATCAGAAGGCTTTGCTGATCAATCCGAACCATTCAAATGCGCTTAATAATCTAGGAAATATTTTCAAGGAACTAGGGCGTATTCAAGAGGCGATTGAATGTTATAAAAAATCCTTAAAATCAAATCCAACTTACAGCAGTGGTTACTTTAATTTGGGTATAACATACTACCAACAAGGAGAGTTGGACCAAGCCATACAATGCTATGAGAACGTTTTGCAGCTCTCACCACATTTTGCACCAGCCTACTATGCAATAGCGATTATCCTAAATAAAAAAGGGCAGAAATCCGCCGCCATAAACCATTATCAAAAAGCCCTCTCCATTAATCCGGGTTATGTCGATGCGTATTATAATCTGGGATGCTTGTTTAAAGAACTGGACCAATGGTCTGAGGCCTTTTCCATGTTCAAAACGGCTATAACCCTCAACCCGAAAAGCAGTCAATCATGGATTGGTTTTTCTCAATGTTTGAAAAAGCAACCCTTATCAATCCACGATGAAACTCATTTGCACAACCTTCTGCAAATGATTGACCAACCCAATATTCGACCCCACGAATTTTCCAAGGAGATTGTGGGTTCTCTTCGGTTTCACCCCGATTTTTCAGGGGTGTTAGAGAGATTCAGGAAAAATTGGGATATCAATAATGCCGCTCAATTATTGACAATCACACTATTGTTACGTTTTATGGCTATCAGTATCATTTCTGATTTGGAAGTAGAAAGACTGTTTACCCATCTACGGAAATGCGCTCTTGAGACGATCAGTTCGGGTCAAGAGGAAAACATTCAGAGCCTAGTTTTTTATTGCGCTTTGGCGATGCACTGTTTTACAAACGAATATTTGTACTTGGAGACCAAGGCGGAGCGTGATCAGATTGAGCAGGTTGAAAAAAAGATAACAAACAACCTGGCTCGCGGGAGAGAGGTTTCACCAATCTTACTGGTTATCTTAGCTGCTTATCGACCTCTGTACAGCTTTTCCTGGTCGGACTCTTTATCGATTCAAAGCAGGTCGGATATTTTGCTACCGTTATGGGTACAACAACTGAGCGATCCGATCCATGAACAGAAGATTCGAGCTGAAATTCCCTGTATTTCTCCCATTCAGGATTCCGTCTCCCAATCCGTTCGTAATCAGTATGAAGAGTCACCTTATCCACGCTGGATTAAAACTGCCTTGCAGGCGAAGCCAAAAAGCGTCAAAGAGTTTTTCCAAGAGTTGGGACTCTCTTTGCACGAGTCAGACCAGCCTTTTTCCATAACTCCTGAAGTGCTGATAGCCGGATGTGGAACCGGACAACAGGCTCTCCTAACCGCATCCAGATTTTTGAACAGTCAGGTTTTGGCCATTGATCTCAGTTTAAGCAGTTTATCCTATGCCTTGCGAAAAACCCGGGAGTTACAGGTTTCAAATATCAAATATATGCAAGGGGATATTTTGGAGTTGAAGCAACTGGATCGTTCGTTCGATCTGATTGAATCTGTCGGGGTGTTGCATCATATGGAACACCCGTTGGTGGGTTGGCAGGTATTGGTTGATTGTCTGAAACCGGGTGGTGTCATGAAAATCGGCCTATACAGTGAGCGTGCCCGTCGACACATCGTTCAGGCCCGCTCCTGGATCGCTGAAAAAGGCTATTCTTCTTCATCCTTGGATGATATCCGCCGTTTTCGCCATGAAATATTTGTGGCTGAACAGCCCAACGATTCCTGGCAAAAATCCTTTATAAAAATCAGTGATTTTTATTATTTAAGTGGTTGCCGCGATCTATTGTTCCATGTGCAGGAACACCGCTTCACCCTTCCTGAAATTGAAGTAGCTTTAGAAGAGCTGGGTTTGACTTTTATCGGTTTTCAGTTTGGCAGTGACCAAACCTTGAAAAAGTTCAAGGTGGCTTTTCCCGACAAAGAGTCCCTTAACTCATTAGCAGCCTGGCATCAGTTTGAAAATGAAAATCCCGACACTTTTTTTGGTATGTATCAGTTTTGGGTTCAAAAAAGATAAAAACTCTCTCCTCCGTTAGCTCTGTAAAATTTTTTGATACGCCTCAGCCGAAAGCAGATTTTCGGCCTCCTGCTCGTTGTCTGGTTTTATGCGAATGATCCAGCCTTTAGCGTAGGGCGAATCGTTGATGAGTTCCGGGGCGTCGAGAAGTTCGGTGTTGATCTGGGTGACCGTGCCCGATAGGGGGGCGTAGAGATCGGAGACCGATTTCACCGATTCGACCACGCCGAAGGGCTGACCGGCGGCGATCAGGGTGCCTACTTCAGGCAGTTCGACAAAAACCACATCACCCAGTTGATCGGCGGCAAAGGCGGTAATTCCGACTTCAAATTGATCACCGATGTTACGCAGCCATTCATGCTCCTTGGTATATTTCAGATCACTGGGGGTTTCGTGTGAGTCGGCCATAACAGTTCCTTTTCCGTGTGTTTATAGAGCTGGATTCGGCAGGAAATCATATTTCCAAAAACCGGGATAGAGAGATTAATGCCCCTGCCAGGCCAAGCGCAATGCCCAAAACCAGAATAACCAGCAGTTGCTCAATGGGCAGATAATGGAAGTTGAGGTAGATACCGAAGGCGGCTCCCAACTCACGGGTGGTTCCTTCGGCACCCCAAAACAGCAGGGTGATAAACATCAAAGCCCCCACCGCTCCAAAAAGTCCTTGAATAACCCCTTCATAGATAAACGGTGTTTTGATAAAGGCGTCGGTCGCCCCCATGAATCGCATCACCTCCACCTCTTCCCGGCGAGCGATGATGGTCAGTTTGATGGTGTTGGAGACGATCAGGGCAACGGCGGTCAGCAACAAGATCGTCAAGGCATTGCCCAAAAAACGAAAGGTGTGTAGCACCGCAGAGAGCTTTTGCGCCCAGAGTTGATCGTAGGAGACCGCTTCGACACCAACCCAGTTGCCGATTTCCTTGGCCAGCTGAGCGGTTCGTTCGTCGGCAACACCGGCCAATTGAAACTCTACGGAATAGGGAAGCGGATTTTCGTCCAGATTGTCCAACAGACCAGCCTCGGTGCCCAACATGCTTTTCATCCGGCTCATGGCTTCAGCCGGAGAGACCACCACGACCCGTTCGGCTTCGGGAATGGCGGCAATTTTGTTTTGAATCTGTTGTAACTGCTCAAAAGAGGATTTTTCCAGCAAAAAAACGGTAATCAAATTGTCCCCGGTCCAACTTTCCAGGGCGGTGTTGGCATTGGCCAGCAAAAGGGTAAAAGAACCGAAGATGGTCAGGGAGAGGGCGATAATAACGGTGGTCGTCCAGTGCGAAAGGGAACCGGCTTGAAACCGACTCCACGCCCGTTTTAAGCTGCGCCATTGAAAGTTGTTGCTGATGACTGGACTGGCGCTACCGATTGTTGGCTGGGTCTTTCCCCGTTTTACAACGTTGGGACGACTGCTTTTTGTTAAAAGTCCAGGGCGACGACTGCTGCGCGGAACCGGTTTTGAGTCTCGACGGCGGGTTGAAAATCCATCAGGTGTTGGAATCATGACACGCCCTCCTCCAATATCCGGGCTGATTCCGGCAGATAAACCACCTCACCTTCGGCCATTTCGATATGCGGATGGTGGATCTCTCGGGCCAGATCGACGTCATGGGTTACCAATAAAATGGTCGTCCCCTGTTGATGGAGGGTTTGGAACAAGGAGAGAATCCGCCGACCCATCTCTTTATCCAGATTTCCGGTCGGCTCATCTGCAATGACCAAGGCGGGTCGGTTGACCGTCGCTCTGGCAATAGCCACCCGTTGTTGCTCACCACCAGAGAGCGAGATGGGGTTTTGATAGATGTAATCTTTCAGTCCAACCGCCTCTAACGTACGCATGACCTGACCGGGTATTCGATCCGGCTCCTGACCCGCAACCTCCATAGCCAGTGCGACATTGTCATAAACGCTGCGATCGAATAACAGTTTATAATCCTGAAAAATAACACCGATGCTGCGCCGGAGCAGGGGAAGCTGTTTGTTGGTCAGTTGATCCACGTTCCGACCTGCAACGACAACCGTACCGCTGGAGGCTCTCTGAGCGCGATAGATCAGTTTTAGAATGCTGGTTTTTCCTGCCCCGGAATGACCGGTCAAAAAATAAAAAGAGCCTTTGGGGATGGCAAAAGAGATCTCTCTCAGCGCTTCATATCCGGTAGGATAGCGCATGCTGACTTGATGAAATCTGATCATGAATGATTATCTTGGCAATATTCTTGTATGTTGATCACATTCAGCACCCCAAATTCCAGACTCCAATAAAATAGATCTGGTCATGTTAACCCCTGTCACCACGGTTAACAAGCAGGTTAGTGAAATTGGTTTCCAAAGAAGGAAGGTGCATACTGATTCGCGGTTATGTTACTCTTCTTTTTAGTTAATTTTTTTTCAACTGGGTTGGTCCGTGCTCCATTTTTTCAGTCAATTTTTTTCAAGTTTTGGAGGAATATCGGGTGATCGTTGAATGTGAGAATTGTGGGAGCAACTTTGACGTTGATGACATCATGTTGATGCCATCCGGGCGAAAGCTGAAGTGCTCTTCCTGCAAAACGGTCTTTTTCCAACCACCTCCCAGTGAAGATGAGGAGCCGATAACCGATTTTCCAAGCCAGACCGATGTGCTTGACGAGGCCGAAGAGGAGGCTTTTTTTGAAGAGGAAGAGGAGGTTGACTCCGAAGCCGATACCTTCATCGGGCCGTCTACGCCCGGTATGAATCAAACCTCCGATTTCGAGCCTGAAGAGATCTCCTCTTTTGACCCGGAAGAAGAGGAGGAGGAAGAGATCACCTCCTTTGACCAGGAAGAAGAAGAGGAGGAAGAGATCACCTCTTTCAGCCAGGACGCAGAAGAGGAGGAGGAAGAGATCACCTCCTTTGACCAGGAAGAAGAGGAGGAGGAAGAGATCATCTCTTTCAGCCAGGACGCAGAAGAGGAGAAAGAACCCAGCTTTGTCGCCTCGAAGCCAGATCCAGATTTCTCCCTGGATTCCGAAGAGATGGACGAAGAGGACGAGGAAACGGATGAGGATGATTTTGAGCCGGTGGCGGGTTCACCTTTTATGGACCGGATTACTCCGTTCAATAAAATATTTTTATCGTTGGCCGCGCTCTTATTGGTGGTTTTGGGGGCGAATTGGCTTTCGTTTACCCAGTGGTGGGAGTATAAATCCCACTCCATGAGTTCGGACTTTCAGTTGACCCAGTTGGAGGGAGAGTGGCGCAGCTATGAGTTTGGTCCGGTATTATTGATCCAGGGTAGCATCAAAAACACCTCAAAAGTGACCCAATCCGTACCGAAAATCGGTGTCTCCCTGTATGACGAAGCCAACAAACAGCTCAATCACATATCGGTCGTTCCCGATCGAATTGTCTCCGATGAAATCCTCGACAATTCCGGCGAGTCGGCCCTGCGCTCCATTACTGAACTGCAAGAAGATGTCAACAAGATCAAGGTCGATAAATTGTGGCCCAACAAAGAGATGAAGTTTCAAGCCCTGTTTATTCAGCCGCCGGTTGAGGCCAGCCGCTATCAGATCGATTATGAACCATTGGGGGACGAAGCCAAGAGTGCCGGAGGTGCCAAGACTGGACGACCGGGCACCCGGACATTCAGTGGAAACTTCTAATGGGGCGACTGACCTCAGGCAGCGACAAAGTAGAGTGGTACGAACATTGCTTGATATTCTTCCATTGAATACAAGAGGAAATGGCACCTTTTTATAATTATGGGGAATATCGGTGAAGATTAAATCCATTTTAGCGTCGGGGCTTTTGGCCGGACTGTTTTTTTCATCCACTCTGACCGCCGGAATTCCGGTACATAAAAAGGGCTGTGAGTTTCCCTTGGATGGAGTTGAGCTTTGTTGGGAAGCGACCGCAGGAATGGGTACGGATCATGCGCCCTACGAAGAGCTGCACTTGTTACCCATCTCGCGAGTATTGGCCGGCGAGGAGCAGGTATTGGTCGATTATACGCGGCAGATCTATCGACAACTGCTGCCTGGCTCACTGGCTGAACGGCTGATCCCGGAATGGAAACCGGTCTATCACCTGGAACAAGCCATGATGAGCGGCCAGGAGTGGGGATGGCCGGCCTATATGTGGATCTCTCCACGAGCCATGCGCAACAGCAGTGAAATGAGTCCGGGTCTGGTCGATTGGGATGTCTATTTTTTTGGTGACAACCAGTTGGTTCGCACCCTGAGAATTCGTGTCGAGGCCAACCCCAATCAGGGTGATAACGGATTGGAAACCATGACCGCCACCGGTGTGGCACTTGTCGCCAGCGCCCGATCCAGTCTCTCGCCGCTGGTCACCGCTGCAACAGTAGCGGCTGCCGGCAGCATGAAAACAGCCAATCCGCCAGAGGCCGGTATCTCATTGGAACTGATGACTGAATTGGCCACCCGAAAAATTCTCTATCTGGCTCAATTTCCAATTTCCGACCTGGCTCCGGAGCCGGCGCAGAAAAAAACCCTGACCGATCGCTTCAACAACTGGTCTGATACTATTTTTGCACCGAAATAATGTTTAAAGACATAAAAAAACAGGTTTGGGCCTTCGATGCCGAATGGGTTCCTGACCCTCGTTCCGGTCGCATTCTCTATAAACTTTCCGAGCAGTTGTCGGATCAGGAGGTTATGGAACAAATGTGGCTGCGAGGTGGAGCGACCGAGGAGAATCCAACCCCCTACTTGAAAACGGTTCAGTGTCGTCTGGTCTCCATTGCCATGGTTCAGCGTCAGATTCATGACAATGGCGTGGTTGTTTTGCGTCTGCTCTCGCTGCCAAAAGAGTTGGATGGTCAGACCGGTGAGCGGGAAATTTTACAAAAATTTCTCGGCGCATTGGGCGACCGTCAACCGCAATTGGTAGGATACAACTCTCTGGCAGCTGATATTCGGATTATGGTTCAAAGAGGCATCACCCAGGGGATTACAGCGGCCAAGTTTGCCCAACGCCCCAACAAACCATGGGAAGGCGTCGACTATTTTGCACGAGGTGGGGATTGGCATATCGATCTGAAGGATTATGCCGCACCCGGTTGGGGCAGCGGAACCCCTTCACTGAACGAGATGGCGGTACTCTCCGGCATTCCCGGTAAAATGGAGACCGATGGTCAGCAGGTTCCCAAACTGTGGCTTGAGGGGCGTTTGGATAAAATCGTCGCCTACAACGAGTTTGACGCCCTGACCACCTATCTGGTTTGGCTGCGCATGGCCTATTTTTCCGGCTTGGTCAGCCCGAATCAATATGAAAAGGAACAACAACTGACCCGCACCCTGATCACCACCGAGGCGGAACACAAACCCTATCTGCTGGATTATTTGACCGAGTGGGATCGCCTGATTGCCGCCTGGCAATAATCCGACAACTGCCGAATTGTGAGTGTGATCAACTATCTTCTGCTCATTTCGCAGGAAACTTGCCGAATAGACCCTTGAATTGCTAAAATGCACTTATGAGCATGAATAATCCACATAAGGGTGACGTCATTCGTCTTCTTCTGGAGACGGAAGGGCGGATCATGCTCTGTCTGGATGCAACCTATAGCGGGGTTGATGTGCCGAGCCGCTTTAAAAAAGATTTCAGCTTGATGCTGATTCTAAATGCCAACATGCCGCAACCCATTCACATTGAAAAAGAGTCCGTCAGCTCAGAACTCCGTTTTGGTGGCATACCCCACTATTGCGTCATTCCGTTCGATGCGTTGTGGTGTGTTTTCAACCCAGACTCCAGCCACGGCATGGTCTGGCCGGAATCCATGCCCGCAGAGGTGCTCAGACAACACGGACTCTCCTCGTTCAACGGTTTGACTCTGCCTGATATTCCGGTGGAAATGGTGGAAGGGAGTCACGCAAAATCCCCTTTTCAGGTTATCGAAGGCGGAGCTGTGACACCGAAGAAAACCGCTCAAAAGAGCAGCCTGAAAGCCAAACCCAACCTAAAGCTGGTTGAGTAGAAGATCGCAGAAACCCTCAATCCAGATCAAATTTATCCTTATAATCCTGCAACAGCTCCAAATTTTGCTCCTCTTTGCGCAGCAGACAGTTGCCGATGGCCAGGGTTTCGATTCCGGTTCCCATAAAACAGCGAAACGCATCTTCCGGTGTACCGACAATCGGCTCACCCCGAACATTAAAGCTGGTATTCACCACCAACGGGCAGCCGGTCAAGGCTTTGAACTGGGAGATCAGCGCGTGATATTTGGGGTTGGTCTCTTGATCGACGGTTTGAATCCGGGCCGAATAATCGACGTGGGTGACTGCGGGAATTTCAGAGCGCGGAACATTGAGCTTGGCGATGCCAAACAACCCCTGCTCCGCCTCGCTCATGGCCCGACGTCGCTTAATGGCCACACCGTCAACCAGCAACATATAGGGGCTGTCCTCCTGAAGTTCAAACCACTCTCCCAGCTCTTCACGCAGAATGGAGGGAGCAAATGGCCGGAAGGATTCGCGGAATTTAACCTTTAAATTCAGCACGGATTGCATTTTTTCAGAGCGAGGATCGCCTAGAATGGAGCGGCCACCCAAGGCGCGGGGACCAAACTCCATCCGTCCCTGGAACCAACCCAGAGCGCGACCGTTTTTGAGATCTTCGGCGCATTGTCTGAACAGTTCGGACTCTTGGAGTACGGTATAGTTGGCTCCGAGAGCGTTGAGCCTCTTCTCGATCTGACTTTGGCTGAACTCCGGTCCCAGATAGGAGCCTCGCATGTGATCGATGGGCTGGTTGGAGCGACCGAGCAGATTTTTCCGGGGTTGATCCAGATACCAATAGTAGGCGGCCAGAGCCGCGCCCAATGCGCCACCCGCATCGCCGGCTGCGGGCTGAATCCAAAGATTCTCCACATGGCCGTCACGCAAAATTTTACCGTTGGCCACGCAATTTAACGCCACCCCTCCAGCTAAACAGAGATTTTTCGTCCCGCTTTCAGCCATCAAACTCCGGGTCAGCCTCAGTACCGCCTCTTCGATGACGGCCTGAATGGAGGCGGCCAGATCCATCTGTTTCTGGGTCAGTGGCTGTTCCGGTGTTCGTGGCGGTCCGCCAAACAGATTATGGAATTTTTCACTGGTCATGGTCAGACCGGTGCAATAGTCAAAATAGGAGAGATCCAAGCGAAAACTTCCATCCGCTTTCAAGTCGATCAAATGGTCGAGAATGGTCTGGGCATATTTTGCTTCACCGTAGGGGGCCAACCCCATGACTTTATACTCACCGGAGTTGACCCGGAAGCCGGTGTAATAGGTAAACGCTGAATAGAGCAGGCCCAAAGAGTGGGGAAAGTGAATCTCCTTGGTCAACTGCAACCGGTTGCCACGGCCAAAACCTGCCGAAGTGGTGGTCCACTCCCCGACTCCGTCCAGGGTCAACACGGCTGCTTCCTGGAATGGCGAGGGATAGAAAGCGCTGGCGGCATGGCTCTGATGGTGTTCGGTAAAAAGAATTTTTTCCCGTTCCACAAACGTCGGGTCAATCTCCTTCAAGGCATCGACAATCATTTTTTTTTGGAACAGCTTCTCTTTGATCCAGACCAGCATCGCCTGTCGAAACGAAATAAAACCACGGGGAGCAAAAGCCAGGTAGGTTTCGAGAATTCGTTCAAATTTCAGGAAGGGTTTATCGTAGAAGACGACGTAATCCAACTGAGCCAGGCTGACTCCTTCCTTATCCAGGCAATATTCGATGGCTCGACGGGGAAAACCCGCATCCTGTTTTTTCCTGGTAAACCGCTCTTCCTGGGCAGCGGCGACAAGAATGCCGTCTTTAACCAGAACGGCGGCACTGTCGTGATAATAAGCTGAAATTCCAAGAATTCTCATAATAAGATCTAGAACAAGGTGTAGATAAAGGGGGCAACCGCCGACCCTTGGGTGAAGACCAGTAACCCGCCCAACAGCAGTGCGGTAATAAAAATCGGCAACAACCAAAATTTTTTTCGGGCCTTCATGAAGGCCCATAATTCAGATAGAAAAGACATGGCATCCTCTTTTATCAATATGGCTTACTGTGTTTTTTTGATCACGGGCCAGTTTTTTTGCCCAAATATTTGAACCATGCTGAAGTCGCCTCAGCGATGGAGTCGGTATTCCAGACCGGAGCCTCTCGCCAATCGTTGATTTTTTTTAGCATCTCACCAACCCCCTGCTCAAAAGAGACCTTGGCCCGCCAATGGAGCTTTTCCTCGATTTGAGTCGTATCGGCAAAGGTAATCATCGGCTCTCCCGGCCGTTTGGGTAGGGCCGTTCGCTCTCCACCCAACAATTGCAAAAGCCGGTTGATGCTCTGGTGCTGGCCACTGCCCACATTCAACGCTTGACCACAAATATCCGATGCCGCCGCCGCCAAAAAGGCGTCCGCTACATCGGTGACATAGGTAAAATCACGGGATTGGCTGCCATCTCCAACCACCGTAAAAGGCCTGCCATTGATTTTTTGCGCCAAAAACACCCCAAATACCGCCCCATACGCCCCGGTAGTCCGAGAACGGGGTCCATATACATTGAACAATCGCAGTGACATGGCCGGCAATTGATAGGTCTTGGCCCAATGTATCACCAGCTCCTCACCCATATATTTGGTCAACGCATAGGGATATTGAGGTTGTATGGCAGAAGATTCCGGGGTTGGATAGAGATCTGGAATCCCGTAACAGGAAGAAGAGGCCGCATAAACCAACCGTTTGACCCCCGCCTCTCTGGCCGATTCCAAGACGTTCAAGGTGCCTTGAACGTTGACCTGAAAATACCGGTCAGGCTTCTCAATGGAAGGGACGATATCGGCTAAACCCGCCAGATGAAAAACCCAGTCGATCCCCTCAAAATGCGGTGCCAAAAGCTCCTTTTGGCAAATATCAACCTGGGCAAAGGTAATATTGTCCGACTTCGAAAAATCTTTCAGATTTTCCATTCGACCCGTCGAAAGATCATCCACCACTCGTACCTGGTGACCCGTCTTCAGAAGAGCCTCACACAAATGGCTACCGATAAACCCGGCTCCACCGGTCACTAGAGAGATCATCTGAATTCCTATTGGTCAAAGACAAAACAATTAAAAAAAAAGGCGGGGTCTGGGGTGGTTCTCCGCCCCAGTGGGGTCCGGGGCAAAGCCCCGAACTGAATATCCGTCAGGCATTGAAATTCGGCAATGTCAACCGCCCTCAGTGGTAGGATAATGTCGGTGCAAGCCCACTCTCTTCTGTCTCATGCTCCACATCCTGGTTCATCTGAGAAAATCTGGAATCCAGTTCCAATAAAAAATCTTCAATATCATCATACTGCTGAATAATAGCGGCGAAGGCGTTGTGAATTTTTCCAAAACTTAATTCTGTTGCAAAATAGTTCATGGTTTTTGATAAACTCTTCTCATGAAGTGTTGAATAGCACCGGTCAACTGGTCTATTGTGCTTGAGGACTACCCTTGGGTAAAGCAAACCATGTGCCCAGTTGCCGTTTCAAACTTCATTTTCAAAATATTTCAAATAATACTATTATAAAACACATCGTTAAAATATTTTCAACCGTCTATACACCCCGTGTTCATCAACTCTGGAATGGAATTAATGAATAGAAAAACATTGTCACTTTCGTTTTTTTTTCTGGGTTTAATGTTGACTTATACAGCCTCGGGTTTGGAAAGACAACCGCCGGATTTGCAATCCCACGTCCAACTGATTTTTTTTGCCATTGGTGATCAGGGGGACGGCTCCAGGGCTCAACGTCAGGTGGCGGCGGCCATGGAACAGGAGGCAGAAAAAAGTGCGCACCTGGATTTTATTCTGCTACTGGGCGATAATTTTTACAATAGAGGCGTCCTCTCCTCCCAGGATTATCAGTGGCAGGAGAAATTTGAACATATTTATGCAGGTCCCCTTCTTAAAAAGACCCCGTTTATCGCTATACTGGGTAATCATGACCACCGGCAAAATGCTCAGGCCCAAATCGATTATGATCTGGAAAATCGCGGCAGCAAACGCTGGCAGATGCCCGCAGCCTATTTTAAAATGGATTTTGGACCGATACAACAACGTCCCCTGCTCCGTCTGATCGGACTGGATACCACCAACACAGACCAACTCGATGAACAGGCCGATTTCATTCGTCAATCCTTTAAAAACGACCCGGAAAATAGTCCGATCTGGCGATTGGTCGCTGGACACCATCCAGTCCGTTCCGTCAGTTGGCACGGTGATACGGAATCTCTCATTGCCGATATTCTACCCGCCATGAAGTCGGTGGATATCGACCTTTATCTGTCCGGTCACGATCATAATCTACAGCTTATCGCCCATCCCAACGAACCCATTCAGGTGGTTTCCGGTGGCGGCGGAAAAAGTCTTTATGAAATAGAACAACAAAATGAGAACGTCCGTTTTGCCGTCTCTAAATATGGATTTGTCAAAGTAGCGCTCAACGCTTCAAAACTTGAATTGACCTATTTTGATCGAAAGGGGAAAATACTCTACGAGATGGAGATGAATCGCTGATAAATTGGAGAATATGCTGGGGTTTTTGAGGGGAGTTTCAGAACAATGAAATTCAGCTTAGCCCCTGGAGTTTGGTTTGATCCTTGACGATTGTAACTCGATTTGTGAAACACAGATCGAGTTCCCAAATCGTCAAGGGATCAACCAATGGGTTGTCAGAGCCGATTAACCTCGATCTTTCAACCAGCTTCCGATGGAAGGTGGAACCTCAGCCAGGGCGCGGCCACTGACAAAAATACCGATGTGCCCGCCTTTGAAGGCCACCTCTGAGTAATCTTCACTACCGATCAATTTTTCCAACGCTTTGGATGCGTCCGGTGGAACCAGATGATCTTTGGTTGCATAGACGTTGAGAACCGGCATGGTAATTTTTTTCAAATCGACGGTCTGACCACCAATTTGCAGACCACCGTTGATGAAACGATTGCCCTGGAAAAAGTTTTTGATAAACTCCCGGAACGCTTCCCCGGCTTGATCTGGTGAATCAAAGATCCATTTTTCCATTCTCAAGAAGTTACGCAGTTTGGTCGTGTCGTCCAGCAACTGAACCATGTCCAGATATTTTTGACTGGTCAAGCGGTATGGGTTCATGGACAAAAAGGTAAAGTTGAGCAGATCGCCGGGAACATTGCCCATGGTATCGACCAACAAGTCAACATCCATATCCTGGGCCCAACGACTCAGGGTATTGTCCGGTGTTTTAAAGTCAATCGGCGTAACCGTCAAAACCAGATTGCGAATTTTTTCTGGATGCAGGGCTGTGTAGCAGGTACTGAAGGTGCCACCCTGACAGATACCCAGCAGATTGATCCGATAAAGATCATGCTTTTCGTTGATAAAATCAACACATCGGTCAATATATCCGTTGATGTAGTCATCCAGGTTCAGATAGCGGTCCGATGCGTCGGGATAGCCCCAATCGATCAGATAGACATCGATACCCTCATTCAACAAACCACGAATCAGAGAACGGTCCTCTTGAATGTCAGCCATGTAAGGGCGGTTGACCAGTGCGTAGACGATGAGAACCGGAACCCGATGGGGATCTTTTTTAAGGGGTGTGTAGTGATACAGGGTCAGTTTATCTTCCGTGTATACCGCCTCACGAGCACTGACGCCCTCGGATATTTCACCGACTTCAACCATGGTTTTCATTCCAGCTACCAGTTTTTTGTTAAAACTGGACAGCTCTTCAACCATGGCTTCAGGTTGCATGTTCAGTGGAAACATGGATTATGCTCCTTTCTTGGCTGAAGTTTTTGTTGCAGTGGTCTCCGCGCTCTCGGCCGCCGGTTTTGCTCTCGGCTTGCGCACCGCAGGTGCTCGTGTCGGAGTCTCTTTGGAAGCCGGAACCTGATTGTTGACCAACAACTGCTTTTTCAGCTCTTCCACATCCTGACGCAACGAGGTAATATCCAGTTGTTCCAGGTCATCTCTAATTCGATTGATTTTGGCCGATTCGTCGGTGCCAGCCTGACTCTTGATGGCGGCTTCCAGACTGCGGACCTTTCTTTTCAGCTCATGAATCTGTAGATAAGCCGAATTCAACTCCTTGCGGCTTGGCATATTCATGGAGGTCATCATATCGTCCGTCATCGACTGCAAATGTTTTTTCAGACTGAACAAAGCGGTCGTCAGACGAGGATTGATCTCTTGATAAACCTTGCTGCTTACGGTATCGGCATTGGTTTCTTCGTTACAGTCTACCCACAACACATGTAAATCCCGAAGATTATTCATCGGTTTTCCATTGCGAGCCATCTCAAGAAGACGCGATTTAAACAGATCCGCCGCTTTGAGACTGGATTTGTTCATCACGGTTTGAAACTCACCCATCACTTTTTGATATTCAATGCCCAACTGAATGGCTTTCTGGATTTTTTCCTGCTTTTCACGATTCAAACCCAACCCAGGGACATTTAGCATGTTCTGCATGGAGCCCATACCCTGGCCGCTCATGAATTGCTTGATCATATCGTCGGAAAAACCCGGCATGTTCTCCAACATTTTGTTCCAATGGCTGACCATGTTGAGGGAACCATAATCAGATTGGTCGGCACTCATGAAATATTCACGGAATTTTTTCAGATTGGCATCCAACTCCTGTGTCCAATCTTCGGCTGTCGCACTCGTTTTTCCACTCAAATTTTGAAAGGTGTCAAAAACGCCTTTGCTCATGTTCATGAAGTTGTTGAAGGCACCCATCATGCTACTCCGGGCCATCTCTTCAGGCGATTTCACCTGAAATGGAGAAAATGCAGCCCACATCGGGTCAGCAGAATCTTCCATGGAATTTTGAAAAAAATTGAATGGATTGGTCGTTGGATTAAAATCTGAAACAGATTTTCGTGACACGCTCGACCAATCATTCCACATCTTCTTTTGAAGGTCAGTCCAGCTATCCATCCAGTTCATGGAAAAATTATTATCCATGGTTGTCTCTCCCGGTTAATCTTTTCAAAAGGATTTAATTCGCAAGAATTAAATGGAAGGCGCATCCATGCGCCATATATGCAGAGGTATTTAAAACTCTATTTCAAAGAGACAAGAGTCACCTTCCGCATTCTAGCCAAGAACCAAATCCCTTTAGACCCCAGCTTTGTCATCCATGTTTGCTTTTACAGTTTTGGTGATCAACTCTTCCAGATCTTTTTGACCAGCGGTCAAAACCTTCATGGTTGCCTGAGCATTGTCCAACATCATCTGGCCGATGGTGGAGGTGATTTTGACCTGCTCGGAGACAGCTTGCTCGACTGATTTGGCTTTGCCCAACAGCTCCAATTGCTCGGTACTGGTTTTGACAAAACTCTGAGCGGTTTTAAACTGCTGATCCGTCAAATTCTGCATGGTTTTTTCGTTGATGGTTTGCAGCTCTTTCATCGATTCCATCATGTTTTTGGTCAGCGACGTAAGTTGTTCGGCTATTTTGTTATCCATGGTCTTGGCTCCTAAATGGAAGTTTTAACTAATTGTTGCAGTGCAGCATATGTTGCAGTGCAGCAATTGTCAAACAAAATTTTTCAGATCAAAATAAAAAAATTGATAACTTGTTTATTTTCAATTCATTAGGCTGGAAAAATACGAGAATAAAATTTTATTCGGAATCTTTTTTTGCCCCGACGGAGAACATTTCATTCCAAAATTTAAGATTTTGTTCCGTAATTTTGGTCATGACCGTAATGGGATCGGTGGATTTTTGCAGTCGGGTTTGTTGATCGACAAACATGTCCAGGCTCTGTTTGAGATATTCCCCGAGAATACCCTGAGACTGTAGGGAGTTTCCG
Source organism: Magnetococcales bacterium (assembly GCA_015232865.1). Next base: position 42,026 of record JADFYU010000012.1, read on the forward strand.
TAGAAACGAATGACCCGATTGAGAACGTCAGCCGTGAAGATAGGAGCGCCCATCTCCTCTTGCTCACTGATGATTTGCAGGAGGATATTGCGAGAAATATCTTCATTGTTGCGTTTATCGACCACCTTGAAGGGGATTTCATCCAGCACCAGCTGTCGAATCCCCTCCAAGGTGATATACGCAGAAGTCTCGGTATCGTAGAGACGCCGATTAGAATATTTTCTTATGATTCTCACGTTGACATTACCCATGGGTCCATACTGTGACCTGAATGGATCTTTGAATCAATGGATAAACTGACCACCGTTCATATCGACATTGGCACCGGTCATGAAAGCGGCGGCATCCGAAGCGATATAAGCGGCCAATTGTCCGATTTCTTCCGGTTCACCCAAGCGTCCGACCGGAATTTGAGCGATGATCCCTTTGAGAATATCTTCAGGAATAGCCTGCATCATTGTTGTGTTGATGTAGCCGGGGGAGATGGTATTGACGGTCACCCCTTTACGAGCACCCTCTTGTGCGATGGCCATGGTAAACCCATGAATACCGGCTTTGGCGGCCGAATAGTTGGCCTGGCCAAATTGACCTTTGCGACCGTTGAGTGAGGAGATATTGATGATGCGGCCAAATTTTTGCTCGGTCATTTTGGTGAAGACCTGTTTGGTCATGTTGAAGGCACCGGTCAGATTGATGTTGATGACCGCATCCCACATGTCCTTGCTCATTTTTTTCATGGTGCCATCTTTGGTGATACCGGCATTGTTGACCAGGCAGCTGATCGGACCCATTTTTTCTTCGATTTCGGCTGTTACCCGAACGCAATCGTCAAAATCGGTAATCTCCAGTTGAAAAACGTCAACCTCCAGACCTTCCTTTTCCCATTGGGCTTTCCAGCCGTCGAGTTTATCGACTTCGGAGGCGATACAGGTTGCGGCAACCCGATAACCGCCTTTGGCCAGATAACGACAAATTTCGGTTCCAATTCCACCAACACCACCGGTAACAACTGCGACTCTTTTCGACATGTGAAACTCTCCTTGATAAAATCAAAATTTCTTGTGACAAGGCCCGATTCTGTTTGGATTAGGCTCCAGATTGTTTAGTCTCTTTCGATGGCAACGGCTATGCCTTGTCCGCCACCGATACAAAGGGTAGCGATTCCTTTTTTGGCATCGCGGCGACCCATTTCATAGATCAAGGAGACCAGAATACGAGCGCCGGAGGCTCCAACCGGATGGCCAAGGGCGATAGCACCGCCATTGACGTTGACTTTGCTTTCATCCCATCCCAGCTCTTGATTGACCGACATGGCTTGAGCGGCAAACGCTTCATTGGCTTCGATGAGATCCAGATCGTCAATGGACCAACCAGCCTTCTCCAGGCATTTTTTGACCGCAGGAATCGGGCCTGTTCCCATGATTTTCGGATCAACACCGGCACTGGCGTAGGCAACGATTCGCGCCAACGGTTTCAGACCCAGTTCATCGGCTTTTTTCTTGGAGGCGATGACCACAGCAGCAGCACCGTCGTTGATTCCTGAGGCGTTGCCAGCCGTCACCGTTCCGTCTTTGCTGAAGGCCGGACGCAAACTCGACAAACTTTCGGCTGTCACACCGGCTCTGGGAAATTGATCCGCATTGAAAATGATGGGTGGTTGTTTACGCTGAGGTATTTCGATGGGAAGAATCTCATCTTCAAAACGACCGGCATTGATGGCCGCCTCGGCCTTGTTTTGAGAATTGGCGGCAAATTGATCTTGCTGTTCACGGGTAAAACCATACTTATCGGCAATATTCTGTGCGGTCGTTCCCATGTGATAATTATTAAAAGCGTCGGTCAATCCGTCATCGATCATGGTGTCGATCAATTTCCAGTCACCCATTTTTTGACCGTCACGGGCATTCATGAGGATGTGCGGAGAGAGGGTCATGTTTTCCTGACCGCCGGCTACAATGATATCAGCGTCACCGCATTTGATGGCTTGAGCTGCCATACTGACTGATTTCAGTCCGCTGCCACAAAGTTTATTTACCGTTACCGACGGAACTTCCTTGGGAATACCGACCTTCATTGCTGCCTGACGGGCCGGATTCTGTCCACAACCTGCGGTAAGGATCTGACCCATGATCACCTCGTCAACCTGATCGAAGGAGACACCAGCCCGTTCCAGTGCACCGGCAATTGCAACAGCACCCAATTCATGAGCCGGTATCTTGGATAGAGTACCCAAGAAATTACCAACAGCCGTACGACCCGCACCTACAATGACAATATCGTCCATAAGAACTCTCTCCCTCTATCTATTTTAACAAGTAATCAAAACTTCGTTATCAATAATTTTAATCTGGTCAACTCGATTCAGAGTAACTGGTTTACAGGTTCTACTCTCATTTTGAAAGGGTTTGTGTTTTGTTTAAACCAGATTTTTCTGTAAAAGGCCAGCGATCACACAAAAATTTGTTCACAGCGATCTTTAACAAAAATATTTTTATACATAATAAATTAATTTTTTCATAGTCGGTCTGGGTAAACTCTGTGGAAAAGTTGTTAGCAAGTCACTTTTCCGGGTATAAACTGGAGGATCAGTTATTAATCTGTTGAAAGATTCGCTGGGTTATACAGAAAGTACATTTGAAAAATACTTTTATATCCATGGAGTTGTGTGACCTTTCAAGTTTTGAACAGACCTCTTTATTAATCTTTCTCTCATATATGTTTATATGACCTAAAAAGGATTGTAGAAAAATATGACCTAAAAAAGGTTGTAGAAAAATATGACCTAAAAAAGGTTGTAGAAAAATATGACCTAAAAAAGGTTGTAGAAACATCGTCGTGGATGTTCAGATTGTTGGATTGGTCATGAATCTCACCGCATCACGAGAGCGATATTTTATTGTTTTTCTGGATAGTCCTTGATCAGTTGGCAAATCTGTTCAACCAGTTTTTTGCGTTTTGTTCCACCAATCTCAATGGTGACATCGGCCGCTTGTTTGTAAAACGGAAGTCGCCTTTCCATGATTTTTTGAATCGGTTCGGAAATACTCAGAGGAGGTCTCGTGGCACTAGCTCTGGCTTTCTTCAACAAGACAGAGATATCCTCCTTCAACCAGATCACCAGACCCCTCTTTTTAAGCAAGGCCACTTTCCGGTCACTGTAAACCTCCTTGTCCTCTTCATCCAGATCGACTACGACGCCACCGCCAGTATCGATGATCAGGTTGTCCTGATTGACGATTTTCTTGACAACCAAATATTCAAGCTCTCTAAAAACATGCCAATCACCGTTATTTTTCTTGAGAATGGTATCAATCTGATCTCCTTGATTCTCATAAGGGATCAAGGCATCCGTCGAAAAAACAAACCGTTTGGTTCGTACGGATAACAATCTGGATACGCTGGATTTTCCACAACCCCTCATACCAATCAGCACAATATTCATGTCGTTGACCTTGTAAAATGACGGACGGCTTTTAATATAAACAGCAGTGGAAGAGTACCATGCATCAGCAGATCGAAGATATCGATCGGCTTGACCAGTGTTCCGGTAAAGAGCATGGAAATTTTTTCTAAGAGGTGAGGTTGATCAATCGGAATAATGCCAATGACAACGGCTAAAGGTGCGATATGCCAGGGAATTTTATCTAACCAATGGTCAGGTTCTTTTTGATCTGTCGGTCTTGCTTGGTTCATGGGTGGTCCTTTATCATTCCCGAAGTCGCAGATTTAGCCGTACAGGGAATATATTTTAAACAATATGGCCGTTTGCATCAATGTGTGTTTCAATCCATCAGTTACGGATCAATTTTCTGGATGGATTAAGTTATCCAATCTGTTACTATCCGGACTTGCAGATTGCAACAATTTGGTAATATACCAAGGGAATCGATAAAAACCACCATTTGTAGAGAGAATTTTATGTCCCTGTCCGATCAAATTTTTCAAAAATCACAAAAAATCATTCCTGGCGGCGTTAACAGTCCGGTCCGGGCATTTAAATCCGTCGGTGGTACTCCACCATTTATACGCGAGGCCGATGGAGCGATCATTACCGATATTGATGGAAATCACTATGTAGACTATGTCGGGTCATGGGGACCGATGATCGCCGGCCACAGCCACCCCCATGTGGTAAAAGCCATCAAAACCGCCGCAGAAAAAGGTTGCTCGTTCGGTGCACCCACCATGGCTGAGTATTACCTGGCCAAGAAGATTTCAGAAGTTGTTCCTTCAATGGAAATGATGCGATTGGTCAACTCCGGCACCGAAGCCACCATGAGCGCTCTGCGTCTGGCGCGAGCGGCAACCAAACGAGATCTGATTCTAAAATTTGACGGCTGCTATCATGGTCACGCCGACAGCCTGCTGGTTTCAGCCGGCTCCGGTGCCGCCACGTTCGGTGTTCCTTCCTCACCGGGAATAACCCAAAAGACAGCGGAAGACACCTTGACCCTCCCCTACAACGATTTGGATGCGGTCGATGCTCTGTTTCTGAAAAAAGGTATGCAGATCGCCGCCATCATTGTCGAACCCGTTGCTGGTAATATGGGCTGCGTACTGCCCAAGGTGGGATTTCTTCAGGGCTTGCGTCGTATCTGTGACTCCTTTGGCTCTGTGCTGATCTTTGACGAGGTAATGACCGGATTCCGCGTTGCTCACGGTGGCGCCCAGGCTGTCTACGGCATTAAACCGGACTTGACGACATTGGGCAAAATCGTTGGAGGCGGCCTTCCGGTCGGAGTCTATGGTGGCCGACGGGATCTCATGGAACAAATCTCCCCTTCTGGACCAGTCTATCAAGCCGGAACCCTCTCCGGCAATCCACTGGCCACGGCGGCGGGATTGGCCATGCTCAAGGTTATTTCCCAACCCGGTTTCTACGAAACCCTGGAGTGGCGCGCCCAACGATTGACCGATGGTATCAGTGAAGCGTTGAACAAGGCCGGTGTTGCCCATGTCGGCACTCGTCTCGGCTCCATGTTCGGCCTCTTTTTCACCGATCTGCCCCAGGTGGAAAATTTCGAGCAGGCTGCCAAATCCAATATTATCCGCTTTAACAAATGGTTTCATGGCATGCTCAACGAAGGAATTTATCTGGCACCCAGCCAATACGAAGCTGGGTTTATCTCATTTGCTCATTCCGATGAAATTGTCGATCAAACCATCACCGCCGCAACCAAAGTGGCCAACACCCTGTAAAGCCCATCATTCACCGTTTGGCTCTTTTCTTGCTGTTTCTTGAATCCAAACCGAAGGCAAAAAACAAATAAATAAAGGGTAGAGTCTGGGACGGTTTTCCGCCCCCAGTGGGTTCCGAGGCAATGCCCAGAAAAAATCCAACCCGAAAAATGGCAGTTGTTGTCCTCCTCCACGCCCAACAGACAAATGGGTTCGAAGTGATGATTTTTTTTGAATGATCAACTTTGAAGTTGAAAATTTGTCAACTTGTATACCAAAAAAATCATATAGTTAAATAAATATGCTAAAAAGGCATGCTTTGTGCTAGTTAGTCTGTGCAGAATCGTTTTTACTACCTTTCGTCAACAAATTGACTTAGGAGAGTCAGATGAGTGGTTACGGTCTATTGGGAGAAACTGGAGCATTTAAGGCAAATTTGCTGAATTTGCGTCAACAACGTCAGGATATCGTCGCTGCCAACGTTGCCAATGCCGATACACCGGGCTACAAGGCCAAACGGCTTAATTTTGAGGAAGAGATGCTGAGGGCGTTTCCGCCACCGGATCAACTGGCCATGTCTCGTACCAGTGGAAAACACATTCCGATTCCTTTTGGTGAGCCGGTGGCTGGAGAACTTCAGGCCGTGGAAACACCGATTCCCAAGGGTGATAAGAACAGCGTCGATCTGGAACAGGAGATGGCCAGACAGACGGCCAACCAGTTGCTCTATAATTATGCTACCCAATCTTTGACCGGCCAGATCAAAACAATGCGAATGATGATTGATGGCCAATAAGAGATGATAGTGGCCAGATAAGATAGATTTAAACAGAGAGATAAATTGTAAGGAAAAGAGAATGGCTGATTTTTTAACATCGTTTCGAGTGACTGCATCGGGTCTGGCTGCTCAACGATTGCGCCTTAACCTGATTGCTGAGAACGTCGCCAACGCCCAAACCACTCGCACGGCAGAGGGCGGACCGTATAAAAGAAAAGATCCCATCTTTGCGGCCAAACCGTTCAAGGAGATGTTGAGCCAGGAAGCGGTAGCCGGTTCAACCGGTGTCAGTGTCGAACGGGTTCATGTCGATGAGCGTCCACCGCGCATGCAGTATGATCCCAGCCACCCTGATGCCAACCGGGATGGTTATGTGGCTATGCCCAATATCGATATGGTGACGGAGATGGTCAATATGATGTCAGCCAGTCGCTCCTATGAATCAAACGTATCGGTACTGAACGCTTCCAAGGCCATGGCCTTGAAGGCACTAGAAATTGGTAGATAAGGAGTAAATGAATCATGGCTATTAATTCAATTGGTAACGTTCCCCTCCCCACCCTACCTTCCCTGCCCTCCCTGACAGGTGGCGGTACGGGAAAAGCCGGTGCCTGGGAGGATTTTTCAGTCACCCTGGCCAGGCAGATCAAGGAGACCGATCGGCTGCATAAAGAGGCCAAGGATATGGGGCGTAAGGCTCTGCTTGGTAATGCCGGGGTCAGTATCCATGAAGCCCAGATCGCCTCTTCCCAGGCCGAATTGCATTTGCGCTTGTTGTTGCAGGTCAGAAACAAGGCTGTCGAGGTCTATCGTGAAGTCATGAGCATGCAAGCCTAATGATCTTAATTTTACGGATTGATTGTGACAAAACCGTAAGGTTGACCCGAACGGAATGATAATGAAAAAAAGGAAAGACCATGGCTGAATCAAGATCTGCCGCCGCAACGGCATCAGAAACACCGATGGAGGGGTTCACCAGCTTTTTGGAGAGATTGCCTCTGGGTGGTCGGAATGGATTGATCATTGCGATCATTGCAACCATTCTCGCATTGACAACGGTGATCTGGTACACGACCCGACCCACCTTCAAAGTGCTTTTTTCCGGGCTACCGGAACAGGAAACAGGTCGGGTAGTCGATGAGTTGACCAAATCCAACATTCCCTACCAGATCAGTCTGGGCGGATCGACCATCGAGATTCCAGCAGACAAGGTCTATGACGTTCGATTACAGTTGGCGACGTTGGGACTGCCCAAGCAAAATTCTGGGGTCGGATATGAAATATTTGACAATACCAGCTTGATTGGCATGACCGACTTTATGCAAAACATGAATCATCAACGGGCCTTACAGGGCGAGTTGAGTCGAACCATCGAGAGTATCTCTTCCGTCAGCAGCGCTCGGGTTCATCTGGTCATTCCCAAAAGAAGCCTGTTTGAATCCGAGGAACGCGAAGCGACGGCTTCGGTTGTCATGGAACTTTCCCGTCCGCTGAATGCCAAACAGATTGATGGTATCGTTCATCTGGTCTCCTCGGGAGTCGAGGGTCTGAATGAGAACAATGTGACCCTGGTGGACCACAAAGGCAACATGATTGCCGGTGGCCGTGGCGGATCAGAGGATGGCCGTCTGGACTCCGATGAAACCATGGCCATGCAGCGTCAGGTCGAAAGATCTCTGGAAGAGCGGGCGCAAGCCATGCTCGATAAGATTGTCGGTATCAATGCCAGTGGCATCAGCAAGAGTATCGTTCGGGTGACCGCTGAGTTGGATCTGGCCAGAATCGAACAACACAAAGAGATTTATAATCCGGATGGACAGGTCGCCCGAAGCGAGCAGTTTGTTACGGAATCCAGCCGCGGTAACTTTGGCGTCAGTGGAATTCCGGGAGTACGTCCCAACGATGCCAACGACAATACCGGTTCTGGAGCTTCCGGCTCGACACAAAGTCGGGATGTGGAGCGGGAGACCATCAATTATGAGATTCCAAAAACCATAGAAAAGGTCGTTCTGCCGGTCGGAACCATCAAACGTCTTTCGGTCGCCGTTTTGGTCGATACCAAATATACCCTGGCTGAAGATGGTGTGAACATGGTCAGCGAACAACGTTCTGAGCAAGATATGGCCGCTCTTCAGGGTATTGTTGAACGGGCCATCGGATTCAGACAGGATAGAAATGACGAAATCAAAGTTGACCAAGTACCGTTTGAGCCTTTGGTCGCCGGTGATGCGGTCGGTCCCAAGTTCTGGGAAGATCCGGATTTCTACTTCCGTCTGGCCCTTGTCTTGGCCGTCTTTATTCTGCTGATGGTTGTTCTCAGACCGATGGTCAAGAAGTTCTTGAGTCCGGAGAAGTTTGGCGATACCAGCGGAATTCCGGCTACGGTTGCCGCTCTCGAAGAGCAGTTGCTGGCCGAGGGTATCGGAACCCTACCGACCGAGCAGCCCATGCGGACTCGGGTTCCAGATCGCAATATCAAGCTGACCTCGCAGATGATTGCCGAGCATACCGAGGAAGCACGAGAGATCATCCGCTCCTGGATGGTTCAGGACTGATCGCACCCTTCTCTCCCTAGGCCGCACTGTTACAGGCGGCTTGGGGAGTTTGAACTGAAAAATAGATAGAGCATGAATTTTAGGAGAATCTGATGGCCAATACGATAGCATGGGATGCGGACGAGAATGAGGAAGCTCCGGTAGTCAAAAGAAAGCGCAACCGGATTTCCGGCAAGGAGAAAGCGGCTATTTTTCTTCTGTCCATACCGGACGAGGATTCCAAAAAAATCATGGCTGGTATGAAAGAAGATGAAATAAAAGAGATTTCTCGCGTTATCTCCCGTATGGGCGTCATGCCTCAAGAGGTGGTTAAAGCGGTACGGCAAGAGTTTTTGGATAAGTTTGAGTTTCAGCAGTTTGATGTTCGTGGTGGTATGAACAAGGTCAAGGATCTGGTCATGAAGGCCTTGGGTAAAGAGAAGGGTCGTCATCTGCTCAAAGAGTTGCAGAGCGGTCCCAAAAATACCCCCTGGGAGATTCTCAATGCCATGGAACCCACCTTGGTGGCGACATTCCTGGGCAACGAGCATCCACAGAGTATCGCGATGATTCTCTCCCAGCTTCAGACCGAACAGGCTTCGTTTGTCATCGACTTTTTGACACAGGAGGTTCGCCAAGAGGTCATCTATCGCATGGCCAAGCTGGGCAGTCTGCCACCGGGAGCCATCGAAGATATCGAAGAGTCATTGCTGACCGAGCTGGATACCCTGGGTGCGACCCGTGGCGGATACGCTCAAGAGGCCGGTGGTGGTGTCATCAAGGTGGCTGAGCTGCTCAATATGATGAGCCGCGAGGTTTCCGACAGCCTGCTCTCCTATCTGGATGAAGAGGATAATCCGTTGGCGGAGGAGGTTCGCAAGGAGATGTTCCTCTTCGAGGATCTGTTGCTTATGGACGACAAGAGCTTCCAGACTCTGCTGCGCGAGGTTTCCAACGACGAACTATTGGCGGCTCTCAAGGGGGCCGACGAGCGACTCAAAGAGAAATTCTTCCAAAACATGTCCGAACGGGCGGCCGAAATGTTGCGCGAAGATCTGGATATGATGGGTCCGGTCAAGGTAGCCGATGTGGAATCGGCCCAGCAGAGCATCCTAAAAGCGGCTCGCCGTCTGGAGTCGGAAGGTTCCATCGTGATCATGGGCAAAGGTTCGGACGACGTTGTGTTGTAATCCTGGAAACGGTAATTGAAAAAATAGATCTGGTGGGGCGATCAGCTTTTGATCGGGCAGCATTTTTTTGGGGCTTAGCCTTGGACCCACTCATTTTTAATGGTTTTTTTGCCTTCGGCCAACCCATCCTGTGAGATTGGTTAAGCCCCAAGCAGTGGAGAAAACGGTATGGCGGCATCCGGTATGGAACTCATCAAAGAATCTGATGCGAAAGATTCTTTTAGTCCAGTGGGATTTGAGACGCTCCTTTCTCGAAGCAATGAGAAGGGAACGGCGGATAAGGATCATTTTATCCGCTTTATGCCCGATGGAAGTCTGCCGGTCATCAAAAAAATGGTCGAGGTGATCGAGGTCTCCGCTGAGGAGATCCATCAACGTAAACTGGAGAAAATTGAACGGGAGGTCTATCAAAAAGCTTTTGAAGAGGGAGAAAAAACCGGTTTGGAAATCGGCCAGGAGAAGATGGAGCAAGAGATCAATCGACTGATTCCACAACTGGAAAGTCTCATTCGAGAGTTGGACGATCTCCCCCATCGGGTTTTTGTCGCCTCCGAACATTTTTTGGTCGAGACTCTCCTCTCTTTCAATCGCGCCTTGTTATCCCATGAATTGTCCGTCAACCCCGAAGGGATTGCTCAGCGGGTTCGCCAGATCTTGGATCGTTCCATGGGTCGAAAAAACATTGTTATTCGCGTGTCGCCCGGCAATGCTGAAATATTAAAACGGATGAAGAGTTTTGATAAAATAGACATTGAAGGGGATGAATCCATTGCTCCCGGTTCGGTGATGATGGAGAGTGACTTTGGCGGAATGGAAAATAACCTGGAGAGACGGTTACGAGAGGTTGAAACAGCTTTTCGCAAACAATTACAAGAACGTCTGGATGACAGTGGTATTTCTGAATTTGCTGACCTGGCCCGGGAAAGAGCCCTCAAAGAGAGTCAGGCGGAGCTTGCGTTTTTGGCAGAAGATCCGCAACCGGAAGAGTTGTTGGACGATTCGGATGAATCGATGGATGAGGATGACCAGGACGATTTTCCCCTGGAGGCGGTATCTGAAGATTTATTGAATGAATTTTCCGAAGAGGATGAGGATGAAGAACTGAAAATGGCGTTTTCCGACGACGGTATCTCTGATATGGATTCAGATCTGTTGAACGAGTTTTCCGAAGAGTATGAAGAGACCTTGGAGCCGGAAGAATCGGTTTTGCGTGCAGCGGATTCGGATGAAAAAGATCAAGCATTCTCGGAAGAATTGGAAGAACCATTTGACCATGATTTGGAGTCCTAATGCTCTCCTTGAATATTCCCTGGACGGATTACAATCAGGCGATCCAGCAACAGACGAAATTGCGCCGAACCGGCAAAGTCTCTCAAGTGGTCGGTTTGATGATCGAAGGGGCGGGTCCAGCGGCTTCCATCGGTGATCTGTGTGAAGTATTCCCGGATGATGGGGCCAAACCCATCAAAGCCGAAGTGGTTGGATTTCGCAATGATGTCTTGTTATTGATGCCGTTGGGTTCCATCAAAGGCATCCATCCCGGCAGCTTGATCGTCTCGGAGGGACGCTCGGAGATGATTTCGGTCGGTGATGGACTGTTGGGACGCATTCTTGGCCCCATGGGAGAGCCGTTGGATAACGGTCCGGTTATTCATAATCAGGATACCACCCCACTCTATGCCGAACCCATCAACCCCATGTTACGCCGCCGTATTGATGAAAAACTGGATATTGGCATTCGTTCCGTCAACGCACTGTTGACCATTGGTCGTGGTCAACGTGTCGGTGTTTTTTCCGGATCTGGAGTCGGAAAAAGTACCATGATGGGTATGATGGCCCGCTATACCGACGCCGATATCAACGTCATTGCCATGGTTGGCGAACGGGGACGTGAGGTGGTGGAATTTTTGGAAAAAGATCTCGGACCCGAAGGTCTGGCTCGCTCTATCGTCATTGTGGCCACTTCAGATCAACCTCCGTTGATGCGGTTGCGCGCCGCTTTCATGGCCACGGCCATCGCCGAATATTTTCGATCCAAAGAGAAACATGTTCTTCTGCTCATGGATTCGGTCACCCGTTTTGCCATGGCCCAACGGGAGGTCGGACTGGCTCGTGGAGAACCACCAACCAGCCGTGGCTATCCGCCATCCACCTTTATGCTTCTGCCCAACCTGTTGGAACGGGCCGGGCGTGATCAGGGAGAGGGCAGCATTACCGGTATCTATACCGTGTTGATGGAGGGTGATGATCTCCAAGATCCGATTGTTGACGCCGTTCGTGGTATTTTGGACGGTCACTTTGTTCTCTCGCGGGAGTTGGCTGCGGCCAACCAATATCCGGCAATCGATGTTTTACAATCTCTATCTCGTTTGATGGAAGATCTGGCTTCACCGGAACAAAAAGCCATGGCGGGTAAAATTCGGGAGGCGATAGCGGTCTATCGAAAAGCCGAAGATATGATCAACATCGGCGCCTATGCCGCCGGCAGCAATCCACAAATTGATCAAGCCATTAAACTGATGCAACCCATTCGACTGTTTTTGAGTCAGGCGATTACCCAAGGCTGTTCCATGGAGGAGAGCATTCAACACATGACCGCCCTACTGGAAATCGGTCGGGCCGCCACACAACAATCGGAGCGCAATAGAGGCTATTGATCTCCCCTACCCTCTTTCTGCCAGGCTGATTTGTGTCGTAATATTCCAAGCCCTGGCAGATAAATGGAGCGGATGAGGAGAATCGAACTCCCGTCTTAAGCTTGGGAAGCTTAGGCCCTACCATTAGACGACACCCGCAGTGGTCGTTGTTTTCAGATCTCTGATACAATTTCCCAGATATCATGCTTTTACCTGAAATAGTCTCTTGGGTCAATAGTCGGTTTCAACCTGAATCCGGCTGTTTTCCGCACGCTATCGGCAGCGGGTGGATTTTTTTCCATTCTTAAACCTAGATCCGGCAATTGTAAGCACGCAATCGGCACAACCTCTTGATTCACCTGGCCAACTAGAAAAAAGTCTCATCACCAATAAGGTGACTTCGATTTTTTCTAGTTCACCAGATAAACCAATATGTTGCACCGCTTACGCACTTCCAACTGCCGGATCTAGGTTAAACCGGTGAACTTTGTCTGCGGTGGTGTTACCAAACAAATACAAAAGAAAAATTGCGTCAGGTACTCTCAATCAACCGCTACCATTCAGGACAAAGCATAAGCAATGGGGACGATCATGGATAAGGAAACGATTCATCTGTTGATCAGCCGTGGTTTGGACGGTGATTTGAGCCGGAAGGAGATGGCTCACCTCTATCGATTGGTTGCCGAAGATCCCGCCTTGACGGTCGAGATGGGGCAGTTGGGTCGTATGCAGGAGCAGATGTTTTTGATGGCGGAGTCCCTGGATGAACTTCGACCCGGAAAGGATCTGACCGCAGAGGTGATGACGGCGTTCAAGGCCGATCAACGGGAGAACTATTCCGTGGCCAATCTCTCCAAACGTTTTTTGGATTGGATGTTCTCCCCCAAGGGGTTGGCCGTTCAACCGTTCTCCTTTGCCGGAGGGGTGTTGGCCACCTTTATGTTGGTTTCGTTGGCCGTTCCGACCCTCCGACAGGCCCCCTCCTCCTCCCTGGAGTCCGTGTCTACCCGACTTGATGTTCATGACGTACAGTTTGTCAATGCCAAAGCGCGGGTCGATTGGACCAATCAATTCATCATTCCACCCGGAGCCTCCACCCGATTGGCCCTGGATGAAGGTCGGGAGCCGGTTCAGATTCAGTTCGAAACAGTGGAACCGACCCGTTTAACCCTGACTCACCTCTCGATCAGACGAGAGGAGGAGACAACTCGCTCTTTTGTGGTCAACGGTATCGGCTATGCCACTCTGCGCCAACCCCGAACCGGAGACGCCGTCTCTATTCTCAATGGTGGGCAGGTTCCGGTTTTGGTCTACATGCGCAATGCCGGGGGCGTGACAGTCAGTGGTTTCTCAGATCGGGCCGACAGTCGATCCCTATAAGCCGATCCTTCCGATTCAGGTAAATCAAGGGGGCATCTGCCATTCAGATTCCATTGGTCAACAGGCTCAAAAATTGACACAATTCCTTGATTTATCAGTTTTTTAGCCAAACAGTCAAACAATGTTTATGATCAAGGTATGGGATAAAATGCCATTTAAACGATCAGTTACGATAAAAATCCCGCTTTTTCAATAGGGTTCCAGGTAGAAATGTTCTTGCTCGTTTCAGCAATTGTTTCTATCCTCCCCCTTATCTAAAGTCCTGGACGGTAGATGATCGCTTTATTCTGCTCAGACCCAGGATGCTTGGATCCATTTTTTAATCATAATATTATAAAAAATAATGGCAAAGGGGAGAAAAAAATGGCTAATCAACCATCGCAGATGATTCAAGATCCATTCTTAAATGCCCTACGACGAGAAAAAGTTCCAGTTACGATTTTTTTGGTAAACGGCATTAAACTGCAAGGGGTGATCGCCTCTTTTGACAATTATTGTCTTATGCTGAAAAACAGTGTCACCCAACTGGTATTTAAACACGCCATTTCAACAGTGATGCCGTCTCGTGACGTGATCATCGATTACACCAAGGAGTAATAACCCTGTTAGAGACCGCCTTGGAGCCTGATCAGGCTCTGTTGATCCATACCATCGTTCGAGACAAAGAGAGAAATCGGGATCGGGAACGAGCTGAACGACTGGCTCAGGAGTTGGACCATTTAGCACGGGGAGCCGGCCTTTTGGTGGCCGATCTTCAGGTGCTCTCCGTTGCCCGCGCCCATCCCGGCACCTTTTTGGGAAAAGGTCGGGTGGAGATCGTTCGCGAGCAGGTCGAATCCCTCGGCGTGACGGTGGTGGTCTTCAACCACTCCTTAAGCCCGATTCAGCAGAGAAATCTGGAAAGCATCCTGAAGGCCAAGGTGGTTGATCGAACCGGGTTGATCCTGGAGATTTTCGCTTCTCGCGCCCGAACCAAGGAGGGAATTCTACAGGTAGAACTGGCCTCCCTCCTCTATCAGCAATCCCGTTTGGTTCGTTCCTGGACCCACCTGGAACGTCAACGGGGTGGCGTCGGATTGCGTGGTGGACCGGGTGAAACCCAGATCGAGGTGGATCGCCGTCTGATTCGAGAGCAGATCTCCCGACTGAAAAAGCAGTTGAGCCAAGTCGAGCGAACCCGATCCCTACAGCGGCAATCCCGCCAGGACGTCCCATTTTTTACCGCCACTCTGGTCGGCTATACCAATGCTGGAAAATCCACTCTCTTCAACCGTATGACCGCAGCCGATGTTTATGCCGCCGATCAGCTGTTTGCCACTCTTGACCCGACCATGCGTGGTTTGGATCTGCCTGGTGGAGAGCGGGTCATCCTCAGCGATACGGTCGGATTCATCCGCGATCTGCCGCACCAGTTGGTGGCGGCGTTCCGGGCCACGTTGGAGGAGGTATTGTCTGCTGATATCCTGCTGCACGTCGTCGATATTTCCGACCCGGAGTGGAGGGAGCAGGAGCAGGCTGTTCATAAGGTACTAAGGGAGTTGGGAGCCAATGACCGGCCCATGTTGACTCTCTATAACAAGGTCGATCTGCTCGACGGTGAACAGCAGGGGCTGCTGGACCGACTGGGTTCCCGCTCCGACGCCAGGCTCTTATCGGCGGTGAGCGGAGAGGGTATCGAGGATCTCATCCAGGCTCTCGGTCAAGCGGCCCAGCGTGGCTCCACCCTTTTTAATCTGGACCTGCCTGCCACCGACGGAGCACTGCTGGCCAAGCTCTGTCAGCTTGGGAAAGTGCTGAAACGAGAAGAGTTGGAAGATCGGATTCATCTTTCGGTCTCCTTATCCGAAACGGTTTCTGGACGTCTGCGACCGGAAATCGAGGGGTACATTCGGGGATGAGCCGTTTTTCCTGATTTTTTCAGGTTGAATTTTTTTCTGCAAAACTAAAAATAATCCGTCCCAAGAGCTTGACAGGGGCAGATGAATGCTTACATTAGCACTCGACTCCCTTTTTTCATAGCGAGGGAGTGTGAATAATATTCCATTAAAAAACGACAACATCGTCTAATTCATTGTTTGGCTATTTGTAATTTTGGAGATAGGAAAAGATATGAAAACCAAGTTTCGTCCGTTGCACGACCGGGTAGTGGTCAAGCGTACTGAAGAAGATAAAAAAACTGCCGGTGGCATCATTATTCCGGATACCGTTAAAGAAAAACCGATCCAAGGCGAGGTTTTGGCCGTCGGTAAGGGAGCGTTGGTCGATGGGGTTGTTCAGCCACTGGAGGTAAAAGTGGGTGATAATGTTTTGTTTAGCAAATATGGTGGCACCGAAGTAAAAATTGACGGCGAAGAGTTGTTGATCATGCGGGAATCCGACATCATGGGAATCCTGAAATAATCAGCTTATATCGCGGTTTAGATTGGTAATTACATTCACGATACAGCGCAAGCGCTGTGCAGATAGAAGGGTGATAGATTATGTCGGCCAAAGAAGTATTGTTTAGCGAGAGTGCCCGCGGGAAAATGTTGAACGGCGTTAATATTCTGGCCAACGCGGTCAAGGTAACCTTGGGGCCTAAGGGACGGAATGTGGTTCTGGACAAATCCTGGGGCGCACCACGGGTGACCAAAGACGGTGTGAGTGTGGCCAAGGAGATTGAACTGGAAGATAAGTTTGAGAACATGGGCGCGCAGATGCTCAAGGAAGTCGCTTCCAAAACAGCGGATGAAGCCGGTGACGGTACGACCACGGCGACGGTTTTGGCTCAATCCATCATCCGGGAAGGTATGAAGGCCGTTGCCGCCGGCATGAACCCCATGGATCTGAAACGGGGCATCGACGCCGCTGTTGAGAATGTTGTCGCCGCTCTGAAAAAAAGTGCCAAAGAGGTGACCACCTCCGAGGAGATCTCCCAGGTTGGTTCCATCTCCGCCAACAGCGACAGCGAAGTGGGTAACATGATCGCTGAAGCCATGGACAAGGTCGGCAAAGAGGGTGTGATCACCGTCGAAGAGGCCAAAGGACTGGACACCACCCTGGATGTCGTTGAGGGTATGCAGTTTGACCGCGGTTATCTCTCCCCTTATTTCGTCACCAATCCAGAAAAAATGCTCGTCGAGATGGATAATCCCTTTATCCTTCTGGTCGAGAAAAAGGTCAGTAATTTGCAGCAGATTCTGCCAATTCTGGAGAGCGTCGTTCAATCGTCCCGCCCTCTGTTGATTGTTGCCGAGGATGTTGAGGGCGAAGCACTGGCGACTTTGGTGGTCAATAAATTGCGCGGCGGTTTGAAGGTTTGTGCGGTTAAAGCTCCTGGATTCGGCGATCGTCGCAAAGCCATGCTGGAAGACATCGCTATTTTGACCGGTGGTACTGTCGCCTCCGAAGAGGTGGGTGTAACCCTGGAGAGCGTCACCATGGAGATGTTGGGTACAGCCCGTTCCGTGATTATCAGCAAAGAGGACTCCATCATCATCGATGGGGCTGGCCAGGCCAAATTGATCAAGGCTCGTGTGGCTCAAATCCGCGCTCAGATCGAAGAGACCTCGTCTGACTACGACAAGGAAAAACTGCAAGAGCGTCTGGCCAAGTTGGCTGGCGGTGTGGCCGTCATCAAGGTCGGTGGTGCGACGGAAGTGGAAGTGAAAGAGCGCAAGGATCGGGTCGATGACGCACTCCACGCTACTCGTGCAGCCGTTGAAGAGGGTGTGGTTCCTGGCGGTGGTGTCGCCCTGCTTCGGGCCGGTGCCGCTCTGTCCAAACTGACAACGGACAATACCGACCAAAATGTCGGCATCGATATTGTCCGTCGTGCTCTTGAAGAGCCGATTCGGGTCATTGCCTCCAACGCCGGTGCCGAGGGTTCGGTGGTTGTCAATAAGGTTTTGGAAAACAAAAAGCCCAATTTTGGCTACAATGCAGCAACCGGTGAATACACCGACCTGGTTAAACAGGGCGTGATTGATCCGGCCAAGGTGGTTCGTAATGCACTGCAATCGGCCGCTTCCGTCGCCGGATTGATGATCACCACGGAAGCCATGATCGCTGAGATTCCCAAGGAATCTGGAGGTGGTGATGCAGGATCCATGGGCGGTATGGGTGGCATGGGCGGTATGGGTGGCATGGGTATGTAATCCCGGTTCCACCGGCTGTTTCCACCGGCCTCGGTGTTAAATTGAGGTATTTTGACACCCTCGGTTGCTTTTGTGACCGAGGGTGTCTATTTTCAAGGTTTGACGTTTTATTGCCGGTTGTTGTTTTTTGCACCAATACCCTGGAGAGTATATTCCGATGGAAATTTTAAATTTGATTCCGGTTGGCTTTTTGATCTACGTCATCTTTCTGGCCGCAAAGCGGGGATTTGATCACGGATATACGGACAGATATTTTCAGACTCTAAAAATCAAGACCGGCAAGAAGTTTGCCAATTTTTTTGGTATTCCAAAAGCCAATATGTAGGGTTTGCCAGGCTGCTTTTTTATTACATAATCTACCGGAATCAGATGGATTCAGGGGATGCATGGCGTGTGGAAGGCGGTTTTTTTAAAAACCGCCTTTTTAAGTTGGTGTTCTCCTTTAGGGTTACGGGTAGGTGTCTGCAATTTTTTTATAGGGGAAATCCATTATGATCCAGGTTGGCGTAGTTTTGTCGGGATGTGGTTTTCTGGATGGGGCAGAGATATATGAATCAACTTTGACCCTGTTTTTTCTGGATCTCGCCGGGGTAAAGGTGACCATCATGGCACCGGATATCGATCAACATCACGTGTTGAACCATCTGACCCAGGAGCCGATGAACGAAGTTCGCAACGTATTGGTGGAGTCGGCTCGGTTGGCGCGGGGGCAGATCAAAAATATGGCGGACGTTTCGGCGGATTCGTTGGATGCCTTGATCATCCCCGGTGGTTTTGGAGCGGCAAAAAACCTCTCCTCCTTGGCTTTTGATGGTCCGAATGCGACAGTCAATCCAGATCTGGCCGCTCTGATCCAGCGCATTCATCAGCAAAAAAAACCCATCGGAGCCATCTGCATCTCACCAGCGGTTCTCTCTCGGGTTCTCAGCAATCAGGGCATCACCCTGACCATCGGCAACGACCCGGACACCGCTCAAGCCATCGAAACCATGGGCAATCACCATTCGCAAAGTCAAGCCGACCATATAGTCGTCGATGAGGCCAATCGGATTGTCTCAACCGCGGCCTACATGTGTGCTGCCAGCATTGGTGAAGCCGGTTTGGGCATCGAAAGATTGGTCAATCAAGTGATTAAAATGGTCAATCAATCATGACAGCCCGTCTGATTTATGCCGATAGCGAGCGGTCGGCTGACCTCTATTATGCCACTGGATTTCTTGCCCCCGATCCCTTTTTGTTTCTCCAGGAGTCCAACGGTATCCGGCATCTGTTTACCTCTTCTCTGGAGATTGATCGGGCCAGACGCACCGCTCAAGTGGATCAGATTCACGATTTGGCCGATATCACCCGACGCTTTAAACAGGGAAAAGAGCACCCTTATATTCAAGAAGGAAGTCTGGCCGCTTTTTTTCTCGCGGAGCGTGGCATCAAGGCGGTAGAGGTTCCTGGTGACTTTCCCCTCTCTCTGGCGGACGCTCTGCGTGGTTTTGGTCTTCAGGTTACACCGGTACCGGGACAGTTCTGGCCCCAGCGCGCCATTAAAACCGATTTGGAAATCGCCGCCATCGAATCGGCCTTGGAGATCACCGGTCGCGGTCTGATGGCAGGAATCGACCTGATTGCCAAATCCAGCATCGGTGCGGAGGGGTTGCTCTATCTCAATCAGGAAATCTTGACCAGCGAACGGGTTCGTTCTGAGATCAACGCCCAATTGGTTCGTGAAGGCGCCCAGCCGAGCCATACCATCGTTTCCGGTGGTCTTCAAGGCTCTGACCCCCATGAGGAGGGTTCCGGCCCCCTACCCGCCCATCAGCCCATTATTCTCGATGTTTTTCCCCGTGTCGAAAAAACAGGTTATTGGGGAGATATGACTCGTACCGTCTGTCGGGGTCAAGCGTCAGACCGGGTCAAACAGGCCTGGCAAGCGGTTTTGCACGGGCAGGAAATGGCCTTTTCTCAAATCAAGGAGGGGGCCTCCGGCCAGGAAATCCACCAGCAGATCACCGACTATTTTACCGCTCAGGGCTTTGTAACCGGCTTGGTCGAAGGGGGGCGTCAAGGTGGATTTTTCCACGGAACCGGCCATGGCCTCGGCCTGGAGATCCACGAACCCCCACGCATCGGCCAGAAAGATCAAACTCTCAAAGCCGGTCATGTGGTCACCGTCGAACCGGGCCTGTATTATCCGGATATGGGCGGCGTGCGACTGGAAGATGTGGTCGTCGTCGAAAAAGGGGGCTGTCGCAATTTGACCCAGGTGCCGAAGTTTTTGCAGCTGTAAGCCTAGACAAGCGAGTTTTGAGCATCTGTGCCATTTATGGCAATGTCCAAGCCCTATATGAACAGGGGATTCATGTGATTTG
>JADFYU010000013.1 GCA_015232865.1 Magnetococcales bacterium
ATACCAAATGGCAATGCCCTGTGGATAAAAAAGCCCTTGCCTGTTAAAAAGTAGTTTGACAGCCAAGACAGTTGCTGCACCCTGACTGGCGTGATTTTGTGAAAAAGAGAAAAAAGGACAGCCTACCCCTTGGCCACACCGACCATTGCCGGTCGCAACAAGCGCCCATTCAAGGTGTATCCGGTTTGCATCTCTTGAACGACCTGTCCCGACTCGGCATCCGGCGCATCAATCTGGACGACCGCTTGATGGAAGTTGGGATCAAAAGGTTCGTTCAATGCCACAATTTTGGCCAATCCATGCTTTTCAAAAGCCCGGTTCAGCTCTTTCTGAACCATTTCAACCCCCTCCATGAGTGAACGGATGGCCGCATCCTCTTGATCCGCCAAGGCATCCACCGCACGACTCATATTGTCGGATACCGAAAGAAGGTCTCGTGCAAACCCCTCGATGGCAAAAGATCGAGCTTGTTGAATATCACGTGCCGTGCGTTTACGAAGGTTTTGCATATCGGCGACCGAGCGCAGATAATCATTGCGGTTGGCTTCCGCCTTTTCCTTCATTTTTTCATATTGCTCTTCCAATGAAGGCTCCCCAGGATTCCGTTCGGTCTCCATCGGCTCGCCCGACTCAACTCCATCTTCCGTAATTTCCCCTTCTAAAACAGGCCCAGAATCCTCTATTTCCGATGCAGACTCTTCGGACATCTCCACTTCAGAGTCAGGATTCGAATCTACCGTAAGTTTCTCATTTTCTTTGCTCATCATACCGGTCAAACTCCAGACTATTATTTTAGATTCAACACACCAGGAGGAAGATGTGTTAGGTTTCATTAGTGTGCGAAAGATAACAACGACCTATCAAACTGTCAACGCACCGGACGATTAAAACCGACCCGGTTGCCGATTTATGGCTGCTTGAATCCATTACAAATGGATTTTTCAAGCACCGCAACGTTCAAAAGCTCTATGAGGCAAACTTTCAACCGGATGTGAACTCACGACATATTGTTTTTTTTCGTGCAACCTAGATATAGAACACAAAATGAATTCTGCAACCGTTGTCTTGCGATTTTTTTATAAGCACTCATAATTTTAAAAGGATATCGGATCATGAAATTAAAAATCACAACCTTTAATCTGGAAACGGGGGGTGGCGGCACGCATTTGGCACAACCCATTGATTCACCTTGCAAAACAGAAGAAGATCTGATCAGCAACACGGTGACGGCGTTTTCTTCCGATTCACCAGACAAACCAATGTCTTGCACCAGCCACACACGTTCAACTGCCAAATTGAGGTTAAAGGCCGCCATTTTACTGTTTTTGTTTGTCGTATTGACCGGCGCATCCGTTGACACCGAGGCCTCCCCCACTCAATCCAAGACGGCTACCTTTGCCGGCGGCTGTTTCTGGTGTGTCGAGCATCTCTTCGATGAAGTTGAAGGCGTAATTTCAACCGTTTCCGGCTATACCGATGGTGAGGTCGAAAACCCCACTTATTCCAATGTTTCTGCCGGCCACACCGGCCACACCGAAGCGGTGCAGGTGGTGTTTGATCCCACTCAAGTCAGCTACGATCAACTCTTGACTCTTTTCTGGCGCAATATCGACCCAACAACACCCAATCAACAGTTTTGCGACCATGGCAGCCAATACCGCTCCGCCATTTTTTTTCACTCTGACGAGCAAAAAAAACAGGCTCTCGACTCTTTGAACGCCCTACAAAACAACAAACCGTTTACAGCAGATATCGTCACGGAAATCAAGCCCAATAAACCGTTTTTCCCCGCAGAAGAGTACCATCAGGATTATCATCACAAAAATCCGATTCGATATCGTTTCTACCGTCATAGTTGCGGGCGGGATCAGCGACTAAAAGAACTCTGGGGGGCAGGCAAATAGAGTATGAAGAACGCCAAGGGCCGGCAGAGGGGGGGGGGAGAGTTGCCAGCCCTTGGCGAGAAGCCACTAAACAACGCGGCTTGCACACGATTAAGCTCCTTTACAACAGGTACGCTCAATTTTACTGCCGTTACTAAAAAGCTAAACCAAGGGCCGGCAGAGGGGGGGGGAGAGTTGCCGACCCCTGGGTAAGGTCACAAGAAACTTGTGACCAAACAATCAGCCTGGAAGAAACAAATTTCCAAGCCCTCTATATCAATTCATTCACAAAGAAGAGGACGAATCGCAGACTACCTCGGAACAGCGAAACCTGTGAAACCATGAGCGATACGTTGTCATCTCAATACCGCCCTCACCTCAACTGTCAGGGAGTATGTCACACCTTTATTCCGTTTGTCACGGACTTGTGACGAAAAAATCAACTTTTTATTGCTTTGCAATATCATACATTTAAAAAAATAACTTTTTAGTGTTTTATTTCATAAACTTAGCAAAAAACCTCCCCTGGCAATCTTTCCTGAAAAATTCATTTTTTGATCCGATTTCCACCTTGCGTGACACATTGTAACAGATCACAAAACATATCCAACTCATTTAATACGGTTTTTTTGTTTTCCCACTGCAAACACTGCCATTGTTAACATTATATTTACTTCTTTATTGACAGGTAGAGTCCCAGCCAGAGTATTTACATTGATTCGGCAAATCACTTTTCATTGTGCCAAGGAGATCCAACGGTTTTATCAGGGAGGAGGCAGAACATCTGCCGAATTCAGGAAAATCGTGTCAGCGGATGATGGGAATCAGCGGTTTTAATTTTCTCACGGAAAAACTTTGCGTACTCTTGATCCTCTTTTTGGATATGCTCAACCAGCCATTTTTCAACCAAAAACGTCTTCAGCTCTACGGCTGTTGTTCCATCATAATGATTTTGCAATAGTTTTGTCTTAGCAGACAAAACGTCATACATCAACCGCAAATGGACCTCTTTATGTTGGTTAAGATTCGGGTAGCCGTTCATCTCCAGGAAGTGCTCCTCCCTTTTAAGATGAGATCCTGTATATTTCATAAGTTTATTGATGGCCGACCGAAGCTCAAGGGTGCCCGCTTTGCCGACGTGCAAGGCGATTATTTTATTGATGATCGCAACAAGTCCTTTATGGTCATCATCTAACTCTGGAACACCCACGTTCCAAGACTCATTCCACTCAATATAGTTAAAGCTATACATCAATTCCCTCTAAGCTCTTTCGATTAAAATCGATAATCGTAAATTCAGCAACAGCAAACAGATCAATCTATTTTTCAAGCTTGCTTAAATCCAACAATCCTTTGTATTCCATATCGACATTACTGGTATGTTTAAATATCCATTCAATTAAGAAACCATTTAATTCATGGACATATTTAAGATCATGAGATTGGCTGATTTTGTCCTTTATCGCTATGAAATCAGAAAGAAAGTGATCGTGGCTGAGCTTATGCGCCGCAAATCCGGCAAAGTTGCTGGCTTTCATGAGAGTCTCTTCGGCTCTCAGGTGCGTATGCGCATATTCCTCAAGAAAAGCGATGGACTGTTCAATCTGACTCCAATCTTCCGGTCGCTCACCCCGTTCAGAAATTTCTTGTAGAAACGACTGCAGCAAGAAAAAATTATACAGCAACTCGCAATGTTCCGCGTTGAACTGGTCAATCCCCACATCGCAAAGCGCCTCTCGCGCCTCTTGTCGCAAATCTCTCTGATCCATTACCCGCTCCTCAAGTCCAGTCACGTCAACTTCGACTAGGTAACATAATTTTCATCCCAAACCAACCCTATAACAACAGAGTCAGACACAATTAAGCTGCATGACGGTGTCTGACTCCTTCCAATCCGACAATCCTGAAGTCTCGCTATTGGCCCACCTGCCGCTCCATCCTGGATTCGGCAGTTATTCGCAGACAATCGGCATAAGCCCATGATGTGCTGGCAAACCAAAAAAATCGCTCTCCACCAATAGCGTCAGATTATTTTGTTGGTTTTTTTTGCTTTGACGAAAAGGTGCAGTGCCCCATGCTCCCGCCAAAATTGAAACATCTTAAAACGCTCAGCCAGTTTTTCCGAAGGACGCGGCTCCCGAAATCCGCTGACCTGAAACCCGGCCTCCAGCAGTTGGTGCATATAGATCGTCAAAGAACGCGGAAAACGGGGCAGGTTGAAAAGCGCCGGCGCCCCACCCTGTTTGTGAGGCATCTGAAGCCTTTGAACAAACGGCTCCCGCAAGAAATAACTATTGACGGCAAGACGGTTCTGTTTGTTGTTGTCGTCAGATAAAACTTGAAATTGCTTGGTCAGAAAGCACGGATGAGGGATGGCAAAAGAGAAGCTTCCACCCGGTTTTATAATCCGATAAGCCTCTTTGACCGCTCCTTGAAAATTTGGCGACTCCAGGTAGGCCGAAAAGGAGTGAACGGCGTCAAAGGATTGATCATCAAACTGATCCATATTGGTAAAGGAGCCTTGAACATACTCAATTCTCAACGGTTTTTTGGCTTCCCTCTTTTTGGCTTCGGCCAGCATGCCGGAAGAGATGTCCAACCCGGTGACCGTAGCCCCCCGATTGGCCAGACTACGGGAAACCCGCCCCTCTCCACAGCCGGCATCCAGAACTTTCATCCCTTTGGGATCGTCGATAAAGGCCATATAGTTGGGGATGGCAAACACATCGTTGATCAGATCCAACCCCTCTTCGATGCTTTTCGCCCACAACGGAGCGTTCTTATCCCAAACCTCAGCCGTTTTTTTTAATATGATTTTCTCTGCGTCTGCTCGATCGTTTTTCTTATTCATGATACTTTCAGATGCTCCCATCAATATTCCATTTTTTATAAGTCGGTCCGCTCGCCCAAATCGGTCAGGAGCCGAAGCCGACCACAAAAACCAAACCACACCAGCCCTATTCCAAAACATCTGGCTTGCAAACAACGAAACCCGCCCAAAAAGTGGGCCTGTCATGGCCACCTTGTTGGCTCCAGAAATCTTAACTGTTTTGTTTGGTAAATTAAGAGATTGCACTATTCAACAATGAGAAAACCGGATGGTTAAAATAGACAATCGTTCAAAAATTGTCAAATACTCTATCCACGCTCAATCGGTGGCCGTAGAGGCTCCACCGACTCGATACTGAATCGCCTCTGCCAGGTGTTCGATACGGATTGAGGGAGATTCATCCAAATCAGCCACCGTCCGCGCAACCCGTCGGAGACGGTTGTGGGTTCGAGCGGAAAAAGCCAATTTGCGACCGGCCTGAAGCAGCAAGGATTGACAGTCAGAGTCCAACGGAGCATGCCGTTCCAGCTCTTTTCCATCCAACTCACAGTTTAGAACAGCGGAGCCGTTGCGGGAAAATTGCCGCACACGAGCCGCCACGACACGTTTTCGAACCGTCAGAGAATCCTCTCCCGTTGGTAATTTAACCAAAGTTTCCGGCGGAACCGGTGGCACTTCGACATGCAGGTCGATGCGATCCATCAGAGGACCGGAAAGGCGCGACCGATACTGTTCGATACGAACCTGGCTACAGCGGCACGATCGATAGGGGCTGCCCAGATGTCCGCACGGACAGGGATTGAAAGCAGCAACCAACTGGAAATTGGCTGGAAAACGAGCGGATCGAGCAGCACGGGAGATATTCACCTCCCCGGCCTCCATCGGCTCTCGCAGCACCTCCAATGCCCCACGGCCAAACTCAGGAATTTCATCCAAAAAGAGCACGCCTCGATGAGCCAGGCTGACCTCGCCCGGTTTGGGTATTCCCCCTCCACCGACCAAGGCCACCTGCGAAGATGTGTGATGGGGCGAACGAAACGGGCGAACACCGATAACCGGCCGGCCGCCATGGAGCAGTCCGGCAACAGAATGGATGGCAGTCACCTCCAACGCCTCATTCAAGGACATTTCCGGCAACAGACCAGGCAGACATCTGGCCAACAGGGTTTTTCCCGACCCTGGCGGGCCACTCATGATTAAATTGTGCCCACCCGCTGCGGCAACCTCCAGAGATTGTTTGGCATGCTCCTGGCCCTTGACATCGGCCAGATCCCGCATCATTCGTTGTTCTTCCCCCACCCACACCTGAAAATCAGTCGGTGCTTCCGGGACCAACAACTGCTCACCCAACAGATGGCGCACCAGCTCCAAAAGATTTGTTGGGGCAATTACCGTTAGGTCCGGCGTCAGCGCAGCCTCCTGGCCGTTCTCTTTGGGCACGATCAACTCAGAAAAACGCTCTTGTCCGGCATAGAGAGCTGCGGGCAAGGCACCCGTTACCGGCCGAAGCCGACCATCCAGAGACAACTCGCCCAGGACAACCCGGCTATCAAGCAGAGATTGTGGAATTTTCTCCATGGCCACCAGCAAGCCCAAGGCCATCGGCAAATCATAGCCGGACCCGACCTTGGGCAGGTGGGCAGGAGCCAGATTGATGGTGATTCGTCGCGTCGGCAGTTTGTAGCCGGAGTTGGATAGAGCCGATCGAATTCGATCCTTGGCCTCTCGGACCGTCGCCTCCGGCAACCCAACGATGTTGAGTGCCGGCAGTCCTCGACTCAGATCAACCTCAACCTCTACCGGAACAGCCTTGACCCCTTCCAAGGCAATGGTATTGATGCGTGCCAACATGGTATGGGGAAGCTCCTCAGGCCAATTGAAATAAGAGAGCTTCGGTCAGGAGGTGGAATAAACCAACACCCGTTTTTCCACCATGTCATCCATGGCATAGCGGATGCCCTCGCGACCCAGACCGGAATCCTTCACACCGCCATAGGGCATGCTGTCAACCCGGAAAGAGGGCACGTCGTTATGAATGACTCCGCCCACCTCCAAAAGATCCAAGCCTCGCATCACCGTAGAAAAATCGTTGGTAAACAAACCACATTGCAAACCAAATTTGGAACTATTCACCCGCTCAAAAGCCTCTTCCATACTATCAACCGCCGTCAGGGTGACCACCGGCCCGAACGCCTCCTCGGTCGAGATTCTAGCCCGATCGTCCACCTCCTCCAGAATGGTAGCCGCCAGACTGTTGCCCTGACCCACCTCGGCAACGGTATTTCCAGTCACCAGTTCAGCCCCCTGAACCAACGCCTCCTGAATCCATTCCAGAAGCCGATCCCGATTGTTTCGGTCGATAATCGGCCCCAAGGTGGTTTTTTCATCCAAGGGGTTGCCGGACACCAGCGCCTCCGCCGCCTTTTTGAAGCGGGCTCTAAACTCTCCGACAATCTCCTGGTGAAGAAAAATTCTCTGTACGGAAATACAGACCTGACCACATTGATAGAAGGCTCCAAGCACTGAACGGGAGATGACCCAATCCCAATCTCGAACGTCCCGATCAATGATCAAGCCGGCATTTCCGCCCAACTCCAACACCACTTTTTTACGCCCGGCATCCCGTTTCATCTGCCAACCCACCTCAGGTGAGCCGGTAAAACTGAGCAGGTTGATTCGGTCATCCTCCACCAACATTTGACCGGCGGCCCGATCACAGGGTAAAACCGAAAAAGCCTCTTTCGGCCAACCGGAGTCATGAACGATTTCAGCCAACATCAGGGCAGTCAAGGGAGTTTTTGAGGCCGGTTTCAAGACAACCGGACAACCGACGGCCAGGGCTGGAGCAATTTTGTGTATGGCCAGATTCAGGGGGAAATTGAACGGGGCAATAGCAGAGACCACACCCACCGGATATTTTCGAATCAAGGCCCGACGGCCTGCCCCCATGGGATTGACCCCCAAATCATAGGCCTCCCCCTGTATTCTCGTTGCCTCACCGACGGCGATATCAAAGGTTGCCACAGCACGCGCCAGCTCCAGCCGGGATTCAACCAGGGTTTTTCCATTTTCCTGACTCAGAACCCTGGAAAACTCTTCGGAACGAGCAGCAAGGCCATCGCGGATAAAAGCCAGGGCATTGGCTCTCTGGTAGGGTTCTAAGCGTTGGGTCTCTTTCAGAGAGGCCACTGCGGCGTCCAAAGCCCGGTCAATTTCATGGGGACCACACTGAGCCACACTATCGACCAGATCTCCATCATAGGGATTGATGACATTGAGCGTTTTTCCGGTGGTGATCCACTCTCCGGCAAGATAGGCTTCTTTCATGTTGACCTCTTAATAAAAAAATGGTCTGATCCAACCCAAAAAAGGTCATTATCCTAGATTCGGCAGTTGGAAGTTCGTAAGTGTTGCAACATATTGGTTTTTCTAGTTCACCAGGTGCATCAAGTTGGCTGTGCCAATTGCGTGCTTACAACTGCTGTATCTAGGATAATGTCTACCTATTTTGTTACAGATTACCTGATCATCACAACCATTCCGGGTCTACTGCTTCGGGATGGAACGATTCTTCTCAATCATCCCTTTTTGGCCAGGGCAGCCTCCAAATCAGCTACTTTTTTTTCCAGAAGATCAATCTTGATGCGGGAATTACTCAACAGGGTTTGAGCGGCGTCAAACTCCTCACGTGTCACCAGATCGAAATGTTCGACTCCCTCCTGGACCAGATCTCGAATCTGCCGGACCATCTCTTGTTGGGTCTCTTCGGCCATGTTTACCACCCCCATGATGTTTTGGGTGATCTGATCCAGCAGCGCATTATCAATTTGCATTATCTTTTGCCTCTTTAGACACAATTTTCGAAGCAGGAATGGCTCCGACGGTTATATCATGATGATTAAGACTGAATAAACTCAAGCCCCGGACGCTCATGAAAATATCCATTACAAAACGGTACATTATCATTTATTTCCAACAACTTAGCAAGAGCCTCCCGTTCATCCATTTTTTTATTGATGGTCCGCTTCCAAATATTAACCACCTCTTCCATCTTTTGACTTTGAGGGGAGAGCCGAACAATATCCACCTTCATCTCTCGAAGCTTTTTAAGATCCATGATCAGGTTGTAGATCAGTTCAGACATGGTTTCAATGCCATTGATGATCAAAAACCGTTTATCCTCCTGGGTGTGCATGGACATACCGTCCGGGTAGTCGCCACATTTATACTGGCAGTTGGCCTTGGGCAGATTGAAAGCCCTGGCGGTATAACAGCGGGCGGAAAAGGTTAAAGGAAGCCGTCCATAGGAAAAAATTTCCGACTCGACCCCTCTGCTGCCGCGAAAAACACCGGAGATATATTTGGCCGACAACTCCACAGGCAACACGACCCGATCAACCCCAACCCCTTTAAGAAAGTCCAGGGTATCGGGATTGTAGGTGCAGATATGGGGACCAGCCACCAAGGGTTGCCCTTCTCCGACTCCGACGGAGGCCATATCATTGGTCTCCATGCGAAAACCGGCCTCCTTGGCCAGTGCCGCCAGGGTTCGCAACTCCACCTGCTCCTCTTCGGTCATAATCAGGCCAAGAGTGGAGATCACGATCTCCTTGTCTGATTTCTTCAACTCTTCCGCCAACTTCAACAACTCATCCGGCGGCAGATGCAATCGTTTGGAGCAAACCACCTCACCGATATAGAGAATGTCCGCTTCGGTCTCATAGGCCATCCGTTTATAAAAATCGGCAATCCCTTGTTTTCCCCAATCAAACAGGCAGGGTCCAATGGAAATTTTCATCATTACTGCCACTTCTCCTGGTATGTCCCGAGGGTATGCGTGGCGCCCTCTGCGGTGGTATTGAGGATTTTAATCCATTTTCCCTTGGGCCGGAAGGTCGCCGGTTCATCGTAATAGGCATCAACCGCTTTTCGGAACGTTTTGGTGACCGTACTGACATAGGATTTGGTCCGCTGCCGTCCCTCGATTTTAAGGGAGACCACCCCCGCCTCAATCACCTCTGGCAACATCTCCAGCACATTCAAAGAGCTTGGCTCCTCCATGGTGTGATAGACATGATTGTTGGCCTCGTAGCGTCCTTTGCAAATGGTCGGATAAGCGGCATCCTCGTCGGCTCCGTATTCGGCAATCAACACTTCGCCCAAACGGGTCTGCAACTTGCCTTCCCGACTTTCAAAACGAACCGCGCGAGCCGGTGAACAGACCCCTTCTATGTTGGGCGAAACCCCCGTCACATAGGAAGAGAGATAACAACGCCCCTCAGCCATGACACACAGGCCGCCGAAAGCAAAAACCTCCATCTCCACATCAGTCTTTTCGCCCAAATTCTTGATCTCCTCGACCGTCAGAACGCGGGGCAGAATGACTCGGGTGATGTTGAAATGTTTCTTGTAGAAGTTGATCGCTTCATAGTTGCTGGCCGAGGCTTGAACCGACAGATGAATAGGCAGATCCGGATGCTTTTCATGAGCATATTTCAAGAGAGCCAGATTGGCCAGAATAATGGCATCGGCCCCAAGTCTGGCGGCGGTATCGACGGTTTTATACCAGATGTCCGGTTGATCGACCTGGGGAAAGGTGTTGAGCACAATGTTGGCCTTGACCCCATTCTTGTGCGCGTAACGAATCCCCTCCTCGGCCTCCTTTTCACTAAAATTCAATCCCTCAAAATTGCGAGCGTTGGTCGCATTGCGAAAACCAAAATAGACCGCATCCGCACCACTATCGACCGCGGCCCTTAAAGAGGGCAGATTGCCCGCCGGGGCTAGAACTTCAATCTTGTTCATAATAGATCTCGATGATTTTCTTCTAGTGTTAATGAAAGTTTCATATCACTAAGCTGCAAGGATTCTATATCACTCCAGAGGTCAAGGCAAAACTACTGTGCACTCATTTGGCATTTTTTGGCCAACCCGCCAACAACGAGTGGGCAATGCCGAGACGATTGAGAATGCGAGCGACCACAAAATCCACCAACCCATCAACGGTTTGGCTTCCCGAATAAAATCCGGGGGAGGCCGGTAGAATGGTCACACCCAGATTGGCCAAGGCCAGCATATTCTCCAGATGTATGGGAGAGAGGGGCGTCTCTCTGGGAACCACGACAAACCGACCGCCTTCCTTGATCATGACATCCGCTGCCCGTTCAATTAAGCTTTCCGACAGACCATGACGTATTCGAGCCAAGGTTCCCATGGAACAAGGGCAAATAACCATATCCCGCCGCCCCCCCGACCCGGATGCCATGGGGGCCATCCAATCCTTTAGACCAAAATGGCGAAGGTTTGTTTTTTTTTGCGAGGCAAAAAAAGGGGAACCGCCACGATTAAAATAGCCCATCACCCCTTCAACCACCGAATCGCCCTCTCCGACCAGGGAAAGATCGCACTCTTGCTTGAGAACCACGCGAGCCGGATCTGAGATCAGCAGATCGACCGACTGACCGCCAATCAGCAACACTTCGATCAAGCGTAATCCATAGCGTGCGCCCGAGGCACCGGTCATGGCAATGAGCAGCGGGTTGTTTGACATGATATCGCTTTCTACCCTATAAGTGCTACATCCCCTCTGAGAGCAAACCGAACTGCGGCCAACCCCAGATCGGTGCCGATAGCGGAACGAAGAGGAACAACCCTTTGGTTTGTCTGGTGAATCTTAGAAAATCAAACTCACCTTGCTGGTAAAGGAATGAATGTTGTTGGATCAACCCGGTTGATCAAGAAGTCGTGCCGGAGACATTCCGTCAAAGGCTGTGTACAGGCTCAATAAACCCTATCGTATTATATAAGGAACAACGGGTGTCGGTCTACACAAGAGTTAGCTTAAATGAGCTTACCCCCCTGGTCCGTCATCTTGGCCTGGGGAAAATCAAGAGGTTAGACGGCATTTCAGACGGAGTGGTCAATACCAACTACCGGGTCATGACCGACAGCGGGTCGTACGTTCTCACCTTGGTGGAAAACCCGGAAGAGAGCGACGCCCTCTCCTATGTGGCTGGATTATTGATTCATCTGACTCAGAAAGGGATTCCCTGCCCCCAACCCCTGACCAACGCTCAGGGGTGCGGATATTTCTCCATAAAAAACCGACCGGCGCTGCTGGCCACTTTTTTACCGGGCATCTCGCCGGAGGAACCGACCAGAAGTCACTGTTTGGCGGTCGGAAAAATGCTGGCTCGCATCCATTTGGCCGGAGCCGACTATCCACACCGGCGTCCCAACCCGATGGGGCTGGAAAAATGGTCCCGCCTGCTTGATAAAATCAGCCCGAAATTAGCGGTAGAAGAGCCGGAAATCCAGGCTCTGTTGCAGCAGACCTATAAACGGATGAACCAGCACTATCCCCGTTCCGACCTGCCATCCGGCCTCTGTCACGGGGATCTGTTTCCTGATAACAGTTTTTTCATGGAAGAGACGATCAGTGGTGTGATCGACTTTTTTTTCGCCTGTAACGAAACATACCTGCTGGATCTGGCCATCACCCTGAATGCCTGGTGTTTCAACAGAAACGGGGATCCGATTCCAATCCATTGGCAGACTTTGCTTGACGGATACCAATCCGTTCGCCCTCTGACCTCTTTAGAAAATCAAAATTTAACCTTGGCCGCCCAAGGTGCCGCCCTCCGATTTTCATTGACCCGTTTTCACGACCGATATTTTCCCCGTCCCGGCCTGAATGTCACCCAAAAGGACCCGAAGCTGTTCGTCAAACGACTAATCCACCTCCTCTCCAGCCCGTCCTGAAAGCGAAGGTTGATTGTCGTGAAAAAAATCAGACGTTAAACAGAAAATGCATGACATCTCCATCGGCGACCGGATAGGTTTTTCCCTCCAAGCGCATTTTCCCTTTTTCCTTGGCCCCCTGCTCCCCTTTGCAAGTGATAAAATCGTCAAACCCGATCACTTCGGCCCGAATAAACCCTCTTTCAAAATCGGTATGGATAACACCAGCCGCTTCAGGTGCCAAGGCTCCCTCTCTGACCGTCCAGGCTCGAACCTCCTTGGGGCCAACGGTAAAATAGGTCATCAACCCCAAGAGTCGATAGGCTTGATGAACCAGACGATCGAGGCCCGGCTCTTCCAAATCCAGGTCTTCCAGAAAAGCGGCTTTCTCATCGGCATCCAGTTCAGAAATCTCCGCCTCGATGGAACCGCAGATCACCACCACTTGTGCCCCCTCTTTTTCGGCCAGATCACGAACCGAATCGGATAATGGGTGGGAACCGGGGTGTTGAGCTTTAGCCACGTCTTGCTCGGAAACATTACAGATATAGAGCACCGGCTTGGCCGTAATCAAAAACAGCTCGCGCAGTACGGCCAACTCTTCAGCAGCCAACCCCTGTAGACGAATGGGCGTGCCGTCATTCAAGCCATCAATGGCCTTTTCGTAGACGGCAACCTGAATACGCGCCTCTTTATCGCCGGAGCGGGCCTTCTTGATGACCGTCTCCCGACGCTTTTGCAATCCGGCCAGATCGGCCAACATCAGTTCGGTTTCGATGATTAAAATATCGGCCACCGGATCGACCCGATCTTCGACATGAGTGAT
Organism: Magnetococcales bacterium; assembly: GCA_015232865.1. The sequence continues at coordinate 13,280 of JADFYU010000013.1, forward strand.
GTCGTCATCTTCAAAGCAACGCACCACATGCGTTACCGCATCAACCTGACGAATATGACCCAAAAACTGATTACCCAGCCCCTCCCCTTTGGAGGCCCCACTGACCAACCCGGCAATATCGACAAACTCCATAACCGTCGGCAAGACTCTTTGCGGGTTGGCTATGGCTGCCAGTTGGGCCAATCTTGGGTCGGCAACCGTGACCACACCGACATTTGGCTCGATGGTGCAGAACGGATAGTTGGCCATCTGAGCACCAGCCGCCGTCAGGGCATTGAATATGGTTGATTTACCAACGTTGGGTAGACCGACAATACCGCATTGAAGTGCCATGGCAATCCTAATTTATAGAAGAGTGAACGGGCGTTTGAAGCAGAAAAAAAGCAGGTTAAGATCCATTGAGCAGCCGGTTCATTGCACCCGGCAGATCGCCCTCCAGCAAAGCTGGCAAGGCATTGGGCAACCCCTCCAACCGAGGCAGAATCAAATCTCGTTCGTCTTGATTGAATGGAGCGAGAACAAATTTGGCCGTATCCATATGGCCCGGTGGGCGACCGATTCCCAGGCGAACCCGGATAAAATCGGCGGACCCGATGAGTTGCTGAATGGATTTCAGACCGTTGTGGCCGCCATTGCCGCCCCCGATCTTGATCCGCACCCGGCCTGGAATCAAATCCAGATCGTCATGAAAGACGATCACCTGTTCCGGCTCCAGCTTAAAAAATTGGACTGCGGCCCCGACCGACTCCCCAGAGAGATTCATGTAGGTGTCCGGACAGAGCCAAAGAACCTTTTTTGCACCGATCCGGCCGTCACCAAACTGCCCCTTAAAGCGAAAAACCCCTGAAGAAAATCCAAACACGCGGGCCAGCAGAGCCATGGCCTCCCAACCCAGGTTATGACGGGTTCCCCGGTAGCGTTCACCGGGGTTCCCCAATCCGACTAACAGATGCATTTTAACAGTTCAAGATTAAGAAATTATTCTGCTGCTGACTCAGATCCAGCACCCTCTTCACTCCCATCATCGGCAGCTTCAACGTGTGGCGCACCAACGGTAGCAATGGTAAAGTTGACCTCGTGGTTGACCAGAACACCCTCTGGCAAAACAACATCTTCGATGTGGATGGAATCCCCAATTTCCAGATGGGCCACGGAAATTTCAATATGCTCAGGAATGTCGCCGGCCAGACACTGGACCTCCAACTCACGGCGAATCTGCTGAAGAATGCCGCCATCTTTGACGCCCCGGGAGACCTCTTCGCCAACCAACAAAACTGGAACCTCAATTTCAACCCTCTGATTGGGGTTGAAACGGGTAAAGTCCACATGCAGCGGGTTTTCGGTGACCGGGTGAACCTGGAAACCGCGCAACAACACCATCTGCCGGGCTTTGCCATCCAGTACCAGGGTTTGACGCTGGGTCCGCAGGGATGAGCCGTTTTTTTCCACCAACTCAATCCACTCCTTGGCACTCAAAGAGAGATTGAGGTTTTCACGACCTGCACCATACAGTACCGCTGGAATACGTCCTTCACGACGCATTTTTCGGGCCACCCCCTTGCCGGTCCCCTCACGTGATTCAGCATTGATCATTGCCATTTTAAAGTTACTCCTCGAAAAGATAGAACAAAAAAACAGGATGGTCCCTTCTTCCAAAGAGAGTGTCTTCTACCTACAAACGCTCCCATGCGTCCGGCCTCCAGGGGTGCCGATAACGTTTTGGAAAAAAATCCTGCAAAAAACTCAAACAAACAAGGAACTCACCGACTCTTCATCACAAACCCGGCGAATGGCCTCCCCCAACAGGTGCGAGACCGTATAACACTTGATCTTGTCACAAGCCTCCGCCGCCGCACTCATGCGTATGGTGTCCGTCATCAGTAGGTTGGATAGACCGGAATTTTGAATACGCTCGATGGCCGGACCGGACAAAACGCCATGGGAGCAAACAGCCGTAACCGATTTAGCTCCCTGGCTCAAAAGAGCATCCGCCGCTTTGGTCAAGGTGCCGGCAGTATCCACCATATCATCGACGATAATGCAATCTTTTCCAACAACCTCACCGATGATGTTATGAACTTCCGCCACATTGGGGGCCGGACGCCGTTTGTCGATGATGGCCAGATCCACCTCCAGCCGTTTGGCGTAGGATCTAGCTCGAACCACCCCCCCCACATCCGGGGAGACAATCATCACATTGGAGGTGTCCAACTGCCGAATAGCCCCCATCAATGCGGGGGTGGAATAGAGATTATCCACCGGCATATTAAAAAAACCCTGGATCTGTCCGGCATGAAGATCCATGGTCAAAACCCGTTGAACACCGGAGGCATGAAGAAGATCAGCGACCAATTTAGCCGTAATGGGTGTCCGCCCCGCCTCCTTGCGATCTTGGCGGGCATATCCGTAATAGGGAATAACCGCCGTGATCCGTCCCGCCGAGGCTCGTCGCAGAGCATCGACCATGATCAGGAGTTCCATAAGATGATCATTGGCTGGGGCGGAGGTCGGCTGAACGACGAAGCAGTCCCGACCCCGAACATTTTCATCGATCTGCACAAAAATTTCGGCATCAGAAAAACGTTGGATGGTCGCTTCAGCGGGGGAGACGGAGAGATATTCACAAATGCGCCGACCCAACTCCGGGTTGGCTGTGCCGGAAAAAATTTTCAGCTTGTCAATGGACATGATTACTTTAACTTATAGATTGGCTGGTGAGGGAGTGCTCGGACGCCAACGGCTACCCAATTGATTCAAAAGCACGAACAGCTATGTTTCCCTAAATTTCGGGAAAAATACACCCCTTCCTCGTCCAGCGCAACCAGTAAAAGCGACACGCCCGAATTTAACAGTTCAAACCATTGGATTAAAAATAAAAATACATTTCATTAAATCCGATTTTCTCAGCGTTCAACGGGCGGCCAGATGCATCATGATCTGCTGTTCCATCTCTTCCTCTGCTTTAACCGACTGTCGAGGGGAAAGCAAGGCGACCACCTCTTCAAACCCACCGCTTTGAGCCAGAGAAAGCGGGGTATTGCCCAATGAATCCACTGCGTTGACATCAGCTCCGGAATCCAACAGAAGAGAGGCTGCCTCATAACGGCCCCGGCGAGCCGCCCAATGCAGGGGCGTCTCCTCATACTGGGCTTTTTGATCCACATTCCCGATCACACCCGACAAGAACCGGACAATGTCGGCATATCCTTCGGAGGCCGCCCAATGCAGGGGCGTATCTCCTTCAACCCCTTTCGCGTTGGCGGAAACCCCTTTTTCTTCGATCAAAAATCGTACGGTCTCCAAAGCGCCCCGACGGACAGCCCAATAGACGGAAGATCGACCATAAAGGTTGGTTGCGGTGGGATCGGCCCCGCGTGAAACCAAAAATTTAATGATGCTGGGGTGATTCTCTTCGGCCGCCCAATGTAAGGGGCTGTCGCCCTTTTGATCCCGAGCATTGACATCCGCTCCCGCTTCCACCAATCGTTTCACCAATGGCCCGTTCCCCTCCCCGGCAGCCCAATGCAACGCGCTGTTGCCATTGCTGTTGGCCAGATTGGAGTTTGCCCCATGGCTCAACAGGGCGTGAGCAATTTTCAGAGAGCCGCTGTTGGCCGCCAGCATGTGGATCGGCGTATCTCCCCGTCTGTCCTGAATATTGGCTTTTGCCCCTTTTTCCAACAACAGAGCGACCAGCGCCACATCATTCTTCATGACGGCAAAATGGAGGGGACTCAATCCGAATCCATCAATAGCGTTGACATTATCTCCCCTTTCGATCAACCGATGAGCCATATTCAAAGACCCGCTTTCAATGGCTTTATGCAAGGGGGTTCGCGTGGAATGGCGTGACTGGTGCATGATAACAGCCCCCTCCCCCCGCTCAACCGCCAAAAGAGCGCGACTTTCAAGGACCGACATCGAAGCCAGAGCGGCGAGGGCAACAAGCAGAGGTTTATGCGTTTTTTTCAATAGAATCAGTTCAAAGCCAGACATTAAAAACACCTCTACCTATAACGGGAAGTTGATCGATCGCATCCCTGTCGCACATTTGATATGGCACGAAACAATCCGATTTGAGTTTCATAAATATAATGAGCGGGACACAGAAGGGAATAAGCAATTTTATTGCCAACTGTCATTAAATCATTTTTTTATTCTTTTATAATTAGTTACAATAATAATCGGCCATCATCGACTCTGATTCTTCAGGGCTTGTCAAAGATTTGTCAAACAGAAGCCGGTTCAGCAGCAGGAGAGTAAAACCTGTAAAATGACTATTCGAGACACCAAAAATGGGGTATGGTGCCTGAAACATCCGCCAACGGCCAAATCGGGACAAGCCTGCCATCGGCTGTCAACTGAACCGTAGCAAAAGATCTCTGACCTGGAAAGCCAACCATGACCCAACCGCAGACCGCCCATTCAACCGCTTCCACCACCCAGATCTCCATCGAGTTGGTTCCCAGGGATGAAGAGAGTCTCAAGCAGGAGTTGGAGTTGATCAGGCAGTTGTTCCCCAGCGTCGGCCTGATCAATATTCCTGACCTGACCCGCTTTGACATCCGCTCCTGGACGGGGTGCGCCATCGCCAAAAACCATTTTTCCACCACCATCCCCCATATTCGTGCCATCGATATCGATCCAGACAGACCGTTGCCCATGAAAGCACAACTCCAGGCCCACAAGATCGGTCAGGTTTTGGTGGTAACCGGCGACCCCCACACCGACGACAACGTGCCCCAGTATCCGGTCAACGCCGTGGATATCATCAAAAAGTTTAAAGAAGAGATGCCGGAAATAAAGGTCTATGCCGGGATTGATCAATATCGTTCCGGTTTTCAGAAAGAGATGCACTACCTCTTGGAAAAAGAGGAGGCTGGTGCCGATGGTTTTTTTACCCAACCTTTTTTTGATCGACGTTTCATGGAGATCTACGGAGAGATATTAAAGGGGCGCAAAGTCTTTTGGGGAGTATCGCCTGTCATATCGGAAAAATCCAAAGCCTATTGGGAAAAAAGAAACAACGTGGTTTTCCCGGAAGCCTTCAAGCCGACATTGGAGTGGAACCGGACCTTTGCTCAAAGCGCGCTTCAGTTTGCCCAAAAGACCGGAACCGACATCTATTTCATGCCCATCCGCATCGACCTGGCACACTATCTCCAGGGAATTCTGTAGAAGATCATCCTGTGGATTCGGCAGTCACACACAGCCGACCGCCGAATCCAGGATCAGGGCGTATAGATCTGCGCCGGCAACCATGTGACGGTTTCCGGCCAGAGGGCGACCACAAATAAAACCAACAATTGAATGCCGACAAAGGGCAAAATACCCCGATAGATATGGCCGGTTCGAATCGTGGACGGCGCGACACCCTTCAAAAAAAAGAGCGAAAAACCAAAGGGCGGCGTCATGAACGAGGTTTGCAGGTTGATGGCGAACAAGATGCCAAACCAGAGGGGGTCAAAGCCATAATCGGCGATGATCGGAGCAGCGATGGGAATGTGAATAAAGCAGATTTCGATAAAATCCAGGAAAAAACCCAGAAAAAAGATCAGGATCATCACGATCAGCAGCACCTGCCAACCGGCAAAATCAAGATTTTCGATAAAATCCCGGATCACCCCATCTCCGCCCAAGCCCCTGAACACCAGACCAAAAGCGTTGGCACCAACCAAAATGATGAAGACCATGCTGGTCAGTTTGGTGGTGGTCTGGGCCACATGACGCAAAACCGACAAGCTGAACCGACCGTGAGCCAGTGCCAACAGTGTCGCTCCCACTGCGCCCATGGCACCGGATTCCGTCGGCGTGGCGATTCCGGCAAAAATGGAACCCAATACCGCCACCATCAAACCCAAGGTTGGCAGCAGGGTTTTGATAATGCGCCGCCAAAAAGCCCGATTGAGGGTTGAACAGTCCGAGTCTGGAACCAAAGGGGCCATCTGCGGGTAGAGACGGCAGACGATCAAAATATAGAGGATATAGAGTGCCACCAAAATCAAACCCGGCACGACCGCCCCCAAAAACAGGTCGCCGACGGAGACACCCAGAATATCTCCCAACAAAACCAAAATGATGCTCGGCGGAATAATTTGTCCCAAAGTCCCGGAGGCCGCCACGGTTCCTGTCGCCAAAGATTTGGAATAACCGTGGTTGAGCATGACCGGCAACGCCAACAACCCCATGGTGACCACGGTAGCCCCGACGATACCGGTTGACGCCCCCAACAAAGCCCCCACGACGACGACGGAAACCGCCAAACCACCACGAACCCGCCGAAACAATTGGCCCATTGTCTCCAACAACGATTCGGCCAGTCCGGATTTTTCCAGCATGACCCCCATAAAGACAAAAAGGGGAACGGCGATAAACGTGCTGTTTTGCATCATGCCCCACAACCGCAAAGGCAGCAGATCAAAAAAAGCCAGATCCAAACCGATGACGGCAAAAATCAGAGCGGTTCCCATCAGGGTAAAGGTGACGGGAAAGCCGGCCATCAGCAGCAGGGTCAGAACCAAAAACATCCAACCAGCCAGATAATCCGCCAAAATAGAAGGTAACAGGTCGATGATCATGGCTGTCTGGTCAAAATTTTCAAACTGTGGATGGCCAGGGAGACCCCCTGAAGCATCAGCAGGACAAAACCCAGGGGAACGACGGATTTAATCAGGAATCGGAACGGAATACCGCCCGGATCCGGAGAAATCTCGCCAATTTCGTAGGCGGTCATCACCCACGGAAGACTGACGTAGACGATAAGAAAACAGCCGGGTAGTAGAAAAAAAAACACCCCCAACAAATTGACCCAGGCTTTACGGATCGGAGTCAGGCGTTGGTAGAGTAGATCCACCCGGACATGCTGGTCATGGTGCAGGGTATATCCAGCCCCAAGTAAAAACAACACGGAGAAGAGATGCCACTCCAGCTCCTGGATAAAAACAGTCGAGTGGTTGAACAGATAACGCATGACCACGTCACTAAACACCACCAGCACCAACACCACGCTGATCCAGGAAACCCCACGACCGACCCCCTCGGAAAAACGGTCGATGTGCTGGGCAACTCCCTGGAATCCTTTGAACACCCTACTCACCCACACGTTTTGCGATCAGATCATAGTAAACCTGCTCGGAAAAAGAGCCCCACAGACCGACCTTCTCTTGAAAGGCGTTAAACGCCAGATGAACTTTCTTAGCCTGGGCATCCTTTTGCGCCTCCTCTTCCCGTACTTCCAGAGCAACCGTTCGGAGTTGATCCAGCGTCTCCTTGGAGAAACGGCGAACCGACACTTTATGTTGATTGATCAAAACCTCCAGAGCCGCTCCGTTTTGCGCGTCAAACTCGGCCAACATCCAAATATTGTTTTCAGCCGCTGCCGCATCCAATGCCCCTTGCAGGGATTTGGGCAATTTTTCATAGGCCTGCTTATTAAAAAAGACCTCCAGCACAGAGCCTGGTTCATGCCAACCGGGCGTATAATAATATTTTGCCGCCTTATAAAAACCCATGCGCATATCGTGAAGCGGGCCGACAAACTCGGTCGCGTCGATCACCCCGCGTTCCAGAGAGGTAAAGATCTCTCCGCCAGGCAACAAAACCGGCGTACCGCCGACTTTGTCGATCACCTTTCCACCAAGGCCGGGAATCCTCATTTTCAGACCCTTGAAATCGTCTATCGAATTGATCTCCCGGTTAAACCATCCCCCCATTTGCAAGCCGGTATTGCCCGATGGCCTGGGAATCAAGTTGAAAGGGGCATAGGTCTCTTCCCAAAGCTGAAGACCACCACCAGCATAAAGCCAGGCGTTCATGCCCTGCGCATTCAGGCCAAACGGAACCGAGGTAAACCATTGGGCCGCCGTGCTTTTCCCGGCCCAATAATAGGAGGCCCCGGAACCGGCCTGAACCATCCCTTTCGAGACCGCTTCAAAAGAACCGAAAGCGGGAATCAGCTCTCCGGCTGCATAGACCTGTATGGTCAGTTGTCCGTCCGTCAGCTCTTTCACCCGGTTGGCAAACCGTTCGACCCCGGTTTGCAAAAGGGGAAAGTTGGGCGGCCAGGTGGAGACCATCTGCCAGCGATGTTTGCGGGAGCTGGCCATGACAGCCGGAGCACCCAGGATGGTCGAAGCGGCAACCGCCGCAACTCCACTGGATTTTTTTATAAAATCTCGACGATTCAAACTTATCTTCCCCTTTTCAATGCAGGAGGTGAGCCGGCAACATCATCTATAATCCGCCCTCTTGGGGTAAGGCGGGGTTTACCCGGTAAAAAGGGCCTTGGGAGTGATCGGAATTGACAAAAATCTTTTGCGACCCCACCCGGTTGCTGAAGACAAACTGATCGGGAGCCGGAGTCGGTTCCCACAGCTGTTGGGGGTTCAGATAGCTCTCTTGCAGCAGTCTGTCCAACGGCTTGGCCAGATTGACAACGCCCGGCGCGACTTTGGCGTGCTTGATCGCAAACAAGGCACTATACCAATCGCGAAGAATCGGCTCAATGCTTTGTCCCGGAACCGTTGCCTCTCCTTTTCGCAAAAACTCCGGTCTTCTCCGAGAAAACCGAGTGCCATGGTCGCCATGAAAAACAATGGTCATTTGATCCCAATGGGGTTCCTGCTCCAATTCGGCCATCCAGCGGTTTAATTTTTTATAGAGACATCGAAGCTGTCCATAATAATCCCGGCTTTTTTGTTGAACAATCTGCTCAGCCGTGCCCTGGTATTTCTTGACGATGAAATCAGGAATAAAACGGCACTGCTCATCCAGGGAATACGGGGGATGCGGCATGAGATAGTGCATGAAAAAAGCTGAACCCTGCGGATATTTTTTTACATCCGCCTGAAGCCATAGCCAATTTTCCTCATCTTGAACAGCTCCGCCGCCCAAAAATTGATCAAACCGTTGACCAACAAAAAATCGACCCAAACGGGATTCAGGATCAAACTGCTTGGCCATGGCGGGGTTCAGGGTCTTTGCAAGGGTGGATTTAGCCAGAAAATTTTTCAAGATCAACTGAAATTTCCAAGAGACCGGCCAAGGCCAACTGGCCATCAGACCAATACTGTTATTGCGTCTTTTTTTACAAAAAACCGTATGATCGTTGTTCCAATCACAATAGTCAATCTGTTCAAAATGGTAGGATCGAATGTGATACCCCGCGTTGGCCATGGATTCAAAAACCCTGTTTTTACGAAGTTTTTCTCCGATTCCATCATAATATCGACGGGAATTTTTATAATCACCGTTGTCAAAATTCAGGCTATTGGGGATGGAGAGCTTGGTTGCACCGAATCGAGCATAGGCGTTGCTAAACAGGGTAAAGCCAAACCGATCATAAAAGTCGGTCATCTCCCTTTGGGCCTGACGAGCTTCCGGTGTATCGGTCAGCATGCCATCCAGGCCGATATGTTGGTCAAAAATGATATGGATGATCGGCGCACCCTTCGAATGAACCACCGCCGGAGACCGCTCCGCCACCATCAGAGCCGGATTCGTGAGCCCGACGATGAGAGTGGAGAGCAACAAAACAACCGAAACAACCTGTAGTACCGACCAGCCGCCACGCTTCAAGAGGAGAAGAAAGAGATAACAGACCAAAAACAAACTGAAAAATGGCAGGGACGGATTTTGTTCAATCAGAGCCTGAAGTGGCCATATTTGCGGCAAAACCGTCTGTTGAATAACAGCCAGAACCCCACTGACCCCCACAAAGACCGGCCAGGAAAAGTCAACGAAAAAGAGCAGGAGTATGGCTGAAAAAAACAAGCCCAACAACCGATTGAACAGGGTCAAACCGCTGATAAACAGAGCCAACAAGAACAGCAGAATCAGATTGCCCCCTATTTCCACCGTGATCAGCGGATAATCATGGTAAAGGACAAACTGTAAAAAGGGAGCGGCGACCAATGTAAAGTTGATCGGCAAAAAAAGGGCCAGTTGCTGCGGAATGGATTTTGGAGTTTTCATGACAAACCAAGTTGCGAAATTCAACAAAGGGAGAGAGTCAATCAAAACATAACGGTTACGTCATGATCGCCCTTGGGTATTTTTTTCCCCATTAACAGTCACCGGGAAAAAAAGTTAACCGGTCTCATTATCCCACTCCCACTGCGCAGACAACGCGACAAATGCGGCTTGATTGGTGATGGTGAGTTGGTCGGGTTTTGGCTCGACGATAAAGTTGATCAAACCATCCACCTGACCTAAGCGGAGCGCAGAGGTTTTGGAACCAAAAACCGTCATATTCATGCTATAACGCCCAGGGAGCAAGGGCAGTTCTGCTAAACGAGCCTCTATGACATGAGCCCCCAAACCAAGAGACACCCTCTGGTCGGGGTCACGAGCTTGGTTGATGAACAGAGCTGTCGCTCGTTTGTCCAAAGGCTCTACAATCAATGAAAACAGAGGAAAGTCCATCTCTCTTTTGGCCTCAATCGTAAAGCGGATGGTCACCGGGTCTCCCGTTGAAATACGCTCAACCGGTGGCCCCTGACCAACGGACAGGCTGGCCTTGGTAATGGTAAAAAAATCCTGGGTGCCCAACTGGTGCTGCATGGTCCCGGTTTCAGCCTGGTCCCCTTCTACATATTGAGCCAACACTTCGGTTGTTGGTCCCTTACGGATGAGTTGTCCCTGTTTCATCAGAACAGCCGAGTGACACAGGCGATTGACCTGACCTAAATTATGAGAAATGAACACCACCGCAACCCCGGAGTTGGCCAACTTCAGCATCCGTTCCATGGCTCTGGCCCGAAAACCGATATCGCCCACGGCCAACACCTCGTCAACCAGCAGGATATCCGGGTTCATGTGGATGGCTACCGCAAACCCCAGACGCGCCCGCATGCCGGAACTATAGGTGCGCACCGGTGCCTCAATGAACTCGCCGATATTGGCAAATTCAATGATATCGTCCAACTTGCGGTTGACTTCCTGGGTTGGTATGCCCAAAACCGCCGCATTGATGTGAATGTTTTCCCGACCGCTCAAAATTTCGCTAAATCCGGCGCCAAGCTGAATCAGCGCTCCGACCTGACCGCGAATGGTCACCAATCCCTTATCGGGCATGATCAGGCCGTTAATCAATCGCAGCAAGGTGGTTTTGCCACAACCATTGTGGCCGACCAGACCTAGAATTTCACCCCGATTGACTTCGAAGGAGACGTCATCGACCGCCCAGAACTCATCCCGACGCAGCGCTTCGCTCCGCTCCCGACCAATCATCTCTCGCCCGACATCCTGTAGCCCATACCAGAGCGAACGTTTCAGATGGCGACAGAATTTCTTCGAGACCCCCTCAAGCTTGATCAATGGCGATTCAGACATTCAAGCCCCCAACCGCTCAAGAACAATCAGGATAGAGATGCGAAACAGCACCAAGACAATGGCCGAAGCGACGATAATGGCCACGGCGGTTATCAAAATGGGCGCAAGCTCCACCACGCTTCCTTTGGTAATCAGGTCTCTTGCTCCCATCAATAACGGTGTGACCGGATTCCAACTCACCAAAGCCGAGAACGGCCAGGTTGTCGGCGGCGGGTAGACCACCGGCGTAAGAAAAAAGACAAACCGAAGCAAAACGCCGATACTCTCACCGACATCCTTGTAGAGAGCACCCAGGGGAATCAGCAACACTCCGACGGCCATACCCAGAAAGATCAACATCAGCACCACCGGAATAGCCCAGAGAACCCCCCAGGTCAGGGGCAGATCAAAATAGAAAAACACCCCACAGGCCACCAGGGTTTGCAATCCGAGAAAAAACAGCAACTGCCAAAAGCTGGCCACAATGGGCGCTTCTCGGGGCATGTTGATTTTGATCATGATGGAGGTGCAGGATTCAAACTGGCGCAGAGGCGTAGTGACGCTCTCGATGAAAAGCTGCCACAGCAGGGTGCCGATCATGACATAGAGCGGATAGGGAATATCGGTCTGGGAGATATTGAGTATTTTTCGCTCGTTGAGCACGACAAAAACCAGGGTCGTGACAATGGAAGGGACGATGACCCAGGCCAGGCCCAAAACCGATTGCCGATAGCGCTGGCGAATATCCCGCAGAAAGAGTTGCCAGGCCAGCTCCCGTGACTCAAGGAGACTATCCAATATGGATCGCAACAAGACCACCGGATGATGCAGTCGTGCCTTGGAGGAGTAACAGGACACTTTCAAAGACGGGTCTGCGGAAGAGGACAAAGCCGTATTCCTTTTTTTGATAATCATTTCAACGGTGGGCTAAAGAGTACTGTCTTGCGTTAATCATTGTCAAGATCTGGTCATACATGTGAGCATTGTTCACTATCGCCAACAAAGTGACTGCGGCTTCTACATGTTTAACCAGAAAGATCGATGGATTGCACCATGCACCCTCCGCCAACTGCCGTTTCCGGGTTCAAAAATCCATTTCCCGTAAATGGCGATTAGCCCGGAGTTTCAGGGTTATTTTAAAAACCCTTCGATTAACGAACTATTTCTTTGCACTAAAAACCGGGAAGCGTTATGAGTCAAGTGACCATAATCCCATGTGGTAATCTCATCCGGTTTATTGCCTGTTTTTACAAGACATTTCCCATCGGCACAAAAGGTCTTGACTGGAGACAAATAGGCAACGCCCAACTCAACCGATAATTTCTCCAGTGCCTGGTCCAACGTAAAGGTGTGAGGATCGGGTTCAAGACGCTCTGGAATATCCAAACTGGTTGCATTTTGCAAATCCAGAGAATCCTTGGAGAGTATGTCGAACAACCGATTGGGAAGTCGCCTTTTTTGATTTTCTTCTCCCCAACGGGGCAAAGGTCCAAAGATAATGGATTTATGCCTGAACCCTTTCAATTCATGGTCAAACAAATCTCTCAGAAACTCGCCATCCTTTAATTCCCGATAGCGCCCGCCTATGATAATCAGATCTGGATTAATACTGTTCAACTCTCTAAACACCGCTTCCAGACCCATTTTACAAAATGGTTTGGCTGCATCTCTTCTTGGCAAACAACCATTGACCACCCTTTCCACAATGTTGTTCCGACCAAATTTTTCAATCAAGCCCGCAACAATTCCAGCAATATTGGAATCTCCGACAACCATGATCAGATTGTTTTTATCTAGTTTTTCCGAAGATTTGCATATTTCAAAGGGGTCATCCGGATTCAACATCTCTTTTTCCAGCCAGCAGCCATAATGGGTCCAAAATTTCTGGCGGTTATTTTTCTCTTCACTCCAATAATCAACCTCTATCAATTGAGTAAAAGAATCCAATCTGTGCTGAGCTCCATTGGTTTTATAAAAATAGGTTTGAATGGCCATGAGTCCGACAAAGACCAGCAAAACAAAGGGTCCAAAGCGGGAAATTACGACCTTTTTTCGATCTCTCAGAGGTTTTTCAATTAACAAATAGCTTATAACGGACAAGAGTAACGCCACAACAATCCAGCCGACCCGATCAATCTGTGTCGGAGATTCTTCCAGTATCCTGGCAAAAGCAAACACCGGAAAGTGCCATAGATAAAACCCATAAGAAACCAAACCGATTCCGACCAAAGGTTTACTGCTTAGGATGGAGGTAACTCGCTCCTCTTTATTGCAAAACCAAATAATCAACATGGCTCCCAAAACCGGAATTAACGTAAAATAAGAAGGATGGCGGGTATTATCATCAAAAAACGCATAGGAGACACCAATCAACAATAGACCTACGGAGGGCATGACAGCCTTTAAAAAGGAGGGACTTTCACGACCTTTATCCAGTTCTAGTTTTGCCAATATGGCACCAGCAAGAATCTCCCAACCCCTGGTTGGCAAGAGATAAAATGTCGCATTGGGATGGATGATACTAAATGTGTGAGCTAGATGAAGAGAGACCACAAGGATCAAGCATAGAATTATAAAAATTTGCCTGCTGAAAAATTTATAAAGCAAAACAAGGACAATGGGAAACAGAACGTAAAACTGCTCTTCAACGGAAAGAGACCACGTATGCAAAAAAGGCTTGAAGGCATTGGGCTCTGCCCAGTAACTACTCTCTTGCCAAAACCAGATATTAGACCCAAATGTCAAAGCGGAAAGAATTGATCCGGCATATTCTTTCATGGCTTTCGGTAGCATATACATCCAGGCAAAAGGGATGGATGTCAATATGACCGTAAACAGCACCGGAAGAATACGTCTGGCGCGCCTTTCATAGAAATCGAGAAAACTGAAACGATTCGTTTGCAGCGCCCCCAGAATTATTGAGGCAATCAAATATCCAGAAATAACAAAAAAGATATCAACTCCGATAAAACCGCCAACAAAAAAATGGCGCTCGATCAAAATCAATTCCGCATGATACAGAACGACAGCCAAGACAGCTACTGCTCGTAAACCATCAATTTCAGGTCTATATTGTAGTGACATCTCGTTAACCAAACACTGCTTTCAAGAAAAAAAAATTCCACCGTAGAGAAGCCGGATCAATCCACCAACCAATAACGCCCGGCCGGTTTGGCGATACGGCCTTGCCACCAGTTTTTGGCCAGCCAGATCGGTTGCTTAATAAAGTTTCTTTTTTGCAAAATCTCCTCCCGATTGGTCAATAGATTTTCAAACAAGGTGACATATTGGCCGCAGGTGGATTTGGAATCAAAGGGATAGTCGGCCATTTTTTCGACCAATCGGGGGTAAAGATCGACCATCTGCCACAGTTTTTCTTCAAAATTGTCAACATCGAATGCAAGCCCCCAGTCACGACTGGTCTCGGCCATGGAAGCGCTGTCCAGATAGAGCAGTGGCAAGCCGCACAACGCCCCCTCGATGTTATGATTGCTGCCTGGTTCATTGCGGGAGGCGGTCAGATAAAGATGATGGCGACGGATTTCGTTGGCCAACTCTGGACCACTGAGCGGATCGACCAGTCTGCTGTTGGTAAAAGTAAAACCCTCTGGAATTTGGCCGATATAAGTAAACTCAAAACGGTCTTTGTAGGGGGATTGGGCCAACAGTTGATCCAGCCGTTGGTAGATATCGAACCCTTTGAGCCAATTATTTCCCCAATGGTGGGTGACCATGCGGATTTTGCTCAATCCATCCCATTTTTCATAACCGTTTGAGTTAAAAACCGCTCGGTTTCCCCCATTGTGGATGACACTGCTCCCCTGGACCGGCATCCCATGGCCCAGATGCAGATCTCTCAACCAGTGGCTGACAAATACCGTGTGGTCTGCCACCCGTGTCGCCGATGCTAAAACATCGTTGACCCCCTGAGAGGCCTCTTTTCTCTCATCACACTCATTGACCCGATGAACCACCAAAGCCCGACGGTTTTTGTGCAGGAGATAACGCAGAATGTTGGCATGATTATAGCCGCTGATCGTCAATCGCAGGCGCGGTTCCGTCAGTAAAATCAGGTCCAGATCGGGATCTTTCAAATCGTAATAGACCGAATGACCCGCTGCCGCCAACGCCTCACTCAAAGCCGTACCAAATTGGTTTCCGCCCCCCCAGGGGCCGGTTTGCAATTTCATGCCGATGCTTATTTTCATAGACGATTGAATCCTTGGACCGCAGGCCATTGGTGGTCAGGTTGGTCAGAAAAGAGATTATCTCTCAGTCAGCAGACGCGTCCTTGTCTCGCTTTCTGATGATTGTCAGGAGCGAGATTTAACTTTCATTAATAATCGACGCAGAAGATGTAGCGCAGTCTGACTGGCTTGGTAGCGCACCCGTTCACGCCCCCCTTTATAAAATCCCTCATAGGAGATCGATTCGCCCAGATCGGAAGTCGCTGCAAAACAGACAGACCCCACCGGTTTTTCCGGGCTGCCCCCTCCTGGGCCGGCAATGCCGGTCGTGGCGACGGCCAGGGTCGAACCACCCTGTTTAAGTGCTCCCTGAGCCATAGCCCGAGCCACTTCAGGACTGACCTGACCAAATTCTTCAATAGTATCGGGCGACACCTCCAAGCTATTGATCTTGGCCTGTTTGGAATAGGTCACAAACCCGGCCAACAGATAATCGCTACTGCCCGGCACCGAAGCCAGTCGTGCAGAGATCAACCCCGCCGTACAGGACTCTGCCAGGGTTATGGTTCCATTGTGGCTGCGCAGCAAAATGCCCAATCCCTCTTCCAACGGTTGCGGCGTCTTACTGTAAAGCCGATCACCCAGTTGCCCGGCCAACCGGGTTTTAAACTCCTCACCCATGATCGAGGGCATCAGGAGTGCCACATCACCATCGGGCAGATATTTTAGCTGACACTGTTCCGACTCACCCTCCTCCATATAATGCGACAGATCCAACGGCTTTCCCGCCCCTTCCAACAACCAACACTCGTTAAAGCGAATACGGCGATAATTTTTTTCTTCGGAGAGGATCGAACGGATAGCCTGGGTCAAGGCCTGCTGAAGTTCCCAAATGGAGTTTTCAAAGTAGGCGATGATTCGTCCGTGACGTTTGATGGCAAAACCGGAAGGCACCCCTTCGTCATTCAATAGAGGTCGAGCGCCGACCACACGCAACCGGTCCGACTCCTCACCGTCCAACCCCAACGATAGACTCAGATTGGACAGCAGGGAACGGCGCAGACGCCGACTGCTGGAGTTGCAGCAATATTGTTGGCCCTGAACCAGAATCAGACGGATATCTTTATCAATTTTTCCTGGATTGAATGGATCTCCAGGGTCCAACTCCATCACCCCCATATCTGAAAAACCCAAGGTATTGAGCAACAGATCCAGATGAGGACGCCCGGAAGAGGGAGAGAGAGATTCATCTTCGCTCCAGCGTTGCATTACAAGTAGAGATTTCATGGTTACCCCATCCACCAATAAAAAAATTGTAAAATCAGCAGCGCATAAGCACCGGCAGCCAGATCGTCCGCCATGACGCCCACCCCACCATCAACGGTTTGATCCAGCCAACCGACCGGCCACGGTTTCCAAATGTCAAACAGTCGAAACAGAACAAAACCGGCCAACAACCAGGTCCATTCCAAGGGGATGCCGACATAGGTCAGCAGAATCCCGGCCGATTCATCGATGACCACAGCAGAGGGATCTTTTTGACCCAACACCCGTCCCGCCACCTCAGCCGCCCAGGTTCCGGCCATCGTGACAAATACAAACCCGACCAGATGGGCGGTCATGCCCAAGGAGATCAGCCCGTAACAAAGGGGAATGGTCGCCAAAGTGCCAAAGGTTCCCGGTGCTCTACGAAGAGTGCCGACACCTCCGAGGGTGGCGATGAACAGAGCCAGTTTTTCACGCTTCAACATGTCGTAAATTTCCTTTGCTACGTGCAAAAACTCAATGCCCGCCCAGATAGGCCCAGCGGATTTGCGGATCGTGCAGCAACGCCTCTCCGCTACCGGAAAGCTGGATTTCCCCACTCACCAACACATACCCCCGATCCGCCAACCGTAATGCCTTGTTGGCATTTTGTTCAACCAAAAAAATGGCGGTTCCCGACTGAGAAATCTCCCTTATGATTTCAAAGATCTGTTTAATAATCAGAGGTGCCAATCCTAAACTGGGTTCATCCAACAGCAACAAACGAGGCCGACTCATCAAGGCTCGGCCAATGGCCAACATCTGCTGCTCACCACCCGAAAGGGTACCAGCGCGTTGAAAACGACGGGATTTAAGGATGGGAAACAGGGTCATGACCTCCTGCAAGGAGGAGTCCGCCCCAACGCCATCCACCGGTACCGAGCCCATGAACAGGTTCTCTTCGACCGTCATGGCCGGAAAAATACGTCGCCCTTCCGGGACCAGGGAAACCCCCATTTTTGCAATATGATGGGTCGGAATCCGGCTGATATTCAGACCATCAAAGACTATTTCTCCCTTGGAAATCGGCGGACTGCCAAATAGTGACAGGAGCAGAGTTGACTTGCCGGCACCGTTGGCGCCGATCAAGGTGACAATCTCTCCGGGCTGGATAGCGAGGGAAACCTGTTTGAGAACCTGCACCGGGCCATAAAAGACGTCCACCTCAGTCAATGAGAGAATCGGTCTGGTCGTCACCGGTCGATCTCCTCACCATCGGCCACACCCAGGTAGGCCCGCAACACCGCTTCATCGTTCTGAATCTGTTGGGGGGTGCCAGAAGCGATCACCTCACCATGATCAAGCACCACCACTTTGTCAGAAATATCCATAACCAACCCCATGTCATGTTCAATCAGAAAAACCGTCAGGTTGAATTGATCACGAAGTTGGCGGATATGGGCATTCAACCCTTCTGTCTCACGGGGATTCAGTCCGGCAGCCGGTTCGTCCAGGCAGATCAAGATCGGGTCGGTACACAAAGCACGGGCAATCTCCAGTCGACGCTGGTCACCATAGGGCAACTCTCCGGCCAAGCGGTTGGCATCCGGCAGTATTTCAAAAAACTCCAACCACTTGACCGCCTGTTCAATGGCCTCCTGTTCGGCATTCCTAAAGGCGGTCGTCTGCAAAAATCCCGAAAGCAAATTATGGTTAACCCGATGTCGTTGAGCGACCAACAAGTTTTCCATCGCCGTCATCTCTTTGAAGAGCCGGATGTTCTGGAAGGTTCTGGCAATTCCGGCCCGGCTGACCCGATGAGCACCACCAAACATTTTATAGTAGAGCCGCATGGAGAAGGCCCTTGGATCAAAAAAATCTCCCGGTTGAAAATCCTCGCCCAATATCCGTAACAGATCCAATTCGGGATGACCCGCCCGTTTGAGAGTCAACTGGCCGCTGTTGGCTCGATAAAACCCGGTAATGCAGTTGAAGGCGGTGGTTTTCCCAGCACCGTTGGGACCGATCAGAGCGGTAATACTGTCTGAGTCCACCTCAAAGCTGACCCGATTGAGGGCGACGACACCGCCAAACCGAATCGTCAGATCTTTGGCCGAAAGCAGCATCACTCCCTCCCTTTGATCGAAAAGAAGGGACGTTGAGGCCGCACCAGACCACGAGGCCGCCAGACCATCATCAAGACCATGGCCAGACCGAACACCAAAACCCGATACTCGGAGAGTTCCCGCAAGACCTCCGGCAGGATGGTCAGCACCAGTGCGGCGATGATGACACCGACCGTCGATCCCAATCCCCCCAAAACCACAATGGCTAGAATCAAGGCCGACTCAAAAAAGGTAAAGGAGACCGGATTGACAAATCCCTGGGAGGCGGCAAAAAACACACCGCCGATTCCGCCGATCATCGCCCCCATGGAAAAAGCGGAAAGCTTGGTGGTGACATGGTTGATACCCAAGGATCGACAGGCGATTTCATCCTCTCGCAGTGCCTCCCAATTTCGGCCCAAAGGCATCTTGCGCAACCGAACGACAAAATATGTGACCAAAACAACCAGAAGAAGCAAAACGCAATAGAGAAAAAATGTCCGATGGCCACTGGAATAGTCCAGATTGAAAAATTGATGAAACGTTTGGCTCCCCTCCGGGGCGCGCCGGCTGAACTCCAACCCGAAAAAGGTTGGAGAAGGAACACGAACCCCATTGGGTCCACCGGTAAAGTCGAGCCAATTATTCAAGATCAGCCGAATGATTTCGCCAAAACCCAAGGTGACGATGGCCAGATAATCGCCGTGCATGCGCAACACCGGAAACCCGAGCACGGCACCAAAACAGGCGGCCAGAATGGCTCCAAAGGGAATGGCCGTCCAAAAACCCAAACCCAGATATTCGGCCCCCAAGGCATAACCATAGGCACCGACGGCATAAAAGGCGACAAAACCCAGGTCCAACATGCCGGCCAGCCCGACGACAATATTCAGCCCCAAGGCCAACAGGGTGTAGATCAAGGCCAACGTCGCCACTGAAATCCAATATTTATTGAGAAAGAACGGCAGGGAGAATGACAACACCACCATAAAAAAAATCGGTAGAGAGGAGCCTGATTTGAGTGCCGAGACGGTCACACCACCCTCTTGCCTCTGCAGCAGACGGGAGAACCAGATTTTTCCCTGTTTTGAGCCGACCAACACAGAAAAAAGCATCCGGCCAAAAAAAACGACGCTCGCCATGATCAGCGGTCGGAATCCGTGGTACTCCAAATCATATCCCGACAAGACCAGACCGGAGAGTGGTCCGAAAACCAGCAGGGCGACGACTCCGGCAAGCAGGGACTCTTTCAGCATGGTTTTGTTCACACTTTTTCCACCTCCGGTATGCCCAACAACCCGCTGGGTTTGAAGATGAGCACCAGAACCAAGATGCTGAAAGCGAAGACGTCTTTGTAGTCGGTGTTGACGAAACCGGAGAAGAAGGATTCACTCAACCCGAGAATCACCCCTCCCAACATGGCCCCCGGCAGCGACCCGATACCGCCCAAGACCGCCGCTGTGAAGGCTTTGATCCCGGTCACAAAGCCGATATGAAAATCAAATGATCCGTAGTTCAGGGTAACCAGAACCCCGGCTATAGCCGCCATTCCCGAACCCAGAACAAAAACGGTGGAGATGATTCGATCGGTATTGACCCCCAACAATCCCGCCATCAGACGGTCCTGCTGGGTGGCCCGACAGGAGCGACCCAGGGCGGTTTGCTGCATCAAATAGTTCAACAACCCCATGCCCAACACAGAAGCGATGATGATCAAACATTGAATATAGGTGATTTGGATAAACTGGTCAGAGCCATCCAGGTGGAGGCGGAACCGTCCCTCCAGAAGTGGCGAAACCCCCTGACTTTTAGCTCCCTGGCCCAAACGCATGTAGTTTTGCAGGACCAGAGAGATACCGATGGCTGAAATCAGCGGTGCCAGACGGGTTGAATGTCGTAAAGGCCGATAGGCCACCCGCTCGATACTCCAACCGTACAAAGCGGTAAAGAAGATGGTCAGTAACAGAACCAACAGAAGAACAAACGGAACAGAGGTCAGACCCATGCTGGCAAAAAGAGCCAGAAAAATCGCCGTCAGATAGGCGGAAATCATGTAGATCTCGCCATGGGCAAAGTTGATCATACCGATGATGCCATAGACCATGGTATAGCCGACTGCAATCAATCCATAGATTGACCCCAGAACCAAACCGTTGACCAGTTGTTGACCTAATATGATGACGTCCATATCAAAATCGCTTCTATGATGCTGTTTGGAGTGTGTAGATTGTCGCTCCTGGTGTGATGAATCCGAATGAAGATCGCCGCAAGTGAGCGTCTCAAGAAAGGTTCAGCGTTGGCAGGAGCGACAAAATATCAAGACCAAAAGCTTTTCAACCTCAATTCGGCAGTTGAACGAGTGTGGCTGGTGCCAGATATTGGTTTGCCTGGTAAATCAAGAGGTTGGGCCATGTGCATACGTTCAACTGCCGAATTCAGGTTCAAGGAGAGACCTCCTCATATCCGCCCTGTTCGTTCCAACGATACATCACATAATCCGACACCGAGAGATCTCCTTTGGCATCCCAGGATTTTGATCCCATGATGGTCTCAACCGGGTTGTGATGCAGCCACTCGGCCATTTTCTCGCCGTCCGTGGTGGTTCCCGCTCCAACCATCGATGCGGCAATGGCCTGAATGGTCGCATAGGAGTACAGGGTATAGCCTTCCGGCTCGACCCCCTGTTGACGATAACGGGCAACCACCTTCTCTCCGGCGGGAATCTTGCGGGGATCAGCCCCAAAGGTCATGTAGACCCCTTTGGCATAGCTGGGGCCACCGGCAGAAAGCACAAATTCGTCGGAGACGATGCCGTCGCCGGAAATCATCGGCACATCGACTCCCTGCTCCTTGAGCTGGCGAGCCAGCGGTCCGGCTTCGCTGTGGATGCCGCCAAAATAGACCGCATCGGCCCGCAACCCTTTGACCTTGGTGACCAACGCGTTGAAATCCTTCTCGCCCCGAGTCAAACCGTCATACAAAACCTCCTGAACGCTCCGAGCGTGCAGATGGGCCTTGAAGGCATCGGCCAACCCTTGACCATAGGTGGTTTTATCGTGGATAACGGCTATATTTCCCGCTTTTAAATGATCCAAGACGAAGTTGGCTGCCACCACCCCTTGCTGATCGTCTCGACCGGTATTTCTGAAGATGGTCGGCAGTTTGCGTTCGGTGACCATCGGATTGGTCGAGGCCGGAGTCATCATCAGCAACCCGGCATCGGCGTAAACCTCGGAGGCGGTAATGGTGGTTGCCGAACAAAAATGGCCCATCACGGCACTGACCTGTTCGAAGTCCACCAACCGGTTGGCAACCGAAAGAGCCTGTTTGGGTTCACAGGAGTCGTCCCCTTTGACCAAAACAATCGTTTTCCCGTTGATGCCTCCGCTGGCATTGATATCGTTTGCCGCTTGCTCCGCCCCGCGCCAGAACTGCTCGCCAAAGGCTGAAACAGGGCCACTGAAAGGGCCGGCCACACCGATTTTGACCACCTCTTCCGCCGAAACCGCCAGCGGGGTCAACAGCCCAAACAGTGCGACCATTCCAACAAACCGACGCATCAAACCACGAACCATCTGAGTTGTAAACTGATCCATATCACTCCCCTATTTATCCAGATTTTCATGCAAAACTGATCTACTATAGAAGAATCCTTCATCAAAGTCCCGACCAGTTGTAAAAAATTTGCCTGTACCGGGGTATTTTTCATCGAGGAGCTTCCATGTTATAGTGGCTCGCTCGGGAAGTGGAGGTTATCCACCGCCTGATTGGGCGCTTTTGGCGCGGTCACACACACCCATGAATTGACGATTTTAACGATGCTCTTTACCACCTACAGTTTTTTTATTTTCATCAGCCTATTTTTTCTGGCCTGGAGGCGGTGGAGATCAAACCGGATCTTGCTGATCAATCTCTTCAGCCTGATTTTTTATGGTGCCTGGAACCCTTTTTATCTCCTGCTGATCTTCTATTCCGCAGCCATCGATTATTATTGCGCGTTGGCCATCCAAAACCGCCGTCACCAGGCTGGACTGTTTTTGCTGCTATCCCTGGTTTCAAACCTGACTCTTCTGGCATTTTTTAAATATTTTAATTTTTTCAGCACGGCATTGTGCGATTTTTCAAATCTTTTCAACGTTCCCTGCCAACCTCAGGAGATTCATCTGCTGCTGCCCATCGGCATCAGTTTTTATACCTTTCAAACCATGGCCTACACCATCGACGTCTATCGAAAACAGTTGGTCGCCACCTCGAATTTTAATGAATATTTTTGTTATGTCTCCTTTTTTCCGCAACTGATCGCCGGCCCGATCGAACGAGCCAGCCATCTGCTTCCTCAAATCCGCAAGATCGGCTCGGGAGAACAGACCGACGGAGACTGGCGACTCGGTGGCTCGCTGATTATTCGCGGATTGATCAAAAAAGTGGTCGTTGCCGACAATCTGGCCCTGTTTGTCGATCCGGTTTTTGCCAGTATGGAGAGTTACGATCTGCTCACCATCGCTCTGGCGACCTTTTTTTTCGCCATCCAGATCTACTGCGATTTTTCCGGCTACACCGATATCGCCCGAGGATTGGCCAGCGCCATCGGCATTCGTTTGATGGAAAATTTCAACTATCCCTATATAGCCGTCAATATTCGCGATTTTTGGCGACGTTGGCATATCAGTCTGTCAACCTGGCTGCGGGATTATCTCTACATCTCCATGGGCGGCAATCAGTATGGATTGCGTCGAACCACCCTCTACCTGATGATCACCATGTTGCTGGGCGGACTGTGGCATGGAGCCAGTTATAATTTTATTCTCTGGGGGGCGTATCACGGGGTGCTGTTAACCTTGAACCGTGAGGGTTTGATCCGCCTTCCCTTTGTTCTTCCGAATGGACTGCGGTGGGCAGGAACCATGGTTTTGGTGCTCTTTGGCTGGTTTTTATTCCGGCTGGAGAATATCGGCGATTTGACCGTTCTGGCCTGGAAGATCCGAACGATTCTCTGGGGAGGCGGCATAACGATGATTCCCAGCCTGCTGACGCTCTTTGCCGCCTTGTTTTTTATCGGCATCACCCTGTGGGAGTTAAAGCCGACCCATGGCCGGATCATGCCGCTGATGGACAGACCGGTTTTTGGCAAACCGGTTCTGTTGGGCGCCATTGCGGCACTCTATTATCTGGCGGCTCCCGGTATGGACCGAGTCTTTATCTATTTTCAGTTTTAATCCAATTTTGGACTTTTCATGAAACGCATCGGTTTGATTCTATTTACCCTGATTTTCTTGGCGGCCAATGTGGCCGTTCTCTCTGATGAGCCTTTTATTCCGCCCTCTAAAATGTTTTTGAACGGTCCCTTCAGCCATCGGCTTCACCATTATTTCAATCGTCCCTCGGTGGATTATCTGATCCTCGGCAACTCCCGAACCAAGGACGGGCTTGACCCTTCAACCCTGGCTTCAGCCCTCACAGAAAAAACGGCGAACCCGACCAGCGTCCATCTTCTGGCGGTCGGTGGAGGATATTTTCCCTTTTACAGTACCGTCTTCGAAAAACTCCTCGGCGATCACCTGCCCAGAAATCTCATTCTTGGCGTCAGTCCCCGCGATTTTGTCCGTCACCATCCACGGGCCAACACCATTCGAGATCAACTGATCAAAAGCTCCGGCTACGCCCTGCATCAGGTTCCCTACGCCCGCTTTTTTAAATGGCTGGAGCTAAAAACAGCCGACACCCTGGCCGCTGCGGTTCCGATTCTCTACTATCGGAGCCGTGGCTTATCCCTGCTTTTTCCTGACTCCGTTCATCAATGGGCACGGCCCAAACGGGATAAAGCTCAAAACCTGCTCCAAAAAATTATCTGGAACACCCTGAAAAACCTCAACGCGCGCGAAGAAATTCTTCCAGCGGACTGGAGGACGGTTCAATCTCGACTGAGCCGTTACCCGGACCGATTGAAGACCCTGCTGGCTTGGTCGCCAGAGAATATTTTCAAATTGGAACAGATTGAACTCGACCAGATGGGCGGGCAACGTCAAACCCCAGCCGCCTCCGCTCAAGAGAAAGCTCATGATCTGCTTCTCCGAAGCACTAAATGGCAGGAAAGCATAAAAAATCAAACCGAAGCACTTCGCACCGATGCCCAATGCCGCCAGGCTTTGCCGTTGGAAAATTCGGGGCCTGACACTCCACAAAGCCGATTTTTGTCCCATATGGCACGCCTGGGCATCCAGGTCTATTTTGTCATCATGCCGGCCATGACTCTGGAAGGGTGTGAAAACAATCTGGACATCAATCGTCAGTGGCTGAACACCATGACCGAGTTAGCTAAAAAACAGGTCGCCCTAAAAGGGATTATCGATCTCAATCAGGCGTTCCAAAACAGCTTTCAATCCCTATCCGACTACCACGATATCGGCGAACATCTGTCGGATGAATCAGCCAAGAAAGTAGCCATCGCCCTGGCAGAGGCCCTTACCACCCGACAAAATGATCAACCCATCCAACCTCTCTCCACAGAAATGAGATAAGCCCCTTTGTATAACCATTCATCAGCAGTTGGAATCGACTCCCCTCCGGAGCAAAACCCGGTCATCCTTCTGGCCGCCCTCAATGCCCGTTATCGCCACACGGCAATCGGTCTGCGCTATTTGCGGGCCAACCTGAAGGAGTTGCGGCATCAAAGCCTGATTCTGGAGTTTGAAATATCCCAACGCCCTTTGGACATGGTCGAGAGAATCCTCGACCATCAGCCCAAAATAGTCGGCCTGAGTGTCAGCATCTGGAATGTGACCGAAACAACCCAACTACTCACGCTTCTCCGAGAGATTGCCCCACAGATTACCGTCGTATTGGGGGGGCCGGAGGTGAGCTATGAGCAAGATCGGCAGACCATCATCAGCCTGGCTGACTACGTCGTTTCCGGTGAGGGTGAGGTGGTTTTTTTGGATCTTTGCCGACAGATTCTGGCCGGCTCCCCACCATTGGAAAAATTGATTCAGGCCCCCCTGCCCGATCTATCACAACTCACACTGCCCTATGACGAATACACCCCCAACGACATCGCCCACCGGGTGATCTATGTCGAAGCCTCACGGGGCTGCCCGTATCACTGTGAATTTTGTCTTTCGGCCCTGGATAAAACCGTCCGCCCCTTCCCCCTTCAATCCTTTTTGGAGGAGATGGCCAACCTGTTGGACCGGGGTGTTCGACAGTTTAAATTCATGGATCGCACATTCAATCTGAAGATGGAGAGCGCTCTGGCCATTCTGGATTTTTTTCTAGGGAGAACCGAGCCGGATCTTTTTCTCCATTTTGAGGTGGTCCCGGACCGCCTGCCGGAAGAGATCCGGCAGAGAATTCAGCAATTCAGAACGGGGGGGTTACAACTGGAAGTGGGCATCCAAACCTTCAACCCGACGGTATTAAGCCGCATTGGCCGCAAACAGGATAACCAAAAGGCCAAAGAAAACTTGAACTGGTTGCTCAACCACAGCTTTGCCCATATTCATGCCGACTTGATCATCGGCTTGCCCGGCGAATCCCTGACGAGCATCCAAGAGAGTTTTGATCAACTGTTGAGAATCAACCCCCATGATATCCAGGTCGGCCTTTTAAAACGGCTGCGAGGAACACCGATCATTCGGCATACGGCCCCCTTTTCACTGCGATTCAACCCCAACCCACCCTATGACCTGCTCAGCAGTGCCCAACTGGACTTTCCCACCCTGCAACGGCTACGGCGGTTTGCCCGTTATTGGGATCTGATCGGCAACAGCGGACGGTTTGCCCGGTTTAAAAACCGCCTGATTCAACACCCGGCTCCGTTTGTCGCCTTTCTCGCCCTGAGCGACTGGCTCTTTGCCACCACGGGGCGAACCCATAAAATTGCCCTCTATCGGCTTTTTGAGCTGGTCTATCGCGGCATGATCGAAACCATGGCCATAGAGGCCGAAGAGGCCAAAGCAATCGTCGAGGCCGATTTTAGAGCCAGTGGCCGGGGAGAACCGCCGCCGTTTTTAGGCTGACAAGTCCACCGACCCCAATCATAAAGAGGAATCGATTTAGTCCAAGACCGGGTTTGACCCGCAAAACAGGCCAATCAACCTCGCACTCCATTCAGCCTGGAAACGGCAGTTGTCGACACGCAAACCTATTTTTTTCTGGATGGATTAAAATCCTCTTCTATCCCGGTACCAAATCCGGTTTCACTGGCGGTTCCATCCTCGTCCAGTTCTGTATTTTCCACCACAAAAATCTCCTCTTTTTTCTCCTCCAGTCGGAATTTAGGAAGGGCCGAGGCGTTGGGGTCAAAAGCGGATTCGATGATGCCATTGGTTACGAGGAAGCCATTGATATAGAAGGTTCCACCATTGGGAACATCGGGTGTGACAAAGGAGGTTCCTTGAATGGAGTTTCGGGAAAACTTGACGGTCTCATCATTGCCGGATAGGGTGCTCGATCCCAGATCGATATCAATTCGTCCTCCTTTTCCGCCCACCTCGATGTCGTAAAGATCAACATAATTTCCGTAGACGGAAGAACCGACCTCCACCAGATCATCAGCCAGCAGGGCCAACTCAAGAGTACCGGCCGTTTGGTCTATAATCTGGTCAAAATAGATGTTGCCTCCGTTGGCACGCCACTCCATTCGCAACGGGTCTGTCAAAGGCAGGTTATCGACTCCATTCCAGTCATTCATAATATGAACCGTGCCGGAAAGAGTGATCTGGCCATGAGTACCGACACCGTTATCGGCTACGGTCATATTTTGATTGATGTAGATCAACCCCTGATCGGTGACCTGGTTGGCACCGTCAACCTCTGAATCGATGGTCGGGGCATTCCGAGTATCGCTGGTATCCAGGATCAATCGGTGCAGATATTGATCTGAGCCAGCATTGTCATCAACCAGCCCCATTAAAATGTTGCCACCGGTACCGACGGGTTGAGCGGTCGTCAGGGTCAATTGGTAGCCCAACCCATCGGCGTAGAGATTGAAAAGCCCATTTTCATCGCCCAGATAGATATTCCCGCCTGCCGCTCCGGTATCGACGGTCATGTCGGCATCCGAAATCACCAGATCTCCACCTCCGGTCAAAATAACGGACGTTGCTGTAACGTCGGTCGTCCCTCCATTATTGGCGGCCAATCGCAGTCGCCCGCTGGTATTGACGTTCAGATCCCCGACATTGGATAGAATACCGCTTAATAAAATGGCGCCGCTGGTTCCACCGTTCAAGGTCAGATCAAAGGCGGCACCGGTTACTGCACCCAGGTTCAGGTCCGCTATTCCACTGTTGAGTATCAGGTTGTCACTCAGGGTCAGGGTGTCGATATCCATCTGGGTATCGGTGGTGGAGACGGTGCCCTGTCCGGTAGTATGGCCGGCGGTGGTGTCCAATCCGCCGATAAAGGTGGTCACGTCGGTGGTGGCGTCACCAAAGACAACCCCGCCCGTGCTTAAAAAGGTGGTGTCGCTGGTGATGCTGTTGGCAGCCCCGGTAAAGGAGACGCTATAGGCATTGTTGCTGGTGGTCAGGGTGGTGATTGCGCTGTCGCCTGCAAAAGACACCGCCCCGGTGGTGTCGGTAATGGTCACCGCTCCGGCTACGGTGGCTCCCAAGGATCCTGAAATGGTAAAAGAGCCGGAATCCCGCACGGTCAAGGTGCCGACGTTATCGGCGGAGGCCAGTATGATGGCCGCTGCCGCCTGGCTTCCCGAATCGACGGTCAGATCAAACCCCGCCCCATCGATGGCACCAACGTTGATTACGGAGGTGGCCGCCGTGCCTGAATCCAGGATTAAATCGTCACTCAGGGTCAGCCCACCGATATCCATCTGGCTGTCGGTGGTCAGAACCGAACCCTGGCCGCTGGTCGTGCCGGCGGTGGTGTCCAATCCGCCGATAAAGGTGGTCACGTCGGTGGTGGCGTCACCAAAGACAACCCCGCCCGTGCTTAAAAAGGTGGTGTCGCTGGTGATGCTGTTGGCAGCCCCGGTAAAGGAGACGCTATAGGAATCTGCGATGGTCGCCAGGGTTGTCAGAGTCACATTGTCAGAAAAAAGGTAGCTTGACGCACTGTTTAAATTCAGAGTTCCAGCGACAACCGTTCCAGAGATGGAGACCGCTTCGGTGGAAGCCACACCACTGTCATTGGCGGCAGTTTCAAAGCTGATCTGTCCGTCGCCGGCATCCAGTTGCACCAGGGTCATAGCTCCGGTTTGATCGTTGCCGTTGGCGCCATTGCCATAACTGAACGACATGTTGCCATGGGTTGCAGAGGTGTCAAGCAGCGTTCCGGCCCCCATGGAGAGGGTTGCCTCCCCAGCAACCCGGTTGGCAGCCTGAGCGGTGGCGTCGTTGACGGTGATATCCAACGCACCTTTAAGAGTGATCGCTGCATTGACAGCGACACTGCGACCGGCTTGTAGGGTCAAATCCCCATTGCCGGCATTGACTGAAGCGTCAATGGCATCAGTCACGGTGATATCATTATTCGCTTGCAAAACAAGATTGGAACCATCCAGAGCGGTTACGATATCTCCGGGAAGAAAGGTGGCGTCCAGAGCGGCATTTTCAGCAAAGGTGTCGTTGGTTGCCACAACATCCGCACCACCGGCGGCAATGATGATGTTTTTTGGATCAAGAAGGAGGGTGCCTCGCGTTCCGTTTGAAGCGGTCAAATCGGTGCGACCCCGATAAACGAGTTGCTCTTTACCGGAAATTTCAGCAAAACCACCATCACCGGACTCTGCTCCCGCTCTGGCTGAAACCTGGCCGTAAAACTCGGTAGTGGAATCCGACCAGACAATCACCCGGCCACCATCTCCCTGGGTGTCCGCGTTGGCTTGGATAACCGCGTCTTTTCCGATAAATACCCGATCAGCATTTTGAATGGCCGCATTTTTTCCCTGGAAATCTCCACCGATTTGAACCGTTCCGCCGCCGCCATATCCCGAGGCGTTCAGTTGGGATTCTCCGGTAACGGCCACTTGATCGCCCAGTACCTGAATGGTGCCACCGGATTCTCCCGGCTGGGTACCCGAAGCGTTCAGTTGACCGGAAACCTGAACAACGCCAGATTCGCCGCCAGATAAGACTATTTTTCCATTGACCATCGAAGCGCTTCGAGCTTCGATGATGCCATCCATATTGATACTGTTATTGACAACACCAGCCGCTGTGGCAGCGGTTAACAAGACAGTCCCGCCCTCGGCCAGAATTTGCCCGGATTGGTTGATCAGGTTTTGTCCAGAATTGGACTGAACAGCGGACCCGGCTTCAAATTGAATCAGTTGATCGCCATAGAGATCCAAGGTGAAGGTAGCTCCCGCTGCCAAGGAAACTTTACCCAGTTTTGCTTGAATGATCCCGGAGTTTGAGACGGTCGGAGCGACAAATGCGGCCAAACCGGCTTCGGATATGGTAATGGTTCCCTGATTTTCTATGAAGCTGTTGTTGAGCGGCGAAGGAGTTGAAAAAACAAAGTGGTTATTGAGAAAATCGGCGTCGGATATGTCGGCCGTCGTTGCCAGGAGTCCACCGACATCAATCTGGGCGTTAGGTCCGAAGAGTATACCGTTGGAGTTGATTAAAAACAGATTGCCGTTGGCTTGTATGCCACCAAAAATATAGGAGACATCACCGCCTGTCACGCGGTTCAAAGTATAAGAGGAGGCTGACGGTTGGGTGAATTTAAGTAACTCACCGGCTTCGATGTTCAAAGATTGCCAATTGATGATGCCGTTCTGGCTGGTCTGGACAACATCCATCCGGTTGGGGGAAGTCTGTTCGATTCTGGCTGATCCGGCAACGACTTCTCCTCCTTGTGGCAGGGCCGAAACCCGCAACGGAGAAAAACAGGCGACGATGGCGGCAAAGGCCAACACCCCTTTTTTCAGTTCGTTTTTAAATCGGACTGGTGTTTCCTTGAAAAAAATGGCAGCGACCGGCGCGTCTGGTTCAGGATAAGAGGACACCCGTTGAGGAACATCACTTTGACAAATAATTTTTTTGCCGCTTATGAACACACTTCCACCCCTTTTTTTCAGAACCAAAACCCGAAAATCGACAAGAATCTTGTTAAACGTGTCGATTGTGGTTCGGATATGTTTTTTTTATGAGAACCCCTGTCTGAACCGTCAGACTCTGCACCCGGATGGCCGGGAAGACTTAAAACCGATACTCCATTTCAAAGTAGAGCCTGGATCTCGGCGCCCCGGACTCCGCTGGCAATCCCCATAGCGGTTTGGCAAACTCCAGTTGGGCGCTCCAGTCCTGATAGTTTACCCGAACGCCAAGACCGGTCGAATCCAACCCCTGACTCTCTCTCACCGTACCATCGTCAATTAGATCCAGGTTCCAGACATGGCCACTTTCGTAGAACGAATAGAGCTGATAACGGTTATCATCCAGCCACCGATCATTGTATTGCAACTCAAAACTGCCGGCGACGCCCCGATCACCGGAGATGCTGCCCTGATCATAGCCGCGGCCAAATTGGCGCCCCCCGACAATGATCTCCTCGCCGGAGTAGAGCGCCTCATCGGTGTACTGCCATTTACTTTTCAAAAGCAGACTAAAGCCCCACGGCAAGCCCTGATAGCGGGAGAAGTTGCCGGTGAATTTGGTAAAACCCGGCTCAGCTTCCGCTCGTGAGGTATAAAGGTCGGCTTTTTCGGTGACACCTCCCCAATTCAGTCCTTGGTGAATTTTGGCGGAAATCAGGTTGATTCCAGCCCATTGGTCTGAAAAATCATAGTTCAAACCGAAGTAAGCCTGGCGTGTTTTATCGTTGATGACCTGTATGCCCAAAACCCTGGTCGTGGATTTTTGCATCTCCAGTCCGGCTTCGACCAGTAAATTATGTTTCCGGGAGCGGATAATAGAGTAGCTTGCATTGAGTTTCAAAGACTTGGAGTCTGTGGTGATATCCGTCGGTTGCAGGAAATCCCCCGCCGTGGAATTGGTCGAGTTTCCCTTCAATTCCAGCATCAGCCCGTCGGTTCCAATGGGGAATTTTGCTGAAAGTTGACGAAAGTGCATTTCTGACTGCTCTCCTTTGGTGTACAGGAACTGATACTGTTCACCCAAACCAAAGATTGAGTTTGCATTGACAATGGCGATGCCCTGATAGGGGCCTTGAAATTTGGAGCTGAAGTTGTTGAGCTTGACCTTGCCGTCCAAATAATCAAAAGAGGCATTGATGACCAACTCCGAAGCTTCGGGCGTTGTTTTGGACGGTCTAATGATGGATTTAGCCTGCAACCCGGCCAGATCGTTCAGCAACAGCAGCGCACGCTCCAACTCCTCGACTTTCAGCGGGTTGGCTTTGAGCAACGGGTCCAGGTAGCGATGAATCAGCTCGGACTGTTGATCGGCGTTACTCTCTCCCTCCAGCCCCTCAATGGAGATTTTATCGATGAACCCCTCCACAACCCGAAGCGTGATTTTTCCCTGTTCGATGGTTTGGGCTGGAATCAACGCTCGGGAGAGCATGTACCCGGCATTTTTATAATGAAGGCTGATTTTTTCAGCAAACCGATAGACGTCGGCCAGTGAAATCTCCTGGCCTATCTTGTCCTGATAATACTGGGAAAGTTCCGCTTTGGAAAAAACCGTCGCACCAACCAAATCGACTTGACTCAGGGTGAGTTTGATTGCGTTGGCCTGTTCGCCGATGGCTTTTTCTCCCTCTGGAATATCCAAAATCAGATCGGATTTGGGCAGTGAAGCCGGCTCCTGAAACAGTTCCTCTTCATGTCCCGGTCTAAAACCCGGCTGATCCTGAGCAAAGACCGGGCTGTTTTGACTTGAAATAAATAGAAAAAAAGCGGAGGCAATAACGGGATGAAGGTTTTTTACCCATAATTTCTTTTTTTCGACAGGCGTTCTGATCGTCACTCCGCTCACCATTTCATCCCCATTCCATCTTTGATAAAGCCACTCAATCACATGACTATTTGGTATGAACAAAAAAATCAAAACTCCTCAGGCCCAAACAAACGAAACCGTCTGGGCCTGAGGTATTGTCATTGAAACGAATTTATTAAAACTATCGACTTCTGCGTTGGAAGAAAGGATCTTCAGGGTGCATTTCGCTCATGAGTTTCCAATGATTTTTTGCTTCGCTAAGCAGTCCCAATTTTTCCAAAAGCAGACCATACAAAACTTGATCGGATAGAGAGGTTTCCGCTTTCTTCTGCAACAATGCCAGCCCCTGCCGTTGATCAGCGGTGATCACTGAAAAAATGGAGACATCCGAGCCTTTGACCGATTGACCGACGGTAACACGCCAGGCGTAGGATTGACCATCTTCGAGTTTGATGTTGCTCGGCAACGTCACAGAGTGTTCGTCTACCAACGCCTCAAAAATGGGAACACCGGAATCACTGTTAAGAATAAAACGGTAGGGACCAACATTATCCAGGGGGTCCCAGCGGAAGGTCGGGCTGTTATCCATGATGATTCCGACATCGGAAGGTTGCAAAAGGACAATCTGTTTTTTGCTCCACTCCAAGGAACGCAGACGAATACCACCAGGACGCCCTTCTCTGAGAGCCGTCAACAGGTTGCTACCTTTTTTATTGGATGCCGTCTGTGAGCCGACCTGATCAACCTCGGATGATCCCTTTTTGGAAATCAACTCAGATTCGTTGACGGTAATTTCATCAGGACCGGTGAAAGTGCTTTTTTTGAAGTCGTCCAATTGAATGACGACAACCTGACTGTCTTGACCCAAAATAATCTTGTTTCCTGTTGTCAAACTGTTGGAAACGCTCAATGGTCGTTTAAGCTCCCGGCCACGGGAATCTCTTATCAGCTCGGCCTGGCCTGAAACCTGTAGAACCAAGGCGACCTCTTTGGCAAAATTTCCCGCCTTGGCCTGTCCACCAAAACCAAAAAACAGAATCGTCGCCAAAATAAAAAAGAACCCACCCGGCCGCCTGCTGTTTTTCAAAAACTCTCCATTCATTTTTTCTCTCCTATTTTTATTGGGGTTGCAAGCCAAAAACCCGTATGGGGTGGCGACCTTTAACCTCGTTATAACCAAGATCTATCAGTTTCTCCAATATGGTCGCATCTTCCAGATTTTTTCGCGCGTCTTCTGAAACCAGCAACGAATATCCCAAATTTTTTGTCAGACTCTCAACACGGGATGCAGCGTTGACCGTATCGCCGATAACCGTATATTCAAAGCGACTGCTGGAACCGACATAACCGACGACGACCGAGCCGAAATGAAGACCAATGCCGATTTCAATGGGTTGAATGCCTTCCTGGGCAAAGCTCTCGTTCAAGACCTTCAATCGAGTCAGCATCTCCTGAGAGGCCAGAAACGCATCGTTGGAGGGGGTTGTGCTGGAGGAACCCGGTGCACCGAAGAACGCCAGAATACCATCTCCAATAAATTTATCCAGTGTTCCGTTATGATGATGAATGGCGGACGACATGGCTTCGAAATATCGATTTAAGAAGCTGATCACCGTCTCCGGCTGTAGATCCTCGCAGCGGGTGGTAAAATTTCTGATGTCGGAAAAAAGGACGCAGACCTGACGAACCTCCCCTTTCAGTGAGGGGTGGATGGTTCCCGCACTGATCGCTTCCATCACTTGCGGGGAGACAGAACCACCAAAAGAGCTTTTCAGGCGTCTCTTCTCCAGCAAGCCGATAATGGTCTCGGTTAAAACGCCCAAGAAGAGTGCAATCAGGGCATTGACCATCAGAATCGAGACCGGCAAAAATATACCGGATTGAATCGCCGATGAAGAGATGAAATATCCGCCGAACAGGATGAGCAGAACCAAGCCCATGCCTATTGCGACAAAATGGCCCAGCAAAAAAATAAGAGGGATCAATACGGCAATCACGAAAAAGGGAATGTCAACATTGAAAAAAGAGAAGGCGCTCTGCTCGACGATAAGGCCGCGATGCAGCAACGTACGCAACGCCTGGGCATGAATGAAAACACCGGGAATGATTTTCTGCCCCTTGAACTGACTGACCAGATCCAGCACCGGAACCGAGTGCATATCTTCATATCCGGCCACATCTCCCAAAATAACCGGATGGCCTTCAAATGCCGATTTCAAGGCGGCGACGTCGCCCGTTTGTTGCCATTCCAAAACCTGCCAGAACGGAATATAGGTAAAAGGTTCTCCGATGGAATAATCGATCCACCCCTCTATCGCCAAAGCTTGATCGGATTTTGTCGCCGAGAAACGGGCCATTAAAGCGGACAAACTAGGACGGGTTCCTTGAGGGCCGCTAACCGAGGTCAGATAGCGTCGAGCTGTTTTATCCTCATCTTGGGGAACGTAGAGATAGCCAACGTCACCCCCACCAGGCAGGCTGAACAACAACCCCATGATGGAGCGGTCAATCTGATATTCGCTCCCTTCCTTATCCCAAAGCTGGCCCAAAGCCAACGGAATCCTCGGCACGCCCAGAGAGAGCAGTCCGTGAAGAAGCGGAGTGTCATAGTCCGGTGTAACTTCCGAAAAATCAATTGTTTCCAGCTTGTTGATTTCGAAAAATTCTGCCAGACGGGGAAGATAACCCGTCAAGAAATCATGAAACAGGGTATCGTAGGTCTTGGCGGGAAAGATATAGTCAACACCGATCACAGACGGGTTGGCCATGGCCATGGCTTGAAAAAAACGGCCCCAGAACGGATGCCACAAAGCGACCGGAATATCGTTGAACAGATCTTCCGTTTTGGTATCGACCCCGATGACGATGGGGTTGGAACGGGGAGGCAGAATGATTTTTTCCTCCACGGATGCGTGCCGATTGTTTTGTCTGAGTTGTGTGAAATGATGGTCCAGCAGTTGCCGGTCCAATTCGCGGACAAACCACGGCTTCTGAAGAAAAAGACCGACGGTCAAAAGAAAGCAGAGCATAAAACCAATCACTTTAACAAAGCGTTGCTCATGGTTGCCCAGCATGGAGTGATCACGTTTCTCGGCCATAATTTAATCTACTTTTCAGATTCCAATCCGATTTATTTTTTCAAGAATCTGGCCGTCCAGACACCCCTGGTTACTTTTGGCCAAACAGGAAATCACCCTCTTCATGTCCAGCGACCCGAATCGAACCGTATTGAGGTTCTTGAACCGCTTCCGCTTGCACCAGATCGGTCACCATCTGAAAAATTTCGACTCCCAAAACAGTATCTCTATCCTGCTGGTAGGTGTAAAGAACATCAATTAAATTTCGTGCAAACACCGAATGTTCTCCACCACTTGAGCTGTCTTGGACCGGTTCGACTCCCCCGGATGAAAACGCAATACGAACCCGTTTGTTTTGTAATGAGCGTTCTTTCAGATCACCCAGGAACAGCGCACTGCCCTGATTGTTATTCAGTTGAAATTGATCGTCCTGTTTGACCAGGGTGCCCGAAAAACAAGCGTCTGCAATGACCATGACCCGACGGGCGTGGTATTGCCGTATTTTGTCGTTTAGCTCCAGGTTGGAGATCCACTGTTGTTCGCTGTCGGCGGTTCCGTCCGATGGAATCCAATATCCCAGACCGTTGGATTCCAGTTTAACGCCGTGCCCGCCATAATAAATCAAAACATCGTCGTTATCCTTCGCCAGAGTTTTAATCTGATCCAAGGCTTGCAGGATACCGTCACGACTGGCATCTTTATTGGTCAACACGATAACCTTGGCTCGGTATCCGCCATTCAAAATTTCTTCCAAAGTGAGAACATCGTTGATTGGAGTATCCAAAGAAGGAATAGGCAATTGATAATCACTTACTCCAATTAGTAACGCAAACAGGCGAGAAGGTTCCTTTGATTTTTGCTTTTCTCCACGAACAATGCGAATCGGCTTCTGGGCGATGTTGCCATGCTCGTCAGAAGATTGAATCAAGACGGTTGTTTCCAAACCGGAGAACGGAATATCGGCTTCAAAGGTTCCGTCGGCATTGAACGGAATCTCTTGATTTCCCACTTTGATCCAACGGACGATTGACTCGTCTACCACTTCACCCTTGACCAAGACGTGGTTTTGATCGGTACGAACCATGACCGGAACAACGATCTCTGGGCCTCGATTGTCTTTTTCCAGATTGCGGATGGCCCGAGCAAAGAGACGGCTCCTGGCCTGCTCTCCACCGTCAAACAGCACCCGCTGGGTCAAGCTCAGAAGGTTTTCTTCCAGCGAGGCGGCCCGGTTGCCGGATTTGGTGGCACAGCTCAAACCGGAAATTGCTTGGTAACTGCCTCGTTTTCCCTCTTCGGGCTGGAGTAAAGAGCGGTTCGAATATTTAAAAAAAACACTGCACCGATATTTGTCGTTTTCGGTGGTGGCGAAGGACAACTCGCCATTGGCTTGTGGTATCTGTCTGATTTGATCTGGAGCGATGAGGATTCCCAGCTGTTTCAGGCGGCTATCGTTATTATATCGTTTAAGCAGTTCCTCTTTGGCCGGATGGATCTCTTTTGCATTGACCTTTTGTTTGCGCTCGTAATAAAGGGTGCCACCGATAGCCAGTTGCCGGGCTTCAGCCAAAAATCCTTTTTCAGCATGAATCTTTTTGCTTAACCGCCTGATTTCGCCCTCCTGTTCGTTCAGAATACTGATTTCTGATCCAAAGGTATCCAACGGTAACCACTGCGCCTTCATAAAAGAGGAACCGGACCGGCCAACTTGAGTGGTTTCCTGGAGGGTATTGCAGGCCGTCAACAGGGCAGGCACCAACAGCAGCAGGGGCCACCGTTTTTTCCGTTTGGAAGTGCCAGACAAGATGGAAGGATTGTGGTGAGTTATTTTCATTTAGTAGCCTGCAAAAATCCATATATTACAATTTTAAAACGGGTCGGGTCGATCTACTAGTCAAGATTATGCCTGAGGGTTCCGAGCGAGCCTGCTACTGCGAGGTAAAATGGTTCGTCAAGGCGCAATTCATTCACCTAGTATCACTCAATACGATTTTCGGGTCAAGAATAGCATAAGGATAAAGAACAAACCTTAAAATAATGTGGTTTCTTGCTCCAATCTGGCTTGCTTTGGCTATCCATCTGAAAGAGCAGCGCTGGAGAGTGGATTGTGTGGAGCATCCGGTGGGAGTTTTTTTGCGGCCATTTCATCGGCGGCCATTTTTTTCCGTATGTAACGGGTCAGAAGCCAGATTTTTATGGGAATGATCAAAGCACTTCCCCAGGCAATCCATAAAATCGACTCTCTGTCCAAGTTCATGAGCGTTCTCCTGACATATTTGCGTGTTGGCAACCATCCATGGACTGTTATCGACACGCTTCACCAGCCGCTGCTGTCTCTGGGCTGAATGATCCTAAACTCGGCAGTTGTAAGCACGCAATCGGCACAACCTCTTGATTCACCAGATAAACCAATATGTTGCATATGCTTACGCACTTCCAACTGCCGAATCCAGGATGATAAAAGGGGGTGACTTGTTCGGTGACTCAATAAAAAAGGGTCACAACCGAAACAGTTGCGACCCTTTGGAATTCTTTGGCTCCCCGGCTCGGACTCGAACCAAGGACAAGGTGATTAACAGTCACCTGCTCTACCAACTGAGCTACCGGGGAATTGCTCGAAAGCTCAGTGAGGATAAAAAGTTGGTCGTGGGAAGTCAACGGAAAAATTAAGAAAAAATGGATGTCGGGCATAAATAATCAAATTATTATTTTTTTTCAGTTGTTTGAGTGGTCAATTGTCGAACTGCATGTTTTATGTCTGAACATTTTTTTGATAAAAACCCGCTGCCGGTGTATGATTTCCCCCTGATTTTCAGCGTTCGCTCATCCTTTATCAACCTCAAGAAAGGCCACCAGGACCATTGAAAGCGGGTACTGCCTCATAAATGAAAGATTGACGAAAGAAATGGCTTGTGGTAATGGTCTTTGAGTCCAAATAGGCTGAAGGGTTTGTGTTGGGAGTCTCTGTTTGTTTGGCTGGATTGCGGTTGGTTTTGCCTATACCGAGTTTATGTGAAGCAGATTGTCTAAATGCTTAGAATTTATTGTTTTTAAGGAGTTGTGATTCTCGTGGAGGTGCGGATTGATAGACGAAAATTTGTAACGGCACTTTCTGCTACTGCGCTTGGCTCCGTGGTTGCAACCCCGGCCCTGGCTCAATTTTCCTGGACGCTTTCCACCCGGAAAAAGAGTGCTGACTTATCTCTAAATTATGAAGATTACCTTGAAAAAATAAGAAAATTCAACAAGATCCACCCGACCGACTATTATCTGCCACCGGATCAGATCCAGCTGCTCAAGTCAACGACGCAGCGATTTACCCGTCTACAACGTTTGGTTGGTTATGCCAATTTTCATCTATTAAGTTTTGATGAAGCGATTGCTTTTTCTCGAAATTATTCCCAGATCGAGCCTTTTACCCAGGCCGAATTGGATTTTTTGGACCGTTTGTTCAATGAAACCGCAGAGCATTACGGTTTCCTGGGACAAAAACCCATCAAAAGAATGACCGAGTCCGTTCATAAGCGGGAAGTGGTCAAGATTCTGCATAGTGGCAACTATCTCTACAAGGGAAAACCGGTGGAGATGTATAACCGAATCAAACGGGATATCGGCAATCAGGTTGTGTTGACATCGGGTATTCGCAGTGTGGTCAAACAGTTCTTCCTGTTCCTGAGCAAAGCCCAGGAGAGCAACGGCAACCTCTCTCTGGCTTCGCGCTCCCTGGCTCCCCCGGGCTACTCCTTCCATGGAATCGGCGATTTTGACGTCGGCCAGGTCGGGTACGGCAAGTTGAATTTTACCGCCCAGTTTGCGAATTCAGATGTCTTCAAGCGCTTGCAGGATTTAGGCTACATCGATTTGCGCTATACCCGTGACAATATGCTGGGTGTTCGTTTTGAGCCATGGCACATCAAGGTTGTCTCCTGACCCCCATTTTCCCCATTATCAAGAAAAAACGTAGCAAGCGTGTCTGGACTCAATCCTGGTGCTATTCTCTCTCCTCTCAAGCGGGGAATGGGAGAGACTCTCCTTCGTCATTCGTGATGGACACGATCGCGTTGACTCTTTCACCTGAAAGCACCAATTCCGGCTTCTCTCGCTTTTTCCTCCTTGCACCCAGGAGTCCGGCCAGATTCGGACTGAAATGATCTATCAACCTAAATTCGGCTGTTGAACGTATGCAGATGGCCCAAACAGTGCCGAATTCAGATTCAATACCATTTTTTGTATGACATGGGTGTAAGTTAATGGTAGGTTGAAAGAAATTGAGGGGAACTGAGTCTGTTTTCAAAACATTTTTCTGGGGAGGAAAAATGGAAGTGGAGATGTGTCGTGTTTGCGGACATGAAAAACACAGTTGGCACGCAACGGGTATCAAGAGCTGCGTGCATTGCGAAAATCTAGGCTTTATAGAAGAGTGTCGTTTTTTCTCAGGAATTTGTGGTCTTTTCAGTTTTATCCTGGCTGGAAGCCTGATCATCTTTATTCTGCTTCAGCAATTCTGGTGACAAAATTGGCCAGACGAAGCGGATAACCTCTCTTCCCGCTTCGCCTCAAACCCTTCACGATTTTTACAATATACGATTAGCTGTACCCGGATTCGGTTTCCAGTTTTTTCTCATTGGCTGCAACCATCTCGGCTTGAAGGTCGTCACGGTCAAACCACCAATCCTCGCCGACCATCATATCCAACGCATTCATAACGATGGGCACATAATGGTTGGGATCATTAAACTGGTTCTCTTCAATCCATTGATCAAACGCTTTCTCGCCGGAAATCCCCTGAAACTCACAGACCATGCTCAGCATTTGCTGCGCCTGCCCGATGGCCAACTCCCGGTCTTCGTGGTCCGGTGTCCGGTTTCTGGCCATCAGATTGGCGAGTGCTGCGATGTGACCGGCCATTTCATGTTTCGGGCTCAAGGTGTTCAAAAGTTGGTACAACCCCAAAATCACCTCTGTCACCGGTGTGTCGCTTTTTAAACAGACCCAGACCCGCATGGCCAGAACTTTGTAGACTTCATTGTTGTTGCGTTTTGTCGATAGATACGTCAGCAGCTTCAAAACTTCCGGCCAGTTGCCATCTCTGGCAAAACGGGTAATGGCTGCCTTGTTTAACGCCCACTCCTCTTCCGGTTTTTTTCTGGGCAGACTCTGCTGTCTTACCTGTTGTTGGGCAAACATCTCTTCAGGAGTTTGCATGACAATATTTATTTTGGATGGTGCGTCAGGGATCTTCGTCTCGTCACTCATAAGGAAATCAACCTCACATGAATAGGATTTAAGAACTGGGAACCGATCATTTATGATATTTTAAAATCATAAATGATGGTTTAACAACGAGTTCAGGCCGATCAAACCATCTTTCAGAGCTGGTATCTGACCCCTTTGTGAGCAAAGGATCAGATTGTGGTTCGACCGTTATGAGAACGTCAGGGCTAGTCCGTTTCCTAACGTTTTTTTCATTTGGGACAAGGATTTTTTTTCCAGTTGACGGACACGCTCCCGAGAGATTCCGAGCCGTTCGCCAATGATCTCCAAGGTTAAAGGCGGGTCGATCAGCAGACGCCAGGTAACGATTGATTTTTCCCGTTCACTCAAACAACCGAGGGCTTTGGCGACACTTTCATGTCTGAGCTTGTCCTGTTCGGACTCCAGGAGCATCATCTCCTGGTTGGCTCGGTGATCCGGGACCATATCCTGAACCTCGTTGCCCTCTTCGATGGCAGGCCGGTTGAGGGAGTCATCCCGACCATACATCCGACCATCCATGTCCAGGACTTCACGAGTGGTAACACCGAGCCTGGTGCCAATCTGGGCCGCTTCCGACTCATCCAGCAGGTCAATATGTTGTTTGCTTTGGCGAAGTTTAAAAAAAAGTTTACGTTGAGCGGTGGTTGTCCCGATCTTGACCAAACTCCAGGAACGAAGAATAAATTCCTGAATGGCGGAACGAATCCACCACATGGCATAGGTCGAAAGACGGAACCCCTTGTACGGATCAAATTTCTTGACAGCCTGCATCAACCCCACCGACCCTTCTTGGATCAGATCCATGATCCGCATTCCGTAATATTGATACTCTTTTGCAATTTTGACCACATAACGAAGATAGGAAGAGACTAACTCATGGGCGGCATCCAGATCCTCGTGCTCATGGAATCGGACCGCCAGATCAAACTCCTCTTCTTCGGTCAAAATCGGAGCTGAGCTGATTTTGTCCATATATCTGGACAACTCGCCTTGATCGGATATGGTTATTAACGCATTGTTATACATTCTGATTTCCAGTATTCCTGGTTTCTAAAAATTTTGAGAGCTTTCTCTTGATGGAAAGGCTTGATATTCTTCTTTCATCAAGCTGTTGCCCAACGATATGTTTAGAGAACGACTCTGGAGAAAAGTTCCTTTCTGGGTCTGTATATTTGGAGTGAATGTGGATAAAATCAAGGTTTTTTCAAGGTCCAGCCTCTTTTTCTTCTGTTTTGTCGTGGGCATTTTTCTGTTTGCTCTCCTGCTTATCTTATCGATCCCGCTGACAACGCTTGCTCGACGCAGGCAGTTTGTCAATTTATGGGCGCGGTTCAATCTGTTTATTCTGGATTGGTGTTGCGGTTTGACGGTGCGAATATCCGGTTTGGACAATCTCCCCCCTGCCCCCTACATGATTCTGTGTAAGCATCAGTCGGCCTGGGAGACGGTAACCCTGCAAGCCATTTTTCCTGAAGCGGTGTTGATTCTTAAAAAAAGTCTTCTCAATATTCCTTTTTTTGGTTGGGGAATAATGGCCAGCGGACAGATTGCCATCGATCGTTCTCAAGGGGTCAAGGCCTTGCGCCTGATGGGAGTTAAATGCCAACAAGCCTTCGATTCAGGAAATAGCGTTCTGATCTTCCCGGAAGGAACTCGGGTTGCCCCCGGCGAGGTGGGAAAATACAATCCGGGCGGTGTCGGAATGGCTTTGTCGTCTGGGGTGCCGATTGTGCCGGTAGCCCACAATGCAGGTCTGTTTTGGGGGCGGAAAGCCTTTCTGAAGAGACCGGGCGAAATTCAACTCCGTATCGCTCCGCCAATCCCAACCACGGGGTTGGGTAAGGGGGATCGCAAAGCTCTCAACCTTCAGGTGCAGGATACCATCGAGGGGATGATGGCGCAGATAGCCGGTTAACCGAGTTTGTCTTCAAGATAGCCTCACCAGAACGTGTGAAAAAAATCTTCACACGCTCATGGTAGGGTTATGATCGCTGGTTGGACAAATGGGCAAACTCCTCTACCGACAAGGTCTCCCCCCGCCGGCTGGGATCGATATCGGCTCGAAGCAACCATGACTTTGGGTCGGCATCCATTTTTTTCAGGGCGTTGGACAGGGTCTTTCGGCGCTGTCCAAAGGCGGCCCGCACCACCTGACTGAAAAAGGCCGGATCATCCAGTGGGGCGCGAGGCTTGGGACGCAGCGTCAGTCGAATCACCATGGAGTCAACCTTCGGTTTCGGAAGAAACGCGCCGGGCGGCACATCCAAAATTTTTTCTACACTTGTCCACATACCACACTGAACCGACAGGGTTCCGTATGCCTTGCTGCCGGGTGTTGCGGCTATGCGCTGGGCCACCTCTTTTTGAAACATCAACGTCATATCCACAATAGAGTGACGTTGATCCAACAAATGAAACAACAAAGGGGTGCTGATGTTGTAGGGTAGATTGGCGACTATACGCAGGGGACCGCCCAGCGTGTCGGCCAGTTTATCATAATCATACTGTAAGGCGTCGGCTTTCTCTATGGTCAGGGTGCCCAGGTTTTCAGCACGGCTCTGAAGAATCTTCAGCATGCGTTCATCCTGCTCAATGGCCCAGAGTTTTTTGGTTTTTTCCAGCAACAACACCGTCAAACTGCCCAAGCCGGGGCCAATTTCCAAAACCCGATCCTCCGGCCCGACTTGAGAAGCGTTGACAATGGCATGGGAGATGTTTTGATCCACCAGAAAATTCTGTCCCAACCCCTTTTTTGGATTCAGGTTGAGAGATTTGATCAGATGGGGAATGGAAAA
Organism: Magnetococcales bacterium; assembly: GCA_015232865.1. Next base: position 57,120 of record JADFYU010000013.1, read on the forward strand.
TGTCGCGTTGTTATCCATGGAAGCAAGGGGCTTTTATAAAAATGAATGAAAGTTAAAGACTTAAAGAGCCTGATGGAATGGTCCGCCCCGGCAAGGATCAAGGAAACGATTTGGATTAGCCGGTCATAACCATAAATTATTATTTAGAATAATCAGGCTACATCAGACATATACGAAAAAAAACCAAATTCAGGTCAAGGCGCTGAGATCAATTGTTGAACGTATTTTCTTAATTTCGGACTGATTTGATAAAGGCGAAGATTTAAAACATCCTCTCCACTGTTGTTATAAATTTTTTCCGCATCAAACTTAAACAGTTTTGATTCACTCAAAAAGTTCAAGCTTTCCAGAACACTCGTAAAGGTCATATCCCGAACTTCACAACTGACCGTTGTCTCGCCCAGTTTCAAACCTTTGAGGCGACGCCATAAAAAAGTCGTATTGACTTGAAGATCGGAGAGATGAGAGAGAAGAAGCGACTGGTGGTCCGGTTCGGAGGGCTTTTCCTGTGCCGGAACGATCCCGACCACCTCCTCCAAATCCAACACCAGGTTTTCGATTTCAGATTGCAAATGGCCGGCCCGCTCTACCCCGCTATTCAGCCTGGCACCAGGCTTGAAGGCAACGACCCGCTTTTCTGGAATATGGATGGCCAAGCCGGTTTTCAGGTTGCGGCCTTTTCTTGGAGGCCGATTTTTTGTAGTGAAGTTGCCAAACCCCCGTAAGCGAACGACCTCACCATGCTCCAACGTCTCTGAGATCCTCTGCAAGGCGGAATCAATAATTTGACCGGTCAATGAGACGGGTAGATCATGTTTTTCTGCAATGGCCCGAATCAAATCCGTTTTGGTCATTTTACAAATTCTCGTCACTGGGTTAGGGTCGTTCGTTGTCCGTCAACTTAGCAAAAAACAGGATAAAGAATCAACCATGACCCTGAGCGAGTTAAAAACACTAAAAAACAGATTTGAGTCGGATGGCTCTATGGCGATTGGCGTCCATCTCACCCAGGAGCAGGCCAAAGCGTTACGGCGTGAGCTGCATCATCTCTATGGTTTTGACAATGGAGAGAATCTGACGACACTCTATGGTGTGGAAGTGTTGGCTACTGATGCAGAAGCGTTAAAGTTTGAATAAACAAAAAAAAGCCTCCTCAAACCGATGATTCTGAAATTTTTTCTTCCAGGACCATCGGTTTGAGGAGAAGACAGACTAATTGGCAATCTCTTGTGCGCGCATTTCTCGAATGACCGTCACCTTGATCTGTCCCGGATAGGTCATTTCATTCTCAATCCGATCCGCAACCTCCCGAGCAATCATCATGGCTCCTTCATCATTCACACGATCATAGCTGACCAAAACCCGGACTTCCCGACCGGCTTGAATGGCAAAAGCCTTCTCCACCCCTTTAAAGTCGGTAGCAATCCCTTCCAACTGTTCCAGACGCTTGATGTAGGTCTCGACATTCTCTCGTCTCGCACCCGGACGGGCCGCTGACAGAGCGTCTGCAGCATTGGTCAAGGGTCCATAGACGGAGATCGGCTCAATGTCGAAATGGTGAGACCAGATGGCGTTGACGACCAAGGGGTGCTCACGGTATTTCTTGGCAAACTCACCACCAATAACGGCATGGGAGCCTTGAACTTCATGATCCACTGCTTTGCCGATGTCGTGAAGAAGACCACAACGTCTGGCCAGGTTTCCATCCAAGCCCAACTCTTCCGCCATGATTCCCGCAAAATAGGCCACTTCAACCGAATGGGAAAGAACATTTTGGGTATAGGAGGTGCGAAACTGCAATGTTCCGAGAAGTTTGATGATTTCCGGATGGACATCACTCAAGCCAACCTCAAAAACCGCTTGCTCACCCTTTTCAATTATCTCTCGGTCAATGGCTTTGGTCGCTTTTTTCACCACAGATTCAATTCGAGCCGGATGAATGCGGCCATCACCGATCAACTCCTCCAAAGAGCGCTTGGCAATCTGACGACGCACCGGATTGAAGCCGGAGATAACCACCGCTTCCGGCGTATCGTCAATAATCAGGTCACAACCGGTAGCCGTCTCCAAGGCACGGATATTACGCCCTTCCCGACCGATGATCCGTCCCTTCATCTCCTCGGAGGGCAAGGTAACAACCGACACGGTTCGCTCCGAAACAAACTCTCCAGCCAAACGTTGAATAGCGGTCGCAATAGTCTCCCTGGCTTTCTGTTCGGCATTTTCCAACGCCTCGGATTCCAGCTTTTTAAACAGGCTCGCCGACTCTCGACGGGCAGCTTCAGATAAAGAGGAGAGAATCAACGCCTTGGCCTGCTCAGAATTCATGCCGGCGACCTCCTCCAACCGAGCCTGAGCAGAAACGATCAACTGCTTATACTTTTCCTTCTGCTGATCGTGCTCAATCAGATCCCGCTCCAGATTGGAACGGCGTTTATCCAACTCCAACTCACGCTTGTCCAACTGATCAAACTTGCGATCAAACTGCTCCTCCCTTTTATCCAACCGGGCTTTCAATCGCTCCTGCTCAGCCCCTTTTTCCCGAAATTTTTTCTCTAATTCCTCTTCAATACGAATCTGATGCGCTTTATTCCTAAGCTCCATCTCCCGGTTTATGGAGGCTGATTTTTCTTCAACCGCCTTTTGCTGCTGATGCAGTCTCTCTTCTTGAACCACCAACTCCTTTTGCTGTTGGGTCCGCTGCAAGTAGAAATATGCGAGGGAGATGGCCGCACCAAGAACCGCACCAATCAAAACGGCGACGATATCCATGACCATCAATCTCCTATCCAGGCTAATGTTGTTATATCTACACATCAACCAGATAAAATGGGTTAATATGAAATGTTCGGACCTACCCCCCGAACACCGCTCTCTGTCACAATGTAGTGCAATGGAACATCATGCTCCTCTCGTGGAA
>JADFYU010000014.1 GCA_015232865.1 Magnetococcales bacterium
AAAGCCATTTTTACCAGTGACTTGACTTTGGATCGCAAGACTCATTTGAAAGGTTTCATTGAAAAAATAGATGACTTGGCCAACCACGCCGAGGATGTTGCCGACGGCCTGGCTATTTTTATCATCAAACGTGCAGCCTAAATCGGCGAGGATTGAAATGTTATGGAATTAACCATTCTTATTTTTCTCTCCAGTGGCCTGTTTTTAGGCTGGTCGCTGGGGGCAAACGATGCCGCCAACGTTTTTGGAACCGCCGTTGGCTCCAAAATGGTGAAGTTTTCAACGGCAGCGTTGATCTGCTCTGTTTTTGTCATTCTTGGTGCTGTCATCAGTGGCTCAGGTGCGGCACATACATTGGGTAAGCTGGGTGCAGTCAATGCCATTGCCGGTTCGTTCATGGCCGCTTTTGCCGCCGCCTTTACGGTGATGTGGATGACAAAACTTGGTCTGCCGGTATCCACTTCACAGGCCGTGGTCGGCGCCATTATTGGCTGGAATCTCTACACCGGCAGCATTACCGACATGAACGCTCTGACAAAGATTCTGCTCACTTGGGTCGCTTGTCCCATTTTGGGCGCCATCTTTGGTGCGGGAATCTATAAGGCGGTCTCCTCCTTTATGAATCGGGGTAAAATACACCTGCTCAGGATGGATAGCTACACTCGTATCGGCTTGATTGCAGCCGGTGCTTTCGGTTCCTATGCCTTGGGTGCCAACAATATCGCCAATGTCATGGGTGTGTTTGTCTCTTCCTCACCTTTTGTAGAGATCAGCATTGGTGACGTATTCACCTTGACATCCATCCAGCAACTTTTCGGCCTGGGGGCCGTAGCCATTGCCGTGGGTGTTTATACCTATTCGAAACGGGTCATGTTGACTGTCGGAGGAGGCATTCTTCCTCTCACCCCCGTTGGGGCTTGGTCAGTGGTTGTCGCCCATTCCATCGTTTTGTTCCTGTTTGCTTCTGTCGGTTTGGAACATGCGTTAGCCAGTGCCGGACTCCCCACCATTCCGTTGGTGCCGGTATCCAGTTCTCAAGCGGTGGTTGGGGCCGTCATCGGAATCGGATTGCTCAAAGGTGGAAAGGGCATCCAGTGGTCTGTTCTGGGGCGAATCTCCAGCGGCTGGATCAGCACCCCGATCATCTCGGCGGCGATTAGTTTTATCTTCCTGTTTTTCCTGCAAAATGTCTTTCAACAGCAGGTGTATAAGCCCATCCAATTTGAACTGACATCAGAAGTGATGGCCCAAGCTGAGAAAAAGGGCATCAATTTGGACGGTCTGGGAGAGTTGTCCGGCAAGATATACTCAGATGCGGTGGCTTTTCATTCAGTCATAAAAGAGAACGGCAAGCTCGATTATACCATGCAGATGAATCTGATTGATCTGGCCGAAATCTCTTTTTACACGGTGGATTCCAAACTGTTTACGAAAATGGATGATGGATTCCTCGATCCTGAACAGGTTGATGCGGTCAAGACCCTTGCAAATACCACGTTTGATCGAAAATGGAAGCTTGCCAAAGCATTGGCCAACGCTTCACCGGCGTGGCAATTCAAGGAGAAGACCACGGTAAACAAACTTTTTAACAAGCATTTGAAGGATCAGTTGGAGTTTGTCTGCCGTCTCTTCTCCATCGACTCTCCATTGGATGATATGGCACGGGATAAAAAGCATAAATTCATGAAGGTAGCGACAAACAACTCCTGATGCACGTCCGAGATCGCCGATTTTGTTTTCGGCGGTCTCGAAAAAAGATTGATTGGAGGAATGACCCATGGCCGATGAACATAAAACGGAGCTGACAAAAGAGGAACGGCTCTTTCTGATTCGTCTGATTTGCTCTAACACCATTGAGGAACGGTTTGTTCGGCGCGCCAAAATCGTTCTTCTAGCCGCGCATCATGTTCCCATGACTGAGATTTGCAACCAGGTTGGTTGTGGTTATCCCAATGCGTTGAAATGGTTCAACCGCTTCCGAGAAGAACGGTTGGACGGATTGAACGATAAACCGCGCACGGGAACCCCCAATAAAATTTCTGCGCTGATGCGGCAAACTGTTTTGGATGTTGCCAAACAGTCGGAAAAGAACAGTGGCAAACAGTGGAGTGTACGTCGTATCGCCGACCATGTCGGTTTAAGCCACTCTACGGTTCAGAGAATATTGGTGGGCTTGAATACGGAAAAAACTGAAAAAAAAGCACCAAACATAAAATACCAATTGACCGGGCTTTAACTTAAATAAGGGTTCCATCATAGGGCGCTGTGGTATTACCTGTGCCTCGGATTGTCGCCGTCGTCTTATGTTGGTTGGCCGGTGGTGCCGTTCAAGATGATTTGGGTGAAGTGTCGGGCCAGTTTTTCCGGTTCTTCGTGCCAGGGTTGATACCCCTCCAGAAAGGGTCTCAAGGCTCGGGCTTGAAAGTGCTGTAGGACGAGGCTGGCTATGGAGCCGGCGACCAGGTTGGGATCCAGGTCATCGGACAATTCTCGGGCCAGGGCGAGCATTTCGCCAAAGAATTGTTTGAAAATGCGATCGGCCATGATGCGTAACCGCTCGGGTTCAGCCTCCAAAAGTTCGCGCTGCATGACGGCGTGGAAGGTGTGGTCGGAGCCTACCTGTCGGATAAACTGTAACAACACCCCATAGAGTCGCTCCTCCAAACTGCCGCCGGCGTGAAAGGCTTCGGACATGCGTTCGGACTTCTCCCGGAAAACCAGATCCACTGCCGACAGATAGAGATTCTGCTTATCTGGAAAATGGTGATACAAGGCTGCCGCACTGATGCCCAACTCCCGGGCAATCTGGCGCATGGAGACGCCGCTATAGCCGGATTTGGCAAATAGCGGAATCGCTTTGCGTAGGATATCTTCCGGGCTTTTCGGCTCTTTTGGACGCATGGACGTTCCTTTTGTGAAGAGGTGAGGTTATTTCAGACCGCCACCCAATGACTTGTAAAAGGTAACCTGATTGGCCAGACGCTGCTTTTCCACCGTGATGTAGCGTTGTTGGGCAGCAAATAGGGAGCGTTGAGCGTCAAGGACGTTTAGAAAACTATCGATTCCGCCTTTGTAGCGGGCGAAGGAGAGATCATAAGCCTCCTGGGAGGCGGCGACAAGATCACGTTGGGCGCTGAGTTCGTTCTCCAGGGTGTACCGAGCCGCCAGGGCGTCGGCAACCTCACGAAAGGCGTTTTGGATCGCCTTCTCATAGGCGGCAATCAAGATTTCTTCAGAGGTCTGGCTATATTCCAGGTTGGCTTGATTGCTTCCATTGTCAAACAGAGGCAGGTTGAATTGGGGAATAAAGCGCCATGCCCCCGAACCCTGGCTTGAAAAAAGGTTGCTCAACTGGGGGCTTGCAAACCCCAGTCCGGCTGTCAGACTGATCTGCGGAAAAAAGGCCGCGCGTGCGACGCCAATATCGGCATGGGCTGCTTGAAGCGCATGTTCTGCCTGCCGTATGTCCGGGCGTTGGAGGAGTACTTCGGAGGGGAGGCCCACCGGCAAAACGGTCGTGAGTGAAACGGATTCCAGGGTCGGGTGCCCCTCAGCGGAAAGCGTTGTCGTTCCCATGAGTTGCTTTAGGGCGTTGCCGGTTTGCAAAACCTGACGGTTATAAAGGGCGTGGTTGGCGCGGGCTGTCTCCACCGCCATGTGAATTTGCGAAACATCCAGCTTGGAGGCGGCACCCCTTTCATAACTTTGGCGAATCAACTCATAGGTTTGGCTCTGGGTTTTCAGGGTCTCCTCGACCAGAGCCAGGATTTTGCGGTCAGCCAGCCATTGAAGGTAGGTGTTGGCCACTTCGGCAATGAGGCTGATTCGAGCGGCATCCTGAGCGGCGACAGTTGAAAAATAGCGTTGCAATGCCGCCTCATTCTGACTACTGATGCGGCCGAACAGGTCCAATTCAAACGCGGTGATGGCAACATTGGCGCTGTAACTGCTGCTTATGGAGCGGCTGCCACCCCCATTTTGGGCGCGGGTGACGCCGACACGCTCGGCGCTGGCGCCCGCGTCGATGGACGGCCATTGATCGGCCTTTTCGACCTGATAGAGTGCCTGAGCCGCTTTGACGTTCAGAACCGCCATCCGCCAATCCCGATTATGGATCAGAGCGGTACGAATCACCTCTTGCAGAGGCTCAGATTGAAAAAAGTCCGTCCAGGCCATTTCAGAGGCGGATAAACCCTCGGTCGGTGACGAGGAGGGAGAAAATTGGGGCCACTGAGCATGGATGGGGGGGGCTGGATGCTGAAAAGCAGGAACCAGGGTGCAGCCCCACAGCAGGGGGAGCAGAACCAGAGCGGGGGTCAGCTTGTTCATGAGGCGGTCTCCTCCGTGGAAGCCACCGACGTCGGTGGGGCGGAACGGCCCTGAATGCCGATGTAGAGCATGGGAATAAAGAAAATGGCGATAAAGGTGGCGGCGATCATGCCGCCCATGACGCTGATTCCGATGGCGTTCTGACTGGCAGAACCGGCCCCATGGGCCAGAGCCAAAGGTGAAACGCCCAGAATGAAGGCCATGGAGGTCATGATGATGGGTCTGAAACGCTGTTTGGCTGCCGACAGTGTGGCGGTGCGCAGATCCATGCCCTGCTGATATTGCTCTTTGGCAAATTCGACGATGAGAATGGCATTTTTGGAGGCCAATCCCATGGTCGTCAGCAGTCCGACCTGAAAATAGACATCGTTGCTCAGATTAAACCATCGGGCCGCAATCACCGCGCCGAGAATACCCAACGGCACGCTCAAAATGACGGAGAAGGGCACCGACCAGCTTTCGTAGAGAGCCGCCAGACATAAAAAGATGAATAGGGCCGACACTCCATAGAGTATGAGAGCCTGCGCCCCGGCCCGTTGCTCTTCATAGGATAATCCAATCCATTCCACCGCGACACCCTTGGGCAGGGATTCAACCATCCGTTCAATCTCCTCCATGGCGGTTCCAGTACTCACACCAGGAGCGGCGGAGCCTTGGATGTTGACCGACCCGTTGCCGTTGAACCGTTCCAGTTTGGGGGCGCCATAGGACCAACGGGCGGTGGAAAAGGCCGAGAAGGGGACCATCTCTCCGCTTTTGTTGCGGACATACCAGCTGTTGACATCATCCGGCATCATGCGATAGGGCGCGTCGGCCTGGAGGTAGACCCGTTTGATCCGGCTCTTGTCGAGAAAATCGTTGACATAGGATGACCCCCACGCGGTTTGCAGGGTCTGATTGATATCGGCTATGGAGAGGCCGAGGGCGCTGGCCTTTTCGTGGTCGATATCAATTTTGTATTGGGGTACGTCATTGAGGCCGTTGGGTCGAACCCCTTGCAGATTTGTATTCTTGGCGGCCATCCCCAACAGTTGGTTGCGGGCCTGCATCAACTTTTCATGACCGATGCCACCTTGATCCACCAGTTGCAGGTCAAATCCGGCGGCGTTGCCCAACTCACGGATTGGCGGGGGATAAAAAGCAAAGGCACGGGCATCTTTGAAGGCACTGAAGGCACCCATGGCTCGACCGGCCAAGGCAAATACCGATTGATCCTTGTCGGTTCTCTCCTCCCAATCCTTCAAGCCGACAAAGCCCAGCGCGACATTTTGGGCGCGACCGGCAAAGCTGAAACCGGTCACCGTAAACAGGTGGTTGATGGTGTCGGATTCATGGTTGAGAAAATAATCCTCGATCAACTCGACGCTCTCCATAGTCCGCTCCACAGTCGAACCTGCCGGTGCACTGGCCATCAGGTACATGGTGCCCTGGTCCTCATTAGGCAGAAAGGAGCTGGGCAGACTGAGGAATAGATAGCCGAGTCCTCCCAACAACAGCCCGTAAACCAGCAGAAACCGACCAATCCGAGCGGCCATATACCCGGACGTGGTGATGAATCGATCCCGGCTTGTGTTGAAAAAACGGTTGAACCAGGCAAAAAAACCACGAGATTGCTCCGTCTCTTCCACCGGCTTGAGAAGGGTTGCACACAGGGAGGGTGAAAGAACCAACGCCACCAAAACCGATAGGGCCATGGCTGAAACAATGGTGATGGAGAATTGTCGATAGATGGCCCCGGCCGATCCACTGAAAAAGGCCATGGGTACGAATACCGCCGACAACACCAGGGCAATGCCGACCAGGGCGCCGGTAATCTGGCGCATGGATTTGCGAGTGGCCTCCCGTGGGGAGAGTCCCTCCTGCGCCATGATCCGCTCGACATTTTCCACCACGACGATGGCATCGTCCACCAATAGACCAATGGCCAGCACCATGGCAAACATGGTCAGCACATTGATGGAAAAACCAAAGCTCGCCAGCACGCCGAAGGTGCCCATCAGCACGACGGGAACGGCAATGGTGGGGATGAGCGTGGCGCGAAAATTTTGCAGAAAAAGATACATGACCAAAAACACCAAGAAGACCGCTTCCAGCAAGGTTTTGATCACCTCCTTGATGGAGAGTTTGACGAATGGGGTGGTGTCATAGGGATAGTTGATGGTGACCTCCGGCGGCAGAGCGGAGGAGAGTTCGCTGATGCGTTTTTTTACCGCAGCGGCGGTGTCCAGTGCATTGGCCCCGGAAGCCAGGCTTACCGCGACACCGGCAGCCGGCAGCCGTTTGTACCGAACAACCCGACCGTAATTTTGCGAGCCTAATTCGACTCGGGCGATGTCTTGAAGTCGAACTTGAGAGCCGTCGGTGTTGACCCGCAGCAGAATGTGCTGAAAATCCTCCACGGTTTGCAGTCGGGATTGGGCGGAGATGGTGGCGTTGAGTTGTTGGCCTTTTTGAGCCGGCAGACCGCCGATTTGTCCGGCGGAAATATCGCTGTTCTGGGCGCGGATGGCCTGTTGCACATCCATGACCGTCAGGTTGTAGCTGAGCAGCTTGCGTGGGTTGAGCCAGATGCGCATGGCGTGAGGCTCTCCGAAAATGGTGACATTACCCACGCCGTTTACCCGAGCGACGGCATCTTTGACCGTCGAGTTGAGCAGGTCTCCCAACTCCTGCTGGGAGATGCTGCCGTCTTTGGAATAAAACCCGGCAACCAATAAAAAACTGTTGTTGGCCTTGGTAACGCTGACTCCCTGTTGTTGTACCTCGGGAGGAAGCAGGGGCATGGCGGTTTGCAGTTTGTTTTGTACCTGCACCTGAGCGATATCCGGGTTTGCTTCCGGTTCGAAGGTGACGGTTATGGTGGCCAGACCCGAAGAGTCGCTGCTGGAGGAAAAATAGCGCATATGGTCAATGCCGGTAAGGCTCTGTTCAATCACCTGGGTGACGCTGTTTTCCAGGGTCTCTGCCGACGCGCCCGGATAACTGGCACTGATGGAAACCGATGGCGGGGCGATGTTGGGATATTGCTCGACGGGCAGTTGCAAAATAGCCAAACTTCCAGCCAGCATGATGACAATGGCAATCACCCAGGCAAAAACCGGGCGATCAATGAAAAAGCTGGACATGATTATCTCCCGCTGCCGAATGAGGTCGGTTGTGGCTCCTGGGGTTGCACCGTCGCGCCGGGCTTCAGGTTGATTGTCCCTTCGGAAATCAAGCGGTCTCCGGCTTTCAGTCCGTCGGTGACCAACCAGGCGTCTCCTACCGCCCGAGTTGTCTTGATGGTTGTTGATTGCGCTTTGTTCTGCTCATCCAACAACCAGACCGAAAGGGTGCCGTCGGCTTGGCGTTGGGAGGCTTTTTGCGGAATCAACAGGGAATTCGGATGGACCAGTTCCAACTGGGCGTGGACAAATTGCCCAGGCAACAATAGGGTGTCCGGGTTGGGAAAACGGGCGCGCAGGGAGACCATGCCGGTGGACTCATCAACCGCCATTTCATGAAATAGCAGTTGACCCTTGTGGGGGTATGGGGCGGTGTTTGTTTCAAAGTAGAGCTGCACGGGAACCTGTTCCAAGGTTCCGACCTGCTGTCGCAGACGCATCAGGCTGTCACTGGCCAGGGAAAGATCGACATAGATGGGGTCCAGTTGAGTGATGGTCGAGAGGGTCTGGGCCTGGTTGGCAGTGACCAGGGCGCCTTTGGTGACGCGTGATTTGCCGATTTGGCCGGATATGGGGGCATGTACCTTGGTGTAATCCAGGCTGATGCGAGCTTGGGCGACGGTTGCTTCGGCGATGGCAATCTCGGCCAAGGCTTGGGCCAGACTGGCCTGAGTGTCGTCGTACTGTTGACGACTGACGGCATCAATTTTAACCAGTTCGGAATAACGACGGTTTTTGGCTTCGACGGAAGAGAGGTTGGCCTGCGCTTTTTTCAGATCCGCCTGGGCACGGGCATGGCTGGCCCGGAAAGCGGCTGGATCAATCTGATAGAGCTGTTGCCCCTCCTTGACAAGGGCCCCCTCGGTGAACAATCGCTCGGTGACAATTCCGCTGACTTGAGGGCGGATCTCGGCAATCTGATAGGCCACCGTTCGTCCGGGTGCCTCCTCCAGGGTTCGGACATCCTGGGCGGCCAGGGTCAAAATCTCCAGAACCTGGGGCGGGCTATTTCCGAGATCGGCGCTTTGAGTCGGAGTGGTCGCAGGTTTTTGGATATTCCAATAGTATCCACCTCCAGCCAACAGCAGGAGAATGAATAACGAAATCCAGATATTCGAATGTGTTTTCATCAGTTATACCTTGGTGATTGGACATCGGTTTTGGGGTGTGATTGTTACTTACCTAACGTTAGGTTAATATTGAGTGGCTGAGTTGTCAATGAAGAGCGTGTATCATTTTTTAGGATTGACGATTTGTCAAATAACGATGGAATAGAGGTTGATCAGCGGTCTGGTTCGAAGAGATGCTAAAAGCCCCCCGACCGGATTGGTCAGGAGGCTTTCTATGCTGGTTTTGAAATCTGGGAAGGAGCTAGATGCGCTCTCCCTGGGCAGTGAGATAGGTTCCGTCCATGTAGAGCAGAGGGTTGATCTGTTCCTGGATTTCAACGGCATCCAAGGAGATGATGACAACGCCATGTGTTCCGTAGGGGACCACTTTTTCAATTTTTCCCATCAGGTTGGATTGGGCCTCCTTTAAAATGGGCCGCCCCTGGGGGTCGGCAGACCACTCTCCGACGGTAAAGCGATCCTCACCCTTTTTACTCCAGGCAAAGGCCTCTGAGACCTCTTTTTGCTCTGCGGTGAGCAGGCTGATAGTGACCCCTTGTCCTTCAGAGAGGCTGGCATAAATGGCCGCTGTTTTGGCAATGCAGACGATCATGCTGCTGGGGTCCATTGAAATGGATGTGGCAGAGGTCAGGGTGATGCCATGCCGTGTCTCTTTGTCTTGCAGGGTCATGACGCTGACCGAAGTGGCCAGTCGACGCATGGCTAAGCGGAACTTTTCTTGTAACTCATTGGAATCAGGCACAGTTTTATCCTTTAGCTGGGATCGCCGGTTTTTTTGGGTTCGGCAGAGGGGGGGCGGGATATTTCCCACTATTGATCAAGGTGATGATCCTATCAGCAAATTGGTCGTAGGAGTAGTGATCAGCGATGGTTTCCGGGTCATTTTCAGGAATCTTTGCAAAACAGGCTCGCATTTCCTCTTTTGTTTTGAAATAGAGACACTCTTTTTCCCAATGGGGTTTTTCTGAATAGGCTCTCTGATCAAAAATCACTGGAATCGCACCACAGGCCGAAATTTCGACGACTCTTTGCGAATGGACCAGTCGGTGCAGGGCGGCAATGGAGTATTTGGCCTGGTTGTATACTCGGGCGATTGCGGGTCCATGAGGCAACTCCCCCTTGAAATAGGGGTTGACGATGGGGTTAAGATCCCACCATCGACCATAGACCTCCACCTCATAGTCCAGGCTGTCGGCCATGGAGCATAACCACTCCACTGATGTATCGCGAAAGACATAGGGAAGCAGGGCATCAAAAATTTCCAAAAAGGGAATATCGTATTCGACGGAGAGATGTTCAAGAAAATCGTCGGTTATATCCTCACCATTCTCCATTTTTTCTTTTAAAATGGCAGCGATCCTGGTGCCGGAGTGCCCATGTTTGGTGCCGGCGATTATGTGCGAATTACCGATGAAGACAATTTTCTTTCGTTCTTTAGTCGGGATCGTATTGGAAAAACGGGTTAAATCGACGCAAAAATCCTGTCGATAGACGGCATCGATGCCGGAACTGTACAGGTAGGAATCAAATTGCGGATAGCTTGAGAGGGAGATGTCCCGTTTTCGCCATGAAATGGGTCTTCCCTCTTTCAGGTCGGGCATGAGATCCTGCCACCAGATGATGTTGTAGGTGTCTGGATGTAGCCAGTAATTGTTGACATGATTGAGGTGGATGACGGCGTGGGGCGTATGATGAGCGCAGACCTGGAAAAGATGGTGCATGGACAACTCTTCCAAATCATGGTCCTCAATGATGTATCTGACGTTGACCCCTTTGCGTTTCAGGGCGAAGGCCAAATCTCTGGAACAATACTGCATGACCGTCGTCAGACGGGAGGCTGCCATGACAATGGTCGGCGGGCCATCCAGGGGAAACCGTGGCGCCTGACTTTGGCAGAGCGCCATGTTGTCCTTCATGATTGTTTTGATGGCAATCTTGGCATTGTCGAAGTTCTCAGCCAGTTTAAATGCCTCTTTAATGGCCATTTTGTCTGCCACGTTGAATTGAATGGTCGTCGGAAGACGAAGACGGGTGGTTGCAAAAAACTGGACCATCTTGTCCGGCGGAACGGCAATCAGGTTGTTGGGTGGATCTTCAAAAGGGGTGCCTTGATAATAGCAGATTTGAGGGGCGGAGATGGCGATGGTTTGAAAGACGCGATTTTCCTGGCGAGCGGTCGAGAGGGCCTCTTCCGGATTTAAAAACAGGGTGTCCTTGATCCGGTCATTTTTATTCTCAGGCAATGGGGTTGGGCTAAAGTAATTATACAATTTCAGGTAGGCTTGGGAGGTCATGGTGTGATGCTGTTTTTTGAACAACAGGTACAGTTCCAGATAGGCCTCGTAAAACGTCACATTTCGTTTGATTATATCAATCAGTATATCGTGCGCTTCCTGCGCCTTGTGCTGATCACTGTAGATGCGGGCCAACGCACACCAGGCGTGATCAAACTCGGGATAGGCGGCGACGAGCTTGGAAAAGATGGATTGAGCCGCCGGCAGGTTGCCTTTTATGAACAGGCTTTTGCCGAGAATATATTGTGCGGATGGATCGTCGGGTCTTTGTGTGAGCAGTCGGCTTAAAACGTCGATAGCCCGATCATGATCGTCTACTTCAAAAGCCAGTTTCCCGGAGAGCAAGGCCAGATCCAAAATTTTTGGGTAGGCCAGGGAGAGAGCCCGATAAAGCTGATCGGCCTGTTTGTGGTCGCCGGCTTTGTACAGTTGATCCGCGCGCGCCAACTCAGATTGTAAATCTGTTTGGTTGTCATCAGATTGGTTGCCCAAAATTCATCCTCTAGTTCAGCAGTCTGTTTGGTTTTTTTTGCCTGCTCTGGCTACTCAAAAAAAATAAAATCCCAGTCGCCGGAGTACCGGCACCGTTCAGCCCACCATTGCCACTCTTTGGGGGTATAAAATGACTCACAGGTCAACTGCCAGTAGAGCAGGTTGGTTTTTTCCGTTTCGTTACGATAGGACTCGACCACGATCAGTTTATTCCGCTTTCCAACCCGTTCAATCTCTTTGATGGCAAGCTCCAGATCGTAGCAGTATAGATTATGCAGAGTGGTTATGGAAAATACAAAATCAAAACTGTTCTCGGAAAACGGCAGATGGTTGGCATGGCCATTCAATAAAAATGGTCGGACCTCCTCTTTGGCGTGCTGGAGCGCATAACTGGAAACATCCAGCCCCACCACCTCGCAGCCGGGAACCACCTGGGTCAATTCGAAGAGCAGGAAGGCTTTTCCGCAGCCGACATCCAAAATGCGATCCCCCGCCTTGATTTTATAATGGTGGGCCATTTTTTCGGCAACGGATCGCCAGCGCCCATCATAATGATATCCGCCATAGCCATACCGACGATCCCCGTCCCAATAGTCAAATCCCCACTGTTTGGCCTTGATTGCAGAGTGGGCTTTGTCGTATTCGACGACCCGCTGCACATAATCCCGCTTGGTCCGGGTGTGGAGTTCAGAGATAAAATCGACACGATTCATCGTTACATTCCCGATCAATACCATTTGAGTTAGACAAAGACGCCGTGATCCGGGTCAATGTTGAGATATTCCAAAATGGCCAGATTGCGGCTGTGGGCAACACAGTGATGACGACAGCTTTTGGAGGGGTCCAACCCATACATGCGCAGTCGGTTCTCTTCTGAAAACCAAAAAGATTGGAAGGATCGGTCTTTGATCGATCCCCATTCCCCCGATTTATTATAGGCTTTATCGTGACAGGAGTATACCACCTGATCCGCGCCGATTACCGGAAGAAAAAGTAAATAGGGACAGAAGGTATAGGATTTGTCAAACCGCTCTTCGAGTTCGTGATAGTGGTTGACGACGCTGAACCGCTCGTCATTCAACTGCTGCGCCTGTTGAATCTGTTCGCTGACGGCGGCCATGATCGATTGATGGTAGCGGTTGTTGACACTCCCCTCGTTATCGACCACTACTCCGGAGAGCTTGATATGGTTGGCTCCGGCCTGCTTGAAAAGGGCGCAGACATCGTAGGTGTGTTGATAGTTCTCCTGGGTGATGACATAACTGATACCGACGGTGCAATTGGATTGGCGCTGGGCAAATTGGCGAATGTTGTCCACCACACGGCTGAACTCCCCATCGCGACAGCCCCGAATCCGACTGAAGCTGGCATCATCCCAGCCATCCAGGGAGATCCGAACCCAGGTGGCATGCTGGGCAAAGGCGTCGGCCATCCGGCCTTTCAGGTTGGTGCCGTTGGTCAAAGAGGCCACCTTGACCCCGCCCAGAGCCAAACGCTCGATGGTTTCGGGCAGGGATTTGTAGAGCAGAGGCTCACCGCCGCCGGAAAAAGTGACGGCCTTGACCTGCATGGCGATCAGATCGTCAACGATCTCACGCATTTTCTTTTCCGGGATGGCGTCTGCTTCGACCATGTCGTCCCCCAACTGGAGATGGTCGACCTTATAGGCGCAATACCAGCAGTCATGGTTGCAGCGGTTGGTCGGTTTGATGCGCACATGGACCGGAGCCAACACCTGTCGGTTTTTTAACGCCTCCAAATGTTCCTGGAAACGGAGAAATTTCAGGCTGCTGTAGAGAATAGACATGATTTTATGCTCCGAATAGGGCCGTTACCACGGATTTGGCAATGGCTGGCGGTTGCAGTCCCGCTGCCTCCAGCAGGGCATCTTGAGAGCCATAATGCTCGGAGAACGCCTCTTTCAGACCCAAACGCAACAGTCGGGGCCCGGGGAAGGGACCATGATCGACCAGACATTCGATTACGGCACTGCCCAGGCCGCCGGTCAAGGCGTGCTCTTCCAGAGTGACGATCAGGGGATAATCGACCGCCGCATGGAGCAGGGCCTCCTGATCCAATGGTTTGATGGTGTGCAGATGCCAGACGGCACAATCCAAGCCTTTTTTAGCCAGCATTTCCGCAGCCGAGACTCCTCGATGAGCCATGGCTCCGGTGGTGATCAAGAGGGCGTGGCGGCCTTCTCGCAGGGGGACGGCCCGGCCAATTTGCAGCGGGGTCTCCTCGGAAAAGAGGATGGGATCGCCGCCTTTGGCCAACCGAATGTAGATGGGGCCGGGCCACGAGAGTGTTTGAGCCATGATGGCATGCATTTGCACGGCGTCACAGGGGGCGATGACAGTCATGTTGGGTTGGGCGCGCATCAGGGAAAAATCATCCGGGGCCAGATGGGTCGGACCCAAAGGGGCATAGACCAGGCCGCCACCGTTACCGATCAGTCGAACCGGCAGATTGTGCAAGCAGAGGTCGATGGTGATCTGCTCCAGGCAGCGCCGGGTCAGAAAACTGGCGATGGTGTTGACGTAGGGAACATACCCTTCCATGGCCAGACCGGCGGCCATGCCGATGAGGTTTTGTTCGGCGATGCCCTCCATGAAATATCGTTCCGGGAACTGTTGTTGGAACGACTCTGCGGTTCCGACACCCAGGTCGGAACCGATAAAAAGAACCCGTTCGTCCTGTTTGGCCAGTTCATGAATGGCGGTAAGACAGGATTTTCTCATGATGGCTCCAGGGCTTGATGAAGTTTGGCAAACAGATCGGAAGAGAGACGCGATTTGTGATGCCAGGCGGGGTTGTTTTCCGCTTCGGCTATCCCTTTTCCCTTGATGGTGTGACAGATGACAGCCGTTGGTTTGCCTGGATTGGGGGGGGTCAGAAAAGCGGTTCTCAGAGCGGATACATCATGGCCATCGACTTCCAAGACCCGGAAACCGAATGCCTGCCATTTGTCGGTCATCGGCTCCATGTCCAATACCTGTTGGGTGGTGCCAAAGGATTGTAGCTTGTTATAGTCGATGACGGCGATGAGGTTGTCCAGCCGATGTTTGGCCGCAGTCATGGCCGCCTCCCAAACCGATCCCTCATTGATCTCCCCATCCCCCATCACCACGATGCAACGGTGAGATTTTTTTTGTAGTTTGGCCGCCAACGCCTGCCCGAGACCGATGGAAAGCCCATGTCCCAGAGCGCCGGTAGAGGCCTCGACACCGGGAATTTTGCCCCGTTCTGGATGTCCTCCCAAAAATGAGTCAAAATGGCAGAATCGATCGAGTTCGCTCAGCGGAAAAAATCCCTTGTCCGCTAAAATGGCATAGAGAGCCAGACAGCCGTGTCCTTTGCTCAGGATGCAGCGATCCCGATCCGGCCAAAGGGGAACGTCGGCTTTGAATTGGAGAAAATCGTCATACAAAACCCGAAGGATCTCGATCAGGGATAGAGCCGGACCCGGATGACCCCGCTCCCCCCCCTGCATGGCTCGCAATACCAGACGTCTGAGATAGCGAGCGCGTTCATCCAGTGGCGGGGAGTCAGGGTAGATCGGAACAAGGGGTATTTGCGGGGCCATTTTATCTGTATCCTAACCAGTTTTGCGAAGCGTCAAAAGCAGCCGTCGGGCCTTTTTAAGTTGTTGATCCTGGGTTTTGAGTTGGTCTCTTGGCTCGGGATTGGCCCGCTCTCTTCTCGTCCAGCTTTGCGGCAGGAATTCATTGAGAATAATCAGGCACCAACACAGCCCATATAAGGGGTATAACTGCTCAATCCGAACCGACAAAGTCGGATCGATCCGACAGATGTCAACAATTCCGCCGGTCAGCTCGGATTGAAGAGAACTGTTGATCTCCTGGTCTTGGGCAGCAATATTCATGCCTGGGTGGAGAAGAAAGTCACAGGTCATTTTACAGGGATCGTCCCAGCCAAAATATTCAAAATCCAAAAACACCAGCCGACCATCCAACCGTCTGATGCTGTTGTGAAATCCAAAGTCTGACGGGCTGAGAATCCGCTGCGTCAAAGGAATTGGATGAAAAAAATCCAGCTGATGGCTTTGATAGCCGCGCTGGGATTCGACCACCTGCTTTTTCAGGAACGGGGTAAATTCTGCCTGGATGAATTGCGCCAGTTCCGGGTGGTCGGGCAGATGCGATTTCAGTCGTTCCAGCCGCTTGTATAGTTGGATTTCCAAATCGAAACCAGACAGGCAGGAGGCCGACGCCAAAGGGATGGCTTGGGCCTGTGGTGTGGTTCCGGCTTGATACAGGGCCTCGACAAATCTTAAAACCTGGTCTACGTCGGTGCTGGAATAGGGAACCGCCGGGGGAGAGCCTTCGATCCACTCCATCAGGGAGCAGTGGTTGTCCCGGTTTTCTTTGTGGAGTTTGACAACCTGGGGGAAGGCGCGTGCATTTAAAAAGGTCAGGGCCGTGCTCTCGGTCTGCTGCCGGTCTCTGGGGTCGTCGGGCGTTTGAAGATAGAATTTCAGACCAAACTGTTGGCGATCCGTGGTGATTTTATAAAATCGGTTATTGCCGCCGCCTTTGACCGGTTCGATGGAGGGGGAGGGGTGCCCCGTGAGGTTTTGGGCCAGGCTTGAAAGTTTAGGATCGAATCGAATGGACACCAAATATCGCTCTCTGAATAGCGGCCCAACTGGACATCGGCCGGTAGGGACCAGGGGGGGCGCTCCCCTCTGGATCAAGTAATAATCTCCTGGTTTGTTTTGGAAATCCAGGTTCCGTTAATACTTCAACCAGATCATCGATAAAATAGTCGCAGGACGAGCGGCCAATCTGGGCGATTTTTCCCGCGCGCGTCGGGTTGAAAAAAATATCTTCCAAAGAAAAATTGAAGCCATCCCGGTTAAAAAAATCGTGGCTTTCCATCCAGTCAAGGGCGGCTTTGTGCAGATTGTATTCGCCACGGATATCCTGACGGGCAAAGGTGGTTTTATGACTGATGATAAAACAGCGTGCGCCCCGCTCTGTGGCCGTTGATAAAAAATCGGACACGCCGGGCATCAAGAGTGCTTCCGACATGCGCGGCCCATAGACCTCCGCCTGAATTTTTTGCCAGGCGATCTCTCCCCCTCCCCAGTCACGAACCACCTGTCTGACCCAGTTTTTGCTCGGATTGGCCGGAGGAACGCACTCCGAAGGCAAAAAGCGCTGTTCTTGGGCCAGACGAAAAAAGAGTGAATCGTAGGTGACCAGGGTGTTGTCAAAGTCCAGGCCGATATGCATGAGAATCCTTGATGGCTGGTTGCATTGGAAATTTGTCCGTTGAAACTAACATGATTTTTTATAATTTGTAACGGGATCGCTGGTGTTGTTGCCGGAAAGTCAAACCCGAAAAAGCGGCCGGTGACTGCGACTTCGTACCTTGTCGATTTAGAAAATCGAGAATACTATGCCCGCTCGGCTGATTTGTTGTGGTTGCTATTGGATGTTTATGATAAATAGAGTAATAATATGCCATTTCAGATATTCAGTGGGATTTATGACACGTTTGAAGAGACCCGGGCGAATGACCGTCCTTTTGAGAGTGCTGGTTGGTTTGACAATGTCCGGGAAAAAGTCAGACAGGCTTACGAGCGGGGAATGGTTGACGAGCAGTATGTTCTGCCTTTGTTGGCGGCTTTAGCGGGTCAAAACGAACGGATAACCATTCTTGATTTTGGCGGAGGGGTCTCGGCAATCTATCCACAGGTATTGGATGCCTTGCCGACCGGAACCCAACTGGACTTTCATGTGGTCGATACGGCGGCCTCCTGTCGGGAAGGGCGGGATTGTCATCGAGGCGACAATCGCATTCAGTTTCATGAGCAACTGCCGGACAACCTTCAGGATATCCAGATTGTCCACCTGGGCAGTGTTTTGCAATATATCGATGATTGGCAGGGGCTTCTTCGTACCCTGGCCAAACTCCAGGCTGACTACATGCTGATCTCCGATGCGATGGTCGGGCCGTTTGCATCCTTTGTCACCGTACAGGACTATTACGGGCAGAAAATCCCTTTCCGGTTTACCAATCTGGATGAGTTGGTGCAATTTTTTGATGGCCAACTCGACTATCGATTATGCTATAAATCCAAATATCTGCCAAGCATCCAAGGAACCAAGGGATTTTACAAGATGGACAACTTTTCCCAGCCATATCGGTTGGAACTTTCCTCACATCTGCTTTTCAAACGGAAATAATCTTGTTTTGAATCCTTGAGTATTGCTGTCGGTGTGACGATAAATCTGTCAAAGGGAGCGATGCTGACGGTCCAATGGCGTGTGCTTTGGATGCAGATCGATAGACCCGGATCACTTTACCACTGACCTCAGGACATTCAAAATGAAGGTTCCTTTTCTCGATCTGCGGGTAACGGACGCCGAAGAGCGTCGATCGTTGCTGCAAGCTGTTGAAGCCGTTTTTGACCATGGTCGGATTATTCTCGGTCCAGAGGTTGAACGGTTGGAGAACAAGATCGCCAAACGGGTCGGTTGTTCATTTGCCACCGGCGTTAATTCCGGTACCGATGCCTTGATTTTGGCACTGCGGGCGTTAGAGATCGGTCCGGGGCATGAGGTCATTACCACACCCCTCTCTTTTGTCGCCACCGCCAACGCCATCACCCTCAATGGAGCGACACCGGTTTTTGCTGATATTCTGGACGATCTAACCCTGGACCCTTCGAGTATTGAGCCGCTGATTACCGAGAAAACCCGTGCCATTTTGCCGGTTCATTGGGCCGGAAAAGCCTGTATGATGGAGCCGATTCTGGCCATTGCCAAAAAAAGAGGGCTGAAGGTGATCGAAGATTGTTCCCAGGCTTTTGGTGCCCTGGAGAATGGACGACCGGTCGGCTCTCTGGGCGATATTGGCTGTTTCAGCATGAACTCCATGAAAATTCTGGCTTCGTTGGGAGAGGCCGGAATGATATCCACAAACGATCCGGCCATCCATGAACGGGTGGACATTTTGCGCTATCACGGTTTGATCAATCGGGAGGAGTGCCATTATATCAGTCATAACGGTCGTTTGGATACCATTCAGGCGGCTTTTGTCGAACAACGGTTGGTCGGATATGACGATTTGTTGGCTCGACGCCGGGAAACGGCCGATTATTATCATCAGGCCTTGGCTGATCTGGTGACTGTTCCGGTCGATCGTCCAGGATGTCGGGATGTCTTCTATACCTATACCATTCAAACGCCAAAGCGGGACGGGTTGCAGCGCTATCTACAAGAACGGGGCGTTGAAACCAAGGTTCAACATCTCCCCCTGATGCCGGACCAACCGGTCTATCGTGGGGTGACAAAAAACAGCAGCCATCGGGCCAGGGCTTTGATTCAAACCGTTCTTTGTATTCCGGGCAATGAAAAAATCAGCTCGGATCAACGTCGCTATGTGG
Source organism: Magnetococcales bacterium (assembly GCA_015232865.1). The sequence goes on from JADFYU010000014.1 coordinate 18,827, forward strand.
CCGAGACCATACGGGAGTTTTTTAACCGATAATGTCTGTTTTGTTGCCAACCACCTTTACCGTAGAGAGTGAGGAGGTGCTCTACACCGACCGGGCCATCACCTGTGTCGGCGGGGCGTTTGTGACGGAATTAAAAAAACGGGCCATGCAGACCGGACGCAAACGCATTCGTCTGTGCACCCATCCCCATGCCGGGGATTTGCTGCATGAAATGTTGATCGTCTTGCACCGGCAGACCTATGTACCCCCCCATAGCCATCCCGATAAAAGTGAATCGTTCCACCTGATTGAAGGGGCGTTGGACGTGGTGCTGTTTGATGAGGCCGGTCGGCCACAGTCGGCCATCCCCATGGCTCACAGCTCACAAGCTGTTTTTTATTACCGCCTTTCCGACTCTCGATTCCATACGGTTCTACCGCAAAGCGAATGGGTTGTTTTTCATGAGACGACCAATGGTCCTTTTCGTCCTGAGCAGACCGTGATGGCCCCTTGGGCCCCTGGTAACGCAGCGGATCGGGCCGATCAGCAAACCTATCTGCGGGGGGTACGACAATTTTTGGAAAGCTACCATGCAACCTGCTGACAACAATCTGGAACGCTCGGAACAATCCTTGAACTATCTCTCCAACCGGCTGGGATTTGCCCCGGAGACTCTGCTGCGCTTTCCGAAATATTTTTTGATCGAAACCATCAATCAGTGTAATGCCCGTTGCATCATGTGTGGCATCGATTTTGATGGAAAAAAAACCGCTCGGCTCTCCAAAACCCTTTTTGAAAAAATGGCCGAAGAGATTGGTGAATACCGGGATCACGTTGAAAAAGTCATGCTCTATCTGGACGGTGAGCCGCTGTTGGATCGATCCCTGCCCGAACGCATTTCATTGATGAAAAGCAAAGGGGTCAAGCGGGTCAATGTGGCGACCAATGCCAGTATCTTGATGGAAAAACAGGCGACCAGACTCATCGATGCGGGGTTGGACGAGATCTATATCACCGTAGACTCATTAAAAAAAGAGATCTACGAAACAATCCGCGTCGGTTTGAAGTTTGAGACGGTCATGGAGAATATTCAGACTTTCATCCAGTTGAGAAATCGTCTCAATCCCGCTTTGACCATTCGCATGCAGATGGTTCAGCAGGAGTTGAACCGGGATGAGGGAGAGAATTTTCACACCTTTTGGCAGGCCCGGTTGGGCAGCCAGGATCAGGTGGTGGTACAAAAGGCCCATAATTGGGGATCGACGGTCCAGGTCTTGCGTCGCGGAGATGAAGATCAAGTCAACGATATTCCCTGCATTGCCCTGTGGGGAACCTTCGTCGTCCACGTCGATGGCACGGTTCCGCTCTGTTGTATGGATACCGATAGTCGTCACCCGGTTGGGGATCTGAACAGTCAGAGCATCCGGGAGGTGTGGCAGTCTAAAGAATTGGCGGCGTATCGACGTAAACATTTGCTGTTGCAGCGTCCCCAGATCGACATTTGCGATGGCTGCACCCTGTGGCGAGAAGAGAAGCATACCTGATATGAGCAATAACACGGCCAGCCCGGAAGGAGGGGGGATAGATTTCCGTTTTCTACAGCACTGTTTGCAGATGAAACAGCGCTATGTGAAGAACAACCGCCTGCTATTGGTGCAGATTCCCCAGTTCCATATTCCCACCTTCAATCGACCCATCGCTCGTCGGCGCGGCTATCATATTTTTCCACCTACCGGCCTGCAATATCTCTACGAGTCCATCAAATCCCGTCCGCTGACTGTTGAGATTCTCGATCTGAATTATGAAATTTTAAAACGGGTAGCCGAAGAGGAGGATTTTCACCCTCAGCAGTGGAAACAGGTTTTTCAACAGCGATTGCAACGCCTGAAACCGGCCATGATCGGCATCTCCTGTCTCTATGACAGTGGATTGCTTTTGCTGCGGGAGGTGTTGGCCGTCGCCCGCCAGGAGGCGGATGCTTTGGTATTGTGTGGTGGTGTCGCACCGGCCTACGAAGCGGATCAACTGTTGAAAAACGGGTTGGCCCATTTTGTCATTGCTGGTGAGGGAGAGAATAAGCTCAATTATCTTCTGGACTGTGTCAGTGATTTTTCCCAACAGACCCCGGCAACGCCGGGCATCCATTTTTTAACGGCTGATGGAGAATCAATCCAGAGTCAAGGCAAGCCGGATCGGGTTCAGATACCGGGCAGTCTCAAGCAGAGTTATGAGTTGGTTCCCATCGAAAGTTATGTTCGATATGGCTCCCTCAATCCCTTCTCCAGAAGTGGAGATTCCCACCCGCGCCCGTTTGCCGTTCTTCAAATGAGCCGGGGATGTCGAGCCGAATGCACCTTTTGTGCGGTTCGGGATATCATGGGGAAAGGCATCCGCTATCGTTCGGTCGAGCATACCTTGGCCGAGATTCTCTTTTTGTATGAGCAGCGGGGAATCCGCCATTTTGAGTGGTTGGATGATGACCTGCTCTTTCGTAAGAGAGAGTTTCAAGGGTTATTGCAGGAGATTATCCATCGAAAGCTGGATCTGACCTGGTCGGCCAATAATGGGTTGATTGCCACCTCCTTGGATGAAAATCTACTGAAACTCATGAACGATTCCGGCTGTATCGGTTTTAAAGTGGGAATAGAAACAGGCAATCGGGAGATGTTTAGGCGGGTAAAAAAACCGGGAACACATGGGAATTTTCTTCATCTTTCCAAAATGCTTGAGAGCTTCCCGGCCATTTTTGTCGGCGGCAACATTATTATCGGCCTGCCAGAGGAGTCTTTTTTGTGCATGATGGACTCCTTCCGGTTTGCGTTGCAGGTTCGGCTGGATTGGATCGCCTTTACCGTCTGTCAGACCATTCGGGGTGCGTCGGCTTTTTCGGAGCAGGGCGAAATGCTTGAAGGGGGTGCAAAAAAGCCGGTTGAAAATTTTATCCCCACCCGAACAGCGGTTTCCGGTCATCTGACCACCGATTCTGGAACGGTGAGTTCTCTGGATCTATTTAAACTGGCAGCCGATTTGGTTCCCACGGCAAACCAAACCAAAGAGATCTGGTTTGCATTCAACCTGATCGTCAATTTTATCTACAATAAAAATCTTGATCCGGGCGGTCAGCCGGAAAAATTTATCGCTTGGGTGGAGACTGCCCGTAAAGCCTACCCCAGCAACCCCTACATGCTGTTGTTCCTCTCCCTGGCCAACCGGCTGCTGGGGGCGAACCCGGCAGCCGATCAGCTACAGAAAGAGGCGATTGAAAATCGGGATGATGAGTATTGGCGGGGCCGTTTTAAAACCTATCACTTGGAGGATATCATTGAAAATCCGCCAAAAACACGCCAGGACGTGTTTTTGTTGTTGCAGCGGATTCGGCAAAAGATTTCACCGTCCATCCAACCCTGGTTGCAAACAGGGTATGGAACAGCCCCTGACCAATCTGGAAAGAAGAGGATGGATGGCGCTGACAACGGTCGTTTTTCGGACAATTAGAAACACTGTCCTCCCGCTTCGTGAAGCATCTCTTCCATTTCGTCATGTCCGGCGGCAACCGCATGCATCCGAGCGGTTTTACCATCATTATCCATGACATTGACATCTGCTTTATGATCCAATAACAGCTTGGCCGTCTCAAGACGCCCCTCTTTGGCGGCAAAAATCAGAGCGGTGTAGCCGTTTTCATTTTTCGCATTGATGTCGGACCCTTTGTCCAGCAACATCTGGACGATATCCGTATGGCCCTCTTCAGAGGCAAAAAGCAGGGCGGTGCAGCCACACTCGTGGTTTTTGGAAAAGTCAGCCCCTTTTTCAAGCAGAAACTTCACTACAGACGTCCGGCCTTTTATGGCTGCGTGCATGAGGGCGCTGTTGCCATGTTTGTCGATATCATCGATTTTCGCCCCTTTTTCCAGGAGCATTTTGACCACATCCAAATTTCCAGCACGGGCTGCCAGGATAAGTGGTGTGGCCTTGTTTTTGTTTCTGAAGTGCAGATCAGCCCCATTCTTGAGTAAAATGTCAACAACTTGGTTCAGGTTCTGTTGCTCCTGTTCATTTCCCTCCTTGATGTGATTGCGAACAGCTTTGGAAAGCGGGTTCCATTTTGAATTGGTTTTGGTGTTGACATCGGCGCCGTTGTCTATCAGATATTGAACCACTTCCGGGTGCAGTTGTTCGGATGCAAAACCCAGAACGGAGCATCCCCATTTTCCGTGGACGGCGTTGACATCGGCTCCACTCTTGAGCAGTTGTTTGATAATCGGTAGATGACCATCCTGAGCGGCCCACATCATGGGTGTCATGCCGTTACGGCTTCGAACATCCGTAGCCGCTCCGGCTGCCAACGCCTCTGTAACCCCCTTCAAAGAACCTTCCAAAGCGCTCTCCCAGAGCAATTTATCCTCTGCCTCACCAGCCACGGCCGTGTTTGCGACTGCGAGCATGGCCAAAAACAGGGTGACAACCAACAGGGGGGGGATTCTGCTGTTCATGCTTGACTCCTTTGACTTTCGTTCATAAAAAAAATTCCGATTATTCACTCTAAGACGATTTTTTAAATTTGTCAGGTTTTTTCTTCGCCTGGCCGTGAGTAATGGACGATTGTTCAACCGTTCAAACGCTTAATCCTTTGTATAATTAAATCATCATATTTTGTGGCCTTTTCTGTTCTAAAATACACCACATACCGGGTGTGCAGTTCTAACTGGGTCGATGACAGATGCTTTTGCTAATTTTGAATTAATTTATATCGAGCATCAGTCGGTCAAAATTTACTAAAGACATTGAAAGCCATTCCCTTCTGTGTTAATTACTTTATATAATTTTGGTTGTGTTCTTGATGTTATTATCGAGTGTCAGGTGTGGGAGATCGGTCGTGATGAATTCAATATTTCAATATTTCTCGATGTTTAACATTATTTTTCTTGTTGTTGTCATTATCCTGATCTCAGTGGTTTCCGATTGGTTGTTGTGGCTAAAGTGTCGTGATTCGTTTGGTGATTATACGGACCCGGTCAGGCCGTGGATTGTCTGGGGAAGAGCAAAACAAAAATGGCGACCGTTCATTCTGTCGTCCGGTATTATTCTTCTCGGCTTGTTTACGTTCAAATCCCTCACTCACATTCATAATGAATACGACGCTGTTATCTATGCCGCTATGTTGAACTTAAAAGGGGACGTTGCGTCATCTGATTATCAAAAAGCCTGGGCTCTGATCAATGGCGGGGTTGGCATGCCGCCTATGCAGACCGCTTCGATTTTTTTCCAAGTTGTTTTTGGATTGTTGGTCAGTCTTTCTTATTGGAATGTTAAAATTATAGTAGAGGTATGGAAGAGAACGCAGTCATTTCTTTCTCTTTCCGTTTTGACCGTTGTTAATCTTGTTGGAATGATGATTATACTTCTCGATCTTCTGTATTTTAATGGTTTAACAGGGGCGGTCATCCGGCAAAACATGATATTCATTGAAATGTACTATTTGCTTCTCAATGTAATTTTCAATGTCAATGTTTTTGTTTTTATAGTTTATGGATTGTTTGTCGTGATCAATGAAAAAATATTTTACAAAATTATCCAACATTGCCCAGAAAAAAGTTAAGGAGCATCTGAAAATGGTAAAAAATTGTTTACAAGCCCTCTCATCCATCAGGCTTCCACTCATATTGTTATCGATTCTTTTCTTGAGCGGTGGTTGTTCAACCCAATATAATACGACCAATTATCCAAAAACCGGTGGAAAAGCCGCCGGCGGTCATGTTCCGGCCTATCCTTCCCAAGTTCAGAACTGCTGCAGGAAAGATTGGGGTTGTGAAAATAATGGAATTAACAATATTGAGGGCAGGGGGGGTAAAGATGACTATTCTGGAACTCATTATCGCGATCTGATCAACGCCTGCTTAAAAGTCAACAACCGAGAGTTTGAGATAAAAATCGATAACAAAGATAATGTTGACGATAAATATTTTTTACATAGATATATTTTATGTCCAAAATCATGTGAAGACTCTTCAGGTTTTTTTGGTTGGCTGTACTGATGTGTTTTAGTAATTTCGTATAAGACAGGAGATAAAGTCATGTTTCGTTTTTTACTTCCAAATCGTATATTTGGCAAGCAAGCAAGACAGCGATCAAAAATAATAAAGTTTATCCCCCTCTCTCTATTGGTTGGTGTGGGGATTACAGTGCAGGGTTGCGTCCTTGTCGCTATGGCGGCGTTTGGCGGCCTGACTGCGATGGAGGTTGAACGGGCGGGTAATAGACAAAAGTTATTTGTTGATCATGGTAACTATTATGATGTAACAATTAAAACACCGGTTGTCGTCGATCTTAAAACCAATCAACGATCTTTGAATGCGTTGTATCTGATCAACATGAGTGGAGACATCCCTTTTGTCTATGGGAATATCCGGGTTCCGGCAAAAACGGCTGTCAATCTATTGGCTTCGCCCTATCGGGATTTGGTTTTGGATTCGTCTGCCACGGATGATTCAGCTTTAGAAGATTTTGCGGTTATTCAATCCCTGTTGACTAACCCGGAATGGAAAGTGGAGCGGGCCAAGTTCAACCCCATGCTTTATGTGATTAAAAGAAATGTTGATGACTATGACGAAAAATTGTTGCAAACCGATGGCAAAAATTATGTTGTCACGCTGCGTGTTGAGGCCGATTGGAAAGGCAATGATGGTAGTCTGAAAGATCCCGCTGTTCAGAGCTTCTACCTGCTTAACGACAGCAAAATTCACACCATATCGCTTCCAGAAGGTTGGGATGAGCTTTCTCCTGGTTCAGGGGTAAACCTCTTTTATAATAAAAGTGGCAGCCATCACTTCGATCCAGCACCTATCGTCAAAAGTATCAGCGAGAATAACCTGTCTATTCGACTTTTTTCTGAAAATCCGACGATCTGGATTGTTCAAGATATGACAAGGAGCGGGGAATGATGCCATCTCTCTATCGCTTTTTGGTTGGCCTACTGTTGCTTTTATTGATGAGTGGTTGTTTTCTTAATCAATCAAATAAAAAACCAGTCGACAAATCCCAACTGAACATAGACAAGCGGAAAGCAGCGCAGGTGACAAAGTCGGTTTATAACCAGGAGAAAATCAGGCCATTGATCAACGATGCCGTTGGTTTGGCCGAAAATCTTCAGGAGATTTTGGCTGGCAATACCTATCCAGATCCTTCCGTTAGTGAGATTACTCATCTTGACTTGCATAGATATTTAAATAATTTCAATAAGATCGAAGTAATACCCTATCCTCAGCAAACCCACTCTGCCAAACAATTGTTGATAGTTGAAGAGCGTCACGAGGGAATGGAAGAGAATGGTCGTATTGAAAATGGATATTATGTGGTTGATGCGGAACAGCTTAAAAAAAATCTTTCATTTAAACCGGGTGGCCCAGATAAAAAACTACTGAAAACGGAATACTCCAGTGACGAGAGGGGAGATATTTTAGGTTTGATTTATCGTAACCCAGTGATTTTAGATATGGTATCGGTGCTTTCTCCAGATTATATCCGTACTAATCGACACCATAAAAATGAACAACTCAAGAGGGTTCATGACCTTCTTGCTCCCATGGTTCTGACTAAAGGCTTGATTATTGAAGGGACCGAAGATGATGCTGCAAATTCCAGCAAACATGTAAAGTTTAGAGGATATTTGCACGAAGCCGATGTGTTCATGGAATTTTGGGGTGGAGAGAAGGAGGGAGCGCGGCAGAACTGTTCCGATGACGACACGTTGGAGCAAAGTGAAGAGGCGGATGAGGTTACGGAAACAGTGGGCGGCAGGAAGCTGATTGCAGAAGTTGTTCGGTGTACCAAGTTCTATTTGTCCAAGCAAAAAAAACAAGGAGACTCTGTTCCGGGCCTGATTGTCTCTGCCTCATCCTCTGTCGGTGGAACGGGCATGGAGCATATTCAGGGCATCATAAAAAAATCAGAAAATGCACTGGATGACAAGGTTGATATTACTGGTCAAGTCAAGTCAACGCCCGAGGCGTTGATGTTGAATGTGGAAGAGCGAGACAACAGTATTATTCTGGTTGCGTTGCAAAATAGCGTTGATAGTGAAAATGATTTGTTTGAGGTAGGTGGTATTGCAGACTCATTTGAAAATCTAAAAAAATGGTTGCCCAATATGCTGTTTGTTTCGGCCTCCGGTTTTACCAATAATGGGCAAAAAAAATCCCTGTTGGAGAATGTTTGTCAACGTCAGATGAATGATCCGATCCCGGCCGGTCAAGAGGCGCCGCAACATCCCCTCTCCTATAACAAGGTGAGATGTCACATGAGTGGGAAGATCGATTTTTTCACGGTTTTATCCGCAAACTATAATTTGATCCCCAAAAGCGTCAATCCACTCAACACGGGATTGAGCAGCAAGAGTGAAAATATTGTTTTTAACGCGGACCCCGCTTATGACCGTTTGCACCGGGTCAGTGGAGGAAATACCGCTCTGCCCTACACATCCTACGCTACTCCGGTATTGGCCAGCGTTATTTACAATTTATGGTCCCTCTATCCCGCTCTGACCTCTTCAGAAATAAAAACCATTTTAAAAGAGTCGGCTCATAATCGGAGTGAACAGGGAAGCACCGTATTCAATGTAACCGGAAACGTGGTCAATCCTGAAGGGGCCTATCTTTACGCAATTGGCAAAATGTTGTCGGAAGGGGTTAGCCATCTGTATAAGCAGTGCAAAAACAAAACAGCCAACTATGATGACAAAACCAGATCCTGGAGTGTTGATTGCGATGGGTCGGCAGAGGGGGATTTGGCACTCATGGAACGGATTGCCAAAAGGAAAAAGGATTTTTTCGAACGGGTGTTTGAAGATCGGACCAATATTTTCTCTTCCAGCCTCAAACGCTCACAGGGAATTCAAGGCGGTTCTTTGGAAAGCCACCGAATGGATGCCAATCTGAGCCAACGCATCAACCTTAAAACGATCCGTATCAGTGATTTGGAGGTTGATTTTCGGCCTGATCATATCCAGGTCATGTATACGAAATTTTTTGAGTCTGGCCGATACAAGGATACCACCCGAAAAATTGCGATCATAAAATTTGACTCTCAGGGAACCCCCCGAGTTGTTCGGGATCACCCCATCCATTTTGTGGAGAGATAAACTCTGATGAAAATTAAAAAAATGCCAAAATATCTGCTGGTTCTTGCCATGCCGGCTTTTGTTCTATTGTTTTTGATGGCATCGGCTTCCGAAGTGAAAGCAGAAGCCAAAACAGCGGACGCGGCGGCCGTTTCCGAGGAGAAAGCGGTTTCAGCCGCTGATGCTAAAGTTCCAGCGGTCACAGAGACGAAACCGGCTCCTGTAGCCGTCAAGATACCAACGATGAACGATAGAGATCTATATGATAACCGGTCTTTGATTGAGAAGGGGATTCTTGGATTGCAAAGGGGAGCTGGAGCTGTCACGGAGTCGATCAGCAAATCAGTCAAGAAAACCGGTGACGCTTCCCCTTCTGTGCAGAATATGAAAAATGACGCCAGTCCCAGTCCGCCGATCCAGGATGATCAAACCAAGAATGTCGATCAACCGACCCTTGATTCAACGGAAAATCCGGGGGATCTCTCTTTACAGCCGGAAAACGCTGCCTCTACGGAGCCACCTGTCGAGAAAAAAGTAAAAGAGGTAAAATGGACTCTTGAAAATGGGCCATGTTTGTGGCACCAGTCCAATAAAGATAGAGTTCTGGATATCTCGCTCTCTCGGTTAGACGGAACGAGTGGTCAGAATTATCAGGTTGAGATGAAAGGGGAAGGGGTTGTAAAGGGGAGTGTTAATTTGGATTCCCTCAGCATCTATCTTGTTGTCAAGAATGACAGTCATCAATTTGTCAAAATGATGAAAGATCTGTTTGGAATATCAGAGTTATACACCATATTGGAGAGAGATTTTGGGATGATCACCTACAAGAACGTCTCTCCTGAATCGTTGTTGTTTTTCATGCAGGTCGCCCGCTTTGGTTCGGTTATCAATAAAATCGTGCTCAATCCGGCTACGCCTGACGCGATCAATAGGGATCAATCCATTCTAAAATTGTGTCAGTAGCTATAGTAGGCCACTATAATCCTAGTGCTCTTGCTCTCGTTAATTGACAGGTTAAAATCTGCACGACCATAAGTTAAAACGGGTTGGTTTTTTCGGGGCTTTGCCCCGCACCCCACTGAAGCGGAGAACCGTCCCAGACCCCACCCTTTTTTTTTAATTGTTTTTTGGCCTTCGGCCTGCCCATCAATTGATGAGTGCCGAATCTGGATGATCTTTTCAATTCATCTGGCATCGTCGAGCTGTCTGGGGTTGTTTGGCAGGGGGAAGGATTTGATCATCCAGAGTAGGAGTAAAAGGCCGGGCAGGGCGGCGGCGGTGGTCAGCAGGAAAAATGGCCCCCAGCTCATCTGGTCGGCAAACCAGCCGCCGGAGGAGGAGAGCAGGGTGCGTCCAAAGGCCATCAGGGAGGAGAGTAGGGCATATTGGGTGGCGGTGTAGGCGACATTGCACAGGGCTGAAAGATAGGAGACAAACGCCGCCATCCCCATGCCACTGCTTAAATTTTCTATGGCGATGGTCAGGGTTAAAACCGTCATGTCATAACCGGTATGGGCCAACCAGACAAACATCAGGTTGGAGGCCATTTGCAGCAAGCCGCACCAGAGCAGCGCTTTCATGATTCCGATCCGATTGACCAGGGCGCCGCCGATAAAGCTTCCCATAATCAGGGTAACCAGGCCAAACAGTTTGCTGATGTTGGCAATCTCGATTTTGCTGAACCCCAGTTCGACGTAAAACGGATTGCTCATCACGCCGGCCAGGGCGTCGCCAAATTTGTAAAGCAGGATGAACAACAGGGTCAGAAGCCAGCCCCGGCGGGACATGAACTCTGAAAATGGGCCATAAACAGCAATGGATAGCCAGGAAAACAGTCGTCCTCGCCAGCCGCCCAACCAGGGTTTGTTTGCTATGAAAGCCTCAATTTTCTGTTCTTGTCTTTGAGAGGCGGTGCTGTCATGTCGGACAGGCTCCGGGTTGAGCAAAACCGCTGCGACTCCGATAAAAAGCAGAGCGGCCATGGCGATATAGGTCAAAAACCAGCCCAGCAGCGTTGCCAGATAAAGGGCGCCCGCTCCAGAGATGATCATGCCGAGGCGATAGCCCAACACCACCATGGCGGCACCGGCCCCATACTGTTTTTCTTCCAGAATTTCTACCCGATAGGCATCGATGACAATATCTTGACTGGCGGACCAAAAGGCGGTCAGAAAGGCGAACAGAGCGGTTGTGGCGGCGGATTGGCTGGGGTCCGACCAGCCCAGAGCGACAATGGAAGCCATCAATGCCGTCTGGCTTAGCAACATCCAGCTACGTCGACGGCCAAAACGTTTGCTCAACCAGGGCAGATCCAGTCGGTCCAGGATGGGGGCCCAGAGAAATTTAAAGGTGTAGGGAGCGCCGGCCAAGGCAAACAGGCCAATGGAGGTTTTGCTGATTCCAGATTCGGCCAGCCACAAAGAGAGGGTGCCAAAAGTCAGCGCCAGTGGCAGCCCGCTGGAAAAACCCAAAAATAAAATGGCTATGACTCGGGGGTGACCATAGACTTCAAGAGAGGATAACCACGGTTTGATATTAATTTTCAAATGCCAAATCGAATCGTAACATTGCAAAAAAAAGGCATGAACCAGGTGGGTGGTTCAGGCTTCTTCCCTTGTTTTACCTGGAGACGACCATATAAGGTTGAACGTGTGTGCATAGCGCACTCCATAGATTGATATGGTGGATTGGGGAACTCAAAATCACCTGATTGAGAGGTGCGGCGTTTTATCCCTAATTCGTCAGATGAATCTATGGAGTGTGCATGAGGCGTTTTTTCAACTGTTATTTTCAGGTAAAAAAACTAGAGTACGCCGTGTCCTGTCAGAGAGGTGGCATGCCCCAAAGAAATGCCCTGGTCGGCTGCACTGGCAATCAGGCCGGCTCGAAGGCTGAATCCGCTATAATGAGCCGGGTCAAGGCCGATGGATTGAACGCGCTCTTTGACGATCAGGGCAACGCCATGGCCGGTTAGCGGTTTTCCGGAACGTTTGCCATGGCGATTGATGCCTTGGAAAACCGCGCCTTCATTGATTTCGGAAATATCCAACCATTCCCGTAGAGCTTGAACCGCACAGACCGAACCGCTGGCGGTTGGAATGGCGACCTTGCTTTTGGGGAGAATGATCTCCCAGCCTTCCTCTTTTTCAGAGAGATCGTGGCGTTCCAGCGAGATGAGATCGGAACGACGGAGTCCTCCGGCAAATCCGATTAAAATCAGAGCTTTGTCACGTTTATCTTTGAGTCTGTCCCCCATATTGGAGACCATGGCGATAATTTTTTCCTTGGTCAAAGGAGCGACCTGGCGTTGATCCTGACCATGTTTCTGTTTAATGCCTTTCAGAACAGCGTGGACCAGCTCTGTTTTGGTCGGGTCCGGTAATCCTTGTGCCGTATGGGATTTGCCGATTGAGACTTTCCAACGGGCGAGGGTCGCGTATTTGTGCGAGTTGGCGTGGGCAACCAGATAGGAGGCAACCGTCTTGGACGAAGCCGGAACTTCTCCACCCCACTCTACAAATCGTCGAAGGTCTCCCCAGTAAGCAGCGCGGGTATTGTCAGCCAGAGCTGCGGCTTGCGCATAAGCTTGCACTTGGGGTGGCAGATCATGAATCTCGGAAGGGGGGGAGGGAAAGGCACCCATTTAAAACTCCAATTCTGACTTCAATTAAATTATAACGAAACAAGCAGTTCTGTACTGTTTTGTTTCGCCCTTTTTGAAACAGCCAACTCATCGGCCGCATCATCTCTTGTTACTCTTTTTAAATTCTGCTAAATGTTGTATTTTTTCACACCTGACGAGTAAGGCTCGAATCCAGAAATCTTTACCGATCGATTCAAGTATTTCGTTTAAAAAAACAGGTGTTAATCATCTCTGTTTTCATGCTGACCTGTTCCGGCATAGAGCGGGCCAACGGAAACAGGAGTTTGCAATGTTGAGGCCAAAAATTGTTCGTGATATTCTCCCCAATGGATAAAGCACCAAAATCGATTGGCCAGGGCCATCTTACCCGAAAGGAAATTTAGAAATGGAAGCCTCTTTTTCAAATAAGGATGTGTTGGGTCTTCAAGAGGGAATTTGTGAAGAGTGCAATGGTACGGGTAAACGGTTATCTCTTGATTTAGATGAAGAATTTCTTGATTGCGATTGGTGTTGTGGAACCGGAAACATGATGCCGTTGGAGTCGGAATAGGATGGAACGGATTGCGTGTGGATCAAAAATTGGGAAGCGTATTTTCTTGAGGTAAAATTATAAGACTCCTCTGCACAAAGAGCAGTGGTCAGCGGTTTGGTTGCTCTTGGCCGTCAAATTCTCATGGAAAGTGGATAACCTTTCAGTTCAGCACCAATTTTTTATCCCCAAAAAACCCGATCATGAATTTTTTCAATTGACCGATAATATAGTGATCCTCCTTCACGAATGGGGCGGGTTGCAAAACAGGCTTTGGTTAAGCTTCCAAAAGAGCTGGGTTGTTATAATATATGGAAAATGAAAGTAATTTCAGGCGTGACATTGAAAATCTGATTGAGCGGATGAATCATCGGTTGCGCCCTTTACAGCCTAGACCTTTCCGGAGTTTTCGGCTGGTTGTCGGTCTTGTTTTAACTCTGCTCTCGGCGGTGTCGACCATTCATTTTTCATCTGTTTTCCAGGGGTTGTCAAAATCAAGCGCGGACAGGGCTACGGAAGAGGTCCGGCAACGCAACCAGGACGCCATTATTTTGTCAGCATTAAAATTTGAACGGCTGGACACCTCCAGATTTCCAGCTCTATCGGATCTCTCTCCAACTCTTGATTCGGTTTCGGAGCTTTTTTCAGAAGAAAATGTCAAAAATCCATCGTTCCTGCCGCCCGATCCCCGGTTTCACAATGTTATCGATTCTTTGATTCTCAGCTACCTGCAACCCATGGACGAGGTAAATATTCGGTTTAAAAAGTCGTTGTTACAAGAGATTCCAAACGGATACCCGGTCGATTACAAGGGGGTGACCAGCCCTTATGGGGATCGGATACACCCGATATTGGGCGAAATGAGTCTGCATCGTGGCATTGATTTGCGGTCTGGTTTGGGTAATGTGGTGGTGAGTACGGCTGACGGCGTGGTCTCATCGGTTCGGGCCGGCAAGAAAAAAAGCGGCTTGGGGCGGTCCGTGAGCGTGCAGCACAACCACGGATTCATGACCCGCTATGGTCATTTGCAAACGATCCTGGTCAAGCCGGGGGATTTTATCAAAAAAGGCCAGATCATCGCCCGTTCCGGGCAGAGTGGATTGACAGACGGCCCCCATCTACATTACGAAGTCCATTTTTTAAATCAAACAAAAAATCCACAGCATTTTTTGGTTTGGGATCTGGATAATTTTGACGCTCTATTTCAGACGGAGCGAGACATCCAGTGGTCAACTCTGATTGACCGTCTGTATGCCAGACTAAAAAATATGGAGCAGCCTTCGGTTCATGTTGTCAAGCGATAAGGAGTCATCGCGGACCAAAAGATTGGTTTTAGTTGAGAGACCCGGTTTCATGGGCATTGACCATCATCAAGACCCGCTTTCGGACAAAGCTCCACTCATAATTGGCGAGGTCGCAGACCATTTGAAAATGTTGGCCGCCCTCTTGAAACCAGCGAATCGCTCGGGCTTTCTCCTCAGGGTCCCGGTGGGATAAAGCGTCGCTGAGCGCGCTTTCCAGAACCGCACTCCAGAGCAACTGTTCCGGTGTGAAATGTGGCTTCCCCCAGGCGCCTTGGACAGTATCCATCATGATCCCCCTCAAGAAATTATAGCATGTTGATTTTGTCAGCAATTTTTAAGCCACTCTGGTTGGTCAGCGTATCCGGCCAACCGACATCAGAGAGGAGGTCGTTTTGATTCGGCGAGGAGTACTACTTTTATTTAAACTCATATTCCGACTGAAGATTTCTGGTTTGGAACAGATAAAATCATCGATCGGCAGCGCTTTGATCGTTGTCAATCTTCGGTCGCGACTGGATGTGATTCTGATTGCCGCCTTGTTGGATACCGGCAGTTGGCTGGTGGTCAGTCAAGGATTTATTCCCGGCCCGTTTTGGCAACGACTGTTTGCCGGGATTCATTTTAAATCGATGGAATCTCAAGTCCAAGAGGGGTGGCGGGGGGTTGAGTGCTTTTTGCGGAAGGGGGGCGTGGTGGCTCTTTTTCCGGAGTGGGTTCCAGCGGCCGACGACTCTTTCTCCAAAATGGAGGAGGGGCCTTTGCTCGGTGCGAGAGTGGTCGGGGCTACGGTTTTCGCTCTTCATCTGGACGGCAGCCAATATCGACAAGGCTCCGGTCGAGAACCGGCCCTGCCTCGGCGTCTCTTTCCGGCGCTTTCTTTGTCGGTCCTGCGGCCAGAGATGAACGATGCTCTGCTGGTAGACCTGCTTGGGCAGGCAATGGTTGCCCATTTTAAAGGCCGGGAGACGCTTTGGAATGCGCTCTGTCGGGCTGGACGTCTGCACGGTCTGGCCAAGCCGGTATTGGCCGACTCGACCGGCGTAACCCTCACCTACAGGCAGATGTTTGTCCGGGCGCGCTCTTTGGGGGCTGTGCTGGCCAAAAAAAGTCATCCCAAAGAGCGGATTGGTATTTTACTTCCCACCTCTGTGGCTGGTGTGGTCACCTTCTTTGCACTACTGGCTTGGGGCCGGGTTCCGGTTCTGCTAAATTTTACCAGCTCCGAACACACCTTGATCAGCGCTTGCAAAACCGGGGGGATTACAACGGTGATTACTGCGCGGCTTTTTGCCGCCCGCGCCGGATTGACGGAAAAACTGGCCGTTGTCGGACAGTCGGTCAATTTACTCTATCTGGAAGATTTGCGCTTGGAGATCGGCCTGGCTGAAAAAATTTTCGGCCTGATCGGTCTGTTTTGGCCGGAGTGGGGCCGGAACGGTTTTGCTGATGATCCGAGGGAACAGGCGGTGATTCTTTTTACCTCCGGTTCGGAGGGGGAGCCGAAAGGGGTGGTGCTCTCCCATGATAATTTGCTCTGTAACATGGTGCAGATTCGGTCTCGAATCGGCCTTCGTGCCGATGATTTGTTTTTGAATGTCCTGCCTCTTTTCCATGGCTTCGGCCTGACGGTTGGAACCCTGGCCCCCCTGTTAGCCGGAGTCCGCTGCCACCTGCATCCGTCCCCCTTAGAGTATAAAAAAATTTCTGAATTGGCCTTTCAGACCAAAGCGACCATTTTTGCCGGCACCAATACCTTTTTGGCCGGGGTGGCGCGGGTGGCTCATCCCTTTGACTTTCATACCATCAGGGTGTTGGTGGCCGGAGCCGAAGTATTGCGCGAAGAGACACGACAACTTTGGATGGAAAAATTTGGCGTGCGCATATTTGAAGGCTATGGCGTTACGGAAGCCAGCCCGGTTTTGGCGGTCAATACAACTATTTTAAATCGCAGTGGCACGGTCGGACGGTTGCTGCCCGGTATTGAGTACCAATTGCAGTCGGTGGCGGGCATTGCCAAAGGTGGGGTGTTGATGGTCAAAGGGGAAAACATCATGATCGGATATCTGTTGCCGGAGTCCGGTCTTGTTCCGCGTCGATTGGAAACGTCGCTGGGTTTTGACTGGTATGATACCGGGGATGTGGTGGTGGTGGACGGGTTGGGATTTTTACGGATCGTCGATCGGGTCAAACGGTTTGCCAAGGTCGGCGGAGAGATGATCTCCTTGGCAACCGTCGAGCAATGTGCCGCATCGGTGTGGCCCCACAGTCATCATGCGGCAGTAGCCGTTGCCGATGCAAAAAAAGGCGAGAAAATTTGTTTGTTGACTGACCAAACCGATGCGGAGCGGACGATATTGTTTGAATATATCAAAAATCAGGGGTTGACCGCGCTCTACCTGCCCGGACAGATTTTTACGCTGAACGTCCTGCCGATTACAGGAACGGGAAAAGTCGATTATGTGGCGGTCAAACAGAGGTTGTCTGAGATTGTCGATTCTAACCGATGACAACCTGGCCCTCGATGATCGATGTCGGAACCGGGTCCAGGGACTCCCCTTCGCAATCTTCACTCAGGCAGGCCCCGGTCTTTAACGCGTAGGTCGCGCCATGAACGCCACAGCGGATCAGTGAGGCGTTTTCGGGGTGCAGAAAATTGCCGACACCATTGGGATTGAGGGGGGTGCCATGAAAATGCTTGCAGCTGTTGATATAGGCGATTGAACGACCCTCAACCAAAAAAACCATCATGCGAAATGTCTGGTTTTCGGTGTGAAAGATAAACTCTTTGCCGCTGCTCTCTGAGAGTTCGTCTTGATGACAGAGAATAAAACCCGGCTTGGGAGCGACCGGATTGTCGGACCAATGCTGTGCCGGGGTCATTGTCATCAAGCAACCAAATCCAGTTGGATCTTGTCTGTCACCTGATCAAGGGTTCCCAGATCTTTATTCCGGGTTTTGAGCTGTTTTCGCAAGGTTTTGCGCAGGGTTTTCTCCCCGCCGGTTTTTTTCATCAGGGTTGGATTTAAAAAGAGGGTCTCCCCTTGTGGCGGCAGTAGAAGCCCGCCAAAACCGCTCTCCTTGACGCGATTGTCATTATTGATCATGCGGATGCCTGGTAGTTGATCGGAGAACTCCTGGTCAACCTGGGTCTCATCGTTGGGTTTGTGACCGTGAATGACGGTTTTCAGTCCCAAATCAAGCAAGAGTTGGGAAATTTTTTGTCCGTGGGTGATTTTCGATCCCCGAATGTTCTTTTCGTAATAGGGTTTCGGGTTGCGAATATCGCCGATGATTTCATAGCCGAGCCTGGTGGAGAAAAGGGGCTGCTTCTTGGCGAAAAACAGGGATTTAAGGTGTTCGGCATAATCGGACATATCCATCTTGTCATGGGCCATTTGAGTCAATGTTTTTTCCAGTGCCAGAGTTGGATAGCCATGGATAAAGAGAGTGTCCGAGGCAATGTGAATAATCTGCTGATCACGGATGAAGGCCAGATCTTTTTTGGAGAGTGGCGTGGAAAGTCCATCGGCGGCCATTTTTAATATTGCCAGTTCATGATTGCCGTTTATCAAGGTTACCGAGCAGTGAGGCGGTGCGGTCTCCTGTAGGGTCCGAAAAAATTTGACTGCTTTCGGGCAGGGCTTCCATTTGTTCAGCCAATCTCCGGTATGGATGATATGGCGGTTTGCAATGCCTGGAGTCCACTGGCCATCACGGTCACAAATTCCGGTCAACCAAAGGGTGTAGAGGGTTGTTTCGATGTCATTGTCGGTGTCGGAGAGGACCAATCTCCATTCTGGTTGCGGATCGTTCGTCGTCTCCTTTTTCAATCGTACTTCCGGTTCGTCGGCACTGTTGGCTGGAATTGGATTCCAGGTGTTGGAAGCTGTTGGCTGGGCAGGCAAAGCCGGTTGCACTGTTTGGATGGCCGGCTCTTGATGATTGTCCGGGGCCGGCTTTGGGTGGATGACGGCAGCCGGTTTTTGTCGTCGGACGACTGGTTGTTGGTTGCCGGTTAATTTTTGAACCGTGTCGGGCTGGGACAGCGGTGTTTCCCGCTTGATTGTCGAACGTTTGATCGCAGCCTTGGTTAAAACGGATTTGGCATCGACCGGACAAGGGGCCGTTTCAGATTTAGACTGGATTTTTGGCTCAATCCTCCCCTCCAGTTGATGCTTGATCTCTTCCCAAGGCCGTTGGCGAGCCAGTACGGGGTTCCCGGATCGTGTCGCCTGACTGCGGGCTGATTGGATTCTTTGAGAATATTTCTGGGCCATCGGGTGTGGGGCCGTTGGTCGGAATTGAAAAATGGTGTTTTGAATCCGGCGGCTGATTTTGTCCCAGATGGAGGGCGTTTGTCCGGCATCAGTCCGGTTTGTCGTGTGAGGGTAAGCAATGTTTGAGTTTGACATGTCAATTTCCTGATTCTTTTGCAGGTCATGATCGAAAAATGGAAAAAACATATAAGCAAGAGCGACCAGGCTCTGACCACATCGGTGCATTTTTTTCCATTGTTAAATGATCAAAAACGCGCATAGTCTGGTTTGAACTGGCTGGTTGATTTTGCAAAAACAGTCAGAAAAAACAGTTTAAAACAAGCATTTTAGTTGTTTAGCCCCGGATTGATTCATGGGGACCGGTTCCACAAAACAGTTGGCGATCATAACATGATTTGAGCAAAAATCATCTTATTTTCGTTAATTTTCATTAAAGCGAGTCTGTTTGCCGAACGAATGCGGATAAATTATGTTTAGCAAAACCCGTGCCTCTACAGGTCAGTCGGTGTAGAATGTCGGGTCTGTTTGGTGGGTAGTTTTAATTTGTAATGAGAAAAATTTATTAGCGAAAAAGGTTGCAATGGGTTCACGCATTACCATCGTCTTATCAGATACCGACAACGATCTGAAGTCTATCTATTACTCGCTCTGGATGTTGGGTTTGATCAACCATACCGGTGCCTGGAAGAAGGGTATTGATGATTTTAAATTGGTTCATACGGGCGATTGGCTGAACAAATCCCATCCCAATTCGGAAGTGGTTCTTCTCTGGAAAAATCTGCGCCAGACCCTGCCGGATCATGCGGAACTGGTGATCCTGAATGGGAATCATGAGGTGGAAATTCTTCAGAGGGCTGAACATCGTCGCCGGAGTGGTTTGAGCAAGGCGGATTTGGGGTTTATCCGCAAACAGGATATCATGCACGTTTGTGACCGGTATCTCTATCTGCATGGCTATCCGACCTTTGAACTGTTGCGTCTTTTGAAGGATGTCAAAAAAGAGACGGGTTGCATGAACGATTTTAACAACCGTTTTCGCAAAGCGTTCTACGAGGGGAAGTATGCCCTGTTTCGGGAGCGGGAGGGGATGGCGATCTTGGGGGATATTCGTCAAGCCCGTGATTACTACAGCTCCAGAAGCCAGGATGGAGAGACGCACGGCGAGAAGATCAGTGTTCTTTTGCAAAAGTTGGGCATTGATACGGTGATACATGGCCATCGCCCCAACATGATGATCCAACAGGATTTTGAGTTGAAGTTGGAGGTGCCCAAAATTCGATTCGTCAACAATGACAACAAAGCCCGACTTTCAAAATTGGGGGCGACGTTGATAACTGAAACAGGTCAAATCCGCTTTATCAATCTTCGTGAAATGTATTGGGCGGGTGGTGAAAAAACCTATCGAAAAAAATTAAAAAAGATCGTCAGAGGTTTTGGCAATAAAGATCGGCAATCACGAATGGAGACCGATTTTGTAAACCATGAAAATTATGAGCAGACCGGTTAAATCTCCATTTAAGCTGGTTGCGCCCTATGAGCCTCAGGGGGATCAGCCCAAAGCGATCCGCGCGCTGGTGGCCGGGCTGTCACAGAACAAAAAAGATCAAGTGCTCTTGGGTGTCACCGGCTCCGGCAAAACCTTCACCATGGCCAACATCATTCGTGACACCGGACGTCCGGCGCTGATCCTGGCCCATAACAAGACCCTGGCTGGGCAGCTCTACAGTGAGATGCAAAGTTTTTTTCCAGACAATGCCGTTGAATACTTTGTCTCCTATTACGATTATTATCAGCCGGAGGCCTACGTTCCCCGTACCGATACCTTCATCGAGAAAGACTCTTCGGTCAATGAACAGATCGATCGGATGCGGCACTCCGCAACCCGTTCTTTACTCTCCCGCGATGATGTCATTATCGTCAGTTCCGTCTCCTGCATCTATGGTATCGGCTCTCCAGACTCCTATCAGGAGATGTCGTTGACCCTGTGTGTCGGCGAGGAGATAGACCAACGGGTTTTGCTCAAACGGCTGGTTGAGATTCAATTCAAACGCAACGACATTGATTTTCATCGGGGAACGTTTCGTGTTCGGGGCGATACCATCGAGATTTTTCCCCCTCACGAAGAGGAGAAGGCGGTTCGTATCGAAATGTTCGGTGACGTCATCGACCGGATGGGGTTTATTGATCCGCTGACCGGTCGAAGTGGAGATAAAATGGACCGGATGACCTTTTTTCCGGCCAGCCATTATGCGACCAAACGGGCGACTTTGCTGCGGGCCATGGAGCAAATTAAAAAAGAGATGGCTCAACGGGTCGAATGGTATCAAAAAGAGGCCAAATACCTGGAGGCCCAACGGATAGAAGGGCGTACCCTTTATGATCTGGAGATGATCCAAGAGGTGGGATACTGTACCGGTATCGAGAATTACAGCCGCTACCTGAGCAATCGTCAGGCCGGAGAGCCGCCGCCGACCCTGATGGAATATTTGCCGGACAACGCCCTGTTGTTCATTGATGAAAGCCATGTCACAACCCCGCAGATCGGTGGTATGTACAAAGGCGATCGATCTCGAAAATCGACGTTGGTGGAGTATGGATTCCGTCTGCCGTCGGCCATGGATAACCGCCCATTGATGATGGAAGAGTTTGACCGCTTACGTCCTTCGACCATCTACGTCTCCGCTACCCCGGCGGCCCTTGAGGTGGGCCGAAGCGGTGGCGAAGTGGTGGAACAGATTGTCCGCCCGACCGGACTGTTGGAGCCGGAGGTGGTGATTCGTCCGGTGGAGAGCCAGGTGGATGATCTGATGGCTGAGATTGGTCGGGTGGTCAACAAAGGCTATCGGGTTCTGGTTACGACACTGACCAAACGGATGGCTGAGGATCTTACCGATTATCTAGAGGGGCTGGGGGTTCTGGTTCGCTATCTGCACTCCGATGTCGATACCTTGGAACGGATGGAAATCATTCGAGATCTGCGCCAGGGTCACTTTAACGTTCTGGTCGGTATCAATCTGTTGCGAGAGGGGTTGGATATTCCCGAGGTTGGTCTGGTTGCCATTTTGGATGCCGATAAAGAGGGTTTTTTGCGCTCGGAAACCGCTCTGATCCAGACCATCGGTCGGGCGGCAAGAAATGTGGAGGGTTTTGTCATTCTTTATGCCGACAAGATGACCGGTTCCATGACGCGGGCTTTGGCGGAGACAGAACGGAGGCGGGTCATTCAACTGGAATACAACCGGACCCACCATATTCAACCCAAATCGACTGTGACCGCTCTTTCTCAGTTTCCGGGGATGGATCTGGCGGTGGACTCTTGCCTTCTTGAACGCGAAAAGTCAGCCGGCCAGCTTCAAGTGGCCGAGCCGTCGGCGGCCTATGGGGTTGGGCGCAGTAGCCAGGATCTGGCCAAGGAGATCAAACAGTTGGAAAAACAGATGCACGAGGCGGCCAAACGCCTGGAGTTTGAACTGGCGGCCACCTATCGGGATCGATTGTTGCGGTTGGAGAAGGAGGCGCTGTTTGTGTAAGGGATCGCAAATACAACGTCAACTTCTTGCTTCTCTCTAGTGCTCTTGCTCTCGTTAATTGACAGGTTAAAATCTGCACGACCAAAAGTTGAAATGGGTTGGTTTTTTCGGGGCTTTGCCCCGTACCCCACTGAGGCGGAGAACCGCCCCAGACCCCACCCTTTTTTTTTAATTGTTTTTTTGGCCTTCGGCCTGCCCATCAATTGATGAGTGCTGAAGCACTAGGCTGGTCTGGTCTCTACGTTTTTTTCGATTCACCAGGCAAACCGATATTTTTCACCAGCCATACACTTACAACTGCCGAATATAGGTTAATGACTCTGGAGGCTGAATAAAATGATCTGGGCCGATAAGCTGAGTGGAATACAGCCCTTCTACGTGATGGAGGTCTTGCGTCGGGCCAAAGAGTTGGAGGCTCAAGGTCGGGATATCGTTCGTTTGGAGGTGGGTGAACCGGTCTTTGCGACACCGGCTCCGGTTTTGGCGGCCGCGCAACGGGCTTTGGAACAGGATTTGACCCAATATACCCAGGCCAAAGGCAGTCTGCCTCTTCGGCAACGAATTGCCCAATGGTACGGAACGCAGTATGGAGTAGACCTCTCACCGGAACGGATTTTCGTGACACCGGGCACATCTGGGGCTTTTATGCTGGCCTTCGGTTTGATTTTGAATCCCGGCGACCGCTTTGCCATCTCCGATCCCGGTTACCCGTGTTATCCCAACATGATCAGACTTCTCGGTGGTGCACCGGTTCGGATTTCCGTCGGGCCGGATAGTCACTATCAACTCAATGCCGCCCTGTTGGAGCCGGAGTTGAAATACGGATTGCGCGGTGGTCTGGTCACCAGTCCATCCAATCCGACCGGCACATTGATTCCCGATCAGGCATTCCGCGAGGTGGTTTCTCTGCTGGAAGAGGGGGGTGGGGCGGTGATTTCCGATGAAATCTACCACGGCATCACCTATGGCGTGCCAGCGAAGAGTGCGCTGTGCTTTTCCGATGAATCCATTGTCATCAACGGCTTTTCAAAATATTTCGGTATGACCGGCTGGCGGCTGGGCTGGATTATCGTCCCGGAGAGCGCCTTGCAAGCGGTTGAAATGTTGCAGCAAAACCTTTTTATCAGTGCGCCGACCCTCTCCCAACAAGCGGCCATCGCCGCCTTTGATTGTACCGACCTGTTTGATCAACATCTTGAAAGCTACAATAAAAACAGAACCTATCTGATTGCAGCCTTGAAAGAGTTGGGCTTTGTCATTGCGGTGGAGCCATTGGGAGCCTTTTACATCTATGCGGAGATATCGGCCATCCTGCGGGAGACCGGGATTTCCGATTCAAAAACATTTTGCCAGCGTTTATTGGAAGAGTCGGGTGTGGCGGTGACGCCGGGCCTGGATTTTGGTGAATATCGGTCCAATATCCACCTGCGATTTTCCTATGCGACCGACTATTCGAGAATTGTCGAGGGTGTCGCACGTATGGCGGAATTTCTCGGCAAAAAAAACCCGCTTCTTCTCCGCACGATGGGTGAAGAAGCGGGTCAAAACCGACTGGATCCCTGATGGGGGGGAAGGGGTGGGGTCCAATCGAACGCGACCGGGTCGAAGGAGGGAACTCACACAAACACCCGGCTCGTTACATTAATTTGACCGCTACCTTTTTGAATGGTTCCTGATTTTAAAAAAAAGTTTGTTTTTTTTTGCCCGGTTTGATCTGAAGAGAGCAGAGAAGAATGTCGGATGAATCCCTGATTTTTGATGTGGTGATTGTCGGGGCTGGTCCGGCTGGTTTAGGGGCGGCCATCCGCCTGGGGCAGTTGGCTCGCCAGCATGGCCAAGACATTTCAATCTGTCTCTTGGAAAAAGGGGCCAGCATCGGCGCCCATATTCTTTCCGGGGCTGTTTTCGATCCCATCGCCCTGACGCAGTTGATTCCCGATTGGCGTGAAAAACAGGCGCCGATCGGCCAACAGGTCACGCAGGAACAGTTTTTACTGCTTAACGCCAGCTCCAGCCTGAAGCTGCCCGACCCCGGATTTTTAAACACGGATTGTCACATTCTAAGTCTGGGTCAGATGACTCTCTGGTTGGCGCAACAGGCGGAGAATCTGGGTGTCCAAATTTTTTGCGGGTTTGCGGCATCCCGATTGCTTTATTCCGAACAGGGTACGGTCATCGGTATTGAAACGGGCGAGATGGGCCGTGGCAAAGAGGGCGAAAAAAATGCCAATTATCAACCGGGGATAAAAATAAAGGCCCGGCAGACCCTGTTGGCTGAAGGATGCCGGGGACAGTTGAGCGGCGAGGTTGTTCGCCGCTACGGTCTGAATGCGCAGGCTCAGCCACAGCAGTATGCGCTGGGCATCAAAGAGTTGTGGCAGGTTGACTCCTCCCTCCACTCCCCTGGCTCCATCGTCCATACGGTCGGCTGGCCACTGGATCACGACACTTATGGCGGTGGGTTTGTCTACCATCAGAGCCAACAGCAAGTCGCCGTCGGCCTGGTGATTGGCTTGGATTATCGCTCCAACAGCCTAGATCCGTTCGAGCGTTTTCAGACATTCAAGAGCCATCCTCTCCTCCGCCCCCTGTTTGCCGGAGGTATGCGAATCGGGTTCGGGGCCAGAACCCTCACCGAAGGCGGGGTTCAATCCCTGCCGAAACTCTCTTTTCCCGGTGGAGTACTGTTGGGAGATGCGGCGGGTTTTATGGATGTTGGCCGTATGAAAGGATCGCACATGGCGCTTCATTCCGGTCAACTGGCGGCAGAAGCCGTCTTTTTGCTGTTGTTCGATCATTCCAAACCGGAAACCGATCTCTACACCCAGGCCATCCAGAGCAGTTGGATCTGGCGCGATTTATCCAGATCCCGAAATCTCAGGCCGGGGTTTGGTTGGGGATTGATCCCCGGTCTGTTCCAGGGGGCGGTGGATCATTGGCTGTTGAAGGGAAAAGCCCCTTGGACCTTGAACCACCGTCGTCGCAGTCACCGGATCAAACGATTTTCAACGCCCAATCAAGGCCCAGCTGCCGAATCCAGGTTCAAGGGGGATGGTCGGCTGACGTTTGATCAATCCTCATCCCTGCAACTGGCTGGGGTTTTTCATCAGGAAGATCAGCCGTCGCACATTATTTCCGACCATACCGGCCCGGAGGATAACCGGTTTCGACGGTACTGCCCGGCCGACGTCTTTGCGACGGTGCTAAGCCCCAGCAACTGCCTCCATTGCAAAAGTTGTGACATCAAGGATTTTGATAAACGATTAAGTTGGGTCGCACCCCAAGGTGGAGAGGGGCCGAACTATATTGGAATGTAGACTTTTTTTGTTTTATGGTCGATAGTGAATGGAGTTGGATGTTTGTGGATTCCAGGCCGTCTCCCTTGACTTTGATCGTTCTTTCGCTACGCAAAGAGGATTTTTGCAGAAGATGATAGCAATTTTGACCAGAAGCAGTGGATTTTTCAGAACCCTTCTTCGTATGATTGCCGGAGCCTATTTCTCAGTTTCGTCCAAGTTTTTAATCCGCGAAAAGGCTGTCGATGCCCAGGATTGGAAACACCGCCGGGCTGAGACTCTCTGGAAGGAGGCCGTCGATCTTCAAAGTTCCGGATTATTTAAAAAATCTTTGGCTAAATGGCTGGATTCCGCCAAATTCGAGGCCGACAGCAGTGATCCGCGATTGGATTTTCTGGCTCATGTCTATAACGAAATCGGCTATTGCAACTATCAGACTCTCAACTATCAGGAGTCCAGGCGCTATTATGAGCTGGCGTTGGATACCTATAAAAAAATCAGTATTTTTCACGGCGCCAACAGTGCTTACACCATGAACAATTTTGCCTTGTTGTTGCTGGAGATCGGCGAGGAGACTCGCGCGGCTCAACATGTTCTGGACGCCTTGAAGATATTGGAGAAAAAAACCGGAAAAAACTCACCGCTTCTGACCTATGTGCTCAACAATCTGGCCCGAATCCGCATTCATCAGAAACGCTATTCAGAGGGGGAACAGGTTTTGCTCCGCGCCTTGGATGTCGAGAATAAAATGATGGTGGGAGGATCTCCTGAAGTGGTTACGACCCTGGAGTTGCTGGCCATTGTCTCCTTCCATCTTAAAAAAATTGATCAATCCGAAGGCTATTTTTTGAAGGTTGTCGAGATGCGGGAGCAGGCCAGAGGATTCGATCATAAATCGGTTGCCCCGGCACTCTATTCCCTGGGAGGATTTTATGCGGATGTCGGCAATTATGAAAAGGCAGAGCAGGCCTTTTATCGATGTCGGGACATTCTCTCGATCAACTACGGACCTGACCACCGTTTTTCCGGTGTTTTCCTCAATCAACTGGGATGGGTCGCCGTACAAAAGCAGCGATTGAACGAGGCTCGATCGTTATTTGACCGCGCGGTGGAGATTGGTGAACGGTATGGAAATAAACATCGAATCGATCTGGCCGTCTCCCTTTATAACAGCGGTCTGTTGGATTGGATGCAGAACTCTGATGAGTTGGCCGGGCAAAAATTATTTCGAAGCCTGGCTCTGTTTTCTTCAATCTCCAATAAAGCCTATCTGCCGATCATTCACTATGGAGTGTGCGTTCTTCTGGATCAGAAGGGGCGGATTGAACTGAGTCTGTTTTTTGGCAAACTGTCCCTGCGTGACAGCTTGAGACGTCGGGGTTCTGGCGCAGCAAAAACCGTTTTTCCCCGCTGGCTGTTGTATCCACCAAACAATATTGTTTCGGTGATGAAAAGCCTTTTTGAGCGATCAGGCCGCCAATTGGAGGCTGAAGCTTTCTTTGGCAGTGGTTCCGCTTCTGCTGTTTCCCGATTTTTTAGTAAAGAGTCCAAAAGCGCCATGAAATGGAACCGGGATGAGCAGGTTTGGGCCGATGGCTATGAAAAGTGGTCCAAACAGGCCCGGATATGGGGGGAGAATCAGGATAGGCCGGAACAGGAACCCGATGAGGCCGCAGTCGCCAGAGCCGGGTACCAGAGTTTGAATGAGGTTGTCGAAGGGTTTGCATCCCTTTTGGAAAGTTTTGAAAGTCGTTCCGCCTCTGCCTGAAATCCGACTTGTTCGAAAGGGGTGCGTTTTTTCAACAGACACGACGTCCAACAATCGAATTTAAGGATTATCCCCACATGGCTCAACCCCTTGATTCACCAGGCAAACCAATGTTTTGCACCAGCTACACACGTTCAACTGCCGAATTTGGATAAACGGAGGAGTGCATTCGGATGTTCAGTGGATCTAAAAACCGTATGATCGACCCAAAACAGGCGTTGCCGGGTCGCAAGGAGGCTCTGTCCATTCCGGTGGCACATGCTGTCAACGGTCACCGGATTGTTGCGCCTTTCCCCGATCAGATGGCCTGTGCCTTGTTTGGTCTGGGCTGCTTTTGGGGGGCTGAGCGGCTCTTCTGGAAACAGCCTGGAGTCTATTCAACGGCAGTCGGCTATTCCGCAGGTTATACGCCCAACCCCACCTATGAGGAGGTCTGTACGGGGAAAACCGGTCACAACGAGGTGGTTTTGGTGGTTTTCGATCCCAAGCTGGTCACCTATGAGCAGCTTTTGCAACTGTTTTGGCAACAGCACAATCCAACCCAGGGCATGCGTCAAGGCAACGATATGGGCACACAATATCGTTCTGGAATCTACACCTACTCCCCCACGCAACATTTGGCTGCCGAGTCGAGTCGAACCCGCTTTCAAGGGGCGTTGAAAGAACGGGGATTTGGTCAGATTACCACGGAGATTCAGCCGGTAGGACCGTTTTACTACGCGGAGTCCTATCATCAACAATATCTGGCCAAAATCCCACAGGGCTATTGTGGTCTGGGTGGAACCGGTGTTTTATTGCCCGATGTTACGGATAAAAAAAATGCCAAGGGTGGGGTGGATTACCGGGTGCCGGACATGGTTCGTCTGATGTCCGGCCAATCCCTGGATGAGGTCATCATGGACCCGGCCAACCCCAACCTGATTGTGGATAAGGATCGATTTTGAACCCATCCGCGCCTTTAACGAGAGTCGATCGGGTGACGGTACTGATTACCGATGATCAGCTCAACCCGGGCTGGTTGGATTCCATCAAAGATTTTTTTCCCAGCACGGTGGAGATTCAGCTTTTTTTTGTCTATACGGGGGTGCTGTTGGTCGCCTCGACCCAGATCGGTTCCGGTTTTAAAAAACGGCTGTTTTGCGGTTTTAGCCATCGCACCCTGCAGGGGCCGGAGCCGTTGCCGGGCATTGAATCGGGCGGTCTTCTGGATTTTGCACAGATGGTTGCCGAGAGTGAATTCATTCTATCGGTTCCCCACACGTTGGAGCCGGTCAAACGGACCTCTTCACGGCTAAAGGAGGTTGGCGTTTTATTGGATGCGGGTCTCCATCGCGGCGTAGAAGGGTTGCGGGTTGCCACCGGTCTGGCCGGTTGCAACCATCGACTGACGGTTTTTTTCCCTTTGAGCAGTTTTCCGTTTATCGGCGGCCTGCCCCGGGTGCCCCTGGAGGCCAAACCCTACCTGGAAGCCCTCATCGCCCTGAACGCCCGATTCACAGCCACTCCCGCCTTATTCAATTCGTTGGAATATGACGTTTTGCTCCGGGTTTGAGTCTGTTTTAAACCCGTAATCATAGGCTTCAATCCAGTTTTTGCACAGTTTCAGTAGTTTTTCCACGGTTTCAGGTTCGATGGTTTTTTGATAGGGAGCGGTGATCAGGGAGCGGCCGGGGCCGGATTGGAAGGGGGTTGGTGACGAGGGTTGGTTGCCCCATTGGCTGTCTAAAAAGGCCAGCCATGCCTCCCCGGTCAGTCCGGCGACTTGGGCGCGGGGGTGGCTGGAGAGGGCGATGCGGCGCAACAGTTCCGACAGATCCTGACTGAGTTTTTGCGCCGCTTTTCGCTGCTGATAGGTCTGTTTGATCTGTTCAAGTCTGGCCAGGGATTCTCGTTTCAACGCCCCTTTTTTATACCAGTGACGACCGATGAGTAGGACAATAACCAGCAAAAGCAGCAGTCCGGCCAGATACCAATATCCGGGAGCTGGAGGCCACCAGGAAATCTCCGGCGGCAGATGGATGTCTCTCAAGGGTAGGGGGGGTGAGGGGGTCGGATTCATGGGGCGATCAGCTCACAAACAGGGTCTGTAGCGTTTTGACGGCGTGGTCTTGGGTGGAGATCGAGATAAAATCGCCGGCCAGCTTTCGACTGAGATTTTGGAGTTGCTCCTGGCGTTGGATAAACAGCTCTTCATAGTGAAGGCGGGTTTTTGGGTCGGAACTGTTCAACAGAAGTCGTCCCTCCTCCAGGCGAATGGGATAGAGACCCGGTATCGGTAGGCTCTTCTCCAGAGGATCGTGCAGGGCCAGGAGAATAATCTGGTTGTGGCGGGCCAGTTGTTTCAGATGAGCTTCTCCTGTGGCGTCCAAGTTTCTAAAATCACTGAGCAGGTAGAGTTGACTGCCGGGTTTGACCACTCGACGCAGGCGGGCCAGGGATTGACTTAAAGCCAGATGAGGGTCGGAAGGGGCTGAACCCTCCGCCAATAGCCGGTTCTTCGCCTGGGAACAGAGCATTTGAATCAGACGCAACACGGCTTTATCTCCCGTTCTCGGTCGAATTTCCCGGTGGGACTGTTCCGAAAAAACCAAACCGCCGATGCGGTCATGGTTGAAACGGGCTACCCAGCTGATCCAAGCCGCCATTCGTGCGGCCTGGACCGCCTTGAATCGACCACGGGTGGCAAAAAACATGGAACGGCGAAAATCAACCCAGACCAGAACCGACCGTTCCCGCTCTTCTTGAAAAAGTTTGGTGTAGGGTTTGCCGGTGCGGGCAGTCACCTGCCAGTCCATATGGCGAACGTCGTCTCCCGGTTGATAGAGGCGGCTTTCGGCAAAAGTCATGCCCCGCCCCAAAAAAGGCGAGAGATATTGACCGGACTGGGCGGAACGAATCCGGGTCGGTGTCAGGGAAAATCCGCGGGCTTCTCGGTGCAGGGCGATCAGTGGCTTGCGCAATACGTCAACCGGACTATCGGAGGAGTCGATGGAGGGCTGTCGGGCCTGTTTAAAGGGTCGGGCAAGGCGGCTGGAGATGTTCATGGCACTGGAATTCGAGCCAATAGTTGGCTGATGAAGCCGTCTGGCGTCAGTCCGTCGGCTTCGGCCTCGAAGGTCAGTAGAATCCGATGGCGTAAAACGTCATAGGCCAAATTTTGAATATCCTCCGGGGTGACATAATCCCGACCGGTCAACCATGCGTTGGCCCTGGCGCAACGATCCAGAGCGATGGTCGCCCTTGGGCTGGCTCCATATTGAAGAATGTTGGCATACTCCTCGCCCAGGCAGCGAGGGTCACGGGTGGCCATGATCAGTTGCAATAGATAGGTCTCCAGATTCTCGGCCATGTGCAGGGCGAGGATCTCCTGACGAGCAGAAAAAAGGGTTTCTTTGTCAAGTCGGGGGCCGGAGTTGACCGGCAGGCCGTTCGTTCCGGCTTTGGCTTCGTTTTGGACCAGGTGCAAGATAGCTCGTTCCGATTCGTAGCTGGGATAATCGATGCGGGTCAACATTAAAAATCGGTCGAGTTGTGCTTCGGGAAGGGGATGGGTACCCTCCTGTTCGATGGGGTTTTGGGTGGCCATGACCAGAAACAGGTCGGGGAGAGCGTAGGTGGTGGAACCGACGGTTATCTGTCCCTCTCCCATGGCCTCCAACAGGGCAGACTGTACCTTGGCTGGGGCGCGGTTGATTTCGTCGGCCAGAATGAGATTGTGAAAAAGCGGCCCTTTTTGAAAATGAAAGGTGCCATCCTGGGGGCGGAAGACATCGGTTCCGGTCAGATCGGATGGTAACAGATCCGGCGTGAATTGAATCCGGTGAAAATCCCCGGAAACACCACTGCTCAACACCTTGATCGCCCGCGTCTTGGCCAGGCCCGGTGCTCCTTCCACCAAAAGATGACCATTGGCCAGCAGGGCGATCAGTAGTCGATTGATGAGGGTCTCCTGACCGATAATCTGGTTGCTGACCTGTTTAAATAACTGTTGGATCTCTTTGATAACGGACATGGTGATTGGTCTGCTTGATAGGTTTGGGTAAAATGAAGAGTGGAAAACAGGAGCCGATTACCGGAAACTCCCGCTTCCATTTCGGATAGGAACAATTTTACTCCCTTTTATGTTCTCGCTCAATAAAAACGAGAAAAAAGTTCACGGTTTTTGAATTGGGTCATATCAGGGCAAGTAATTGTGAAATTTGATGAAATCCCTGATTAATGGATTGGTAAGCCTCTTCCAGTTGAGATGGTTGCTCAACGAGCTTTTTGGCTTCCTGTTCCCAACCCATTGGTAGAGACAAAATTCAATCTTTTCGCTTGTTTTTAACTTTGGTTTCGTTAACAGATGGATTATTCGTTCCTACTATCCGGAGGCTGCCTGAACCGTTTTTCATAGCGTTGACACTTTGTTTGATTCCTAAAATCCTCAAAGTCCGAGAGCCGCCAAATCCAACCCGTTTGGACCTACTGGTGGGCACCAAAAGTAGCTGCCCGTTACGGGTTTCGTAAAACGAAAGAGCCCGTCAACAATGCCATCATCCTGACCGGTCATGCGCCGCAGTTGCGCCTCATAAGCATCCAGAGAATGGCCAAAGGCAATAAAAACCAGTCCCTCTCCCGACGCATCCGCCCAAGGCATGGATCGACGTACGACAAACGCTTCCGGTGAAAAACTCTCTTGGGCCGTGCGCTTGACGTGGGCGGACTCCGGGGCGTCACCGATCTCCTCGTTATCCGCCAACCGGCGGCCAATGATGTGGTCCTGATCTTCCCTGGGGAAAGATTCAAAACGGGCAAGATCGTGCCGCCATTGCTGTATCGCCACGAAACTCGACCCGTCCATTCCCGGGCCGGCACCTGACATGATGGCAGCGGCCCGCGCTTCATTGTCTTCCGGATTTTCCGTGCCGTCCTCGTAGCCGGTCAGATCGAGTCCCCGGTCGTATTTGAAAAGATCAACGCTACGCGACAGATGGAAATCGCCATTGATTTTGGAGATGAATGACCGGACATTATGAAGAATTTCTCCTCGATCCTCCCCCCGTACCCAACACCACAAGTCTGACTGGGTGGAAGGAATGGAGCAGCCAAATCCCGTCATGGCGGGAAAAGGGCGCAAGCCAGGAACCTTTTGGCCCAAGCCCAAAACAAGGCCGGGACCAAGCCCGACCACATACCGGCCATCAAGAGGCATAGTCGTCAGGGAACGAAGCGCTTCCCGGGTATCTGCTCCAGGGATGGCGTCAAACTCCACAACCCGCCCATGGGCTGGGATCGGTTCGAGAATGCCGGACTGAAATAGAATGTTCATGGTTGTTCTCCTTATCTGGCGGAAGGCGGTGTGTTTGTCCTTGCAGACCGGATGCTTTTCCGCAGGTTCAGTACGTTTCACTATCAGGAAAAGGCCCGGTCTACCTCACCCACGATTTCCGCATCCACCTCTCCGTTATCCCGAATTTTGCCGATGATCTCCATGGATCGGGCATGGCTCAGGGATTTACGGTATGGCCGCTCTTCCGTTAATGCCTGATAGATATCCAGGACCGTCAGCAGACGGGCATTGAAGTCCAATTCCCCTTTGCCAAGTCCCAGTGGATAACCGCCTCCATCCAGTTTTTCATGATGGTTGGCGGCCCATTCGGTGATTTGTTCAAAGCCAGGAATCTGTTCCAGGCAGAGCCTGGTATAATAGGTATGAATGTTGACTGTGCCCCGTTCCTCATCGGTCAGTTTTCCCGGCTTGTCTAAAATGGCATTGGGTATGGCCAGTTTGCCAACGTCATGAAGACTGGCGGCAATACGCAACTTCAACCGTTCCTCATCATCCATGTTGAAATGATCTACCATATGACCGGCCTTCTCTTCAAGGCCGCTGGAGTGGGACAAGGTGAATCGGGATTTTGAGTCGATAATACGGCTGAAAACCCGTGAGACCTCCAACACCTGTTCCCAGCTGATATCCGTGGTCATCTCCGGCATGGTCCGATCCAGTGCTGCCTGGATGAAAGGATCGCGCAGATCATACCAGAAGGCGGGACTTTGACTGACTTGACGGAAAACATCCACCAAATCGGCAGAGAAGACGCGGCCTCTCCTTTGGTTCACAAAGTCGTCAATTTTTACCCAGTTGGCGGGATCCGGCGTCTGAAATCGACACTTGAGATCGGTATAGTCGGCAAGCCCGATGATCTGCGCCATCAGTGGGATGGCGTCCCCTTGCAGACCGAAAAAACCGGATCCGTCCCAATTTTCATGGTGATAGCTGATGACGCCGGACTCGGCGCATTGAAACGGAAATGCGGAGACGTTTCCCTCTCCGATGAGGCAGTGGGCAGGAAGATCCTCCACCTGATACAGGCGGTCGGTATCTCTGTCCGTATGGGTCAGCCTCTCCTCGGCCAAACCGTTATCGTGGAGGATGGCCAGAGCTGCAATATCAAAGATTGCCTTGTCTGAAAACCCCATGGCGCTGGCCAAGCGCATGGAGACGTAGGCCACCCGTTTGCCATGATTGCTCGTCACCCCCAGCAGTTCGCTTTCGACGCAGTCGATGGCGAATGAGAGCCCCAGCAGATAACGATTGAGATTGAATTGCATCATGTGAGATCCAACCACCCTTCTTCATGGCGTTATCGACTATTGACACCAATAGCGATCCGCCGTCTGTTAAACCTTATATGTTCCAAGCTGTTCCATCTTGCCACGATCTGCTCCGGTCCGCCACGGCCGCGCTTGTCGGAGCCACGGAAGTTCGATGCCGAAGCCCAGGTGGTGGAGACCAGTTCGGAGATGGACAGCAGCGCAGGATTGCTTCCCAACTCCAAGCGATGGACAGCCATTGGGACTTTTGGCGATCCTCGCGCTGGCGTACTCATGGAAATCAGGCCAAATCAGCCGCCAAGCTGGCGCGGTGATGGTCCGACAACGGGTTCTCCTGATGGCGATAGGCGTCATGGTCGATGCCCACGGATATGGCGGCTCCCGCCTTGGCCGCTGATGCCATATTGGCGTTCAACTCGAAACGGAGAAAGTGGACCGAGGAAGTTTTCTCCTCATTGTCCCGTTCCAGATCTTCGTCGGCGATGGCGAAGACCGGATCAAACCCCTCCACGCACACCCAGCAACGCTCCTCGATGCCATGCATGCGGGCCAGTTCACGTCGACGCTCCTCCTCGTCGGGAAACTCGATCATGAAGGTGACCTTCCAGTTGGAGCCGTCGGGGATCAGCGGGTTGTAGACGTCCAGTTCATCCTGGATGCCCGCCGCCTCGAAAATACGTTCGGCCCGCAGCATCTCCTGCACCTGATACTGCATGGTGAAGCGGTCCTCAAAGTGGAAGGAGGCGTTGGGCCCCACCGGGATCACCCGCTCTTTCTTGTGGGCCATGACGCGCTTCCGGTATTCCGGACGCATCGCGGCGTATTGTTCCAGGGAGTAGAGATTGTCTCTGGTAAGTTTTTCCATGGTTGTCCTCAGCATAACTCTTTCCTCCGGTCATATTCCATATGATTTTCGTACCAATGAGATCGGCGGCGTTGCCTGGCTGCCGTCCTTAAGGCCGTTCAAGGCGATGTGCCGTCCGGCCATGGGGCAGTCGCTTCCGTAGTGGTCGGCCTCAGCCCTCTTGACCTTGTCAATCACCGGTTTGGCGATCTTCATGGCGTGGTCGTGAAACTCCCTCTTCACCGCATAAGTGCCGTCGTGGCCCGAGCACCGTTCGATCACCTCCACAGTGGTATCCGGGATCAGTTGCAGCATATCCCGCGTCTTGAGACCGATATTCTGCACCCGCTGGTGACACGGGACATGGTAGGCCACCTTACCCAGACCGGTCTTGAAGTCGGTATTCAGCTTGCCGCCTTTATGGCGCAGCATCAGGTACTCGAACGGATCAAAGAACGCCTCGGCTACCTTCCTGACATCCGGGTCATCAGGGAATATGAGGGGCAGTTCCTGTTTGAACATGAGCACGCAGGAAGGTACGGGCGCGGTCAGGTCCCACCCCTCATCCACCAGCGCGGCCAGGACCGGAATATTGGCCTCCTTGGCCTCCTGCACCGACTCAAGATCGCCCAACTCCAATTTGGGCATGCCGCAACAGCGCTCTTTCTCGACCAAACGCATGGGAATGCCGTTGTGCTCGAACACCGCCACCAGGTCCACGCCCAGTTCTGGCTGGTTGTTGTTGCCGTAGCAGGTGCCGAACAGGACAACCCGGCCTTTGGTCCCCTCGCAGGGTTCCACGGGCGTAGCGACGGGCTCATGGCCTTTTAACCGTTTATGAAGTTTGTTGGAGTGGAATGGCGGCAGGGCCACCTCCGGGTGAACTCCAAGAACCGCTTCTATTATTTTTCGGGTCGGTTTGAAATTGTTGGCGAAGTTGACTCCTGCCGACACCACCGGAATACCGGCGATGCTCCCCAACATGTCGGTGGAGGTGAGCAGCTTGTCGCGCATCTTGAAACCGCCCCGTTTGAAGCGGACCGCCTTGGCCCGGAGCATCAGGTGGGGGAAATCCAGATTCCAGTCGTGGGGCGGCACGTAGGGGCATTTGGTCATGTAACAGAGGTCGCACAGGTAGCAGTGGTCCACTACCTGGGGATAGAGGCTTTTTTTATCAACCCCTTCCAGTTCCCCATCCTCCGAATCATCGATGGCGTCCAACAGGGTGGGAAAGGCCTGGCACAAACTGAAGCAGCGGCGGCAGCCATGACAGATATCGAAAACCCGGTCCATCTCCTTTTCCAAGGAGGTTTCATCATAAAAATCGGGGTTGCGCCAATCCAGGGGATGCCTGGTGGGCTTTTCCAGGTTGCCTTCTTTTTTTACACCGTTGTCCATTGGCTCGCTCCCATAAAAAATGAATCAAAAAATCCGGTTGGTCCGGGGACGGAATTGTCCGTCCCCGGATTGGCGAAGAGGTTATTCCAATTCGTCCAGAGCCTTCTGATAACGGCGGGCGTGAGAGCGCTCGGCCTTGGCCAGGGTCTCCATCCAGTCGCCGATCTCGTCGAAGCCCTCATCCCGGGCGGTCTTGGCCATGCCGGGATACATGTCGGTGTACTCATGGGTCTCGCCCGCAACCGCCGAAGCCAGGTTGGCCTTGGTGGCACCGAAGGGCATGCCGGTAGCGGGATCGCCGCAGACCTCCAGATATTCCAGGTGGCCGTGGGCGTGACCAGTCTCACCCTCCGCCGTAGAACGGAACAGGGCTGCGACATCGGCGTAGCCTTCCACGTCCGCTTTGTTTGCGAAATAGAGATAGCGGCGGTTGGCCTGGGATTCGCCGGCGAAGGCGTCTTTTAGATTTTGCTCGGTTTTGCTGTTTTTCAGTTCCATGTTCATCTCCTTGAGTTGGAAAAAGGATCAATCACCATTGGGCTGGCACGGCGTCGACCGCAGGGCGTCAATGGGATGCATGATAGTCTGAATCTATTGTTTTGTATAATACTATCTAACAATGGTATTGATAGTCTCCACCTATCCAGTCCCGAAAAAAGGAGAGCCGAAGCCCTCCAAGGTTTGCTTCCGGCGGAAAAGGCGATCCTACTTTATATCTACCGGCTTTGGGGTTGAAGATGTGCTGACCGGCAGAATTGAACCTGGGCGATGTTGAAGACGGCGTTCAAGGCGGTGGGGGCGTTGCGTGGGCCTTTGGCCCAACCGTGGCCGATGGAGGTTTCCAGGTTGTCGTCCCCGCCCATGCCCAATAACATCAATAGGCCATGCCTATAGGAAGAGATTTTAGTTCATCAACCAGCATCACCGGTTATTAGAAGTCGAATACCTTTTGGAGGGTTTTTCCGAACCGCGCCGACGATGGCGTCAATAACCTCGGGATGGGGATAGGAGCTACGCCAGGCCAACGCCACCCGGCGGCTTGGAGCAGGATCGGCGAAAGGAACGTATCGGACCAGTCGACTCTCCTTGTTGGGACAGACCGGCGTCGTGCACAGAAGCGTATTGACGGAGGTGATCGGTAGAACCGAAATACCTGCGCCGGTGGCCACCATGTGCCGAATGGTCTCCAGAGAGCTGCCCTCAATGATGTTGCCCGGTCCGGATGCGGTATCCTCCAGACGCATGCACTCCGGACAAATCTCCAAAACCTGATCGCGAAAGCAATTGCCCTTGCCCAGAAGAATCAGATCATCATCCGCCAGTTCAGCACCGCGCAGATCCGTCCTCTCCTGCCAGAGATGACCGGCCGGCACAGCGGCGACGAAGGGTTCGTCATAGAGATGCAGTACCTGCAAGCCATGCTCCTGGAATGGCAGAGCAATGAAGATGGCGTCCAGTTCGCCCCGTTTCAGACGTTCGGACAGAACATGGGTATAGTTTTCCTCCACCAGGAGTCTCATCTTCGGGGCAATGTCATGAAATATTGGAATAATGCCCGGAAAAAGGTAAGGGCCAATGGTGAGAATAGCGCCAATCCGTAACTGTCCACAGAGAGGATCGGTTCCGCCCTGGGCGATATCCTGGATCCGTTCCACCTCCTCCAGAACCTTTTGAATCTGCTCCAGAACCTGTGCGCCATGACTCGTGATCTTGATTTCATTCTTGAACCGCTCAAACAGCGGCAGACCCAACTCCTCTTCCAAATTTTTCACCGCCACGCTGAGAGAGGGTTGGCTGACATGGCAGATTTTTGCGGCGCGGCTGAAATTTCTTTCCCGAGCCACGGCGATGGCATATTTCAACTGATTCAGGTTCATGGTCTTCCTGCGGTCATGGTAACGTGAAAGAAAGTGATATGTTGAAGCGCCATGTTCCGCCAGGAATATCCCTGAGCGACCCCCATGGTGACGACTTATATTGATAGGTGCAGCATATCATCTATTGATAACCATCTAAACAACCTATGACTAGGCGATGAAAGACAATTCCATTTTTAGTGGCGCTGTTCCTGGTTTTGACCCAGGTGCTTGGAGTTTTGTGCACGCATTGGATTCGGATGCTCATGCGCATGAGCATGGACATTCCTGTGAATTGTGTGCCCATATGGGCAACCTCGACCATGCCCCTAAAACGGCAGTTAGAATCCTGGAAAATACAAATAAATTTTGTAATAATGTGGAGATGAAAAAAACACTTGGAGCGTACCACCCTCGAATCGAACAATCTCACAGGCCGCCGTGTGAAATTTTGAGAACGGCAATCCTCGCCATTCCCCCGCTGGTCTGGGGGCAGACATCTCTTATCTATCAGGAAACGTTATCCTAAAAACGGCAGTTAGAATCCTGGAAAATACCAATAAACTCTGAAATAATATGGAGATGAAAACAAAAACACT
>JADFYU010000015.1 GCA_015232865.1 Magnetococcales bacterium
CATATAGGGATTACAGACAGTAGGATGCCACATGCCTCAACAAAATTGTGCCCTGGGGTGAAAACCGCGCTTACGATCAAACGGTGTCAGTCCCTTGCATAAAAATGCTCCACGGTTGATTAAATTCATATCAAATGCCTAGAAAATATACAACACACATTATTTGTGTTTTTGTGTAGTAATCTCTCTGCGAGTTATAATTTTTATTAGAATCATGCTTTTAATTAGCGGGTGGTGTTTGGTTTGGTAATTGCTTGTCTCTATTTGCCCCAGACTCTTCTTGAGTCGAACCTCTTTTCTCAGTACGCAATCGGTCTGAAAGGTTTTCTGTTCTTGGCCAATAAAACAGTGACAAGGTAATGAAAATGCGCAAGGCAACAGATTTTAAAAATGCAGCCCTGTTTCATACCACCCGGAATGCGTTTTTATCTTCGCAAATGGAGACCTTGTATCAAGTCAGCCAACTGATCAACTCGTCCCAGGATCTGAGCTTTACGCTAAAAACAGTTTTGGAAATATTGGATGAACACGGCAAAATGGGACGAGGGGTTATCATGCTGATGGACCCCGAAACCGGTGGTCTGTTGGTCCAGGCTATAAACGATGGCAGGCCCTTGCCGGTAAAAAATGTTTTTTTTCCTCCTGGTGAAGGAATGCTCGGGGTCATCGTCTCTTCTGGCCAGGCGGTAATCATCGAAGATCCCTCCCATGAACCGCGTTTTATCCGCCGACTCGGGCTTCTTGATCCCAGTCTGCCCTTTATTGGCGTTCCCATTCCTCTTGAAAATCAGCAGGTCGGAGGCGTGATTGCCGTCCAACCCTATTTTGGCAGCCGGGAGTTGTTGAGAGATCAGGAACTATTAGTTGAGATTGTCGCCAACCTTCTGGCCCATGCCCTTCGTGTGGCTAGCCGGAGCGGTGAGTTGGCAGAAATTATGGGCAAAACTCAAGAGATCGGTATTCCTCAAAAAATGACTTTGACGGCACCGGGTTTTGAGCAGTGGATGGAAAGTCGTGCCATGCGCCCGGTGCTTCAGAGTATTGTCCAGGCGGCCAAGTGGGACACGGTGGTTCTCATTCAGGGGGAGAGTGGAACGGGTAAGGAGATGACAGCCAGTGCCATTCATCAACTCTCTCCCAGGTCAGATGGTCCCTACGTTAAAGTCAATTGTGCAGCCCTCTCTGATAATCTGTTGGAAAGCGAACTGTTTGGTCATGAAAAGGGGGCTTTTACCGGAGCGGTGAGCAGCCGTAAAGGTCGATTTGAACTGGCCGATGGCGGCACACTTTTTTTGGATGAAATTGGCGAGATATCCCCAGCCTTTCAGACCCGTTTATTGCGCGTCATTCAAGAGGGAGAGTTTGAGCGGGTGGGCGGAACCAGAACTCTGCATACGGATGTACGGATTATTGCTGCAACCAACAAGGATCTCTACCAGGAGGTCCAGAAGGGGAGATTTCGTACCGACCTGTTTTATCGCCTGTTTGTTTTTCCCATCCAGTTGCCTCCACTACGGGATCGTCGGGAGGATATTCCCTGGTTGGCGGAATCGCTTTTAAAAGGTATTTCCGATCGTCAAAAGCGTGTTCTGCACCTCAGCCATGGGGCCATGGTTACTTTGAGCAATTCCGAATGGCCGGGTAACGTCAGAGAGTTGGAAAATACGTTGGAAAGAGCGGCCATCATGAGTCAAGACGGTCTGATCGATGCCGCACACATCGTCTTTCCAGGTCCGGGAGGGATGGTCTCCCTGGAAAGTGGGGCAGGGGCCGCCGCTATTGATATAAACACCCCCGGATTGGGTGAAAGAGAGCGGGTCATTGCCGCCTTGGAAAAGTCCGGCTGGGTTCAAGCCAAGGCGGCCCGTCTGTTGGATATGACGCCCCGTCAGATCGCCTATCGCATTAAAACCTTGGATATCCCTGTTCGGCATATTTGATTGATTCCTTTGTGTCGTGAAGACGACAATTGGTAGGTGTTATCCGACAAAGCACAATAACCAAGTTTAAATATGTATTAATATCAATGATATATATGTGATTATTTTTGGCTCGCCGGTTGCGATATCTCTTTGGCAAGTGATCAACATGGTGTTGGTCTTTTAAAGTGCGGAGATATCCATGTCCAGTCAATGTGAAACAAGCCACGGCAATGGTTTAGTGGATAACCATCCCTGTTTTTCCAAAGAGGCCCAGCATCAGGTTGCGCGTATGCACCTGGCTGTTGCTCCGTCCTGTAATATTCAATGTCACTATTGCAACCGCAAGTATGATTGCAGCAATGAATCCCGCCCCGGAGTGGTGAGTCGATTGTTGACGCCGGAAGAGTCTGTTGCGCACGTGGCTGCGGTTAAAGATAAAATTCCCCAGCTAACGGTCGTCGGTATCGCCGGGCCTGGTGACCCTTTGGCCAACCCTGATCGCACCTTTGCAACCTGCCGGTTGGTTAAAGAGAGTTTCCCTGAGTTAATGCTCTGTCTTTCGACAAATGGTCTGAATCTGCCAGATCAGGCGGAGAAAATAGCTCGGATGGGTATCCATCACGTCACTTTGACTCTCAACACCCTGGATGCGGAAATCGGTGAAAAGATCTATCCCTGGATTTTCTGGAAAAATCGCCGTATCCGTGGCAAAGAGGCGGTTCAGATTCTGATGGATCAACAGATGATCGGAATTCGCAAGCTGGTTGAACGGGGTATTTTGGTGAAGGTCAATTCGGTTCTCATTCCAGGTATTAATGATGAGGATCTGCCAAAGGTTCATGATAAAATAACTTCAGAAGGTGTTTTCCTGCACAATATCATGCCTTTGATCTCCTCGCCGGAACATGGAACCTACTATGGATTGACGGGCCAGAGAGAACCTCTAAAAGAAGAGATGCAAGGGGTTCAGAGTCAATGTGGAGGTGTGGAACTCATGACCCACTGCCGACAATGCCGAGCAGATGCTGTCGGAATGCTTGGAGAGGATCGCAGTCAGGAGTTTTCTCCAAAGAACGCGGAACCCTTCTTCGACCCTTCGACCTTCTCCGCTCGACCCGCTCGGGTCATCCCGATTCAAATGGTACAACAACCTGCAAATGGGCGTCGTGGGACCAAGCTCAAGCCAATATCTTCCCCAAACAGAATAAGGGTGGCTGTTGCCAGTCGTGATGGTGTTCACATTAATCTCCATTTTGGTCACACGGATACTTTTACAATCTACGAAAAAGATCCAGCCGGAGATGTTCGGCCGGTAAAGGAGCTGTCTACCCAACAATACTGCTTCGGAGACGAGCAGTGTGGAGAGCGGGAAGATGGTCTGGAGACCGTTATAAAAATGCTGGCGGGTTGTGATGCCATTATGTGTGAACGTATTGGCTTTACCCCTTGGAATCGTTTGAAAGAGAGCGGTATCAAGCCCATAAACGATTATGCGGACTGGACCATTGTTGAGGCCATTCAAGACTATGCCGACAGAGTGGAAAAGGAGGCTGAGGCAGGGCGTCGGTTACCGGACCAATCCATCGCCTACGGGAGTTGAAAAATGGCTTTATCCATAACAGAGAGCTGCGTCGGTTGTTGGGCTTGTGTTGACGTCTGTCCCAATCAAGCCATCGAGGTGTTTCGCACGATTTTTAGAATTGTTCCCGAACTGTGTCAGGAGTGTGAATTCGAGTTTCCAGATTCTCAATGTGCTGAGATCTGTCCCGTTGAGGAGGCCATTTTGGATGGTGCCGGTCGGCCGGTCAATCCTTTGGGCAGTTTGACCGGGGTTCCGCCATCCGTACGACGGGCTTTTGAAGGCCGGAGTGCTCCGGTGGCATCGGATTGTCGGTGAGAGAGTCTTCTCAAAATGGTTTAAATCAATTTGAACCTGGGTTTGGCAGTTGTACGTACGCAATCGGTGCAACCACTTGATTCATCTGGCAAACAGGAAAAAAAGTCCCTTCACCAATAAGGTGACTTCAATTGTTCCCAGTTGACCGGATCAAGCAAACGGTTGCACCGCTTACGTACGGCCAATTGATAACTCTAGGATAAACAAGAGGGAGGTGGGGTGTGGCTACCGTGGTGTTTTATGAAAAACCTGGATGTATCAATAACTTGTTGCAAAGAACCCTTCTTAAAAATTCGGGCCATGTCGTGACGGTAAGAAATATTTTAACAACACAATGGAGTGCCGATAAACTGCGTTGGTTTTGCAGTGGGATTCCCGTTAATAAATGGTTTAATCGGAGCGCCCCTCAGGTTAAAAGCGGCATGATCGTGCCGGCACAACTATCAGAGGAGCAGGCGTTGGAGTTGATGGTCTCCAATCCTTTATTGATTCGTCGGCCATTAATGGACGTCAGTGGCTTTCCGGTCGTCGGCTTTGACCTGGCGGAACTGGATCGAACGATCGGTTTGGTCAAGGGGCAGCCATCTGAAATCGGAATACTGAAAAAGGGATCTTGCCAATCAAAGAGTGATCCATCATCCCAACTCTGTCAGCAATCCGGGGCTTGACATGGAGATTAGAGAGGAATACCCCATGAATCATGATCCGGCGAAAAATAGAGCTGATCTTGGGAATCCGTCTCACTTTTTAGCTTTGCAGGACGGGAATAGGGGGGACTGTTTTCCATCAATGCCATCTCAAAACAGAGCCTTGTTTTCTCAAATTTTGATCTCATGTCTCTCTGGGAACAGTGTGCTTCCCGCCTGGATGGGGTTGGGGAAAAAAAGGTTCAAGGGCCTCATTGCACAGTATGGGTTTGATTATGCGGATGCCTTGTGGCCGGTAAAAATAGAGGGTGAGTCATCGTCGGGTCCGGAAGAGGTTTTGGAAGTGACTCAACTTTTGGTCGCTTACGCCAACCCGCAACTTTGTTTGGAAGAGGTGGCTGT
The DNA here is from genome assembly GCA_015232865.1 of Magnetococcales bacterium. The sequence goes on from JADFYU010000015.1 coordinate 4,869, forward strand.
TTTTGCCGAGTTGATTGCACGAGCCTGTCTGGGTAATGAGCACCTTTACCACGATCTGGGGTTGGTAGATCGTGGGCAATTGTCCATCCTTTTAAAGCATAATTTCCCAGGACTCTTCAAAAAAAACATCCACGACATGAAGTGGAAGAAATTTATCTATAGGCAGTTGTGTGAACAGGCCGGTTTGATGACCTGCCGTGCTCCTTCATGTGGAGTCTGTCCCGACTATTCTCTCTGCTTTAATCACAAAGAATAGTGGTTGACGCCATGTTTTCATTTTTTCGTCATAACCGAAATAAACCACGGGATTTCGTTGAAAAAAGGGCGGTAGGAGCCTATCTGGGCGTTGCGGTTGGGGATGCTCTGGGGGCCACGGTAGAGTTTATGATTCCCAATGAGATTGAACAGGAATATGGGGTGCATAATCAAATTTGTGGCGGTGGATGGTTGAACCTGAAGGTGGGAGAGGTGACGGATGACACGACCATGTCCCTTGCCCTGGGGCAGGCCATTTTAGCAGAAAACGGTCAGGTTGTCGGGCAATCCGTCGGTCAGGCTTTTGATGCCTGGATGCACGCCAAACCGGTGGATATTGGCGACACCGTTCGGAGTGGGATTCTTAATTTTCGCCATAAGAATAAAATTCAGGTCGCGTACGATGAGTGGGGTGGTGGAAATGGGGCCTGTATGCGGACCCTGCCCATCGCGTTGGTTACGTATGGTCAAAATGACCAGGAAATGGTTCGAGCCTCCAGAATCCAAGCCCACCTTACCCATCACAACGATCTCTCCGATGCGGGAACCGAGTGCATTAACCGCATGATTCAAATGTCTTTTGATGGAGTGAAAATACCGGATCTTATCAATGGTCCGGTTCAACAGCTGATCGAAAAACATCCCGTATTCAGATTTCGTCGAAAGAAGCCGATCTCGAATCCTTCTGGATACATTGTCGATACATTGCGAACGGTATTTGAGAGTTTTTTCGATACCGATAGCTTTTATGATTGTCTGGTGGATGTGGTCAACCGAGGCGGAGATGCCGACACAACCGGAGCCATAGCCGGAGCCGTTGCCGGTGCTTATTATGGAGAGGAGGGCATCCCTAAAACTTGGTTGAAAAAGCTGAATAAGGAGATTAAGGTTCAGTGTCGATCTCAGGCGTTGGGATTGATTCGACTTGCGAGAAGATAAACGGAACCAATGATAATGGGTTAATGGTCCCGTTTTTTCTGCTCCAGAGTCAGCATCTCCTGAGCCGACTCCAAGCCTTGGTTTGCTGCGGCACTCAACCATCGGATCGCCCGTAAGCCATCCTGGGGAACCCCTTTTCCCTGGGCATACATCAGGCCGATCATATACTGACCAAAAGCATGGTTGTCGGCTGAGGCCTTTTCAAACCATTTCATCGATTCCGCATAATCGACCGCCACCTCTTCCCCCTCAAAATAGATCATGCCCAGCTTTAGATAGGTCCAGGCTAAAATTTCCGGGTTGACCGGCTGTTCTTCTCTGTGCTTTGCGGGTTCCGCCACCTTCAACAGCCACTCCAGAGCTTTTTTTTCGTTACGAGTCGTGCCCAACCCTTTTTGGTAGAGTGTGCCGAGAATAAATTGAGCCTGTTTGTCTCCCCCCTGAGCGGCCGTTTGGAACCATTTAAAAGCCTGGGTCGGATCGTATTGTGGGTCATTTTCATTTAAATAGAGATGTCCAAGTATTGCCTGCGCACGATAGTCACCCTGCTCAGCCAGTTTGAGATAGCTGAGAAAAAATGGATCGTCACCCTGAACGGGCGTTGCTCGACGCAGTGGCTCTGTCAAGGGAGAGATCATGGCCTGCTTGGGTTGATCGGGCAGGCGAAGCGGTATCTTTGCCTCGGGCACGGGAAGATCCGGGGTTGGTTCAGGCATAAGTGAGTCGGACCCTGGACTGTTTGGCCTGTGTCGAGCGGCATAGGCTTCGGGTGCTGGATCGTTGCTGACAAAACGGGCCAGGGGGGGCGATTCGGGAAGGGCGGGAGTCTCCGTTATGAAGGCCGCATCCTCCTCCTGGGTGCTGGGAAATTCGTCTGGCGGATCGTTGCTGACAAAACGGGCCAGGGGCGGTAATTCGGGAAGGGCGGGAGTCTCCGTTATGAAGGCCGCATCCTCCTCCTGGGTGCTGGGAAATTCGTCTGGCGGATCGTTGCTGACAAAACGGGCCAGGGGGGGCGATTCGGGAAGGGGGCGGGTCTCCGCTACAAAAGCCGAATCGTCTTTGATAATGCCTGTAATATCATTGTTTTGTGAGGATGAGATGCGTTCTGCTTGCAGGGTTTGCGGTGCCGCAAAAAAGATGACAGAGGTAAAGATACAGACCATCACGCCATGAGAGGGACTGATGGTCAGCTTGCCCCCCGGAGTCACGCTCATTTTCAACCCTGTAGGATTCATTGGTAGGTCTCCAAAAATTCCAGCTATACCCTGAATCCGTGACCCTACGACCAATCAGAGTACAAACTATGTGATCTTGCGGCAGTTTAAAAAAATGCCCGTCGAATTGATGATTGCGACCCAGATTATTCAATTCCGACGTAAGACCAATATCCTGCACCTGTTTCCGTCCCGAAAATCACAGATCCAAGTATACCACGACATGATAACACCACCTTGTTGTTTTTAACAAATATCGCAGCGTGTTTTAATCATTTCTTTTGAAAAGGTGTAAAAAAAACAAAACCGCTTTTACCTTATGCGCAAAATGGTGTATATTTGGAGGGATGATTTCCTGATGAAACAGTTATTAAAAGGTTTTGGAATGGGCGTTGAAATAAACCAGGTTGGAAATAAAATGATCCTGACCATCCACGGTGAGTTTGGATTGAATTGCAACCAATCTTTCCATGACTTCTTTAAATCCAACATCAAGAACCAAAAAGAGCGTGAGTTCATCGTCGATTTTAAAGATGTAACCTATATTTCGAGCATTGGGGCGGGGTTGCTGATTCAACTGCGAGAGTTTGGCGGGGGAAGCGAGGCCGATATTTCATTGGTTAACGTCAACGAACGAACCATGAAACTGTTGACGGTTCTGAATTTCAGCCAGTTGTTTAAAATTTCCGCCCAGTAGAAAATGGCTGACCAACCTGACGCTGTCTTGCTCTCGCGTCAAATCCCGGTAAAACGAGACAAGGACTAATTTGCTCCTGCTTTCAAGAGTACCGTGGCCGTCACCTCATTTCCGCATTCATTGAAATTCAGTTGGTCAAAACAGACAAGACGGGACATGGCAATGCCCCGGCCGTGGGCGTGTTCGACTCGCTCCATGTCGACTTCCAGATAGAGCTTCCAGTCAAAGCCTTTCCCCTGGTCTTTTACAGTAAAAACAATGATATCGTCACGTTTTTCCCACGTGATCACAGCAACTTTGTTGGAAAATTCATCCAGGGATAATCGATGGTCAATCTCCTGCTCCAGACGATTTTCTTGAATTAATCGATTTTTGTCTGCATAACTGATTTCAAGATTTCCATGTTCGACGGCATTGATCATGAGTTCCTGTAAGCCGGAAACAGTCCGTTCAAAATCTGGCGCAAGCCTGGCCAGTTGCTGAGCCAGCTGGCGTGCATCCGTTAGATTCTGAAATTCGGCTCGTCCGGAATTTTGTAAAGTCAATTCTGTTTGCGGCACTTAAAATATCCAAGTCAACAAATTGTCTGACCGTCTCAATCGGCACTATTTCATGATTCACCTGAAAACTTTAAAAAAAAATGTCTCCTTGCCAATTTAGGTGACTTCGATTTTCTCCTTGTTTTTCCTGGCGCGTATTGGCAACGGCCAGACTGAGTGAGGATCATACACCAATCCGGTGAAACAAGTAACCAAATAAGTCGAATCGATCTGTTTTTGTGTTGAATTAAACAGGTTACATCCTGGTTTGGGTTGGTTCGGTGTCGAAACAATTTCCATCTGACCGGTTTGGTTTTAAGGTGAAAGGTGACTCCTGTGGAATTATGTTCAACTCGATTGACCAAATTGGCTATCCTCGTTATAATTGGAGTGTTAAAGCTCTTGAAATTTGAATAATTTGGAAATTTTTCTCTTGCAACATTCTTAGCAGAAATAATACAGATATGAGTGAAAGCGGCACGGAATCCAACGTACTTTTCCAAAATTATGGAGCCGTTGTTGACTCTTTTTTTGCCGACGGTCAAGAGGCTGGAACCCCCATTAATCCCATTCCCTCTTCCGGGTTGCCTCGCTCTACGTTGAACTCCTTGGAATATGATTATCTTTCGGGTCCAGGTGCAGGAACGGAGTTGGAAGTCAGTCAAGCCGAGAACTCTTCCGCTGCTAGCCTGACAATCCCATCGGTCTTTTCGAGTATCCCCAAGGATACCTTGCAAAAAACTCAAGAGATGATCGATTCGTTCCGTCGAATCTTGGCGAAAGAGTCGATCGCCGGCGGTCGTGGTCAACTCAAACTGACGGAAGAAGAACAGGTTCTCACCAATTTCCTCAAGGAGTTTCGGAAATCTCTGGCATTGGGAGATGAGTCGCTTCTGGAAGCCAACCCTTTTTATGAGTTGGCCAAGCAGATTTATAAAATGAACCTGGACGGGGTAGCCGAGGCGTTCAAAACGGTTCAGCATACGGTACCCACCACCTCTTTACAGCCGGTTCCCGTCTCTCGCTCTTTGAAACAGATCTGGCGCAGCGCAAACGTCGGCAAGCACGTGCTCGACAAGCTGTCAGAGACATTCGGGAAATGGGTCGCCTTTTTCAGAACCCCGCTCTCCCTGCTTCTCTTTGTCGGTTCCACCTTTACCACGGCCCGAGGGGTCAACGACATTCTTCAAATGACCGATGTCGTTCAGTTTTTTGGGGAATATTTTCAAGGGAGCGGCGGAGAGAACAACCGCTATCTGGTCAGTGTTTCCTGTGGCTTGATTCTATCTTCGGCCATCTTGGATTACAAAACCCGTATTTTTCAATCCATTGTCGAATCGGGCGCTGTCTTGACCGGGATTCGACACTCTTTTCTACGCAACCCCCGATGGATGATTCTGGCAACCCTTCTGACGTTTGTTTCAATCAAGACCAACTATGACGGTATTGTTTCAATCATCTCCAAAAAAGAGGATCTTGCCCAGCAATCCCAACTGATCACCACTCGTGTTCGAAAAGCTCTGGGCAGTCCGTTTTTCATGAACCCTCTGGAACCGGACTCGCTCTTTGATCTTCAAGGCTCATTTCAAGAGACAACCAAAGAGATCATGCGGGTTTTTCGTTCTTTGCCGGAGGATGAGGTCAAGGGGGTGGCGTCCAGTGGAGATCCGCGCAAGGGGCCGCGTTACTGGGCGAAGCATTTTATCGTTCACGGCGGCTATGAGGAGGGGGTCAACGATGTTCGCCTGGCCTTCAACGATCATATTTTTGCCCGTCGCATCGATGGGATGCTCAAAAACTCGGGGATTGATTTCAGTACCTCCTTCTCCCAAAAAGTCGAGCTACTGCGTGCCGGCTATGAAGCTCATCTCAACAACACCGACGATTTAGTCCATAAACGATTGGGAGAGTTGAACGCCCTGATGAGTATGAGCGGCTACTCCCTGGATGAGATCAAGCGGGTTCTGACTCTTGAGCATTACCAAATCAACAATATCGTTCAAGATATGGTTACCGCCCTGGAAGCCAATAAAGAGGCCTACAAACAAACGGCTGAAGACTTCAACCAACTGACCAATTCCTATCTAGGCATTTTGCAACAAGTTGATAAGTCCGGTACTTCCGGCTTGAGTGCCTATGAGATCAAAACCGATGTCGTCGTCCCACGCATTGATGCCATTGACGAACTTCGAGAGGGTAAGATTCCCATTGCCAAGCATAAAAACTTCGAAGAGCTAAGATCGGCGTTAATGGAAAAATACGGCGTAAGCCTGGGCGGTCTGATTCTGAGCGTCATTCTGTTTTTTTCCATCAGTATGGATCTTGGTGACCCGATTATCTATGCCCGTATGACAGCCCGTCGAGGAAAAAAAGATCGGGCGTTATTCAATGATCGACTGGAAAAGCTAAAACAGTGGGAAGAAAAATTCTTGAATCAGCTTGAGCTGTTTTTTGAGCAGAGGGACGTGCAAAAGGTGTTTTGTGATCCCATGGGGCTTGGGGAAACCTTGATTCGAAATGCATTTTTCAAACAGTTGGAGAAAATCTATCCTGAACTCAAGGAAAACTTGGATAAAACCACCTATCAAAAGTTTGATCATTGGTTCCGTGGAATGTTTTATTTCAGTCGCACCAGTGACATGAGCGGCTTGAATCTACGCATCAAGGCCATCAAGAGGATTCTCACCAGGCAAGACCGTTTTTCTGCTGAATTTGGCGTTTTGATCTATCCCGGATTCCGGGTTGATAAATCATTTATGAAAACAACATTTTTAGAGTGGTATGACATTCTAAAAGGTCAGCTGAATGAACAAAAGGTCGGCTTTTATCAGGAACTCAGAGACGCGGTCAAGGTTCAAGCCAGTACCGCCATTGAGCTGCCGAAGGATCTCTCGCCCGCACAAAAAAGATTGACAAAATGGGCCGAGAAAAAAGGCGTCAGCAAACTGGCCACGAGCTTGATGTGGGGACAGAAAATGTTCTACACCCTGTTTGAATCCAGCGCAATGGAAGCGATCCCCAGCTTCAGCTATACACGCAGAAGATGGTTGCAGGACGCCTCGGAAAACAGCCTGGAGTCGGAAAAAATTGTTGAAACTATTTATGGTTTTATTCCAGATCTTAAAAAAGTTGTTTTTGAAACACTTCCGGCCATTCAGGAAGATTTTTTGGAGCCGGTGCTCGATTTTCTTGCTCGACATCCCAGTTATGAAGGGATCAACAGTTTCCTCGATAGCCAGCAGCTCCAAAAACGGTTTGATGAGACAGAAAAAGAGGCTCTGGACCTTTGGGGGGTCTCGTTTTTCGCCTCCGACGATCCGGGCGGATATTTGGGGCTCTCCTCAATCATCGGTCCGGAAGAGCTTTCAAATCTTCAGGAAATGGTGGAAAAAACCGGTAATGACTCTCTGGTTTTTTCCACCAAAGTTTCCCAGTTGGCCACTGATATGGAGCGGGCTTTTCAACAATCCATCATTATCGAGGAGATGAACCAATTGCTCTCCGATGTTCGCGGCCTCTGCATCGAAATCAATCAATCGCTGATGAAGATTAAAATGCGCGCTTGGGAGTATCGGAGTGGTAGCGATAAAAACATCAATTCCAGTCGGGAGCTTGAGTTTCAAGCTCCGAAGGAGGCGGACAGCATCCTGGCCATCATGGAGGCAATCCTCTCTTCCGAATATCCCTATACCCAAAAAAATCTCCGCACCGTTCGAGAGATGAAACAGCAGGCTGCTGATCTTCATGACCGGATCATGGCTTTTGTTGAGTTTGGCCGCGATATGGCCACGCCTGCCTTGGCTGAGGGGTTTTCGGTAGAGGCCAAACCGCGCAGCCAACGAGAAATCAGAATGCTGGAGGTCGACTCTTCATCTCTGAAAAGAGGCCCGGATGAAGAACCGATTGAGCAGCCAGTCATTGAAGGGGAGTCGATTGTCCGTCAACCTTTGAGCAGTGAGGTGCGACCCCGGCCTCTCCGCGAAGAGGGGATCTCTCAACCCCGTCTGGTTCGGGAAGAGGGGACCTGTTCCGTCCGAAACCGGGAGGATGATCCGAGAGTTGCCAGATTAAAGGCAGCTGAATCGAGAAATTATGCACAACAGTTCAATCCGCCAGAGTTTATTGATTTTGCCCCGGAGCCGGATGATTTCCCGGAGGAGGAGAGGATCATTGATCCGGTTCAAAGGTCGTTTGCGTCCGGCTCCTCTCTCGAGTCAAGCCAAAAACCGCAAGAATTAATTCCAGCGCCCCATCAGAAACACAACCAGTCGATTCCTGTCGCCAACAAGGTTAAGGAACAGGCCCGACAAGAACCAAGAAGAAGCCATACGATTCCCGTTGTCTATGAATCAAGTCGGGGCGCTTTGTTTGAAGGAGAGTCCGAGCAAATCAGTAAAGGGGGGCTGGATTTTATTTCAGTGATTGACCCCAGTATGTTGCCCATCGGCAATGAAGGAACCATTCAACTTTTGGTCCTCAATCAGGTTTACCGATTTTCTGTCAAGGTTGTCCGTGTTTCTGGGTCACGTATTGTCGTGCGAATTTTAGAGGATCGAGGTCAATTCGAAGAACTGGTCGCCCGTTTTTCTGAATAAAAAGAAGAGATAAGTTGAAACGGTTATTTAATAGTGAGAGGCTGGAATGCTTGATTGGTTACTTATTTTTATCAGCCACCCCATGACCCCCTGGCTGTCGGTCGCTTTGATTCTGGCTTGGGGATTGGTCGGCTGGTTACTGTTCCGCGCAAAAGTCACGCCGCTTCACGCAGGGCTGGAACGGGCGATCCGACAAATTCAGTCAGCCGCCAACCCTCGCCATCTAGGTGAAATTTTTGATCAGGTCGATTTTCAGATCAGCCAGATCAAGCCTCTCGCTCCGGCTTGGAGTCAGTTTCGTGCCACGGTCAAACCGGCAGCGGACCGGACCTTGCAAAGCGAAAAAAAACCCAACGATTTTTTGAATTTTGAAAACCTTGTCCTCGCCAATATCAACCTTCCTTTTTATCGGGCCTTACCCACCTACCTGATTGGTGTCGGATTGTTGGTGACGGTGGCCGGTTTTAGTTCGGCCTTCTATTTTGCCTATCACGGCCTCAGTTCTCCCGACATCGAAACGGTTCAAAATGCGTTGGCGGGAATTGTTTCGATCGCCTCCGTGAAATTTTCAGCCTCTTTTGCCGGACTGTTGGCGGGACTCGTTTTTTATCGAACCGAAAACTACCATAGCCGTCAACTGGATGAAAAGATCAAACTCTTGTGCCACTTGATCAGCCAGCGAATCGAGTCGGATATCTCTCACGGGCATTTGACTGAAAATGCTCTGAAACAACTGTTTCCCACGCTGTCCGACCAGCTTATGGAGCAGCTTTCCAAGGGCTGGAATGGGTCGGCCACCAAATTGGAAAGCCAGCTTGTTCAAGCGGTCAGACAGGCCATTTCCCCTCTTTCAGAGACCCTCCGGCTACAGGGAGAGGGTCAGTATCTGGAGCAGATTCTGCTGCGAGATCAAATCGTCGTCAGCGCCAACCAGCAGATCGGCAAGTCGATGGCAGAGCAGGGGGAAGAACTCAAAAAAACCGCTACCCACCTGGATCACTCCCTCTCAGTCTTGGATCGTAAAGTTGAGGGACTCCAGCAACCATCTCTGGAGCCGATTATCCAGACGATCAAGAGTGAACTCAACCAACTGCTGGAAAACCAAACAGAGACGACCCATTTGAAAATGGAGCAGTTGGTCGAACGGGTTGTGGCCGAAGCCATGAAATCCGAGTCAGGAACACAACAGCTCAAACAAATTTTGCGTTCCATGCAAAAGCAGTTGGACGATCAATCGCCTATCACCTCTTTGGTGCGGTCGGTCAAAGCGGACTTGTTTGATGTGAACCAGCAGATGCAACAACAGCCGGACTTGAAACCCCTGCTTGGAGCCATTCGAAGCGAGACTGTCGCCATTTCAGACTCGTTAAACGGTCCGAACGGTCTGGCGGCCATCCGCAGGGATGTCGAAGCCAAAACACAAAAACTCTCTTCTCAACAGTTGGAGACGGTTCAGGGAACCATCAATCAACTCTCAGGCAGCCTCCGAGATACGGTCGAGAATAGAATGGTAGAGCTTGAAACCGTAACGGGTCGCCTCGACATAACGTCCAACAAACTGGAAAAAGTGAGCAAGGTGTGGGTGAAAAACTTAAAAAAACTGACAAAATCCCCCTTCAGAACAGAGCAGACTAGCCCCTCTGATAGAGTGGTTGCATCCCTTGATGAGCGTGCAATCAAGCCTGACTCAAGCAACGTTTCTGCCGTCCGTCCAGCTGCCATGCCCTGGCGGGAAATTCATTCGGATTTGCCCGCCTTGGACCAAAAAAACTCCATGGGGCAATCAGAGCCGGCAAAAAACCGCTCTGGGGTTTGTCTGACCTTGAAGGTTGGAAAAAAAGCCGTCAAGACAAAAGAGAAAACCGTGGAAGCCGATCATTTTGCGACCAGGAGCCGTGAAGGGGTCTTTTATAATCTGTTAAAACAACTGTCCGATCAATTGAGTGTCAAGAGACCGTTGAATTGCAAACCGTCAGACCCTGTAATCGACGATTTGATGAGCAATCTTCAGGATGGTGCGGATATCAACGATACCCGGATTATCGATGGAGTGGGTCGGTTGGGCGATTTGATCGGCGCATTGGAGTTGTCTGTGTTGGATGAAAATCAACTGAACGGTTTGGATCGGGTCTTGATGGGGTTGGCTCAGTTTCTAAAAGAGAATTTCACAACTCCCAGCCAACAGGATGCTCGGGAAACGATAGCCCCGCCCAAACAGGATCTGGAGGTATTATTGGACCATTTCCAGGCTCGACATCAAAAAAAATCAACTCGGTACACGGCGGTGGCCAAAAATGAATCCGAAGATGACAAACAGACGTTTGCAACGGTGATAAATGCTTTCAGCAATCAGTCCGGCCAGAAAATGCCGACCCATACCTGGCACGCCAATGAGGAACAGGTGAAACCGGTAACTACTTTCACCAAAGCCCAATACGACATGGGGCCTCTCATAAAAACCTTCAACCTGGAAACGGCCGTTGGCGGAACGCCTGGGAGGAGGCATGAAAGGTTATGATTTTTACACGTTCTGACTCTTTCTGGCACTTTTGATGTGAAACTCTTGGTGAGAAGATGAAATATTCTAACAATACGATACCGATTGTATTTTTGGAACTGGTTGCCGGAATACTGTTTCTGGTCTTGGTACTGGTAGCGACATCCCTCATTGAAACCCGGATTTCCCGAATGTCCCAATCTTCTCAGAGTGCGTTGGCTCAGGCTCGACTCGATATTGAGATCAATCAAAAAATAAAAGCAGAGCGTGAACAAACCCTTTTGGCCCTGAGTGCCTTGGAAAAAAGGGTTGATTCCCTGTTGAACAATAAAAATGCGTTGCCCGCGCATCAATCGGTCCCGACCCAGCAGCAGATCGAATCCATATTGGCGGAACATCTTCAACAGTTGGCTCCTCGATTTGAGACCCTGCATAAAAAATTGGGCGCCATTCAATCCAATCGGGAGGAGGCTTTGATTGCCAAGGTTATTGCCTTGGATGAAAAGATCAACAGCCTGATGTTGGATCGAAAAAGAGCGATCACCCCAACCCTGAGCGCGTTAAACAAAAAAGCCGACCAGCTATTCCTGGAGCAGGACAGCTTTGTCGCACCGATCCTTAAAATGCTCAACAGTAAAATGGACTTGTTGTTACAGGATGAGGATCATCGCCTGGTTGTCGGTGTGACTCCGAAAGAGGGCAGCGGCTCGTTCAATACGGATTTGGACAGCGCCTATTTTCCCTACCCGGTGAGCACCCTCGGACAAACGGCCGATAATCCGTCAACCGACAACACCCCCGTTGTTACCAGCCGGACTCACAAGGCGTTACTGAAAAAACTGGATGAAAAAATGGAAGAAAACCGACTTCAGGCTGTAATCAATCTGAATCGGGGAGGCATCCAACTGCCCAAACAGTTTGATTTTCAACACCGGTCATCACTTTTGTCCCCAGGGCAATTGGATTATGTGGCCAAGGCCGCCGATGCCTTGGCTGAGATTTTACCCTGTTATGCGCGAACAACCACTTTTGTCTCCTCCCTTGACTGCTCACATAATCCGGCTGGCAAGACGTTGCAAGCTATTAATATTGTCGGATATTCAACCGGAGAAAATGTTGGGTCAGCTCGATTTAACTATAATTGGCAATTGGCGACCGCCCGATCCACTCAACTCTTGAAAGCGCTTGTCACACTTCGTCCTGATTTGTTAGAATTCAGGGACAAATCAGGAAACTCCCTTTTCAAAGCCATTGCAGAATTGATAAAAGTCGGTGATAGTCGTTCCCGACGGGTTGAACTCCAATTCATCTTTTCAGAGGAAAATGAGTAAAATCGATCGGAGATATATTCAAAGTAGAGTGGAAATTTAAAAGGGGTGTTGGCGAATTGTATGAAATTGCCTAAAATTATAATCTTCAATATTTTCATGTTGATTTCCTGCTGGTCGACTGATCTCTTCCCGGTGACCCACGATTTTGAACGGGAAGCGGCTATTTTGGATCGTCTCCGGGCGGCCGTCGATCAATATGGACCCAGAGATTATAATACGGCTCCCTTCCGACTTGAATTGGCCAACTATTATCTGGATATTGGAGAATATCCAAAAGCTGAACCGCTGTTTCACCAAGTTATTCGCATGTTGGAAATACAATTTGGACCCAACAGTTCAAAACTGATTCCTGTTTTGGAGAAAATGGCCTCACTGGATCTTCGGAAAAATCGGTTTGCCTTTGCCTTGAACCAATATTCTCGAGCCAGAGCCATTTCAGTCTTACATTATGGGTCACAATCCAAACATACCAATGAAATCGATTCCGCCATTTCCGAAACCCGTCGGGCAGAACGAGAGTGGAAGCGTTATGGAGGTCGTCAGATCGTCAGTAGTCCGGTTGTAACCGCCAGCGTACAGGAACCGACATCTCCCACCGTTATCCGTGTGGAAAAACCGGAATCCGTTCAACCCAGCCCAGCCGTTCAGAAGGTTACTCATAAACCACCGGTGGTACAACAGGCTCCTGCCGTTGATACGCATCAGAAACCAACTGTTCCAATCAATAAAAACTCTTTTGATGCGGCCATCATTGATTCTGAGGGAGTTCCCAGAGAACCCCCGGCTGAGAATAAACGGGGATATTATGTTTCCATGGGCTGTTTTTCAGATAAGCCTTTTGCCATCAATCAGACCAAACGGGTGTTGGCCATCCCGGTGCCGGTCTACTTGAAGAGCATTCGCAACGACTCCCTCCATTGTGTTTTTGGCGGACCGTTTGAGAGCAAAATAGAGGCGCAACAGGCGGCTGAACTGTCTCGGGAAATTGCTCGGGTTGCCGACACGATTGTGAAAAAATACCAATAGACGATCATGCCTCATCAAGAGGTTTCAAGACCGATCTGGTCGGATTTTTTTTACCGCAAACCGTATTCTTTGTGCCGATATTTATCAGGAACCGTCAATGGATTTGTCTTTAAAAAAAACCGCTTCTCCTGTGACTTCCAAACGTGAAAAGAGAGGCCAAAAACAAATCAGGAGTTCGCTCAAGGGCATTGAAGCGTTCAAGGAGATCGCCTCCACACTTGCAATCCAGCATCAAACTGGTCAAACGGGTGATCCTGTTGTATTCTCGGTTCAGGGCGAAGTTTTGACAATGTCCCAGATCACATCAGAAGTGAACCAAAGACCAATAAATATCATTTCAAATGGGGTTCTATTTAATAACATGGAGCAAAACGAACAGACCAATCAGTCTCCCAACGCTTCGTTGGTTTTCAAAACCAGCGAAGCGTTGGCCGAGCGGGCGCAGATGGTTGAATTGACGGATCCGTGGATTGTCGAAAATCGAGAAAAACCGGACTCCTCCACTTTGGCGCGTCACGAGCAAAACCTGGCCCCCCCGGCCTCTCCGTTTGAGGGCTATATTCAAGAGAAATCCAGCGCAGTTGTCAAAATGCGAGGGAATTCGGTCAAGGAAATGAAGCGGGTTGAATCCCCGTCGCCAACCTCCTCTCTGATCAATGGAACGAAAAAGAGAGTGGCCAAATCCGATCAGGCCGCCCTGCTCAACAGTCCGTTTGTTCAACACTCGGATGGACTGGATGCGAAGAATGAGGCCGATAGCCCAAAGCCGGAACAGCGGTTGGTTGCCATCAGAAAACAACCATTTTCTGCAACCATCGGTCTTCCGTTCCAGACGGGAAAAGAGAACGTTCCGGCTCAGAGTTTGACGCCGCCGACAGTGGCTACAGCTACGAACCGACCAGCAACCGGCATTTCGGAGTTGCGTCATGCGGCTGTGGTGCAGCCCAAAAAAGAGCCGACAAAACATTTGACCCGCTCGCCTTTTTTCGCTCAAGAGAGCCAGAACACCCGGTCGGCAATTGCTCCAACGACTTCTCCCTCAATTTTTCAGCAAGCCCAGAAGATGGCTCTTCTGGGACATGGAAAATCGGTCAAGGCCAGACAACACACCATTAAACTGGCCGTGTTGACTCCGTCCAGCAAAGCCATGATCCACAAAAAACAGCCACTTCGTCATTTAGAAGAGATTGGTCCGCCTCTTGTAACCGGAGCTTCCATCTCCAAGCAGGCAGAAACGCCATTTATCGTGCCAAAAATTCTTCAAAGAGAGATTGATGTGGCGTTGGTATCCCAGGAACCGATGCACAAACCATCTCTTGAGCCAGCGGAGGCGTTTGCCGTCAATCAAGAGACGCTGTTGCGGGCTCAAGAGGAAGAAGGGTTGTTGGACGGTGCGGACAGTCCGCTCGAATCCCCTGTTGAGGTTGAGGCTCTTCCATCCCGGCCAGAGGAGAGCAGACCGGCAATGGCAGATTGGAGCTTTTCCTGTCTGGGATACACCCCACCCCAAATTGAATCCGGCACGCACGCATGGAAAGCCAGCATGACGGATTCGAACCACGCCTTTGATTCCGAGAAGGAACACCTTTCACTTCCAAGCCAGACACCGGCGGATGCGAACCAGGAGTTTCAGCAAACCGCTGACCAGTTCCCATCATCCCAATACCGTGAATCGCTCCAATCTTCAACCGAAGAGAGCCGTGACCAAGAGATCTATTGGGAGGTTCCGGTTGAATCACTGGGCGTTGGTGTCGCCCATATGCTCGGAGATGCCGTCGGCGGATTTGTTCATGTCGGCCAAAATTTTTTCGGAGCCAGACAATCCGCACCAAAACAGGAGACCATTCAGACCCGATCGGTCGAACAGGCCTCTCGGCCCGGTCAGGTACAGAAGGTGGTCAAGGTATTGATGGCCCGTAAAGTGGGTGGTGGTGTCAAAGGTGTCGTATCTGGTGTTGGTCAAGTGGCCAAAGGCGGCATGAATATCATCGTCGGCTCTTTGGGTTGTCTGGGCGGCGCTCTGGTTTGTCTGTCGGGAGCGACCGTTGGTAACGGCAACAAACACCAGCCAAAAAAACAAACGAATAGCCAGGCATTTCGTGTTAATCATCAGTTGGCCCATCAGGCCATTCAAACCAGTTAAGGGGTCGTAAAAATTACCTGGAGGTATTGCGCCGGAGTATTGTGCGCCTGTTGCGTAAAAAAAAATTACGCATATTGTCTGGTCTGTCAAAAATGTTTTAGCACGACAGGCAGCCAGAAAAGAGGCAAGATGGTAAAGGTGATTTTTTACGACTTCTCAGACCATTTTTCAGCTTAATTTGATAGACGGTAGGAGTATGACAATGACTGAAGACAATCCAGAGTTGGAAGAGACGGAAATGTTGCCGGAAGAAGAGTGTTATGAAGGCACCGAAGAGGAGGATGGAGCGATATATGTTCCGATTGAGGAGTTGGGTACCGGTCTGTTCAATGCCCTGGGTGATATGGTCGGTGGGGCGGTTGCCTTGACAAATACGACCTCTCACACACTTCAAAAAGGAGCACAAACTCTCAAGGAAAAAGTGGCTCAATTGAGAAATAAAAAGCCAACGGAGCAAGAGGGCGAGCTTCTCGATATGGAGGAATCCTACGAGTATGAGTTGGAACCAACCTCCGAAGAAAAATCATAACCGTAAATTGGGTAGTTGAACGGATGCCTATAGCGTAACATTTTGATTAAACTGGTGAATTGGAAGAAGATCTGGTCACCGACAAGGTGGCTGCGTTTTCTTCCCATTCACCATGCAGACCAATTTCCTGCACCAGCCATGCACGTCCAATGGCCGAGCATAGGAAAAATCTGTATCGATTCTCTGGATTTTTCGTTTTCCCGGATTTTGCTGTTTTTTCAACCTGGAATCCGATGGGGACGGCAACAGGTACTGATATGTTTGATGTCATGCCTGCAAAAACTTGTTAAAACAAAAAAAACACCTCATCATATGGGCAATAAAATGTATCGTTTACCCCATTTATTGAGGAGAGGTTTTATGGTTGCACGATTGAAATTGGTTTTGTTGGCGGGATTGGTTTTGTTGGCGGGAGCCTCTTCGGCTGCGGCCTCGGAGATGGCCACGCCAGCCGAAGCGCAAGAGATGAGCAAAAAGGCGATGTCGGCCATCAATCACATTGGGCCGGACAAGGCCTTTGCCCTGTTTTCTGATGAAAATGGCGGTTTTCTGGTTAAAGATCTCTACGTTTTCTGCATGGATAAGAATGGCGTTATGCTCTCCCATGCCAAAAAGCCCCAGTTGGTTGGTAAAAACCTGATCGACTTTAATAAATACGGCGAACTTCTTTTTCAGGACATGATCAAAGTCGCCGCAACCCAAGGTGAAGGCTGGGTCGATTACCACTGGCCCTACCCCGAAAGTGAAGAAATCAAGGAAAAAACCAGCTACATCACCAGCCATCCCTCTGGATTTTTCTGTGGAGTCGGCGCCTACAAATAACTGACAGGCATGACCATGATCGGCTATCATGATCTGGATTCATCCGTCGGATGATCCGGGCTTGGGATGCCGATTTGATTTCTCCTGGATTCGATGGTTTGGCCTCTTGGTATGCTAAAACGCCGAATCCAGGTTCAAACTGACGATCTATCGACCCAGGCTGACGAGAAAAGCGATGAGATCGGCTCGTTCCTCTGGGTCTGAGACCCCCCTGAAAGCGGACATTCCTGTTTTTTCGAAAAACTGACCCGGATTGCTGAGAAACTGATCCAGATTTTTTTCGTTCCAGGTCAGATTTTTTTTGGCGACATTGCGCATGGTCTTTGAGTAGCGATAGTCCGCAACCTGGCCCATTTTTTTTCCCAGTACTCCCGATGCTATTGACGGGCCGATGACGCTGTGATTCATGCGGCTGAATCGAGGTCCAAAACGGTGGCAGCCGGAACAATAGCGTTTGGTCAACTGTTCACCCATCTCCGGGTCACCAGCAAAGGAGGGAGCCGGGCAGAGGAGTAACAGCAAGAAAAGGCTGATTCTGAGTGTCAAGATCATTCTCATGCGTCCGCTGATTCAGCAGTTGGAACGCGGTGCCAGGTGTGGCGTTCCAGTTGCTGCCATTTCCAGGTTAAACCTGGATACGGCAGTTGTAAACACGCAATCGGCACAACCTTTTGATTCACCTGGCAAACTAGAAAAAAGTCTCATCACCAATAAGGTGACTTCGATTTTTTCCAGTTCACCAGATAAACCAATATGTTGCACCGCTTACACATTTCCAACTGCCGAATCTAGGTTAAAAAGTGAGGGTCAACTCATTACTGTTTGATCGACTTAAACGGGCACTCCCGCCTTTTTTCAGCTTTCCAGACAAAAGAGCCTCCGCCAGCGGGTCTTGGAGACGTCGCTGAATAACCCGCTTCAGCGGTCGGGCGCCAAATTCCGGATCATAGCCTTCATCCGCCAACAAGGATCGGGCCTCGGACTCGACCTCCAGGGTTATTTTGCGTTGATCAAGAATTTTTTTCAACGAACCCAATTGAATCTCGACGATGGTATCCATGTGCGCCCGACTCAGTGAATCAAAAATAATGAACTCATCAAGGCGGTTTAAAAACTCAGGTCTGAAATAGCCTTGAAGAGCGGTCATCATTCGATTGCGCTCGGCATCTCGGTCCAGTTTCGCACGATCTTGAGCCGGTTCTGAGCCAATGTTGGAGGTCATGATGATGACCGTATTGCGGAAATCCACCGTCCGTCCTTGACCATCGGTCAGTCGCCCTTCATCCATGACCTGCAAGAGCAGGTTGAAGACTTCCCGATGGGCTTTTTCTATCTCGTCCAATAAAACGACACTGTAGGAACGCCGTCGAACCGCTTCGGTCAACTGTCCGCCCTCTTCATAGCCGACATAACCGGGCGGCGCCCCGACCAGACGAGAGACGGCATGTTTTTCCATGTATTCCGACATATCCAATCGAATCATGGCCTGCTCATCATCAAATAAAAACTCCGCCAGAGCCTTGGTTAACTCCGTCTTGCCGACGCCGGTTGGACCCAGAAATAAAAAGCTGCCGATGGGGCGGTTGGGATCACCCAATCCGGCCCTGGCTCGGCGAACCGCCTTGGAGACGGCTTGCAAAGCCTGCTCTTGTCCCACCACCCGTTTTGACAGTCGCTCTTCCATGTTCAGCAGTTTGCTTTTTTCGCCTTCAAGCATACGTGCTACCGGCACTCCAGTCCAGCGAGCAACGATGGCGGCGACATCCTCCTCACCCACCTCTTCACGCAGTAATCCGCCGCCTTTCTCGGAAGCTACCTGGGCCATTTTTTCTTCCAATGCGGGGATTACGCCATATTTCAACTCGCCGGCTCGAGAAAAATTTCCCGCTTGTTCGGCGTTGGCCAATTCCATCCGGGCTTGTTCCAAAGACTCCTTTTGTTTGCTCCGAGCCTCTATGGCCTGCTTTTCCGATAACCAACGGGTGGTTAACGAGGCGGATTTTTCTTTCAGGTCGGCCAACTCTTTTTCAACCGATGTCAGCCGCTCCCGGGAAGCGGAGTCCGGCTCTTTGCCGAGGGCGGCCGCCTCGATTTCCAGTTGCAAGATCTTGCGATCAACCTGATCAATCTCTTGAGGTTTTGAGGTGACCTCCATGCGAATTCGGGCGGCGGCTTCATCGATGAGATCGATGGCTTTGTCCGGCAGAAATCGATCGGAAATATAGCGGTTGGATAGGACAACCGCTGCCAGAATCGCTTGATCCTTGATCCGAACCCCGTGGTGCATCTCATATTTATCTTTGATACCACGCAAGATGGAGATGGCATCTTCAACGCTTGGCTCGCGAATGATGATCGGCTGAAAACGGCGTTCGAGTGCGGGGTCTTTCTCCACATGCTTGCGATACTCGTCCAAGGTGGTAGCACCCACACAGTGCAAATCACCCCGTGCCAGAGCCGGTTTGAGAAGGTTGGAGGCATCCATGGCACCGTCGGTGCGACCGGCTCCGACCAAAGTGTGCATCTCGTCGATAAACAGAATGATCTGTCCGTTGGCCTGTTCGACCTCCCGCAGCAATGCTTTCAGACGTTCTTCGAATTCTCCCCGGTATTTGGCTCCGGCAATCAAAGAGCCCATGTCCAGCGCGGCAAAACGGACATTTTTCAAGGAGTCCGGCACATCCCCGCGCACAACCCGAAGCGCCAACCCTTCGACGATGGCGGTTTTGCCGACCCCCGGTTCGCCGATTAAAACCGGGTTGTTTTTGGTTCGCCGAGAGAGAACCTGCATGGTTCGGCGAATCTCCTCATCGCGACCGATTACCGGGTCCAGTTTGCCGTTACGGGCCAACTCTGTCAGGTCACGAGCATATTTTTCCAGGGCTTGAAAGCCGCCCTCCGGGTCCGGTGTGGTAATCCGTTGGCCGCCCCGAATCGATTGGGCGGTTTGTAGGATTTTATTATAATTGGCTCCGGTCGAGTTGAGAATGCGAGCCGCATCGCCCTCTTTTTCCCGGCTGATGGCCAGCAAAAAATGTTCAGTCGAGATGTAGTCGTCGCGCCATTCAGTTTTGATCTGCCCGGCATCGGCCATGACGGCCTGAAGTCTCCGAGAGGGAATGACCTGATTGGCTCCAGCACCTTCGACCTTGGGAAGACGGTTGAGAGCTTGGTTTAACTCGCCGACAATTCGATCCACCGAAACGGCCATTTTTTCCAGGATGGGGCGAACCAGCCCGTCTCGTTGGTCCAGAAAAGCCGACAGCAGGTGTTCGGGTTCCAGTTGCTGATGGGTATGGCTGGCGGCGATCCCCAACGCTTGCTGAATGGCCTCACGTGATTTGGTGGTCAGTGTCTCCGTTTGCATGATTTTTCTACAATACCCCCTAAAAAAAATATAACCGCATGTTACTGAGATAGGTATGGTTGTAGAAATTGCAACCTGTAAGCAATAAACAGTCGTTTATTTATTTGCCCTTTTTCAAAGAACCATGAAACAGAGAGTAGATGATCGGAATGAAAACCAGGGTGACGAGCATGGAAAAAGTGAGACCGAAGACGATGGTGACGGCCAAAGGTCTGAGCATTTCCGACCCTTCTCCCAGCCCCAGAGCCAACGGGGTCAGTCCGATCACCGTGGTCAGGGTCGTCATCAAAACTGGCCGAAGCCGAACCCGGCCTGCTTCGATGATGGCTTCGGTCAAGGAGTGGCCTTCATTGCGTAAAATCTCCATGTATTCGATGAGAACGATGGCATTGTTAACCACGATTCCGGCCAACATGATCAACCCCAGCCACAGGGGCATGGAGATTGGCATTTCCAATACCATCAGGCCGAAGGAGACGCCAATGACGGTAAAAGGAACGCAGAGTAGAATGATCAGGGGATTTATAAGGGATTCATACTGAACAGCCATGACTACGAAAACAAGAAATAGTGCCAAACCCAATAACAGGATGGTCAATTGTTGTCCTTCCTTGAGGGCCACAGATGAGCCAGAGTCATAAATGCTGTAGCCGTCCGGTTTGTCAATTTTTTTCAATTGTTCGGCAACTTCTGCAACCACCTGTCCAAGAACAGCATCTGACGAAACGGAAGCGGTCACTTCGACGATGCGGCGTTGGTTGTCACGAAGAATTTCAGCCGGAGCCGATACCAGCTTCAGGTTGGCAATGTCCGATACATAGATGGGGCTGCCGTTTTCTCCTCCTGAATCGACCAATACCGATTCCAATCGTTGAATGGAGGCCTGCGCACTTTTAGGCAGACGAACACGAATGGGATGGCTGCGATCGTTATCAAGGAACTCGGTTGTGGAGATGCCGTCCAAGGCAATATGAATCGCTTCGGCGACACCTTCGACATCCAATCCCAAGGCGGCGATCCGGTCGTGATCGACCTCGATTACCAACTCCTGTCTCAGCTCTTCGGAGGAGTGGGTAATGTTGCGTAGACCCTTGATCTGCTTCAGTTGGCGAGCGACATCAAAGCCGATTTCGTCCATGATCTCGATGCGTGGTCCGGTAATGCGCAGGGTAATGTCGTCGGCTCCCTGCGAGACCTGAACGCCGCGAATGGTGCCGGTTCGCATTCGGACCGTGAACCCGGCCAATTGCAGATTTTCCATAGCGGCCTGCATGTTTTTCACCCATTTTTCGCTGGTTACGGAGCGTTGATTTAACGGGGTGAGTTGAACGACCAGACTGCTTTTGTTGCTGGTTTCCCGCTGAGACCGGCCAAAGACACGTCCACCGACAATGGTGAAAACCGTCTCGACCTCCGGTTGACTCTGATAGAGCTGTTCGAGTTTTTGAACCGTTAAATCCATCTCATCCAGGGGAATGCCGGGGTCGGCGGTAATTGAAATCTGGATGCGTCCATCATCCATGTCGGGCAGAAAAACCTGTTTGCCGGACAGCAGGATCGGAGCGGTTATAGCCAGCAGGCCCAGCAGCGCGGCAACAAAGAGCAGTTTAAACCAGCCTCGTCTCATCAACCCGGTCAAAAAATGGCCATAGGCCTCTTGCAGGCGATCCATCGAACCATCAATCAGTTGCCGGAAACGGCCCTGGTTATGACTGAGTGGAACCCTTGCACCCAAGGAGGGAGCCAGAGTCAATGCGACGATCATGGCCGAAAAAATAGCGGCGGTAATGGTGAAAATCAGCTCTTTGAAGAGCAGACCAACCAAGCCGGAAATAAACAAAAACGGAATGATGGCCGCCAAGTTGGTGCTGGTGGAGGCGACGATGGCGCTGTTGACCTCGATCGCGGCCTGTTCGCCAGCCAATACCCCTGGTTTACCCAGGGTTTGGTGACGGTAGATGTTTTCCAGCATGACGATTGTGCTGTCAACGACCATGCCGACACCGAGAGCCAGTCCGCCCAGGGTCATGATGTTCAAGGTCAGATCAAACAACCCCATGAGCGTAAAGGTAACCACCACCGAAAGGGGGATGGCCGTACCGACGATCAGGGTACGCCGCAGATTTCCCAAAAACAGATAGACCACCAACATGGCCAGAAAAGCCCCGCCCAGAGCGGCCTGGGTCGCATTGCCCAGGGCGTTGCGGATGTAGATCGACTGATCGGAGACCGGACGGATTAATATGTCGTCTTTGAGAATGCCCTGGTTTTTAAGCATTTCAAACTGGGCATTGACCACATCGACCACTTCGACGGTGTTGGCGTTGGGCTGTTTTTGGATGGACATCTTGACGCCCGGTTGACGGTTCAGGCGAACCCGGATGCGTTCATCCTCATGGCCATCGATAATTTCGGCAATCTCACCGAGACGGACAGTTCCGCCATTGGGCATTTTGATGGGTAGTTGACTGATTTGTGCCACTTCGGTAAATCGGCCATCGGTGCGCCCCGAATATTCCCGGTGTCCGGTTTCGACGCGTCCCGCTGTGGCTTCGACATTACCGGCTTCCAGAGACTGAACGATATCGTTGGCACTCAAACCCAATCCGGCCAGACGAACGGGGTCCGGCAAAACCTGTATCTCCCGTACCGAACCGCCACCGACCTCGACACCCGCCACACCAGGTAGATTGACAAACCAACGGGATAACTCATAATCCACCCAATCCCGCAGTTGAACCGGGTCGCCCAGAGGGGCTGAGACCACATACTCGACAGCCGGAATCTGTGAAGGATCACGCTTGTAGATAATGGGGGGACGGATGGTGTCTGGTAGAAATCGTTTGGCTCGATCCAGACGGGTGCTGGCGTCCCGGAGGGCAATGTCGATATCCTTGCCATACTGGAAGGAGAGATCGACCGACGACTCCCCTTCCTCGGTTCGGGATTGAACGTTGATGGCGTCTTCGGTGATGGCCAGTTGTTCTTCCAACTGTCGGGTAACCCGATCCTGCATGATCTTGGCTGAGACACCGGGGTCGAGAATGCGCACCCGCACCTCCGGGTAGATCAAATGGGGCAGCAGGTCCACAGAGAGTCGGTGAAAGCTGAACAGGCCGATCACGGTCACCGCCAGCGAGATCATGATGACGCCGATGGGATGGTGGATGGACCAATAAGCCAATCCGCCAGCCGGCTTGTTGGAATCGGTTGACGTGGTCGGGGCGGGTTGTTTTTCTTTGTTGTTCATAATGTTGGTTTTTCTGCGTCGTCGTGATTGACCACCTGGATGTTTTTACCGTCGGTCAATCCCAGAAATCCCCGGATGACAACCCGGTCTCCGGCCTTCAGTCCCTCCAATATTTCGACTTTATCACCCAGTCTAAGGCCGGTTACGACGTCACGCTTGTGGGCGACACCATCCGCCAGTACAAAAACATATTCGCTCTGCCTGCCCCGTTGAAGAGCGGCAAACGAGGTGACCAGGCGATTGATGGCTGGGGTGTGCAGCCTGACCCGGCAAAGCTGGCCGGCGGCCGCGCCGGGGGGGGTATCCAATAATTTGACCTCGACAACTCCCTGTCGAGTGCGCGAGTCGATGGTCGGATGAATGCGAACGATTTTACCGGGAAACAAACCTTCGCCCAACGCATCAATCCGAACCTGAGCCATGTCACCGACATTAAACTGGGGCAACAGAAGTTCTGAAATCGTCACCTCGGTATAGAGAGAATCGGGGTCGATAATGGATAATAGATGGGTATGACGGGGGGCAATATCGCCGGGATCGACCAACCGTTCGGTAACGACGCCATCAAAAGGGGCGCGGATCTGGGTATATCCCAAGCGGGTGCGAATCAATGCCTCCTCCGCCTGAGAGACTTTCAAATCGGTACGGGCCTGGATCATTTTTTCCGTTGAACTGAGATTTTTTTTGCTCAGGGTTTCGGTTCTTTTCAGATCCGCTTCCGCTCTCTCTCTGTTTGCCACGGTTTTGGCCAATTGAGAGAGCAGCAGACGATCATCCAGATGAACGATCAAATCTCCCTGGTTTACCCGATCCCCTGCAAACAGATGCAGTTTGTCGATTCGTCCCTCTTCCTGGTTAAAAATTTTTACCCGCCCGAGAGCCGTCAAGGTTCCCGTTCGTTGGGTCGAGTGGCCAAGAGAGAGCGTTTCTATCGAGGAGGTTTCTACGAGATGGGGTTTTGTCGGCGTCGGTTTTTTTTGGGCGACTTCTGATTTTGATAATAGGTCACAACCGGTCATAAACAGCGGAAGCAGCAGGATTAACAGGGCAATGGATCGCTTCGATGCCAAGCTCAGGCGGGTTGTGGCCGCCGTGCTAAAATAGAATTCCATGGTGTTTTAAATTTTTCCCGATGAAAAAACGTTAACTGTAAGCTTTCCCTGTTCATTGATCCGACAAAGGAGTATACCTAAAAAAAGGTTTGAGGGATAGATTTGATGCACGAACCGATTTTCTGCACGCTTGTGGCTTCGGCTTTTCTGCCAGCCTCATCATTACAATCAGAAGTTTATGTTCAAGACATTAAATTTTCAAAAAAATAACTACGATTTATTTGTTAATCAATCGTCAACGCCTTTTTTTTGATAAGAAATTGGTAACGACGAGGGATGCTTATCAGGCTTGATGATCAATAGCTGGGGCATTCCACCTCTCTCTCTTCAGATTAAATCGTATGATATTTCACGTAAAAGACAACAGATGAATAAGGAGAAATGCGTCCCATGTCATGGCCTTCCATACCAACAAAAACACTGATTGCCGGGCTGATTTTTTTATTGGCCGGACTCTATACCGTAACCCTGGTGCCGACTGTTGAAGTGGCCTGGGTCATGGGGGTTTTATACCTGACCATTTTCCTTTTTGTTTTTGAAGTGGTTGGGGTTGACGTAGCGGCCATGTTGGTCATGGTTTTGTTGGGACTGACCAATCTGTTTGCTCCGCTCATGGGGCTGGAAAAAGGGCTGGTTGACAATCAGCAGCTGTTTAATGGATTTGCCTCCAATGCCGTTATCTCCATTATCGCCGTCATGATCATCGGCGCCGGGCTGGATCGGACCGGCATGATGAGCAAGATGGCCATACTCATCATGAAAGTGGGCGGCACTTCTGAAAAACGGGTCATCCCAATCATCTCCGGTACGGTCGGTTTTATCTCCAGTTTCATGCAGAACGTTGGAGCCGCCGCTCTTTTCATCCCGGTGGTGAGTCGCATTTCGGCACGCAGCGGTCTGCCCATGTCCCGGTTGCTGATGCCCATGGGGTTCTGCGCCATTCTGGGCGGAACGGTGACCATGGTTGGTTCCAGCCCGCTTATTTTGCTCAACGACTTGATTCTGAACTCCAACGCGACATTACCCGCCGACAAACAGATGGAGACCTGGGGGCTATTCTCCGTTACTCCGATCGGATTGGCGCTGGTGGCAACTGGAATCGTCTATTTCATCATCGCCGGACGTTTTGTCCTGCCTTCTTCTGGTGGAAAAGGGGCGTCGGCCGTCAGCCCCATGGAATATTTTCAAGAGGTTTATGGCTTGGATTACGTGCTGTGCGTCGTCTCTCTGCCAGCTAAAACCCAAATGGACGGCAAAACCCTGTTCGATGTCGAGCATGATGTGGATCACCATAAGATTCGTGTCATTGCTGCGACCCGTCTGACCGGTCAGGTGGTCATGGGGCATAACGGCATGGATCGTGATTTTCTTCTTAAGGCAGGCATGCAATTGGGTGTCATGGGCGTTGAAGAGGAGATTGCGGCTTGGGCCAAACAGTGGGGGTGTGCGATTCATTCCGATCTGGGGGTTTTTGCCGAGGCTCTGTCTGACGCCAAGGCTGGTATCGCTGAAGTGGTCATTCCACCAGGCTCCCATATGATCGGCAAGAGCGCTCGGGATGTCTGGTTGCGTAAGACAACCGGTATTTCAATGGTTGGTTTGCATCGGAATGGTAAGACCATGCAGGAGGGGGAGGGAATTCGAACGTTACCGCTCCAGGCTGGGGATACCTTGGTGGTTCATACCAGTTGGGAGAGTCTGGCTCGCTTGGAAAAGGATCGCAATTTTTTGGTGGTCACCTCCGAATATCCCAGAGAGGAGTTGCGTCCCCATAAGGTGTTTTGGGCCGCGACGTTTTTTTCCATTGCTTTGTCGATGGTGCTGTTTACCGATCTCAGATTGTCCGTCTCTTTGTTGACCGGCGCGCTCGGTATGATCATCTCCGGCGTTTTGGATATTGACGAAGCCTATGAGGCCGTCAGTTGGAAAACCGTTTTCCTGCTGGCCAGTCTCATTCCCCTGGGGGGAGCTGTCGAGTCGTCCGGTACCGCCGCCTGGATCGCCAGTGCGGTTCTGCATGCGCTGGGTGATTCGACCCCGATTTGGATTCTACAGACCGCCATAGCCCTCCTGTCGACCTTTTTTACCCTCGTCATGTCCAACGTTGGGGCGACGGTTCTTCTGGTTCCATTAGCTGTCAATATTGCCATCGGTGCCGGTGCAGACCCGGCTATCTTTGCTCTGACAGTGGCTTTGGCAACCTCCAACTCCTTTTTGATTCCAACTCATCAGGTCAATGCCCTGATTATGGGACCAGCTGGGTATCGGGTCTCTGATTTCATGCGGGCCGGCGGAATCATGACCATCTTGTTTTTGGTTGTTCTGATGTTCATGATGGGGATTGTCTATTAGTCTCTCTCCTTGACGTCCCTCTCACTCCAAAAAAAGGGTCTCTATACAGAGACCCTTTTTTACTTCAGGATGAGCGGATTTGCGCAATCCGTTTGTTGACCGCACCCACGGTCAACTGCCGGTTCGGATTAAAAAAGCAGATCCACCAACACCAGGCTGAGCCAGGGCACATAGGTGATTACCACCAAGGCCGCAATCAGAACGCCCATCCAGGGTAACGCCGCCTTGGTCACCGCACCCAGGCTCATTCCAGAAAGTCCGGCAGCAACGTAAAGATTGAGACCTACCGGCGGGGTGATCATGCCGACTTCCATGTTGGTGGTCATGATAATTCCCAAGTGAATGGGATCGACCCCCAGGTTAATGGCGATGGGGTGGAATAGGGGGGCTAGAATCAATAGAATGGCAGACGGTTCCATGAAATCACCGGCAAACCACAAAATGACGTTGACCATCAGCAGGAACATCCAGGGACTTGGGTTGCCATCCATGACCATTTGGGCCAGGTTCTGCGGAATCTGTTCTTCGGTCAGCACGTGTGCGAAAATCATGGCACAGGCGATAATGAACAGTAGAACCGAGGTCATCTTGGCTGAATCCAGCAATACGGACGGGACATCGGATATCTTCATGTCGTGGTGAATGAACAGGGCGATAAACGCCGAATAGACTGCTGCCACTGCCGCCGCCTCGGTCGGAGTGAATACACCGCCATAGATGCCGCCAACCACGATAAAAATCAGCATCAGCCCCCAGAAGGCATCCAGGAAGGTTTTGAAAAGATGCGCAAACCCTTTGAATGGCTCTTTGGGCATGTTGAATCGCCGGGCGGCAAACCACGTGGCGATGATCAGAAATGTTCCCATTAACATACCAGGGAGAATGCCGGCAATGAACATTTTACCCACCGACTCTTCCACCGCATCGGCATAGACGATCATGGGGATGGATGGAGGAATCAGGATACCCAGACTGCCGGAAGTGGCAATGACGCCGACGGAGAACTCCTTGCTATATCCGGCTTGAATCATGCCCGGAATCATGATGGAACCGATGGCAACCACCGTAGCCGGAGAAGAGCCGGAAATAGCGGCAAACAACAGACAGGCTACCACGCCAGCAATGGCCAGGCCGCCATCCATCCAGCCGACCATGGCCTTGGCAAACTCAATCAACCGTTGAGAAACGCCGCCGGTAGTCAAAAAATGTGAGGAAAGAATGAAAAACGGGATGGCCAGGAGCGTGGTATGCTCCATGGTATCAAATAATTTTTGTGCAATGATGATAATGGGGTCATCGGTGTGCGCCCAGGTATAGACCATGCTGGAAAAACCCAGACTGATGGCAATGGGGACGCCAATCAACAGGAGAAGGATCAGGCCGATAAATAACAGTACTGTACTCATTCGGAAACACCTCCTACATAATCATCCGCCTCTTTTTTATGAATCCTGGAAACTTCACCCTTCCAGAGTTTGATGCCGACAAAAATCAAATGATAGGTCATAAGGCCCAATCCAACCGGAATGGCCAGATAGGGAATCCATTGCGGAATTTCCAGATCCAGTGAAAGATCGCCCCAGTTGTAGATTTTGATGGTGTATTGAATGGACAGAACCAAAACGGTTATGACAAAGATCAGGCTACAGCCCAAGGCGACCAAGGTGATCCTTTTCTGGTTGTCGGGTGAGAACTTCTCAACCATGATGTCGATCCCCAGATGAACGCCCTCTTTGGTGCCATAGGCCGCCCCAACCAACACCACCCAGGCGAACATATATTGAACCGCTTCCAAAACCCAGGTGAATCCACCGTCAAAAACATACCGAGCAACCACATTCATAAACAGCAGCAGGGTTGCCGAGGCCAGACCAATGCTGATGATCCATTTTTCAATGGTGTCAATTATTTTATCCAGCATGACGGACTCCAATAAAATTAATAAACAAGCAAAAACCGGTCAAATGCCTGACCGGTTTTTCTTGGAAGCCAAATCTGAGCTGTTTTCAGTGTCTAGCCCGTTTGCACGCCATCGCCAAAATGGGTTTAAACACCGTAGATCCGGGATGGGCTGTTTTGATCCTCGTTCAGCCAATCCCGGAATTTCAGCCATTATTTTTCAGATCAAAACGCGACCGATCAGTGACCCAGCAAGGTGTGGATATCCTGGAGAAGTTCGGCACCGATCTCGCGACGGAACTTGTCCTCGACAGATTTGGTGGCGGCGACCCATCTGGCACGATCTGCTGGCGGAAGTTCAACCACTTTGGCTTTTCCTGCGGCTTCGATTTTGGCACGATCCCCGGCATCCGCTTCAGCAGCAACCTGACGGTTGATGGCGGTGGCCTCTTTCATGATGGCCGTCAACTCGGAGCGAATATCTTCAGGCAGGCCATTCCAGAAGGCTTTGCTGACGACGACCAGGTATCCCAGGTAGGAGTGGTTGGATACGGTGATGTAGTCTTGAACTTCAAAAAACTTTTTCGAGAAGACGTTGGACCAGGCATTTTCCTGACCGTCAACCACCCCTTGAGCCAGCGAGGTGTAGACCTCCTTGAAGGAGAGCTTCTGTGGTGTGCCACCCAGCGCATTGATCATTTCGGCGTGGACGTCGGAGCTTTGGATTCTGAATTTGTTGCCGTTGAAATCTTCAGGAACATTGATCAACGGTCTCTCTCCTTTGATGGAGAAAACCTTCATGCCATTATCCCAAAAACCAAGCGCCTTCAACCCTTTTCTTTCCATGGGTTTGGTCATGCGCTCGACCAGATCCGAGTCGGCCAGTTTGTGGACGTCGTTGATGTCGCGAAAAAGAAATGGCAAATCGAACGCCTGCATGGTCCGAGAAAATTTGACGAATTTTGAGAGACTGGGAGCCGCCATGATGCCACTGGTGGTGCTGTCGCTCAGTCGCATGGCCTCCATGACTTTATCGTCGTTATAGAGTTGCGAATTGGGAAAGACAATGACGTTGACCTTGCCTGCCATTCGCTCATTGACCATTGCGGCAAAGGCTTCAGCAGCTTTGCCTTTGGGCGTTTGAGGGGAGACAACGTGGGAAAATTTGATCACATACTCTGCGGCGGCGGATTTGATGCTTCCGAGGCTGGCCAGCAAAAAGGTACTTAAGCCCAAGGCTATAATTTTGTTCGATGATTTCATATATCTCTCCAAGGTAATGACAAGTAAATCTATTAAAAAAATGAGCTCACCCGAGCAGATCCTTCGTCAAGTCATCCAGCTTATGAATCATAATTCATTTAAAGCTGATTGTCCATAATATTTCTCGTAATCTATTGATGTTATATGGTTTCCTGGATCATGTCGATGGCCCCGCACGGGCACTCGACCGCGCAAAGTCCACAGCCTTTACAATAATCATAATTGATTTTAAATCGCTTTCCCGGCCCCAGTTTGGTGATGGCATTATCCGGGCAGGCCCCATAGCAGTTGTCGCATTCAAAACAGTTTCCGCAGGAGAGACAGCGTCGGGCCTCGAAGAGGGCGTTGGATTCGTCCAGATTTCCAAGAACCTCTTCAAAGCCGGATTGCCGGCGAATCAGACTTAAAATCGGCTGTACGGTTTTGGGCGCATCGCTAAAATACCAGGTATTGAGGTTTTTGTACTCGGCCAGAGGTTTGTTGAATTTGGGCTGCAATGAAAAACCACGCAAAAAGGCGTTGATGTTTTGGGCCGCCTTTTTGCCGTGGCCTACCGCCACCGTAATGGTGCGCTCGCAAGGAACCATGTCTCCACCAGCAAAAATCATTTCGTGGCCGGTCTTCATGTTTTGATCGATCTGAACGTTGCCCTCAATGACCTTGACCCCCGGTATGGCACTCAAGCAGCAATCGGCATCCACCAACTGCCCCAAGGCCATGATCAGGGTGTCCACCCTCATCGTTTCCATTTCTCCGGTGGGAAACGGTTTGTTGGTGTCGGTCAAGACCATCTGTTCGGTCTGCAGCGTGCCGTTTTCAATCTGTCGAATGACCCGCAGGCATTTAAGTTTGACCCCCTCTTCAAGGGCCTCCTTGATCTCAAATTTATGGGCCGGCATCCGATCCTGAGAGCGACGATAGACGACCGTCACCTCTTTGGCTCCCAACCGAACGGCGGATCGGGCGGCATCGATGGCTACATTGCCACCGCCATAAACGGCGACCCGTTCACCGATGGTCAATTCCGTCTCCTGGGTCTCGACCTGTTTTAATAGTTTGATTGCATCCATGCAATCAATCGAGCCGTCCGTGGGTATATCAAGTTGGCGGGCCTTTTGTGCACCGATGGCGGCAAAAACCGCATCAAATCTTCCTTTTTCAACTTGATGCAAAACATCCTTGATCGCTGTGTTCAGCCGAAACTCAACCCCCATATCCTCAATGCGTTTGATTTCCGCATCCAGGAATTTTCGAGGGAGACGATAACGGGGAATGCCATAGCGCAGGATGCCCCCGGCCATGGGAGTCGCCTCGAATACAACAACCTGATGTCCGAGCAGGGTCAGATGATAGGCGGCGGAAAGTCCGCCCGGCCCAGAGCCGATGACCATGACCCGCTTGCCACTGGGCGGGACGTTTATTTCCACCTGCCAGCCGTTTTCAATGGCGAGATCTCCCAGAAACCGCTCGACGGCATGTATGCCCACCGTCTCATCCAGTTGGGCGCGATTACAACGGCTCTCACAGGTGTGATAACAGGCCCGGCCCATGATAGCAGGCAGAGGGTTGTTTTTCATGATCTCCTGCCAGGCCAGGTGATAGTTTCCCTCTTCGGCGTGGAACAACCACTGCTGTATATTTTCTCCGGCAGGACAGGTTTGATTGCACGGGGGCATACGATCGACAAAAACCGGTTTTTTTGAGCGCCAGCTCCCCGTCAGATTCGAAAGGCTGGAGCCGACATCCAATGTGATGGCAAAAGGTTTGTCACTCACGAATTACTCTCCGTATCCAGCAGATTGAACTGGGCGATGTTTTCATCGGCCATCGCTTGAATCGCTGCGATTTTCTGCCAATCTTCCGCTCCTTTTTTGAAAAGGTGGGAAAAGCGACGTTGCGTTTTTAAATATTTGTCAACTGGAACCTGCTGGCGAATCGGCAGCGTGCCGGTCACTTTGCCGTATTCCGCCTCAAACAGCGGAAAAATTCCGCATTTGATGGCCAGCCGGGCAACATGGATGGTCTCTTCTGGTTTGGAGCCCCATCCCAGCGGGCAGGGGACAAAAATATGGATATACCGTGCCCCTTTGATGTTCATGGCCTTGGTGACTTTTTGTTCCAGATCATGAAGGGCGGCGACATTGGCGGTCGCAACATAGGGAATTTTGTGGGCCATGGCGATTTGAGGCAGGTTTTTGCCGGTGCCAAAGACGTTGCCCGGTTGATCACCGAGAATTGGGGTGGTTGCGGTTCGGGCGGTGGGGGGGGTCGCGCTGGAACGCTGGACGCCCGTATTCATGTATCCTTCGTTGTCATAGCAGATATAGAGCACGTCGTCGTTGCGTTCAAACATGCCGGACAGACAGCCGAATCCGATATCCGTCGTGCCGCCGTCGCCCCCCTGGGCAATGGTTTTGACTGCCGTATGACCTTTTACCCGCATGGCGGCCGCCACACCCGTCGCCACCGCTGCGGCGTTACCAAACAGAGAGTGCAACCAGGGAATTTGCCAGGAGGTTTCCGGATAGGGCGTGGTAAACACCTCCAGACAACCGGTCGCATTCACGGCGATAACCTGATTCCGACTGGCGCGCATGGCTGCGTCAATGGCATAGCGAGCGCCCAAAGCCTCTCCACAGCCTTGGCAGGCCCGGTGGCCACAGGTCAGAGAGTTCTTTCGAT
The DNA here is from genome assembly GCA_015232865.1 of Magnetococcales bacterium. Next base: position 37,384 of record JADFYU010000015.1, read on the forward strand.
CCATGCTGGCCTGTACCGAACGCTCTTTGACGTTCAACAGTCGGTTGCCGACCGTATAGGTGCCTTTTTGGTAGAATTTGACCCGTTGTTCGGTTTCCGGTTGCTTGTGCGCCATGGTAGGCCTCTCTCTCACACGCCTGTGTCTTCGAGTCGTTTGCCAATATCCTTCAGAATATTTTCCGCAACAGGTCCGGAGCGACGTGCCGCTCTGGCTCGATCCAACTCCCGCCGGATGATCTCCCAGTCAAGATCCAGAAAATGGGTCTCCTCGACCTTGTTCTGAAGTGCTTTTTCAAAGAGGGCGTGAAGTGATTTTTTGGTAATGGGTCGTCCGCCCAGTCCGGCGATGGCTGTCGTTACCGGTTGGGCCAACCCCCTCAACGCCATGCGGATGTTGGCGGACAGAATGCCGCCGATTCCCACCGCCAGATTTTTTTCCAGGACGACGATCTGTTTGGCACTCACCAAAATCTCTTTTAACGCCTTCAAGGGAAATGGCCTGAAACAACAGATGGCCAGGGAACCAATGCTCACTCCCTCGGCACGCAGCTCATCGACGACATCTTTGATGGTTCCGTTTACAGAGCCTAAGGCGACGACAATCATTTCGGCTCCGTCGGTGTGATAGGGGTGGACCAAGCCGCCAGAATCCCTGCCGAATCTTTCCTTGAAGTCAGCACTGATTTCTGGAATCCGTTCCAGGGCGCGCATCTGTTTGTAGTGAGCCAGATACCGCACCTCTGCAAATGCTTCCGGTCCCACCATGGCGCCAATGGAGACTGGATCGGAAGGATCCAGTACCTGCATCGGTTCATAAGGGGGTAAGAAAGCGTCCACCTGCTCCTGGCGGGGCAGGTCCACCCGTTCGTAGGCATGGGTCAGGATGAACCCGTCCATGCAAACCATAACCGGACAACCAATCTCTTCAGCAATCCTGAATGCCTGAATATGCAAATCCAGCGCCTCCTGGTTGGTCTCGGCGTAGAGTTGAATCCAGCCGGAATCACGCATGGACATGCTGTCAGAGTGGTCGTTCCAAATGTTGATCGGCGCGCCAATGGCGCGATTGCCGATGGTCATGACGATCGGCAATCCCAGCCCTGAGGCGTTATAGACCGCTTCGGCCATGAACAACAATCCCTGGCTGGCCGTTGCCGTATAACTGCGTGCTCCGGCTGCCGAAGCGCCGATGGCAACACTGAGGGCGGCAAACTCCGACTCAACGTTGATGAATTCACAGTTCTGTATCTGGCCGGTGCGTACCAACGCCCCCAAACCTTCGACAATATGGGTTTGCGGAGTGATCGGATAGGCGCAGATCACCTCGGGACGACAGAGGCCAATGGCTTCGGCTACGGCTTGAGATCCTTCAATCTGTTTTAGCACGACGCCTCTCCATCCGACTTGGCAAACTGGGTGTTGGCAAACTCATAAGCCAGTTTGACAACGGTAATATTGGCCTCCGCAACCCGGCCACTGAATTTTTGTTTGATGGCTCGAATCACCGAATCTTGGGAAATGATACCGGTCATGGCGGCCAAACCGCCCAGAAGTGCGGCATTGGGAACCGGCCGGCCAATATGTTCCAAGGCCAACTCCGTGGCGGGAACCCGACCGACCTTCTCTGGAGAAAATTTTTTGACAAAATCATCAATACCCAACTCCTTGAAGCTCTGGGTTGAGTTGATGAGAAGATAACCGTCGGTTTTCAATCCGGCAAAGACGTTGACCGAGTTCAGCAGAGTCGGGTCTTGAATGATCACCGCATCCGGTTCTCCAATTGGCTCACGCAGTCGAATCTCCTTGTCGTCAATCCGACAATAAGAGATGACCGGGGCCCCCATGCGCTCCGAACCGAAACTGGGAAATGCCTGCGCAAAACGACCCTCTAAAAAAGCGGCAACGGAAAGCATTTCTGCGGCTGTCACAACCCCCTGACCTCCCCGTCCATGAAAACGAATTTGAAACATAAGGTGCCCTTCAATAACATTGGAATTGCGTATGTTTTGAATTTGAACCTAAATAATAACAAGAACGATTACATGATCTCAGGCGACCGGAATAAAAAAACCGGATGAATGCCAGGCAACCAGAACGTCGGTTCACTCAGGGTTCATTCCAAAACTATAGAATAGTCATCACATAGTCAATATTATAATGTTATTAAAATTTTCTATCCACATAAATATAGTGAAAACAGTTTATTCATACTAATATTTGATGTGGTATTTGGGTAAAAAAAGGGGGGAAAGCTCCCCCCTTTGCTCGTAAACGTCGGCCAAGAAAGGGGGGAGGGGCGGTCAGTCGAGTGCTTTGATGACGGCGTCGTAGTCTGGTTCTTCAACGATCTCAGGAGAGAGTTGCGTGTAGGTGATGACACCATTACCATCGATGATGATGACGGCTCGGGCGAACAGACCGGCCAGGGGGCCGTCAACGATGCGTACGCCGTAGAATTCACCAAAGGCCTTGGAGCGCATTTCGCAGACGGAAATGACATCTTCCAGACCTTCCGCGCCACAGAAACGGCTATGAGCAAAGGGGAGATCCATGGAGACGCAGAGGACAACCGTGTTATCCCGTTTTGCAATCTCCTGGTTGAAATAGCGGACAGAAGCGGCGCAAACCGGCGTGTCGATGCTTGGGAAAATATTCAGAACGATGGTTTTCCCTGCAAAATCTTTTAAACCGACATCGGAAAGATCGGTTTTGGTCAATTTAAAATCCGCCGCTTTGGTGCCGACTGCGGGCAGCGAATCACATGTGTTGATGGGGTTACCTTTTAACTTGATTTGTGCCATGGTTGTAAAAACTCCCGTAAATGTTAAGTGGTTTAATCGTTTTTTCCTCGGCCCTGAACACCCTGCCGACAACTAGCTGTTTATACGATTAACTCAACTACTGGAAATGGTTGAGTTAATCGTCACAAACAAAAACCCATTGCTGCCGGTTTGAGAGTTCCGACTGGTAGACGTATCCATCTTCATTGAACTGTTTGAGTGGCTCTGGTGTCGTCAATTTGTTGCGAATGATATATCGGGCCATTTTTCCTCTGGCCCGCTTGGCTTTAATGCCGATAACCTGCAACTTGCCGTTGCGGTTATCCTTGAATACCGGGGTTAACAGTTGGCTGTCCAATTTGTCGGTACGAACCACCTTGAAATACTCCTGGGAGGCCAGGTTGATCAGCCAATTGTCGGGTTTGTGTTCCAGTATTCGGTTGATCTCTTCAGTGATTTGTTCTCCCCAATAGGCGTAAAGGGTTGCCCCTATTGGATTTTGAAGACGGGTGCCCATCTCCAGTCTGTGGGGTTGAATCAAGTCCAACGGTGATAACAATCCGTACAGACCGGAAAGAATAGCCAAGTGGTCATGACAAAATTCCCACTCCTGTTTTGAAAATGAGTGGCTATCCAGGCCGATATAGGTGTCTCCGTCAAAAACCAACCCGGCTTGTGTTGCGTTCTCCAGGGTGTGCGGAAATGAAAAATCTTGATTGCGTTGGACATTCAACTCAGCCAATTTTGAGCTGATATGCATCAGCTTCATCAATGCTTCGGCATCCATTTTTGATAAAAGTTTCATCAACCCCGTCGTTTTAGAGATAAAACGGGGTTGACGGCTCGGTAACGTAGGAGACAGCGGTGACGCCGTTTGTTTTTTTGCCGGAGAAAGAAGGGTCAGCATCATGATGGAGAATCCGTTCCAAAGCCGGCCCAGGCCAGCAACAACCACGCGAACAGGAGGGTCAGACCGCCAAACGGGGTTAGCCAGGCCAAAAAAGAGAGTTTGGTCAACGCAAAAAGATAGAGGCTTCCGGAGAAAAGCATGATACCGATGAGCATGACCCATCCTGCTCGAAAAAAGGGGGGGGTCATGGGAAAAAATCGGCAGCACAAGCCAATCAGGATCAATCCCAAGCCATGGCTCATTTGGTAGTGACTGGCCGTTTGAAAAATGTCAAAGGCCTGCTCGCCAAAATTTGAACGAACGCCATGTTTGCCAATAGCCCCCAAGCCGACGGCCAAAAAACAGTTGAGAGCGCCGGCCATGATGAAAAAGCGGGTCATGGGCAATCAACCTTTGGCAAATTTATGCATCTTGCCACAGTCCGGGCAGGTCCAGTCCCAGGTGCTGATGCCAATGACGCTAATTTTTTTTGCCTGGTCCAAACAGTCGGTACAAAAAGCGAACCCACAGTCACAGCTCCAGGTAAATCCTTTTGTTTCCTTGCAGATAAAGCAAGGATTGAATGACTTTATAGGCTGTTTTTTGGCACGATTGTTACGAAATAAAGGCTCCATATGGTCTCTTATTAATTCAGCAGGGCGATTTTGTGGAAAAATTCCGTTTTCAAATATGAAATTTTCAGTTAAAATTCTGGGAGAGTAAGTGGTTGAACAGAAAGGCTGATGACATATTAAAAGCACAAGTGTTGCTGTACCGTCAACTCCATTATGTGATAATTAAGTGCTTTCTCTTCAGAGAAAAAAGGTGTATGATGCCGGGGCAAAATTAGGAACCCTTTGTTTTTACTTGTTAAAGGTCTGATGTGCAAATCTTTGTCGAGTGTTTGTGCGGAACTCTTTGCAAGCTCACGGGGTCAAAGCATTGGTCGGACAAAGGTTTGTGATTCTGTTTGAAGCAAGAGGAATTTTCCCCGATTACTGGCGAAAAATGGGGAGGGATGATAGAATGACCATTGGAGCTAACTGGCTGTAATGGTTATATTTTTAGACAGAATATTAAGAATTTAATAATGTTCTAATTATGTTAATTTACGAGTTGCAAAACTTATTGTGCTAGAAACGGAGATTGTTATGTCCAAAAATGAAGATTCGGGAAAAACACTCAACCCTACCCCCATACTGGATGAATTGGAATCTGGAAGATGGCCCAGCTTCATCTCCGGTTATAAAGAGTGGATCAAACAGAGCGGAAATACCATGACCCGTGGTGTTTTGGATCAGCTACAGTACTCTTACGAGACCAAGATGGGCTATTGGAAGGGCGGCGTGGTTGGCGTCCATGGATATGGTGCCGGCATTATCAGTCGTTACTCCATGATTCCAGATAAGTTTCCAGAAGCTAAAGAGTTCCACACCATGCGGATTCAGCCTGCTCCTGGCCTTCACTACACGACAAAGGCTCTGCGTGAAATTCTGGATATTTGGGAGAAATACGGCTCTGGACTGCTCTCCATGCACGGTCAAACCGGAAACCTTCAGCTTCAGGGAATCGGCCAGGACAACGTCCAGGAGTGCTTCGATGAGTTGAATAAAGCTGGTTGGGATCTCGGTGGAGCGGGTGCCTGTGTTCGTACCGGTGCTTCGTGTGTCGGTCCGGCTCGTTGTGAAATGGCGTGTTACGACTCACTCAACGCCCACTACCAGGTGCTCTCCTATTTTACGGACCTGATTCACCGTCCGCAGCTTCCCTACAAAGCCAAGTTTAAATTTTCCGGCTGTCCCAACGACTGCTCCAACAGCATCCAGCGTGCGGACTATGCTGTCATCGGCACCTGGAAAGATGACATCCAAATGGATGAAGCCGAAGTTCAAGCCTTCATCGACCGGAAAGGTATTGACTACATTGTCAATAACATCATTACCCGTTGCCCGACCAATGCGATCTCCCTGAAAGAGGGTAAAATGGTCATTGACAACTCCGACTGCGTCCGTTGCATGCACTGTATCAATGTCATGCCGAAAGCACTTTCTCCTGGTAAAGAGAGAGGTATTACACTGCTTGTTGGCGGAAAAGGCCATCTGAAAGTGGGTAATATGTTGGGTTCCGTCATGATTCCTTTCCTTAAACTGGAAACCCAAGAAGATATGGACGCCTTCATCGACATCATCGACGGCATGATCGATTGGTGGTCGGAAGAGGCCCTGGACCACGAGCGTATCGGCGAGTGTATTGAACGTGTTGGTATGGTTGCCTTCCTGGAAGCGACCGGTCTGGAGACCACCATCGACATGGTTGCGCATCCGAGGGACAATCCGTACTTCAAAGCCGCTCATGATCATAAACCACAAGTCGAATCCATTGCCTGATTCGGGCATTTTTGAGGGAGAAATTTAATGGAAAAAAGAACCTATAAAACCGAAGAGAGCGGTGTGCGCCATCACATGGATCTGCTGCATCCGGTTTCTCAAAAAAACTATGGCAAATGGAGCTATCACGAGCGGCCCCGTCCCGGTGTTCTGAAGCACGTTGCCCTGAGTGGTGACGTACTTTACACCGTTCGTGCCGGTACGCATCGTCAGGTCACTATTCCCATCGTTCGTCGTCTGTGTGATTTGGCTGATAAATATTCAGACGGATATTTGCGCTGGACCATCCGTAACAACGTCGAATTCATGACCCCCAACGAAGCGAATGTCGCTCCATTGGTCAAAGAACTTGAAGCTTTGGGTCATCCGGTCGGCGGAACGGGTAACTCCGTTTCAGCCATTGCCCATACGCAAGGTTGGTTGCACTGCGACATTCCGGCTACTGACGCTTCCGGCGTCGCCAAAAGCGTCATGGATGCGCTCTACGACGATTTTGTCAAAGAAGAGATGCCAAACCGGGTTCGTCTGGCTACCTCCTGCTGCGAAATCAACTGTGGTGGACAGGCGGATATTGCCATCGTCGTTCAACACACCCGGCCTCCTCGGATCAATCATAGCATTCTCAAAGATATCTGCGAGATGCCAAGCACGGTTGCCCGTTGCCCGGTTGCCGCCATTCGTCCCACTACCGTCAACGGCAAAGCCTCGTTGATGGTCGTAGAAGAGAAGTGCATCTACTGCGGTGCCTGTTTCGGTGCTTGCCCCGCCATGGAGATCAACCATCCAGACCATTCCAAATTTGCCGTTTGGGTGGGTGGTAAAAACTCCAATGCTCGCTCCAAGCCCAGTAATATGCGTCTGGTTTGCCATGGCTTGGAAAATAATCCGCCCCGTTGGCCGGAAGTGACCCAGGTTTTGCGCAATATTCTTGGCGCATACAAAAAAGGTGGGCGTGAGTGGGAGCGTATGGGTGAATGGATTGATCGCATTGGCTGGAAACGTTTCTTCGAAGAGACGGGTCTACCTTTCGATAAATATATGATCGACTCCTATCGTCACTCTCGGACCTCGTTCAACCAATCGGCCCATATCCGATTCTAGAAAGAGATAGGAGCCTCTTGTTATGACTGAAAGTAATCCAATTCTAAAGTCTGCAATGGAATATAAGTTTGACGAGTTTGCCATGGAGACCGGACTGGACCGTATTGTTGCCTACGGTGACCAGAGCGGAAAGTGTCCAACCTACGTCGAGCGTATGCCCCCTTGCACAGACGGTTGTCCGGCTGGGGAGGATATTCGTGGCTATCACAATATCATCCGTGGAACCTGGAAGGCGGACAATCCCTGGAGTGCGGCATTTGAACGGTTAACTCGAACCAATCCGTTTCCTGCTGTGATGGGTCGTGTCTGTCCGGCCCCTTGTGAGAGTGCTTGTAATCGTCAGTATCGGGATGAGACTGTCGGTATCAATGCGGTTGAACAGGCCATCGGCGATTATGCACGGGCCAATAACCTCTCATTACCGACCCCGCCTGATTCAACCGGCAAGCGGGTTGCCATCGTCGGTTCAGGCCCGGGAGGATTGTCCTGTGCCTACCACCTGCGTATGCAAGGTCATGCCGTCACCATTTATGAGCGTGATCCCATGCTTGGTGGCATGATGCGTTATGGAATCATGGGCTATCGGGTAAGCCGTCAGGTTCTGGATCAGGAGATTCAACGAATCCTGGACCTGAATGTTGAAGTTAAAACCGGTGTTAAAGTTGGTACGGATATCTCCTTGGAGAATCTTCGCAGCCAGTATGACGCGGTGTTCTTGGCGGTCGGTGCCCAAAAGGGAAGAGGTATTCCCATTCCGGGTGCTGAAGGGAGCAACGTAACCAATGCCATCGAGTTCTTGCGCAGTTATGAGATGAACCCGGCGGATCATCAGGTCGGAAAGCATGTCATTGTCATCGGTGACGGTGACGTGGCCATGGATGCGGCTCGTCTGACTTTGCGTCGCGGCTCCAAGGCGACCTTGCTTTGTGGTGTGGCACGGGAAGAGATGCGGGCTTCTCAAATTGAGTTTGACGAAGCTCTTTCGGAAGGGACGGACATGAAGTTCCTCTCCGGTTCCGTCGAGGTTTTGCGTGATGCTTCTGGAAAAATGACCGGTCTGAAATGTATCGGTATGAAGCGGAAGGAAAAAGGGGAAGAGGGATGGAATCATCCGATTCCGTTCTTCCGTTACAAACCGGAAGAGGGTTCTGAGTTTGAAATTGAAGCGGACATGTTGGTCGCAGCCATTGGTCAAACGACCGATATGACCGGTTTGGAAGCGGCAACGGATAACAAGCCCATGTTGGCTGTTGACTTCAATATGCAAGTCAACGGAATGGAAGATGTCTTTGGTGGTGGTGATGCTGTACAGATCAGCCTGCTGACGACAGCCATCGGTCAGGGTCGGAAAGCGGCAGAAAATATCGGTCTGTTTTTAGCCGGAAAATCTCTGCCAAAACGTGTTCGCAATGAAGTTGTCAAATACAGCAAGTTGAAATCTGACTATTTTGTTGAGACGGAATCTCCGAAACGTTCGTTGCGCCATCCTGAAAAAGTAGAGGGTGATTGGGAAGAGACGTTGATCGCACTCTCCCAGGAAGATGCGACGAAACAATCCGCTCGCTGTATGAGTTGCGGCATGTGTTTTGAGTGCAACCAATGTATGTTGTACTGTCCGCAACATGCCATCACCAAGTTCCGTGGAAACCCGGAAGGTGAGGTCATGTTTACCCTATATGAACGCTGTGTCGGATGTCATATCTGTGCGGAAATCTGTCCAACCGGTTACATTGATATGGGTATGGGAGCGTAACATGAGTAATCCTATGGAACAGCTCGACAAATCAATTTCTGAGGCGGAAAACTGGGCGACCACAGGTTGGAAGGTGACCTTTGGTTCTCGTGACGTCGAAATCAACTCCATAGCTGAGGCTGAAGCTTTGAAAGAGAGTTTTCAAAATCGCCTGGAAGCTATAAATTATTGGAGAGATATAGAAAATTTGGGTTCTGAAACCGCTCAGATTGGCAGAAAGGCCAAAACAGCCCTGGAGAAAGGGGATGTCAAGGCTGCGATCAACTCGGTCTATTTTGCCCGCTACCTGGAGAAACGGATCAACGAGAAAGCACCAACCTGGTCAGCCGCTCTGTCAGCCTTGGAAGCTTCTGCTTGATTGATGTTTGATTCGAAAGTATTTTTGCAGCCGGAGGTGATTGTCACTTCCGGCTGTTTTTTTTGTTCGTATTTTCTTGCACGCTTCTTATCTTGGATTTTTATTATTTTTGATGTGGACCAATGAAGCGGTCTTTAACTTGCATAAATATATCAGGAGCTCAACGCAGCATATGTGACGTTCCATGTTTTAGAGAAATCCTGAACCATTATTTATGAAGGAAAAATTAAGATGGGAACTGTTGTGCAATGGGGAAAATCGAATAGAAACAAGGAACAAAGAAGCAGTAGTGCTAAAAAACTAGCGCCCATTATCGAGGCGTTGGAGGAATATATCCTAGCTGTCGAGTCCTATTCAGAGACGGGCAAACAAGGGGTCGTCCGTCACCATAGGGAAAATATTGCCCGGTTACAAAATTGGGATCGGTCAGTTTTACACTGAATATGAGGCTTTTTGCCGAAGCCTTTGTCATGTGATGTGGCAAGGGCTTTGCTGACACCGAATTATACAGCGTTCCTGGCCTTGTCTGCGCAGGCCAAGGTGCTTTTGACCATAAAAAAGGACTCCACCGAAACCGGCTAAGCCCTTAATTATGTTATGGTGCCCAAGGGGAGAGTCGAACTCCCACATCGGTTAAGATACTAGAACCTGAATCTAGCGCGTCTACCAATTCCGCCACCTGGGCTTGTGATGTGTTTGTGAGTATATTTAGTTTCGATGATCTGTCAATGGCTGTTGTTAGTTGCTAAGATGAGAACCGGAGTCCACCAGTTGGGCGGGGTCGATTCCCATGGCTTCTATGGTGGCTGTCCAGCGTTTTTCGGCAGGAATATCAAAGAGGACTTTTCTGTCGAAATTGCTGATTAGCCAAGAGTTTTCTCTTATTTCCCTTTCCAGTTGACCTTGTGCCCAGCCGGAGTAGCCCAGAGCAAAAAAAAATGACCTTTTTGTTTGAAATTCAACCAATGAGCGGAGAATTTCCGGGTCGGTTCCCAGAAAAAGATTGTCGGCTACCTGGAGATGGTTTTCATCATCGCCCTGTTCAAACAGTATAAAACCCCGCTCCAAGGAGACTGGTCCCCCTTGGTAGACGAATCGGGGGGCATCCAGACGCTTCCATTTGAGGTTCAGTTGAGCGATGACCTCATCCATGGGGGCCGGATGAGGTTGGTTTATGACCAATCCCAGAGCGCCTTCGCTATCGTGACTGCAAATAAAAAGCACTGTCCGCTCGAAATTTCTATCTTCCAGCGTCGGCATTGCAACCAAAAAGTTTCCGGCCAGACTGCTCTTCGTATCCATTCAGGTTTCCTGGCGACTTAAGTGAGATTGAATGCGGTCATGGATTCCATCAAAACCACCGTTGCTCATTATGACCACATGATCTCCCGTTTGCAACTCGGCCATTAGGCGTTCGATAGCTTCGCCGGCGTCGGTTACCACGTGAGCGCATGGATTGGATGAGCAGTCAGGCTTGTTGTTCAGGCTGGCGACGATAGCGTCTACATCCAGAAGTTCTTCGGGTTCAAGACCACGTGCGGCGGGGCGGGCCAGAATAATCCGATCTGCCGAGGCTAATGCCGGTCCCAGTCGATCCTGATGAATACGACGTCGCATGGTGTTGGAGCGGGGCTCCAGAATGGCCCAAACCCGCCCACTGTCGGCAACGGCCGATTTTAAACCGCTCAATGTGGTCTGTATCGCTGTGGGGTGGTGGGCAAAATCGTCGTAGACGGTAATGCCGTTTTGTTCAAAACATTTTTGCAGACGCCGGGCAACCCCCTTGAATCCCTCCAGCCCGGCCTTGACCAAATGCGGCTCCATTCCATGGGTCAAGGCAACGGTGGCCGCCGCCAGGCCGTTTAAAATGTTATGACGCCCCAGCAGATTCCACCGGACGGTCAATAACAGTTCTTCCCCCTTGAATAACTGCCAATGGCGACCATCTTCTTGTAAAAGTCGAGCGTTATAATGGTTTTTGGCATCCAGGCCATAGGTGACGATCTGGCTGTATCCGTAGGGGAGCAGAGCACAAATTTCTGGATCATCTCCATTGGCCAGGATAAACCCGGAGCGGGGGATCGAGCGCAGAAGCAGGCGGAACTGTTTGCGAATGGCTTCCAGATCGGGATAAATGTCCGCATGATCAAACTCCAGGTTATGGAGGATGAGGGTTCGGGGTCGGTAGTGGAGAAATTTGGGTCGTTTATCAAAAAAAGCTGTATCATACTCGTCTCCCTCGACCACCACCCAGGGGCTTTTGGGATAGCGAACCCCTTGTCCAAAATCGTTGGGAATTCCGCCAATGAAAAAACCGGGTTGCCAACCGGCTCCGTCCAAGACACGGGCGATGAGGCTGGATGTCGATGTTTTGCCGTGGGTTCCGCTGACGACGATGGGGTGACGACCGCTTAATACGTTTTCGAACAACCATTGCGCTCCGGAACTGTAGGGAATTCCCAGATCCAACAGGGCCTCCAGTTCCGGGTTGCCACGGGAGATGGCGTTGCCGACCAAAACCTGATCGGGTGCGGGGTTGAGGTTGTCTGGACTGAACCCCTCGATAAGTTGGATCTGTTGTGCTTCCAGAAAGAGGCTCATGGGCGGGTATATTCCCTGGTCGGAACCGGTCACGTGCCACCCTTTATCTTTTGCCAACGCCGCAAGTCCAGCCATGGCTGTTCCACAAATACCAATGACGTGTAGATGGTGTGGCATACAATTCAATCCTTTGTCGTGAACGGTTTGTAGGGGGGTGGTGATCGGTCATGATCAATCCCAGATCAGCGGCCATTGGTCAGAGGGGAGGGCGGTCTGCCACATCTCCCAGAATAATAACCAGTCGAAACAGGGTCCGGGGTCCCATTTTCTGCCGGGAGCAATATCTTGATGGCCGACAATTCCCGATTGAGTTATGGCCGGGTAGCGGTTTTGCAGGGAACGGGTCAAGCGGGCCAGTGATTGGTATTGCTCTTTTTCGAAGGGGGTTGATTCATCCCCTTCCAATTCGATGCCGATGGAAAAATCGTTGCACTGGGTGCGCTGTTGCCACTGGCTGACACCCGCATGCCAGGCCCGTTTATTGGTTGGAACATATTGAGTCAGAGCACCACAACGTTGAATGAAAAAATGGGCGGCAACCCGCAACCCGGCGATTTCGGCAAAAAAAGGGTGGGCGTCGGAATTCAGACAGCCCAGAAACAGATCATCCACGCCGCAGCCTCCAAACTCTCCGGGAGGCAGGCTGATGGCGTGGATGACCAATAAGTCAATTTCAATCCCTTCCGGGCGACAATCGCAGTGGGGTGAAGCCTTATATTGAAAGGGGATGAAACGCATGCCGATTTCAGTTTAGAATACGAGCCAGCCGGCCAAACGCAACCAACCGACATCTTTTTAGAAAAGGTAGCGCAATCAGTCTACGCGCTCCACGGAGACGATCTCGGGGATTTGTTCTTTAAGGGTGCGTTCAATGCCCCCTTTCAGGGTCATCATCGCACCTGGACAAGAACCGCAGGCTCCTCTCAAGCGAACATGGACAACATTGTCTGCCGTCACCTCTACCAACTCCACGTCACCACCATCTCGTTGTAGAAAGGGGCGGATCTCTTCAATTACTTTTGCAACACGGTCGCGCATGACTCCTCCTATGATTGGTTCAATTTGTTCTTCTAATTCAGTCGTGCGGCCATTTAACCTCATTTTAATGAAAATTAAAAGCGAACATGAAAATAAGCACCCGATCGGTGCCGCTTATCTTCCGTTTTCGCATCATTGTCCAATCGGATCGACGGGTTGATTACAGCCCATTGATCAGATTTTTTCCCCGAACTTTGAAAATCCCTCCATCCATTTCGGATAGAGTGAAAAATAGTTCTCAACCATTTTGGCCGGATCAAAGTTGGCCGGGTCAAAGTCGTTCATTTTTTCCAAGGTTTTTCTCTTCATCTCGTTGAGCACCTCTTCCTGCATGGGGCCTACGTCGGGCAGTCCGAGAAAGGTTCGGGCTTCAACCGGCGAAATGTCGATTTCAATGTTGATTTTCATTGTCTCTCCTTGGAAGATAGATGGTCAGGCTGCTTAATGGTATCGGATGGGTGAGTCGAGGGGGTTTGTTTTTCGGCCAAGACAATCCGTACCCCTCCCTCATTACAACAGGATACACGATTGTCGAGATTTTTTCACTTTTTGTCAGAAAAAGGGGGGGGGCGGGCCTGAATCGGTTTTTGGGGTTAACTGTCCGCCAGTTTGTTTTCCATGTTGGCTTCCGATAGCCACAGTTTTACAGAAGCGGTTTTAGACCAATCCAGATCTGGCGTTGGTTTTGCCTTGGAGATTTTTTTGTTTTTTACGGCAATTTTTTTCAAGACGGGAATGGTGTAGGGGCGTGCATCGTTAAAGGGACGGACGATGACCCGCAATCCGGCGTTATGAAAATGCAGGGCCGCTTGCCAATGAACCGCTGTCTGCCAGAAGATCCAGGCTTCCGACGGGCTTTGATCCATAGGTCGCTTATCGGCACTCTCAAAACGTCTCCGCCGTTGGGCGAGAGTCCAGGAGGCGGGGGGAATGATGAAATCGAAAACAAAACGCTCCTGCCAGTTCGGCGCCAGGAAAAATTTCTTTTTGTTGGGGATTTTAATCTTTTTCCAATCGACCGGCGGAAAGTCAATCGTTTCACTCCACCGTTCATCGTAGACGGCAAATGATCGGTCAAACCCCATGAAGGGCAGAACAAAATGAACTTCCCTGGGACGATGGCTTAGAGGTTCAACCTTCCACCATTTATCCATGGCCAGGTCAATGGCCACCTCTCCGGGCCAGCCGCCGACTTTCTGGATCAGCCATGACTTCCCAGAGCCGGGAGGTCCGGTGACGATCCAGCTTTTGGGGCTCATTTTTTTAGGATAGAGAATCCCTTTTTTTTCATTAAGTTTCATAAATACCTTTTTCAATCTGGAGACGGCTGTTTTCGGTGCGTGCCGACAACAGCCATCTCCCGTTTCCAATGCTGGAATTCCATAGCAGGAAAATCCATGACGATCCGACCAAGCTCTTTTTCCAAAATGATCAGAACAAAGAGATGATATAGGCGGACAGGCCCAGGGCCGATACGATGCCTAATCGGAACGTTTGATGGCCGCCAACATGAAACCAACTGGAGCCGTTGTAATTTCTAGGTGTATTTTGGTGCATGGCACTTCTCCTCATTCAGTACGATTGATTGTAAAAAAATTGTCTTCCCTTTTTAACCTAAAAACGGCAGTTAGAATCCTGGAAAATACCAATAAACTCTGAAATAATATGGAGATGAAAACAAAAACACT
>JADFYU010000016.1 GCA_015232865.1 Magnetococcales bacterium
CAAGAGGGGTCGGTGGTTGACAACGGTCAGATTCTACTGATCATGGATCAGACCGCTCACCAAAGCGCCTATAATCAGACCAAAAGCCGACTTGACAGCTTAGCCATCAAAATCGCACGGTTACAGGCTGAAGCGGCCTTTCAGGCTCCGATTTACTCCCATGAAATGCTGCAAAATCATAGGCAGACTATCGAAAGCGAAATTCACCTTTATCAAAGCCGTAAAAATCGGCTGGAATCTGAACTGAAAGTATTGGAAAACCAGGTCACGCAACGAAAGCAGGAGTTGGAGGTGTTTCAGGTCAACCTGGAAACCGCCAAACGGGGTATTCGTTTGGCCTACAACGAGATGGATCTGATCAAACCACTGGTCGAAAAGGGGCTGGAGCCAAAAATGTCTCTTTTGCATCTGGAACAGAGACTTTCAGATCTGACCGGAGACCGGCTCACCGCCCTTCACTCCATTGAGCGAACCAGATCAGCCATTGAGGAGGTTCAATCCAAGAAAAAAGAGACCGGCAAAAAATTTCGCGAGCAATTGATGGCAGAGTTAAGTGAAAACATGTCCAAATACAGAGATTTGGAACAATCACTGCCTGCATTGCAGGATAAAGTCAGCCGTACCGATGTCAAATCTCCGGTCCGCGGAATTGTCAATCGAATTCTGGCCACCACCATCGGTGGGGTGATTAAACCGGGAGAACCCATTGTTGAGGTGGTGCCTTTGGATGACACCTTACTGATCGAAGCCAAAATCAGACCGCAGGACATCGGTTTTCTCTACCCAGGACAGAAGGTGATGGTTAAATTCACCGCTTATGATTTTTCAAAATATGGCGGTTTGGAAGGAAAGCTGGAGACCATCGGCGCCGATTCCGTTGTCGATAAGGAGTCGGGACAATCCATGTTCCCCATTCAGATTCGAACAAACACCAATGAACTGGTTCAGGGAGAGGAAATCTATCAGATTATTCCTGGCATGGTTACTCAGGTCGATATCATCACCGGCAAGCAGACTATTCTGGACTATCTGGTATTACCGGTGTTGCGTGTAAAATCCATGGCCTTCCAGGAATAACCGCAGACCTGGAGATTGGTATTTTTTTATGATCAAGGTCCGACGACTCTCCTTTATTATTTTGCTGCTGCTCTTTTTTTCGCTCTGCATAAAACAGGCGCAGGCTGAATCGTTCATGGGGTCCGGTATGATTACCCGCAGTGACGGTATGAAGGGATATTTTATTGTCGGTGCCTATAACAGCCGAGAGAAATGTGATACTCAACTGGAAAAATTGTTCGACCATTTACTCAAGAGCGGCAACTGGTTTACCAACCGTCTGAGTGGTCATGTCAATCCCTGCCTCAAACAATTTGATCAATCTTCCTACTTTCACGATCTGCACGTTGGTCTGCCGGTCAAACATACCATGCTGTTTCACCCCAGCTTACGTGTATTGATCGTCAGCCCACAATCCAAGGCCGACGCGGAAAATGAGCTTTGTGCAGATTTGAAACAGGTTGTAGAGTACGGACTGAAACTCCAATCAGAATGCGTTCCCGCCAAAACCTCCGTTGAGCGACAGGTCTCACCGAAACCTCCCTGAGCATTCACCTTTGATGCCACCGAGCGTTCTTCACGATGAGTGCTTGTGTTGCGATTAAAAAAGGTCTATTACCCAGTTTCAATCGACAATGGGTAGAAATATTAATCGGGCTGAACACAAGCCAAAACAGTTGTATTTTGTATACCCCCTTGAACCTGATTGACGGTTTCCCGCACACACATCGCAGCCGCCGTGTCACTGTTTCAGGGGATAACCACACCCTATAGGGGAGGATGGTCTCTGATGGAATTGGTCAATGGGCTTCATTTTAAAAATCTTCGTGGTGATCTGTTTGGCGGCCTGACGGCTGCCATAGTCGCCCTTCCGTTGGCTCTGGCATTTGGTGTCGCCTCGGGGGCCGGAGCCATAGCGGGACTGTATGGTGCTATTTTTGTCGGATTTTTTGCCTCGATTGTCGGCGGAACGCCTTCTCAGGTTTCAGGCCCGACCGGTCCCATGACCGTGGTCATGGCACTCATTATCACCCAATATGGCGACAATCCGTCACTGGCCTTTACCGTGGTCATGATGGGCGGCGCTTTGCAAATTTTATTCGGCTTTTTAGGCCTTGGCCGCTACATAACCTATATGCCCTTTTCTGTCATATCCGGCTTTATGACCGGAATCGGTGCCATTATCATCATTCTTCAGTTGGCCCCGATGTTGGGACTGCCCGCTTCGACTAAAGGAGTGCTGCACGCCCTGGCGACCATTCCCGACCTTTTTTCCGGGCCATTCGGCTCGGCAGCCATTTTGGGCCTGCTCTCCCTGGCTGTTGTCTCCCTGACCCCAAGCACCATCGGAAGAATTGTGCCCCCTCCCCTGTTGGCACTGACCGGCTGTACCTTGTTGGGAATATACTGGCTTCCCGGTGCTCCGGTCGTCGGCGACATTCCCATGGGGTTTCCCGATATGGTCATTCCCTCCTTTGATCTGAGCCTGTTTCCGGGCATGGTCTCGTCCGCTCTGATTTTGGCTCTGCTTGGCTCTATCGATTCGCTTTTGACCAGTCTGGTGGCCGACAACTTTACCCGAACCTATCACCGCTCCGACCGCGAACTGCTGGGGCAGGGTCTGGGCAATATGATCGCGGGTCTGTTTGGTGCCATTCCTGGGGCTGGAGCGACCATGCGTACCGTTGTCAACATTCGTGCTGGCGGAAAAACACCGCTTTCCGGCGCGCTACACTCTTTTATCTTGCTGGCACTGGTATTGGGTCTCGGTCCGTATGCCGAGCAGATTCCCCTATCGGTTCTTGCCGGTATTCTGTTAAAGGTCGGATACGACATCATCGACTGGAAACATCTGTCCCGTCTGCATAAAGCCCCGCGCGGCGGCATGTTGGTAACCTTGAGCGTCTTGATTTTAACCGTGGTCACCGATCTGGTTCTGGCCGTAGGGGTCGGTGTGATCATGGCGGCCTTGATTTCGGCCAACCAAATGAGCAAGGAACAACTCAAACAGTTCAAACTGGTCACTTCAGAAGCCGATTACACCCCCATTTCAACGGAAGGACGGGAAATTCTACGCTGGGCGCAAGGACGTATTCTGGTGTTACACCTTTCCGGGCCGTTTTCTTTCTGCTCGGCAAAAGATATGGTGCGCCAATTGGGCCGGGTCGGTGCCGAATATAAGGTGGTCATTCTGGATTTAGAAGGAGTCACCATGATCGACACCTCCATCGCTCTGGCCCTGGAGGAGATGATCATACAGTGTTTGGAATCCAACCGTTCCGTTCTTCTCTCCTGTAGTGGCGACTGCATCGGGGGACGGGTCATTCAAATTTTGGATAGCCTGGATATTCTCGATCACATCATACCCGAAAACCGTCACCCTTTTCGTCTTCACGCTCTCAAACACGCCAAGCAGATTTTGGAGAGCAATGGAGAGATCTAGGCAACCATGAAGCCGCAAACCCCAATGGAACCAAGCTTTCACAGAGCAACTCTTGCACTTTTCTGCCTGCCGACGGCATAATATAGACAAGATTTGATGATAATCCGTGTTTGCACCTTGATCCGGCAGTTGGAACGCCTCTTCTATTTCCGTGTTGTCTCACAACCCAGAGGAGTAAAGGCTCGTGACCAATCCGCGCACAGAACACCTGATCACAGCCTGCCTGGATGGCTCTGACGAGGCCTACCAGGGACTTCGTTGGGCGGCCGATCTGGTGCGCGGTCATGCTGCGGACATCATTTTATTACACGTTCGCAAACAGGATGCGCTGCACAGCTTCGGCGGAATCAATCCCAGCATCGTTCAACAATCCATTCTACACTCTGGAATGGAAATACCGGGACAAGACATTCTTCAATTTGGCCGGGAGATCTTGATTGAACTGGGCAATCTGGATGACCGCTGGACCGAACACACTCGCATCGACTCCATCGGAGGAGACCCGATTGGGGATCATTTCATCCAATATACCAACCCGGACGGCCATCGAATCGGATTAAAGCTAAAAGCTTCCTCGGATATTGCAACCGGAATCTTGGAACAACAATCTCAATTTGACTACCAGACCATCATTCTCGGTGCCCCGGAGATCGAAAGCGGCGATGCGCCCGGCAAACTCTCGGCGGTGGTTCGAAAAGTGGCGATCAAGGCCGATTGCGGAGTCGTTGTCGCCCGCCATATTGGCGAGGGGCACGGGCATCTGATTGCAATTGATGACTCCGTCGGCTCCATTGAGCGAATCGAGAGAGCCCAATTCATCATCAAAAATTTTTTCGAACCGGTCACCCTGATGGCCGTCGCCCAGTCCACCGATAGCGAAGGAACAACCAAATTCAACCTGGACCAGGTCACCTCTCGATTTTGCGAGTGGGGTGTAGAGCATATCAATACTCTTTATTATCAAGGTGACACTGTTCAAGCTTTTGTCGATCATTCTCAAGATTATGGTTTAACCATGATTGCCATGGAGAAGAAAAACAGACCGTTACAATTTTTTTCCGATTCTCAAGTCATTCGTATTTTGGAGGAGAGCCATAACTCAGTAATGCTGACGCCCTGATGCCAGATTTGGCAGTTGGGTGCAGGCAGATGGTGCAACAGAATGGTTTGTCGGCTGAAACAGGAACATGGATGTCATTTTCTGTTTGGCCTAGGCACTCAATGGGTTGCAACAAGAACGTACCGCCAGCCACCGTTTTAAGGGTTATGATATGCGCCGTTTCACCCTCCCTTGTCCGACAATGGATCGGGTCAGATTTATTTTAGGAGGTTAGTCGTGTGACCCAGTATTTTTTTGAAAAAAAATGGTTTTATCTGGCAATGGGGATTGGGGCTATCCTTCTTTTGCTTCCAGTCCCGAGCGGACTGACCGAAAAAGGGATGATGGTGCTGATCACCACCATTGTCGCAACCACCCTGTTCATAACCGAACCTGTCCCCCTGCCGACAGTCGCCCTGCTGATCATCGCCAGTCAGATCCTGCTATTGGAAATTCCCTCTTCTCAAGTCGCACGGAGCTTGATGAACGATTCCGTCCTTTTCATTATGGGTTCACTGATGTTGGCGGTTGCGGTGGTCAAACAAAAACTGGACAAGCGCATTGCCCTGATGATCATCTCCGTCACCGGAACCAAAACCATTCGCATCTCATTCGGTATTACGGTGATCTCCGGTCTTTTGGCCTCTTTTATCGGGGAACATACGGTTGCGGCCATGATGCTGCCCGTCGGCATTACCCTGATTACTCTCACCTCCGATGATCCGAAAAAAGTACGGAATCTGGCCGCCCTCCTTTTGTTTTCCATTGCTTATGGCTGTTCAGTAGCCGGAATCGGCACCCCCTCCGGCGGCGCTCGGAATGCCATCATGATCGGCTACTGGAGCGAATTTTCCGGCATCCACATCGATTATATCCGCTGGATGTTCTACGCCTATCCACTTTTTCTGCTTCAACTGCCCATCGTTACCCTGATTCTCTATTTCTCCTTCAAACCAGAGGTGGTTGACCTGGCTGAACCCGTCGAGAAACTGCGGGAACAAGTGGCCAGACAGGGTACTCTAAAAGGCAAGGATTGGGTCGCCATCATCTTTTTTTTCCTGATTTTGATCGGCTGGGTGACCCTTTCTGGAGAATGGGGCATGGGAACCATTGCCATACTGGGCGCAGCCAGCTTTTTGGTTGCCGGTTTGGTCAACTGGGAAGACCTGAACAGCGGGGTCAACTGGGGGGTTGTATTGCTCTATGCAGCCGCCATTTCTCTGGGTGTGCAGATGAAGGACACCGGAGCCGCTCAGTGGGTTGCCGAGAGTTTTTTGGCCGCCTTGAAGCCCCTAGGGGCCGATTCCGGGATTGGCTTGAAACTCTCCATTTCCGCCCTGACCGCCGGCGTCACCAACACCATGTCCAATGGAGCCGCCGTCGCGGTTTTGGGGCCAATTATCTTGCCCATGGCCAAGATGGCCAACGAGAGTGAAATTATTAGCGGATTCATAACGGCTGTATCCTCGGCCTTTGCTTATCTGACCGTTGTTGGAACGCCAGCCTGTACCATTGTTTATGCCTCCGGCTATCTGAAAACCACTGATTTTTTAAAAGTGGGCTGGAAAATGGTCATAATCTCAACCGCCATTCTAATGGGGTTCGCCTCATATGTCTGGCCTCTGATGGAATAGCAAGAAGGATCAACCATGGAAACAACAAATCAGGAGGAAAAACCGTTTGGTATTTTGGTCTGTGTTGACGGCTCGGACGACTCTTACAGCGGGTTGCGTTATGCGGTCAAGATGAGTCAAGGCATGAAAACCAGTATCACTCTGTTGTACGTGCGCATTTTTGATCAGGGACGTGGTAACGAAGGGATTCAAGTCGATGTCGCCCGAGAAAACATGCTGGCCTGGGGATTGGATCTGCCCGGAGTCCGTTATTTAAAAAAAGGCCGGGAGTTGCTGATCGAACAAGGCCACATGGCGATGGACTGGCACGAAAAAACCACCCATCAAACTGTCGTCGGCGATCCGGTCGGCAACCAGGTTTTGGAGTATTGCAACAATGCCGGGGTCTGCATTCGCCTGCGGCTGAAAGTGGCCAAAACCATCGAATCGGGTATTCTGGGCGTACAGGAAGAGGAATGTCAGGATGTGATCATTGTCGGAGCCTCGGGTGTCAAAAGCAAACTGGAAAAATTTCTCGGCATGGACCCGGTGGCACTGAGAATTGCCATGCATGCGCCGTGTTCCGTTATTGTCGCTCGTCAACTTGAGACCGGAAATGGCCATCTGCTCTGTACGGTCAATACCGAACAATCCTTGGAAACTGTGCGCAAAGATGCCATTCTGGCCAATAGTTGTCAGTGCCCGATCACTCTATTTTCCGTTGCCGAAACTGAAGAAGAACGACCATTGGCGGAACAAGCGATTTTGGATGCGCGGAATATTCTCGATGAGATGAATATTCCGATCCACGGCAGCAGTGCAACGGTCGGAAGTCCCATTGCAGAAATCATTGAAGCGGGCAAACGTCACTCAATTATCGTCATGTCGGCTACCCGCAAATCGGCTGCTTCGCGGTTTTTTATCGGCATTACCTCCCTGAAAGTCTTGGAACATGCTCAAACCTCGGTCATGCTGGTCCGTTGAGATGGTGCGCTCAACGTTGACCCACCCTTATAACAACCCCTAACAGCACGGACAGAGTCCGTTTTTTTCGGATGCCATCACATCTGGTCGTCATCACCTGTTTTTTTACGGAGTCCCCATGAAGAGCTGCCCACGGGAAGTTGAGACCCCCTTCCGCCCCATTCCACTGACCATCCCGGAAGGAATGGGTAAAAACGAATTTTTTAATAGTGCCAACAATCTGAAAAATTTAAGCGGGGAAAATGGCCTGTTACGCACCCGAGAAAATTTTCTTCTCTACCGAAAAGCCATCGGTCATAGCCTGGAGTTTGATACCTCCATCATCTTTGACACCTCGCAAAAAATTCTCGACCCCCTGGGCCGTCCAGTCCGTCGGGATCAACTGACCGAACAGGAGAGCCGGGTCTGGAGTCGCATGTCTCAAACCATCATCGACTATATGCTGGAACGCTACCCGGACCCCGAGCGACATCTGGTTTTTTGCGGAGAGGCCAGCCTGGACCCCACCTGGCCCATCAACAAACCGGGCGTGCCCAGCATCCGTATGATACACAACCATTTTATCGTCTACCCTCAATCCCTGTTAAGGCAGGCAAAAGAGGCCGATCCCAACAATCCCAACCTGACTGATGGCGGCCACCACGGTCTGTTTCTCAAACATCTGGGCGGGGTTTACCAGCAATTTTTGGAAATCCTCAACCTTTCTATTCTCAAGCCCATCGATTCAGAGCAGTCCCAATTGATCATCACCGGATATCCCCAGGGCCTTCCCAGTTGGGAGGTGGTGGGCGGCTCCAAACAGCTTCAGACCCCCCGATTCTGGAAGGAATACGACCTGATTCTAAAGGGTTTCCTTGATTTCTACCGAACATTTTTCAATCTGGTCGCCACCCAGGATGTCACCATTCCAAAAGATTCCTATTTCCCGGATCAGATCGAGAACGTGCTACTCTTCAACAACGATTTTCATCGGGTTGCACGAGAGGTGCGCATGAAGGTCATTGAAGATCCACAATTTGCCAACGAAGTGCGCTGGCATCCGGCCTATAAGCAGTTGATGTATCGAGATTGCAAAGGCCGACTGATTGTCACCATCAGTCAAAATTCGGTGGGCAACGCCATTACCGAGCTGCTCGGCATCGTTGTCAAACGGATTCCTGACGCCGCCGCCTATGAAGCGGCAGAACCGGCGCTGCTATCCAAACTGTTCGAGGTCTGCCAACGCCTGATCGCTTCCGACCTTGGCGAACCCATCGCCAACGGATTCTGGCCCATCAAAGAGTTGAACGGCTGACCATGTTTTCCGTCGGCCTGAATCCCGCCATTACGACCATCGTACTGCTGGCCTGCTCCAACGTCTTCATGACGTTTGCCTGGTATGCTCATCTAAAACATCTGAATGACAAACCCTGGTATCTGGCCGCCCTGCTGAGTTGGGGCATCGCTCTACTGGAATATCTGCTTCAGGTTCCGGCCAACCGAATCGGCTATACCCTCTTTTCCCTGCCCCAACTCAAAATTTTACAAGAGAGCATCACCCTGATTGTATTCGTTCCCTTTGTGATTTTCTATATGGAACAACCACTTAAATGGGATTATCTCTGGGCCGGCCTCTGTCTGATGGGAGCTGTCTATTTTATTTTCAGAGCCTAGTTTTCAGGGTGTTGCTTTGCAACCCGACAAGGGATATATTTGACACTTGATCCTGTTCTGGCTCTTCTCAATGCTTGAGAAATCTGCTTTTATGGGATCGATTTCCCATTTTAACGTTGAAAAATATGGAAAATTAGTATATCCCTTAACGTTTCACGTAACTTGCATCGTAATTGTGATAAATGTGCCACACTGTTCTCAAGGTTGCACTATTTTTCATAAATACGAAAAAGAGAGGTTTAGTAGATCTGTGAGTAATTCAAAAGAGCTCAGCTCAGACGATGGTGATATAAAGAGTCTTCGATCATTAGTTGAAGAACAACTTACCATAATCACCGGTCAGCTTTCTGTACTAACGGAAAACATGATGATTGTAAAAGATGATCTTTCCCTACTTAAGCAGCAGCAGAGAAGAACAACAGAGGACATTGAAGAACTCAATATAGGTTACAGAGCTCACCAGCGTAGTGCCAGGTATGGTAGAAGTCGGAGCAGAGCTTCTTACGATATTACACAACTTTCAGGCGAAGGATTTGCACCCGTACGTTCTTCGGGCGGCCAGTTTTTAGAGCCTAGAGAATCTTGGGTTCCCGTCTCCCCCCTTGATCAAGACTAATTAGCTGTCATTTTTATTTTCTCAACGACTCAGACAGTTAACAATGGAATTCTTGGTTTATGTTTGGAGTTGATTTTCTCACTAATGGTCTTAAAAAATACTGGCAAGACAGCTTTTTTTTGACACAATCAAGAATATCTATTTTAACAAAGGCTGAATCTCCATTTTTTTTACCGTTTGGAAATCGATCATTACAGCCTATCACAGGCGAAAACATTTACAAAATAAGACTGAGACCAACCAAGGAATGGCTTTATTATACGATATTTGGACTTCTTCTGGTTGTTCTTCCATTCTTTTCACTACACGTTCCGCTCCGCACTGAACTGCCTGTTGTGGGCTGTATAGCCCTCTTGCCTGCGGGAATTTCATTTTTTTTTCTTTTATCTTTTCTTGTCCTGACTCTGTTAATCTACCAAGGCAACCAGCGCTTCGAGTATTTACGTACCACCCGTCACTGGAATAACACACGCCATTCTCGTAGCATTCGTCTTTGCAAATCAGGGCTTCTACCAAGTGCTGCTCTATCGATATTATTTGCCTACATTGTCGTTTTACTCCGTGACAACCCTCAGAATAGCTATCTTTTTTTAGATTTACAAAAATTACAGGCGATCAAGCCTGGCCAATATTTTTACCAATCGTGCTACTCATCTGGCGTATCCGTTCAGGAATTCCTCTGCCTCAACTGACCAAGATCGTTAATCGTAAAGACTTGCCTGGAACAACGAGACGAGTTTTCAATACAATTTTTTTCTCTCCAGAACAAAAAAAAGGCCTGCTAAGTTACAAATTTAATGCTCGTTATACTGGAACTTGGCGCCAACGCTCAGATTTCTCACAACTAACATGGCAGTTTGCAATAACAGAGGCATTTTTTTTTAACAAAACACTCTGTATAAAAAACTTTGCCGGCTCTTCTCTGTGGTCTCGGCCATCATTTGTTTTATGGTTAATCCTAAATCCGGCCGTTGACAGTGCGTGAATGGTGCAATCCATCGATTTTTTGGGTGACGCAGAAAAAATCGCGGTTATCTTTGATCAGATGACGATTAGATCTGCCGGGCAAAACTCTGCTTTATCCAGCCTCGGGTCCATTGTTGCTGGCAGAACTCCATTCTCAACCTAACCCCGCACTTCATGGGCGAAAACCCGATCGACCCCCTCCACATATTTGGAGCTTTTGGTCACTCGGAAGGGAAACCATTCGGTGATTTTGCGGGCTTGGCTATCGAGGTCCGGGGCGTATTTCAACTCCATGACCAAATGTTGTTCCTGCACCGCTTCCCGGTTTCCCAGAGTGCTGAACCGTTCCATCCGCTTATAGAAAAAACCACTGTCCAGGGTCAAACGAAACCGACCATCGGCTGAAATATGATAGTGACGGTGGTAGCGGTTCATCAGGACCGGTACCACCGACTTCATCGCTTGAAGCACTGCAACCGGTAGATTGGAATTTTTCAAAACATTCTGGAATTGTTTAAGATCAAACCGGCTGTCTGTCGGCAGAAAAAGAGGGTTTAGAGGAAAGACCGCTTTGGTTCCCACGTGTCCGCGCTTGATCTTGACCTCCAATCGGGGCTGGCAGATGGTCCCGAGCAGATCCCCATACCAGCGCACGCGGATTTTTATCCGATCGGCCAAACCATCGACATTATCAAAATAACTTTGATAATCAATACCATCAAAATAGATATTGTTGTTATGGCGCGGCGGGTGTGCCGTTCGGAAAAACGCCGGATGACGGCGAATCCAGGCATCGACCTCGGAGACGGAGCGATCCGAAATAAAAAACTTGCGCTCATAACGAAACGCCAAGCCTCGACTGAGATCATCTGAAAAACGTTCCATGGCGCCTATTGACCCGATACCGGAGTAATCTGCTGACGAACCGAATTTTTTTGGCCGGAAAAACGTTGACCATCGATAATCAGGGTCGAGCCGACCTCGATCAAGTCTCGCTGGCCGACCTCGGTCTGGGAGAGGCGATCAACGACGATGGTAGCGGGTCCAAACTCAGATTTTTTTTGGTAGGCACTCAATCCGATCGCTACCGTAGCGAGACGAACCCCCTGGGCCTTGACCTGGGAGCCGTCTTTGCTGGCGATGCCGATATTGGCTTTGCTGACCGTCAACCCTTCGATGCGAACCTGACTGCGCTCCCCCACACTGACCGCCTTATCCCCCGCTCCATTGACCTGAACCTCTTGGAGTTGAATGCGACTACCGGAGAAATCAAGACAGTCTCCGTTGGCCCCCTCCACACTACCTTCAACCGCCCCTCCACAGTTGACGAATCGGGAGTGGCGAATGATGCCCGTACCAAAATCGATATCGACGGCATCGGAAAAGCTATGAGAAAAAAGAGTCTGTTCGATTAGAAAATCGGATCGAATAATGTTAAGAATATCGTCGGCATCGTGATTATTGGCAAAACGGCATCCTTGGATATCCACGTCTGCCTGATAAAAATTGACCGAACTGGTCAGTGACCAACCGGCAAACAAGGGTCGGGCCAAATGGCTGAAATGGACCTGATGGAGTCGAGACCGTTCTGAGGTATTGAGAACCAACAATCCTTGGCCGGTTCCATCACTGGAGAACAATCGGATCGGCCGATTTGCCTCTGCGATCCACTGCAATGGCGAATAACTGAGGATCATCGCCCCCTGGGTCAGATCCAGATGGGTATCGGATGAGGCCAGAATGCGGTAGTCAGGCGGAAGGACCAGGGTTTGTGAGAGCGTCCAGCGACCGGGTTTGATCCGAATGGTGCGGGCCTGTTCGTCCTGTATCAAGAATGGGAATTGTGTCGAATTGGCCGACAGCCGTATGGGATCAAAGCGCAACAAGTCCCCTTGATGAGGCCAGGGCAGTGCCGTCACACTCTCCCGTGCTTTTTGGCCGGGCTGACCCATCCAAAGGGCAACACTCAGAGCGTTACGATCCATCGCCTGAATTTGAACCGGCAGCGATTGAGTGAGCGTTTGAAAGGAGCGTCGAACCCCGCCGGCACTGCGAAACTGCGGATGATGAAAGCCGTTGAGCGGGTCGATCCAAGCCGAAAACGATACCGGCGTGGCCGGACTTTTGCCGTCCGTCACTGAAACGGAATGTAGGTGCAGAGGAATTTCTCCCTTGTTTTGTATAAACAAGGTTAACTGGTCCGCTTTGGAAAACTGATAAAACGCCGTAATGTTCGACCGATTTTCAGAGATCGCCCGACGTATCTGTGTCTGGTTTTTGGTCAAAAATCTCTTTTCAAAGATAGAGTAAGGGTAATCCCGATGCAGAATGGAAAGATTTTTTTCCAGCTCCGGTCCAATCTGCCCATAGAACCGGGGCAAATAACTGGAGTGGGTAAGTCGTTTCAACTGCCCGACATAAAGAGACCAGAATTCGGCTTCCTGAAAAAGCCGCTGGTGAATCTGACAGCCTTGGAATGGCTGGCAATTCTCGCCTTTTTCATACCAGTTCCAGAGTTGGGTTGGCGACAGATCCGAGTCACCACTCATGGACCAGGTGCTGGAAGGGTGGGTATTCCACTCACCGACAATCGGCTCGATGAGCCCGGTAATGGGATTAAAATAAAAGCGAAGATTGGAGATCAACAGACTGTGCGAACCAAACAATAGATCGCTGATGGCATACATCCGAGCCATCTGCGTCGTATCAAACAGTTGACTGGCCTTGATCTCCCCAGCAAAGAAACCGGCAAACAGTCGCTGGACATGGCGTAATTGCTGGCTTTTTTCTGGATTTTTCTGGATACTTCCCGCCCCTAGTGGACGAACCAGGGAATCCATATGAAACAGCAATTTTTCTTGGCTCAATGTACCCAGCAAAACCGGATCGTCCAGGCCGTCAGCCTCCTTTGAATCCAATGACCACCGCGCCAGTTTAAAAACAAGACCCTCCCGGCGCTGGTTGTTTTCAATCAAATATTTTTCCGGGTGCTCTTCCAGAACATAGATGCCGTGATGTTTGCCGTTGAGCGTCACATCGACAAACTTCATCCGTTTTGAGATCAACCCTTCATACTGGAGAAGTTGATGACCCACCCATTCATAAATCCCGTTGCGTGTTTTAGGATGCAGCAAGGAAAACTGACGCATGCCAAACAGGCTTTTTCCCTTCTCCAAACGAATGCGTAGAGAAAACTTTTCCGAATTCACATGGTCCAACCAATGCCCTTTGAGCCGGGCCTTGCCTTTGAACGACTCACCGGCCACGGAAATTTTGATTGAAAATTTTTCCTCCTTGGCCGCCTCCGGGATGAAGCCGTTGACATAGGATTGGTCGATGAGATAATCAATTTTGCGCAGATGCTTGAATTTGATATCCAAGATCAGCCGCTCGGGTTGGCTGGTTTGGGCTTTGGCATAATTCCAGGGAATTTTGATGTTGCTTTTCAGGGTGTCCAATACCGAAGCCCGCAACTGTCCGTTGAGGATGTTCTCCCGGTAGAGAATCGCTCCCATGTAAAAGGAATAGAATGCCACGCCCATAAGCAGCGCAACCGCTAGACCGACCCACAGAAAAACCTTTTTTCTGCCCTCAAAAAACGCGCCTGCCCCTCGTTTCAGGTTTTCCAAAACCGGACGGACAGGCGTTTCTGGATGTATAATCTTCATCGATTGACAGCCGTTTCCAATTTGAAGCGTTCTATCCGTTTATGGTCCAAAGCCGAATTGAGGTTAAAGACTCATATTCCGGTCAAGGAAACTGATCCGCACCTGAGGATCAAGGGCCTTGATCTGGTTTTGTGCCTGCTCAAGAGCCTCCAGATTTTTAAAGTGAGCCAGAAACAGATGCTCAGAGTGGTTGTGGTCAATATCGCTGCGCTGTAGGTGCAACGCCGAACAGTGGTTTTTAAGAAGCTCGCTCAACATCCCAACCTGTAGCGGCTTCTCTCCCTCACTGGCCACTAATAACTGCATGTTGAGAGCCTCCTGAGCCACAGTACCCTGCCACCGGCTACGCAAGATCAAGGCGCCGACTATGATGAGGAAGGCGACAATGGTTACCAACCCCTGGTCGGCTCCCAAACCCAAACCGATGGCAATGGAGAGAAACATGAAGGAAAGCTCTTCGGGTTCTTTGATGGCGGTACGGAACCGGACGATAGAGAGGGCGCCGACCAATCCCAAGGAGAGGGCCAAAGAGGATTTGACAATGGTGATGATCAACATGGTGGTCATGGCAACCGGCAAAAACGTGCGCGCAAAAGCCTCCCGGTTGGAGAGGGCATTGCCGTAATGTTGATAGATCTTGGCCAAAAACAGGGTCAGGATGCCAACTATGGCGATATTGACGACAAACTGGATAAGGGATATCTCGGCGCTGGAGTTAACCAGATATTGAGAAAATGTGTTCAGTTTCGCATCCATAGGGCCATTATTTCATAGTGAGGGTTGATTGTGAAAAGCCGGGCTATTTTCAGCCTGGTTTGTCCCTGAGGCTTTTGGACCTATTCCGCCCGTCCAACAGCCCGAAGCGGATTGAGAAGGGTTGCGAAAAACCGATCCAAATCCGCTAAAAAAATATCGCAAATCATAACAGAGCTTCCGAACAATTGGAACCGGTTGAGGAAAATCCCCAAAATCCGATCGGACAGACCTGCTTTGAAGTTGGAAACGACAGTTGTCTGTCACAAATGGATATCGGCTCAAATCAGCCGATTTGGCAATCGACACAGACCGGAAAAAAATATTAAAATCAACCAACTGAGATGGCATTCAATTTGCTGTAATCTAATTAACGACCAATTATTTGATCGATTGACGGACTCTGGTGTGTGGTCCTGTAACGATAAACAAACGGCAAAAAGGATTATTGAGATGTTACACGAAAACCAAACCAAAATGTGGCTGTTCGGGCTGGACAAAAGAAAAATTGAAAACCCAAAAGAAATATCCAAGGAAACAAAAAAGGAGGTCAAACGGTCCGGTCAAAATGCGCTGAAACCCGTCTGAGTCGAAACCATAATTCTAGAAACGGCGGTTGGTGGTGCGTGCATGGTGCAACAGAAGAAGTCGCCGTCACCTTGTTGGTGATCGGATCTTCTTCTGTTTTGCCAGGCGAATTATTGGGTTGTGCCAAGTGCGTGCCGATAACTGCCGTTTCTAGGATAATCCGAAATTCAGCGGTTTAGTGTTCGGGAAGATGACCTCTATACAAACCAGGCCGTGCAAAAATGAGAAACCTATGGTAGAACTCTACCATAGGTCTGAGATGTAACCGTTTCCATTCCGACTGACTGACGTGGTCTGGCTGGAACAGGAGATATCAGAAAATCTTCTAAAAAAACATCTGTGTTAACGATTCGAGTCTGAACGTTGAACGACCAATATCTATCTGATTTTACAAATCCAACCACAAACCGACACAACTGAACAAGATGATCCTCCAACAAGCTCAACCAGATAATCGCGTTCTCACCACATCCTGAATGGAGAGTCCCGCATGATTCGACTGAAGTTTGTCATCTCTGTTTTTTTATTATTCTGGGTCTGCCATTTTTCTATTGCAAACGCCCAGGACAAGATCTCCTTCGCCCTCTTGGAATGGCCACCGCATACCACGCAAAAGAGTGAAGGTTATGGGGTCGCTTCAGAACTGATCTCCGCCATATGCAAAGAGATGAACCTGGAGCCTCAATACCATTTTTACCCCCTTAAACGACTGTTGGGCTACATCGAAGAGGGCAGGCATTGGGCGGCCTTTCCTGGTAGCCATACGAAACAGAGAGCGGAACGTTTTTTCTATTCCGACCCAATTTTTCCCCAAGTCGATCGCCTGTTCTATTATAAAAAAAAACCGGATCTGATTTTCAATACTCTGGAAGATCTGCGCCCCTTTACCATCGGCGGAACCAAGGGGTTCTGGTATGAAGAGGAGTTCAAAAAAGCGGGATTGAACACCTATTATGTCTCGGAAGACCGCGTGGCCCTCAACATGTTGATTCATGGTCGGGTCGATCTGGTCGCCCTGAATGACGTCGTCGGATGGCAACTCATAAAAACCCATTTTCCTGATGAAATTCAAAATTTTGCTGTCATCCAGCCCCCGCTGAAAGTGAAAAAAAACTATTTATTGGCATCCAAAACCTACCCCAACTCCGAATTTATTTTAGATCAGTTCAATTTGGGACTCAAAAAAGTCAAAGAACTGGGCATCTACCGTAAAATTGCACAAAAATATGGCATGATGGTAGACCCTTAGAATGACTGCCCGAAGACTCTTTTCACTCGGCTATGCTTTATGAATCCACCAAACAAAAAACACCTCAGCCGATTCCGGCGTTCTGAATGGCGCGACAAGGCCGATGGGAGTAGCGTTCCCTACCGGGAATCCATCTCCCAACAGCTATTTTGGTTGATATTCAGCATTTATCTGCTGATTTCGCTCTTGATCACCTCTATTCAGATTCTCGAAACATTTGCGCGCGCAAAAAAAGACATCACCCACGAGATGCACCTTTTGGCGCGCTCTTTTGATGAAGGAATCGTCAAGGCACTCTGGGAAGTCGATGAAAAGATGCTTCAAGCCACCCTTGATGGAATGCTGGAAACACCCACTCTATTGGGGGTCAAGATCTGCGCCCCCCTCAACAAAAAAACCCTGGCCAGCGCGGGGGTCATTCTCGATGAAACCGGTAATGCACTTTGGTTAAATTCAGTTTCCATGTCGCCGGAAAGATTTAAAGACAACGATTATTTAAACACCCTGTTTCGACACGAATCCGATCTGTTCTACCATCAGGAAACAGATGAAAAACTGTTGCTCGGCCACATGACCCTCTACTCTGGCCGGTCGGTCATCTTGAATCGGATAAGCTTCAGCGTCCTGGTCATAATTTTGAGTGAAATATTTGAAATATTGGCGATCTGGCTCATTTTACTCTGGGTTGGTCGACGACTGCTCGGCCGACCGTTGGCAACTCTGATCCATGCAACAACCCGCCTGGCTCAGGATGATCTGGCCGATTTCAGGGTTGATATTCAAACCAAAGGAAAAAATGAGTTAAAACTGCTGGAAGAGGCCTTCAACCAGACCGCTGCCAAGCTTCACAACGCTCGGGACGAGTTGGAAAACCGTATGCGTCTGGCTCTCACCGCCGGTCATATCGCCACCTGGGTCTGGTATCCTGAAAACGATCAACTGGAATTTGATGATAATCTGCCCAGCATCTTTGGCCAGCACCCGGAGAAATTTGGCAGATCTTTTCTATCTTTACAATGCTTTATCATACAGCCCGACCGGGAGAGGGTGGTAGAGTTGCTCAACGGAGCCATAGCCAGCCGGCAACCCTGTCAAATTGATTTCAGGGTTACGGCACAGGACGGCAGAACCCATTTTCTTGCCCTGCAAGCCACCACACAATATGGGGAAAATGAACTGTCATTTCCGCGCATGGTTGGTACGGTGACCGACATAACGGAGCACAAGCGATTGACAGCCGAGTTGGAAGCCTCCAAAAATGAGGCAGAATCGGCCAGCCGGACCAAAAGCCAATTTCTTGCGACCATCTCCCATGAAATCCGCACCCCCATGAACGCGATTTTGGGCATGGGAGAACTCCTTTCCGATACCGATCTCAGCAAAATCCAAAGCCAATATGTCTCTGCATTCAGCAATGCCAGCCGGAGATTGTTGGAGTTGGTCAACGATATCTTGGATCTTTCAAAAATTGAATCCGGCCAGACAATCATAGAAAAACAGACTTTTGAGCTGGGTCAAATGATTAATGAAGCCCTGGCGTTGTTGTTGTTCAATGCCAACAAAAAATCCCTACCCCTGATCAAACAGATCGATTTTTCCACCCCCTATCCGGTCATTGGCGACCCGAATCGACTGCGACAGGTTCTGATCAATCTTCTGGGTAACGCGATTAAATTTACCGATCAAGGCCAGGTGGAATTATTGGTCAGAAAAGAGCCGTTCCAACAGATTTCGTTCACCATCATCGATACCGGTTGTGGCATATCGGCTGCCAAACAACAGGAGGTCTTCAAACCGTTCGTTCAGGCCGACCCCTCCACCACCCGCAAATATGGCGGAACCGGACTCGGTCTATCCATCTCCAAGCAGTTGGTGGAGTTGATGGGTGGAGAGCTGACCGTACAGAGCAACCTGGGCCAGGGCAGCCGATTTACCGTCGTGTTGCCACTGCCCGAATCCAGGATGATACCAGAAAATGCCGCCCTCAACTACTCTTGTCGAGTCTCGGACCAGACCGCAAACCTGGCCCCATCCCTGATGAACAATCCATCCGATCTTTCCGGCTGGGAGGTTTTGCTCTGTGAAGATGTCGAAGAGAATATTCTTTTGATCCGGGCCTATTTAAAACCTTCAAAATGCCGGCTATCGGTGGTTTTTAATGGCGCAGAGGCTGTTGCCCACGTCAAACAACATCCGGTGGATTTGATTTTGATGGATCTTCACATGCCAATCATGGATGGATTTACCGCCACCCGGATCATTCGGGATTGGCAGCGTCAGAACCAACAAAAGCCAACGCCGATCATCGCTCTCTCCGCCCTCTCCCTGACAGAAATCCTGCCCCGGATAAAAAAAGCCGGTTGTGACCATTTTCTGGCCAAACCTTTCGGAAGAGCCGAACTGTATTGGCTGTTGAACAGCATCCAGAGTCCGCTCTCGCCTTCAGCCGCCATACAGGCCATTCCGATGGAACACTCTCCTCTCCCATCGATCGACGAACCACCGCTGAACACAAAATTTCTGGAAAAATTAAGACAATCAGTCGGCTTGGAAGTGGAGACTGCTCTGTCCAAATTGTTTAAAAACCTGCCCCAATATATCGACAACCTGGAAGCATTCGTGCAAAGCGATGATTTTGATCAGGCCGGCAATGCCGCCCATAAGATAAAAGGGGCGACCTCCTCTTTGGGAGCCGTTAGATTGGCCGGTCTCTGTCAACAAATCGAGATATCCAGCACTTCAGAACCGTCCAGGGTGAAAACCACGCTCCTGGCTGAGTTGAAAAGGGAAGAGAGACGGGTTCTGGATCAGATCAAAACCATCTTGGCGGAATAAAAATTAAAAATCAATAAGCTGAACTTATTGGCCGAGACCGCCGATCTTGTCGGCGGTCTCGGTTTTGCTGCTATTTCAGCTCTGGCAAGTTCCTCAACTCTTGCGCCCGCCCTTCGGGATAGCCCAGACCTTCAAAGTCGATAATACCATTTTGGGCATGACACTCCTTACAACCCCGGCCTTCTCGTTGAATGCCATGGTTGATCATCAAGGTTCCCATCTGTCGCATCCAATGAGGCTCCACATTGTCCAGCTTACCCTCTTTGAGGGGATAGATACCGTTCCACTTATCAACCCCGAAATATTTCATGAACTCGTCCATCATGTAGAGCTTGAACGGTGTCTCGTACATCCGTTTGACAATCGGGTGGGCAAGGGCCTCTTTCACGGAAGCTTTTGCATCCCCTTTTTCGTAATAGCTCGGATAATCGAAGGGGAGAATCATGGCTCCGAACGGACCCTGATTGCCCATATCTTCATACATGATGGCATTGAAGATTTTAAAGGGATAGAGCTTGCTCTCACCCTGTTCCATGACGGGACGCAGATTCTCCTCGATCATCTTCTTG
Organism: Magnetococcales bacterium; assembly: GCA_015232865.1. Next base: position 20,093 of record JADFYU010000016.1, read on the forward strand.
CGCTTGGCCAGCATCTCTGGGGAGAGCACCGACAAGGGGCTGGTCGCCTCTTTGACGTATTGATCGACATCCAAATCGGGATAGCTCTCCTTCAACTTCTGGGCGGCCGCCCGAATTTCGGCCAGCGCTTCTGGATCGTCTATGGTAACCATTTGATTCATGAGTGGATTATAGGCATGTCCCCCATTGGGATTATCCCCGAGCGCATTGGCTAAAAACGTGCCGTTTCCGTTGAACCAGAGGAAGGTGAAACCCTGACCCGGCTTGCCCGATTGATAGATATCCTTGAAGATGTAGACGCCCTCCTCCTCATTCCAGACGGGATGGACCCAATCCCGAAGCACGACGTTGTCATCGCGGAGGTTTTTAATGTGACAAGCCTCGCAGGAGAGCCGCGCTCCATGGCCATTCAGCACCGCCCGATCTTCCGTATCCTTGGTATGGGGAGCGGTGGTATGACAATTTTCACAGGCCACCGGTTTGCCGGGCAGATCGTTGGCAACCAGATCGACCCCTTTGGTGCCTCTGGGAATTTTATGTCCCTCCGGAACATGACAGTCGGTACAACTCATACCGGCATGCATATGGACATCGTTCTCGGCAGTCATGGAATTGCCGCGCTTGGCTCCGGGGTGGAGAAGGCGTTTGTTTTTATAGCCCAGATTATCCGGGGCCGCCCCTTCCGGCAGACCTTTTTCCAGATCGCCACCCATGTTGTGTTGATGGCAGGTCATACAGGTCTTGGAGTTGGGCAGGCCAACGCTCAGAGCCGCTTTCATGCTGCGGTCCTGGTTCCAGCGTAGACCCTCTTCATCTCGCACCACAAACCGTTGGTTCATGTCATAGGCCGGGGTGTGACAGATCAGACAATCGATTCCCTCTTTCACCACGTTGGGGACGGTTCCGCCCGGCAACATCATTTCGGTGGCCGGGTGATAGCCCCCCCCGATATGGCACTGCCCACACCCTTCGCTGCGAATTTCGACATGACCATCCCCATGAGCCGGCTTGGTCTCGACCAGTTCGGCCCAGCCGGTCCAGGAGAAGGAACCAGGCACACCACAGGCCCGATTGATTTTTCCGACCGGGATCGGCCGGGTTCCCTCGCCGTTCACCTGGCGTCCATCAAAACCAAAGGTGGAGAATCCCGGCTCGGTCTGCTGAAATTTAAAATGAACCGAATTGACGACATCCGCCATGGTGCTGACCTTCTTGTGCCCCCCCTTGCCGTCGGGAACATCCATTTTTTCATGGCAAGTCAAGCAGGTGGAGGGACCGGCATAGTTGCGGATTCCGGCTTTACGAAAATAGTCAATGTGGGGAAATGGCCCTTTGGCGTTGACCGAACGCAGATTGATGATACGCTCCTGCCGCAAATGCTTGGCAAAAGGCACCTCTTCATTGGCTGTCAGCAACTCGGCTCTTTCCAGGTTATGGCTGGCCATAAGATCGGTGGCCAGCGCTTCAAACTCTCGCTCACTCAAGGTGTCGCTGTTGGCATAGGTCAATTCGGCATTGACCACGCCGCTATATTTGGCTATCGACCACGGATAAAACCATCGGACACCGACGGCCAACAAAGCCAAGCCAACGATCACCATTAATATTTTTTTTACGGGGACTGAAATTTTATGATCGATTTTATTCATCACGCCCTCCCTTGGTTAGACCAATTTCCTCCATACCGTTGATCATTTTTTTTAAATCGTGGGTTATCGTTTCACCGACTGTGGCCAGATAGATATGGGACACCAGAAAAGCCGTCAGTCCGATGGCAACCAGATAATGAAGTACCGCAATGGGCCAGATCCCGCCCATTCCCAGGAATTGATCCGGTGCATACTCCGGCAGCAGCAGCAAAATTCCACTGAGAATGAGAGTCGGAATTCCCAAATACATGACGGCAATATAGGTCAACTGCTGAAGAGGATTGAATTTTTGGTTTTCCGTTGGTGGAATGGGGTGGTGTTCCCCTTTAAAAATACCGACACCATAAAAAGTCGCCTGTTTGATCAGTCGGTCCGGCAACCCCTTCCAAACCGGCTTATAGTGGCGAATATTGTTGGTTCGCACGTTATTGACGACATAGAACAGGTATCCAGCAAGCAAAAGCAATCCGCTGATGTTATGGATGGATCGAGCGGTTTTGAAAGGAATCAGCTTGGCCTCTGGCCCGGCAAAGTGCAGGCTGACTCCACTGACCACCAAAATGATAAACAGCGAGGCATTGCACCAATGCCAGATCCGCAACCAAAGCGGGTAGAGCATGACCCAACGTTTAGTGGTCTCCATTTTTTTTCCTCCGTCTTGCAGCAATCCAACGCCCCAATCCATGGGCCAGAACTCCGATGGTGGTAAAGGCGATGGCCAGGATACCAAGCAGGTCCAACAACGGATGACGGGTCATGCCGATGATATAGGTATCATTCAAGACCACTCCGTTGATAAATCCAGCGTTACGCTCATTCTCCTGTAGGCGATATTTATACAGCTTGGTCAGCAGGATCGAGTCCTTGCTATGGCAGGATTCGCAGTTCTTTTCCGCTCTTCTGGCTGGCTCAATGGCGTGGATGATGGAGCCTGGACGTGGGGTGTGACAGGCCACGCAGCGGACTTTTTTCATATGCAATCCCGTTGACGGCAACCAACGGTGAGGAGTATGAATCGCCAGTCCGGGATCTGTTGAATCTTCTTGTTTGGCCCGAGCCTGCTTTTCATGGCAGTTCAGACAGGTTTGGTTGTTGCGACCGACCAAATCCTGGGTCCGATCCGTCGATCCACCCAACTGCCAGGAATGCTGTTCATGACAGGTATAACAGTTAAACCCTTTCGGATCTTTTTGGTAATGAACGCTTTTTTTAAATTGAACCGCGACCTTGTCAAAACGATATCTGGCAAGCTTGGGGTTGTCCTGATGACAGTCCGGACAGGAAGCCGCCTGTTTTTCATGGGCGATCTCATGGGGATACTCGGTAAAATCCCCCTTATGGCAGGTGGTACAGGCCTGCTTGCCATGGGTCGCTTTTTTGAAGGCCTCCTGGTCAATATGGAGATTGACCAAAGCGCCGGTTTTCGGGTCCTGGTAGCCGATGGTCTTCATGCCGTGACAGCGCAGACACTCGGCCTTTTCCGCATCAATCCGAGCCTTCTTCTCTTCAAGGTCGGGGGTAGAAGCGCTGGCGTCGAGTGTCAGGGGGAAAACCAGATTGAAGAAAAACAGGATCAGCGCCGATGTCATGAGCCAAAATCTGGCCGTTGGAAGTCCGGGTTTGCTACGACAGCGTGATTTGTCGGATGGGTTTGATAAAACGGGAGGCTGTGTCGGATATCCACTGACAACGGCCAGATCTGGGGTCTCATTATTATTCATGGTTCTTTGGGCCTTCCCTTCACGAGCGGCCCAGAGCCTCGCAGAGCCGCTGCCTATCTTCTTTCGGTGGATGTCAGCTTTAAGCCGACATCCACCTGGTCTGATGGGTGGTTGGCGTTCACCGTTTCGTTCCTAGATCATGGTCGCCAGTTTGGCAAAGAATTTTCCCATGCCGCTTTTGGAGTTTTTTTTGCCGTAATATTTCATCGCATCCTGCCCATCTACGTCGGTCATGCCGGTATCGGCTCCTCTATCGACAAGGAACTTGACCGTATCCAGATGGTTTTCCTGGGCGGCAAACATCAAGGGTGAAACACCCCAGTTGTTGACAGCGTTGACATCGCCACCCGCATCGATAATCGCTTTAGCGATGGAGGTGTAACCCATCTCGGCCGCCAGATGCAAGGCCGTGCAGCCACAATCGTGGCGCGTGGTCAACTGAGCACCACTGGCAAGCAGATCCTGCACGCTATTTTCATATCCGCCCATGGCTGCCAGCATGATGGAGCTGAAGCCGTTTCGATCCAGATGATTGACATCTCCTCCCTTGACGATGATCAGATTGAGCACCTCTTCGGAACCCCATTCGGCAGCAACCATCAAGGCCGTGCGGCCATCTTTGTCGACCTGTTCGATATTGGCTTGGTGATCTATCAACTGTTCAGCCAAGGCCAGATATCCATATTGCGCCGCTTTCATCAGAGGCGTGCTACCATTATTGGTGGCGGCATTAACATCGGCACCAAAGTCGATCAGGGTTTTAACGATCTGGGTATGTCCCCATTGAGCGGCCAAGGTCAGAGCGGTTTGTCCCCAACGGTTGGCGGCGTTGACATCGGCGTTGGCAGCCAGCAGTTGCTGGATGACCGCTTCCTGCCCGTACTCAGCCGCCCACATCAGAGGCGTATTGCCAACCCGGCCCAATGAATTCACATCCCAACCATTGCTCAGGAGATCGCCGACCTTCTTGACATCTCCATCCATGGCTGCAACAGCCATATCATTGGACGCTGTTTGAGTTTGGGGGGCGTCACCGGCCATCCACACCAATCCGGCTGCCAAAGCCAGAACGGATACGGCTAATTTCATTCTGGATACTTTCATTGTCCTTCTCCTTCGGTTGTCCATAAAACCGGCCTTCTGACCGGTTTGAAAAATTGTTATCCTTGACTATCAACACAGCATGAGCCATGCCAGCACGGATGTTCCTCATGGACTGGTGCCGGAATATTCTTGAAAAAAACAATATAAATCAATAAATAACAATATTAGAAAAATATTATATAGTGATGAATCGATCTGAACACACGGTTGCCGATATTCGGGCCTGAGTTACATAAAGGTGCAAACCCTCCGCAAAAGGAACGCCAATAGGGGTGTTTGTGATTTTTATCCACCAATCATGGGACAAAGTGTCTTGACACATTTTGTCCCATGACACATAATGTGCCATGGAATCTCTAGGTAGAATATTGGTGGTTGATGACGATCCGAGCATCCAGGCGCTTTTTAACGCAATCCTGGTCGAACCCGGCTACCGGGTCAGCACGGCAAGCTCGCCCCAAGAGGCTCAGAGCCGATTGAGCGAGGAGGTTTTTGATCTGGTTCTGTCCGACATTCAGATGGGGGATGCGACGGGCCTGGAACTGCTGCATCAAATTCGCCAATCAGACCCTCTGGCTTACGTTATTTTAATAACCGGCCATCCGAGCCTGGAAACCGCCCAGTTGGCACTTCAAGAGGGCGCGTTCGATTATCTCGCCAAACCGGTCGCTCCGGAAAAGTTGCTCAAGAGTGTCCGTCATGCTCTGGACCACAAAAAAATCCGCGATCAGAAAGAGGATGCCCAACGACATCTGAAAGCGGTCTTTGATAGCGTCCAAGAGGTGATCATTACCCTGGACCCGGACGGTTCCATACGCGGAATCAACCGAGCCGCCCAACAAACATGCGGGCTGTCGGAAAAGAGTTTGGGACAATCCTATCTTTCAGCCATCTTTTGTGAATCCCTTCGCAAGCTGATTCAAACGGTCTTTCAGAACAAAAACACCGTTGAACGGGTGGAGTTGACCTGTCTTAACGCCCAATCCGAAACCCAGGTCATTCGGGTTTCCATCTCCCTGCTGTTGAATGATCGACAACAATTCAACGGGTTGGTGGTGGTTATTCTCGATGTTACCCGCCTGGCGCGCCTGGAACAAAACAGACGTGAGCGAAACCGTTTCCATCGACTGCTGGGACGCAGTGCGGAGATGCGGCGTATTTTCAAGCTGATTGAAAATCTGGCCATGGTCGACACCTCGGTTTTGATTACTGGCGATAGCGGCACCGGTAAAGAGTTGGTGGCCGAAGCTCTCCATTTTCAAGGTGCTCGGGGCAAAGGTCCATTGGTCAAGGTCAACTGTGCCGGGTTGACCGAAACCCTGCTGGAAAGTGAACTGTTCGGCCACGTAAAGGGGGCCTTCACCGGCGCCCATAAAGATAAGATAGGCCGTTTTCAACTCGCCAACGGGGGAACCATCTTTTTAGATGAGATCGGCGATATCAGTCCCGAAATGCAGACACGTCTGTTGCGGGTACTTCAGGAGCGGGTCATCGAGCGCGTCGGCGGCACCCGCTCGATCAAATTGGATATACGGGTCATCGCCGCCACCAATCGGGATCTACAGGCCAAGGTCACGGAAGGGGTTTTTCGCAAGGATCTTTTCTACCGATTGAACGTCGTGGAAATCACCATTCCCTGCCTCAAGGATCGACCGGAGGACATCCCTTTACTCACGGAACATTTCATCTATAAGTTCAACCAAAAGTTTGATAAACACATTGTGTCCGTAACCGAGCAGGTGATGAACGCCTTCAAATCCTACGACTGGCCCGGCAATGTCCGAGAACTCGAACATGTTCTGGAACATGGTTTTGTGGTCTGTCGGGAGCAGGTGATCGATGTCGCCCACCTTCCCAGCCACCTGTCCAATTTGACTCCCCCGCAAAATGGGGGCGCCCGGACCGCTCCGGGAGCCAGCCTGACAACCACGGCGAAAAACCCCATTTTTTCCGAGCGGGAAAAACTGCTCTCCGCCCTGCAAGCCAGTCAGTGGAACAAAGGACAAGCGGCAAAAACCCTCGGCATCAGCCGCAGCACCCTCTACCGTTGGATGGAACGGTTGAATCTTCCTTAAGAATTTTTACCGGATCAGGTGGGCCAGACGTGAACAAACGGCGTGGGGACAACGGCCGAATTTGAGTGGAATGGCTGGCGGACTAGGATTCGAACCTAGGCTGAAGGAGTCAGAGTCCTTTGTCCTACCGTTAGACGATCCGCCAATAGACCAACCTTTTACGTACTCTTTCAGCCTCTGTCAAGCGATTGAAGCGGGATTCAGCTGACTTCTTCCGCTTTTTCTTGTAAAAACCGCACGCCAGCCTCAAGACGGGCCAGACTTTTTTCGCGGCCCAGCAGGTGAAGGGTCTCATAGATTCCGGGAGAGTTGGCGGTTCCGGTCAGGGCGACCCGGACCGGTTGGGCCAATTTGACCATTTTGATTTCGTAGCTATCCAGAATCGACGAAAAAGCCTTTTCAATACCCTCCAACGTCCAGTTCGGCAAGGCGGCCAAACGGCGAGCCAGTTCGGACAACGGGTCCATTGCGGAGATTTTAAAATGTTTGCGCACCGCGTCCGGGTCGTAGCTGGGAACCTCGTTGACCAATAAGAAAGAGATTTTTTCAGCCATCTCGACCATGGTTTTGGAGCGCTCTTGAAACTCTGGAATAGCCGTCAACAGATAGTCGGGGTCAACCGACTCGAAGCCCAATCTGGTCAACTGGTAGATCAACTCATCCAGAAGCTCTTGCGGGTGGGCATCCCGAATATGCTGACCGTTGATCCAGAGCAATTTTTCATTGTTAAAGATCGCCGCCGAACGTCCCACCTCACAGATGTCAAACAACGACTCCATCTCTTCACGACTGAAAATCTCCTGGTCGCCGTGAGACCAACCCAGACGAACCAAATAATTATTCACTGCAGAGGCCAAAAACCCCTTTTCGCGATAGTCGAGCACAGAAACGGCTCCATGGCGTTTGGACAGTTTGGAGCCATCGGTTCCGTGGAGCAGGGGCATGTGCGCATATTCTGGAATATTCCAGGCCAGAGCATCGAAAAGCTGAATCTGACGCGGCGTGTTGCTGATGTGATCTTCACCGCGAATAACCAGATTGATTTTCATGTCATGGTCATCAACCACCACAGCCAGATTATAGGTGGGCGAGCCATCGGATCGAACCAGGATCAGGTCGTCCAACTCATCGTTGCGAACGCGAATTTCTCCTTGAATCTTATCCTGCCAGACCACCTCTCCGGCTTTGGGGCGCAAAAACCGGATGACAAAAGAGGCTCCCTCCGGGGCCGGTTCGGTGCGGTTGCGACAGCGACCGTCGTAACGGGGTTTAAACCCCTTTGCCCGCTGCTCTTCACGCATCTCGTCCAGGGTCTCTTTGCTGCAATAACAACGGTAGGCCCGCTCTCCAACCAATAACTGCTCGGCAATATCCAGGTAGCGTTGGGTATTGTTTGACTGAAAATACGGCCCTTCGTCCGGGTCCAACCCCATCCAGTGCATACCGGCCAGAATGGCGTCTACCGCCTCCTGCATGGATCGCTCCTGATCGGTATCTTCGATTCGCAAAACGGTTTGACCCCCATAACGTCGGGCATGAAGATGACAAAACAGAGCGGTTCTGGCTCCGCCGATGTGCAGATAACCGGTTGGTGATGGGGCAAAACGGGTGCGTAAGGTCATATTTCCTCGTCTATTATTCAAAATAATGCGGCCATACTCTTCTATCGGAAAAAGGCATAACACGATTTTAATCGAGATTCCATCTCTTTCCTCACTAGCGTATAGATTGTGGTTGATTTAGTATAGAGGGATTTTCTGAATAACAAATCGATCATGATTAATCAATTAAAGCGTAAGGAGCGGTAACTGTGGGTTCTACAAAAGATCTCAACCAACCAGAGGTTTTTGCTGAGGCTCTCGTCCATGCGACCCTGTTGCAAAATCGAGAGAAACTCGCGGCTTGGCTGGCGGAGGATGAAGAGGTAACGGCACATCCTTTCTGGAAATGGTACGCCTATTTTGCCGACCGTCTGATCGATATGGCACCCGCTCCAGAACTGGGGTTCCAAGCCCGGCCCAAACGGACCATTGCGGCGCCCAAGATTGGTAGAAACGACCCCTGCCCTTGTGACTCAGGCAAAAAATTCAAACAATGCCATATGAATAGTGAAGAGTCGGTCGGCTGGAAACTGGGTTCTCCAACCCCGACCATCCGGGCCATGGCTATCTCACGAATCATTCAAGCCTCGCCGGTCCAACTGCTGGACAAGGTGCCTCGGGACAAGGCCTCAGCCATCGCTCTCACGGAGATGGCCACCGCCTATTATGCCAATGACCGCCGCCAGGAGGCGCTCTCCATCATCAAACAGGTTCTTGATGGCGAGCGGGACGATCCGCATATTCTCTGGGATTACTGGATCGCCCGCTATGCCGAATGGTTGGTGGAATCGGACAAGCACCAGGAGAGCGAACAGTTTTTGATGGATGAGTACGACAATCCCCGTCAGGTGGATGCCTGGCAGGTCGCCCAGAAACTGGCGGCCTACTATGTGGATCAAGGGGACTCCGAAAACGCCGAAACCTGGGTTGACACCGCTCTGGAAGGAAATGAAATCAACCCTTTCAACCATTACTTGAAAGGGCTGCTTCTCCACTCCGTCGACAATTGGGAAGCGGCGGAAGCCTCCTATGTTCGCGCCCAGGAGTTGAGTGAAAATTTCCGTGACGAGGAAAAAATCTATATGACCGAACTGGTCAACGAATCCCTCCAACGGGTCAAAGGTCGCCTCCCTCTTAACGACGATGAAGCAGAGCCTGCGACAAATTAGGATACCCATGCAATGAAGAGAAGTCATTACTGCAACGATGTTCGAGCAGAACATGTAGGAAACCGAATCACCCTGTTTGGCTGGGTCAATCGCCGCCGGGATCATGGTGGCGTCATCTTTGTTGACCTGCGGGACCGCTCTGGTCTGGTCCAGGTGGTTTTCAGCCCGGAGCGAAATATCGACGTCCATAAACAGGCCCATGTTCTGCGTAATGAGTATGTTCTCAAAATTGAGGGAACCGTCGCCCCCCGCCCCAAAGAGACCGAAAACCCCAAGATGCCAACCGGCCTCATCGAGGTGGACGTAGACTCCTTCGCCATTCTCAACACCTGCCAGACCCTACCCTTTTTATTGGATGACGAGGATCTGGGCGAAAACACCCGACTCACCTATCGCTTTCTCGATCTGCGTCGGCCCCCCATGCAACATAATCTGGCTTTTCGTCATCGGGTCAACCATACCATCCGCACGGTCCTCGACGCCGCCGGCTTTCTGGACATAGAGACCCCCATGTTGACCCGCAGCACTCCAGAAGGGGCGCGAGATTATCTGGTGCCGTCGCGGGTCAATCCGGGCCAGTTCTACGCCCTGCCCCAATCGCCCCAACTGTTCAAACAACTGCTCATGATCTCGGGTTATGATCGCTATTTTCAGATCACCCGCTGTTTCCGGGACGAAGATTTGCGTTCGGATCGGCAGCCGGAGTTTACCCAGGTCGACCTGGAGATGGCTTTCGTCGATGAAGAAGATGTCATGGCTGTCGCCGAGTCCATCATCAGAGCGAGTTTCAAGACGGCATTGGGCTTTGAAATAGAGGAGCCGATTCCGCAACTGACCTATGCCGAAGCCATGGAGAAATATGGTCTGGATGCCCCGGATTTGCGCAATCCATTGATTTTGACCGATCTTACCGAAGAGATGAAGGGGACCGGCTTCAAGGTTTTCGCCTCCCAATCAACCCAAAAAGGGCCAGGGGGAATGCGCGGGGCCGTCAAGGTGCTGCGGGTGCCCGGCGGCAGCAGCCTGACGCGCAAACAGATCGACAATTACACCAAGTTTGTCGAGATCTACGGAGCCAAAGGTCTGGCCTGGATCAAAATAAACGCACCCTGGCAAGAGGATGGCTGGCAATCTCCCATCGTCAAGTTTTTCTCCGATACAGAGAAAGAGTCCATTGTCAGCGCAACGGGAGCCGAAGTCGGCGACATCCTCTTCTTTGGGGCCGACAAACTCTCCGTCGTCAATGAAGCACTGGGCCGTCTTCGAGTCGTCGTCGGCCAGGAGATGGGCCTTGTCGATGCCAAGGCCTTTAAATTTGGCTGGATAACGGAGTTTCCACTTTTGCAATGGGATGCGGAAGGCAAACGGTTTGACGCCGTTCATCACCCCTTTACCGCCCCCATGGCCGAAGATCTCCATTATATGGATGAAAAGGGGATCGACGGCGTACCTCCGCTGCACAACATTCGCTCCCGCGCCTACGACCTGGTCCTCAACGGCTCCGAGATTGGTGGCGGATCCATCCGTATCCATGATCCAGAGATGCAGAAAAAAATGCTGGGGCTGTTGAATATCGGCCCGGAAGAGGCGAATGAAAAGTTTGGCTTCCTGCTGCGGGCGCTGGAATTTGGCGCGCCACCTCATGGTGGGCTGGCCCTGGGTATGGATCGACTGGTCGCCCTGATGTTGCGGGCCGAATCCATCCGCGACGTCATCGCCTTTCCAAAAACCCAGAAGGCCGGTTGCGCCTTGACCCAGGCCCCCTCCTCGGTCGATGCCACCCAACTGCGCGAACTCTATCTACGCAGCACCTACCGGCCAAAGACGACAGAGACACCACAATAGGCTTCTCCGACGCAGATCAATGGAACGGCCTGCTCCCCAAGAGGTCGATTCAATCTGGAAAAGGCGGTTGTCAATAGGTATCGACAACCGCCTTTTCTCCTGAAACTGTACAGCAACCGGCACAATCGCTATCAACGCTCGTTTCCAGCCTGCGGTATTCCGAATCAAAGTGACCATTCTCGTCACAACCTGACAAATACTGTCAGACCGGAAAAAACAATCCCCTATGATTTTTTACACAACTATTTGATATAAATAACAAAAAATAGTTGGCACGCGGATCGCAAAAGGGATAGACAAGAGAAACAGACAAACCTGTCAATTATTGACTTTATAATTTTTTATTAGGAGTAACACGATGAAAACAATGAGCCAAACCAAGCGCCTGAACACTGAAGAAGGTTTCACCCTGATCGAGCTGATGATCGTGATTGCCATCATCGGCATCTTGGCCGCCGTCGCCCTGCCAGCCTATCAAGACTACACCAAGCGGGCCAAAGCGACTGAAGCGTTGGGATTTGCCGCCGCCGCCAAATCATCCGTCTCCGAGTACTTTGTCTCTCAAGGCACCATGCCGGCCACGGCTGCTGTTTCCGGCGTAAACACCACCGCCACCACATCGGTTGTGACGGCTTTGAGCTATGCCGTTGATGCCACCGACTCCAATGTCGGCACCATCACTATCTCGGTGGATCTGGACGGTGATACCGGACAGTTCCAACTGATCGGTACCGGCAGCGCCAGTGGCGTTGCCTGGGACTGTAAAGCAACCGCCGCAACCGGTGGAACCGCTATCGATGCTCGCTTCCTACCTGCCGATTGCCGCGACACCTAAACCCTTCCCCCCTTTCATCTGGGGATCGGATTCGCAACAGACAAAAAAACCCGGTGCAAGCCGGGTTTTTTTTGCCGGATCTAGGGTTATAGTGGTACCAAACCAATATTGCACAAAAGTCAAAAGACAAACCTTGGGAGGGCTTGCAGCCCCCCAAATCCCCTCGCTTTTGAATGTCAAAAACAAAACCTTGGGCTTTGCCCAAACCCAGCAGGGAAATAATTCCCCTGTACCCCTAATGGAAAAAGCTGTTTTGAATTGTGCAATTTTGGTTTGAAACCACTATATTCTCCTAAATTCGGCAGATGGACGTATGCACATGGCCCAACCTATTGATTTTCCTGGCAAACAAATGTCTTGCACCAGCCACACACCGTTCAACTGCCGAATTCAGGATTATGGCCAGACTCCTCAGACAGCAATCCGATCAAAACAGCGCAGGCGATAGAGTGTCCGTTTTTCTCCACCTTCCAGATCAGAAAAGGCCTCTCGGGTGTGCAACACGTTGTGGCTGATCAAACCAAATCCAGCCGGCAGACACCCTTGAAAAATCCCCAATTGCGGCTCTTCCATAATATGGCTTAACGTCGCCAGGGTTTGCTGAAGGAGAGGAGAGGATTTCCATCGGATGCTGATGGTCCGAGCCGTATAGCGCATATGCAGATGGCCGCTATTGGGATCGAGAGAAAAAACCGGCCCGGTCCGATCCGGTCGGGCAACCAAGCCGTTTTCCAGGCGGGCCGGAATGGTCATCACTTCCGGGTCCATCAAAATACGAATGAACTCGGGATTTTGATCGCGCAAACGAATGTAGGCCATTTCATGATCGAAGAGTCGATTCTCTCCCCCTTGGTGGGCCGCCCGTTCGCAATAGAGAGCCAGGGTTCTCACCTGGCGATCAGCGGTATTGTAATAACCATCCGTATGCCAACCGATGGCCGCCTGCCGATAGGGAATATAGTTGGCAAAGGGGTTGTGAGCCGACCCACCCGGAGATAGCTTGGAAAGCCCGTCCGTCCCGGCCCCCAGATTGTAATCCACCGCCCGCACGCCCAACTGCTCCAGGAGGGACGGCAAGGGGTTGTCTCCAATGGTCTGGGGGGGTTTCACTCGATAAAGGACCATATTGGTCTTGGCACACTGATTGATCAAAGCGGAGCGCTCGGCTTCGCTCAGAGCAGAGGGGTTGTCGATTTCAACCAACAAATCTGCCAGAGTAGCCGGATAGTCGGCGAGTTTTTCTTGCCGCCAGCGCTGATATGCCCCATCATTTTCCAAGTTGAAGGGCGATGACTGCGGGGGATTGTCAAACATATTCAATTCTCCAAAAAAAAATCTGAACTCCACACAAGAGAATAGTACACTACAGCATGAAACCGAATTTGCCTACCGACCATGCCGGTCGGAACAATGTTCCCCATCCCGTGGGGCAGTAATTTCCCCGTCCGAAAATCCGCCAAAGAAAACACCGGGCAATCCCAGTATAAATAATTGATATAAAAACACTTTAAAATAATAATAAGTTTTGGCCGCCGCCTTGCAGAATGGCCGATATATGCCCAATATTTCTGGGAGCCGAGTCGCTTCCTGGGTCAAAACAATATTCTATATCCATTTAGGAGATCTTCCATGAAAATCCCCGGATTGGCTCTGCTGGTTCCCGGTTTAATGCTCTCTAGCTTTATTGATCTTCCCCTTCAAGATGAGCTGTCCCAGCCATCTGAAACCGTTCCCCTGAACAAAGCCGAACCGATCATCCGAAACCCGGACGCTATTATCACCCTGCTGGATCAAGGCAAGCGGTTGGACGGAATGGATCTACAGGGACAGACCGCCTTGATGTGGGCCGTCATCAACGGCGAGGAATTGATTGCAACTCGATTGATTGAAGCCGGAGCCGACGTCAATGCCACCGACTGGTGGGGAAGAAGTGCGCTCAGCTATGCATTAACCTATAATCACAGAAGGTTGATCGGCCTTTTGATTGAACACGGAGCCAATCTGTCGGTATAGCGGCGCAAGAATACAGGATCTGGATAATCAACCTGGCATCTGGCCGTATGTATTGATTCAGATGGAATGTAAAAATCCGCTGTTTGTGGTAAGCTTTTCAAAAACAGAGGAGATTGAAGATGACAGAGAAGCGGAAACATTATTCACCGGGGCAGAAAATGACCATTTTGAAACGGCATTTGTTGGAGAAAACTCCTGTCTCTGATTTAAGCGACGAACATGGAGTCCACCCAACAATGGTCCTGCGCTGGCAGAAGTCACTCTTTGAGGATGGATCGATTGTATTCGAACCAAAGAGTTCCTCAAAGGTAAAAAGTCTGGAAAAACAAGTAGCAGACCTTGAGGAGCAGCTACGCCATAAGAATGAGGTGATGGTTGAACTCATGGAAGAGTACGTTCGGAGTAAAAAAAAACTTGGGGAGAGATGAAAGGACAGTGGGCCTCTCAAGAATTACGGGATGAAGTTGTTGTTTTCGTGGAGTATTGGGTTGAGAAGACAGGAATATCCAAGAGCCAGCAGTTGGAATGGATAGGTCTATCAACGATCAAGTGGAATCGCTGGAAGGAACGTCATGGCCTACCAAACCAGCATAATGGTCAACTGCCCAAACAGCACTGGCTCCTGGACTGGGAGAAGAAGGCGATTATTGAGTTTCACTCCTCCCATTCTCATGAAGGCTATCGTCGCAATTCCTTTATGATGCTGGATCTTGATGTGGTAGCAGTCAGTCCAACCAGCGTTTATCGGGTATTGAGTGCGGCAGGGTGTTTAGAGCGTTGGAACGGTGAGAAATCTCTGAAAGGGACAGGTTTTAAGCAACCAAAAAGCCCACATAGCCACTGGCATATTGACATTTCATACATCAATATTCACGGCACGTTCTACTATTTGTGCAGCATTTTGGATGGTTTCAGCCGGTATATCGTCCACTGGGAGATCAGGGAGGCGATGAAGGAAATTGATATTGAGACGATTCTGCAACGAGGATATGAGCGTTTTCCGGAAGAGTCTCCCCGGATAATATCGGACAATGGACCACAGTTTATTTCTTGTGACTTTCGGGAATTTATTCGGGTTTCAGGGATGACCCATGTACGTACTTCACCGTACTATCCATAGAGCAATGGAAAGATAGAAAGGTGGCACAAGTCACTGTAAGTAGAGTGTATAAGGCCAAAGGTTCCCCTCTCATTGGAGGATGCCAGGAGGATTGTGGGAGATTATATTTCCGAGTACAATGATGTCCGACTCCATAGTGCGATCGGCTATATCTCACCTCGCGACAAACTGGAGGGCCGGGCAGAAGAGATCCAGAGGGACCGAAGGCTCAAGCTGGCTTGGGCTCGACACCTCAGGGAAGAGACACACAAGGAGAAGAGGCAGATTGAAGGTCAACCTCTTGTAGGCAAAAATGCTGGAGTGGAGGGGGAGTCAAGGGGGAGTCAAGGAGGAGTCGCGAGCGTAGCGAGGGAATCTCCTTGATTCCGCCGGAACGGAAGTTACAATCGCCTACAGAGGTTGGGCATCTTTTGTAAGATTTATCGGGTCAAATCGTGCTTATGACTAATGGTTGAAATTTACATTCACGCTGAACCATTACACGTATGCGGGATACGGCCGGATCTTCATAAATTCAGTGCTCGTTGGACCAAATCCGGTATGATCTTGGAGTTTCTGGCAAACACCGCTTCACGAATCTGATCGAAAAGAGCCTGGTAGGGAAGATCAAACGGCGCACACAACTGAGAGCCGGTTTCACAGAGGCTGACTATTCTTCCGGATTCAAACGGTGGCAGCCTCTCAATATCCTGAAGAATGGCCCGCAGCTGACCAATCAACCCCTCCGATACCGGCAAACACGCCACCCCCTGATCCCCCCCCTCCTCCGCTGTCAATCCCAAACATCTGACCATCAAAGACATCAACTGATCCAGATCAACCGGCTTGGTCAAAAAATGGGAGAACCCGGCATCAACCGCCTGCTCCTGTCGTTCGACAAAGGCATCGGCTGAGATTCCGATAATAGGGAGGGAGGAGCCAATCGTAGACTGCCGAATCCGGCGGGTAGCGGTCAGTCCGTCCATGATCGGCATATGCAGATCCATGAGAATCAGATCCGGCTTCCAAGCCAGGGCCATTTCGACACCTTGCCGTCCATTGTCAGCAATTTTTGCGGTCAATCCCACCACGGCCAAAACAGCCAGCAACATTTCCTGGTTCATGGTGTTATCTTCGACAAGGAGAATTTTCAGATTGGTGGGAAAATGATGGTTTCGCCATTGTTTCGAGCGAATCGCCTCGATTTCCTCTTCAACCGCCTGCATGGGCAGACGGACGACAAATTCCGAGCCGACCCCCTCCTCACTGGTGACGTGAACGGACCCGCGCAAAATTTCCACCTGACTTTGAACGATGGTCAATCCCAGCCCCGTTCCTCCATGACTGCGGGTAATGGAACTATCCGCCTGTTCAAACGGCCGAAAGATGGCATGGAGACGTTGAGCCGGAATGCCGATGCCCTGATCCAAAACCCGCAGGATCAACGCCTGCTGATTGCGTTGTGCGACTATCTTAATCTCCTTACCCTTTTCGGTAAATTTAATGGCGTTGGCAACCAGGTTCATGAGAATCTGGTTGAGTCGGGTGCGATCGGTGCGAATTTTTTTGGGCAGATTGGGATCGATATCATAGAAAACCATCACCCCTTTTTCTGCCGCGCGATCTTTACTGATCTGATAGAGACTTTGCAACAACAGACGAATATCGACATCCTCCTCATCGGTCTCCACCTTGCCGGCTTCGATTTTGGCCAGATCCAAAACATTGTTGATGATTTCGGTCAAGCTGATGCCACTGACGCGAATGTTCTCCAGATAGTTTAAAAATTGAGCCGGAATCTGGCTTCGATGTTTTAGCAAAATCCGTGAAAACCCGACGATGGCATTGAGGGGGGTTCGGATTTCATGACTGACGTTGGCCAAAAAGGAGGTCTTGGCCAGACTGGCACTCTCGGCCTCTTCCTTGGCTCTTTTCAGTGCCTCTTCCATCTGTTTCCGACGAATCAGACCGGCCAGGGTATTGGCCACCGAAAGCAAAAACGCCTCCTCATCGGTATCTCGAACATGATCTTCAACCAAATAGAGATTGATGACCCCCAACAGATCGTTGTTGGACAAAATGGGGAAACAATAGTGCCCATGGGGCTGCATACCGTCATAACGCACCGTATGACGATGATCCACACCGTTGGAAAAAACCGGAATACGACTCAAAGCCGCCTGACCGCACAAACAGTGCCCCAAGGGAATCCGCTTACAAACGCTCAGCAGGCAATCGGCAAGCCCCTGCTGCGCGACCATATCCAGATAACCCGTTCCATCCGCCAGGAAAATGGACCCTTGAGAGCGAATGGAGAGCCAGGGGATGGACAGAATCAGATCCAAGGCGACCGAAAGCTGCTCATTGAGGGAGAGCGGCTCCAGGGAGGTTCTCAGGAGGGCGCTGATGGTCAGCAGAGCTTGGTTGGACCGTTTGGCGTCAAACTCCTGCAAACTTCTTTCGATGAGCGAAGCATTCAGCTTGGCGATCTGTTTGCTGAGTTGGCGGTTTTCGGCAACTAACTCAGCCGTCCCGTGGGCCAAATCACTTTTGACCTGAGAAAGGGATTCGTTGGTAACGATGCCGACAAATTGATTATCCTGGTCAAAAACCGGCAGAGCCGGACATTGATAAAGGGCCATCAACTCCAACGCTTGAGAGATGGTGGCTCCTTGTTGAATGCGCGGTTTCTTGAGCGGCACTCCACCGACGGACCCATCTCTCAGAGAGGTGATTCCGGCAAACTGGCCCGCTTTGAAAAAAACGACAAATTCCGCCGATCGATCCACCGTCGAGAGCGGCTCCAATGCCTCTCCCACTTCAGCACGAGGAAATGACTCTTTGACGAGATGGTCAATTCGCAGCATTATTCTATTCCCCCCCCAAAGGGTGCCCTTGTGTTTTGACTGCTTGGCAGGACTGTTAGTATTGTGTCACATTTTCGAAAAATTTGTGACAATAATCGTCATGATGAATAAAAAATCAAAGCTAATCATAGCTTCCTCTCTTCAAACCAGGTTTATGTTTTTATGCTATACATTGAAAATATCGATAAATATTTCGGCCAGACCTGCCTCTTTAAAGAGGCCAACCTTTTGATTCATCCCAACGAAAAAGTGGGGTTGATCGGCCCGAACGGATCGGGAAAGACCACCCTGTTTCGATTGATAGAGGGAATCGAGGAGATTGACGGGGGCGCGTTGAATCTGGCGGGAAATGTTCGAGTCGGCATCCTTCGACAAGAGCTACAGGAGTCGCACCGCACGTTATTGTTGGAAACCTTCGAAGGAGACCAGGAGTTAGTCTTGCTCCTGGCCGAGCGGGAACAGACAAATCTCGCGCTGGAAAACACAGAACAGACGAACCTGACCTTGAGCAATCGATTGGGAGAGATTGACCACCGACTGGAAGAGATTGATGCCTTTACTGCCGAAAGCCGGGCCGGAACCATTCTGCTGGGCCTGGGCTTTGACAAGACGGACCTCGACCGGCCACTCTCCCACTTTTCCGGGGGCTGGCGCATGCGGGTGGCTTTGGCGAGATTGCTTTTTTCACGGGCCGACCTGCTCTTGCTGGACGAACCCACCAACCATCTGGATTTGGAGTCGGTAGCCTGGCTGGAAAAACATCTCACCCAGATGGAGGGAACCATTATTGTCATCTCCCATGATCGGGGATTTCTCAATCGAACCACCCAAATCACCGTCTCGGTAGAAAATCAGACCCTGGTTCGATATGCCGGTTCGTATGATCTATATGAAATTCAGCGGGAGGAGCGTCGAAGACTGCTGACCAAGAGTGCGGAAAAGCAAGCGGCGGAAATAGAGCAGATACAGCAGTTCATCAACCGATTCCGCGCCCAGGCGACCAAGGCCAAACAGGTTCAGAGCCGGGTCAAACAGTTGGAAAAAATCAACCGTATTCAAGCCCCGCCACCGCTTCCGCCCGCTCCCGTCATCCGTCTTCCCGCCCCTCCGCCCTGCGCTCAAGAGGTGTTGACCCTACAAGGGGTCAGCAAACAGTTTGGTGAAAACGTTCTGTTCGAACGGCTCAACCTCAGATTGGAAAAGGGCAATAAAGTCGGTCTTCTAGGTCCTAACGGGGTCGGCAAAAGCTCCCTGTTGAAAATCATTACCGGCGCTCTGACTGCCGATGCCGGCGCGGTGGTTCAGGGAGACCGGGTTAACATTGCCCATTTCGCCCAACACACCCTGGAATCCCTAAGCCCCCAACACACCATTATGGAATCGGCCCAGGAGAGCGCACCGCCCGGCTTTAAAGAGACTCCGCTCAGAACGATATTAGGTGGATTTCTTTTTTCCGGCGAAGCGGTCTTTAAATCGGTCTCCGTACTCTCTGGCGGTGAAAAAGCCCGCCTGTCCCTGGCCCGACTGTTTCTTTCCGGAGCCAATCTATTATTATTGGATGAACCCACCAACCATCTGGACATGGGCGCGCGGGCTGCCCTGCAAAAAGCCTTGAAAGCTTACGCCGGCACTCTGGTTATCATTACCCATGACCGGGATCTCATGGAGAGTGTCTGCAATCAATTTTGGCTGATCGGCGAGCAGAAGGTCACCCTCTGGGAGTCCGACCTTTCCCTCTATCTGGAGCAGATTACCGGCACACAAGAGAGCCAGAAAAAACCGCTCCAATCCGAACCGAACAGCAACGCCGCACCGACAAAACGCAATAACAAGGAGCTTCGCCAGGAGACGGCGAGAATCCGCCAGACTTTTCAAAAGGCCACCCAGAAGGCGACAAAACGGCTGCAAAGCCTGGAGAGCGAGATTGAACAGACTGAATTCAGTCTGAAAACACTGGAGGGGCAGCTCGCAGATCCTCAAATTCATACGGATGCAAACAAAGACAAACTCAAAGAACTGATTGCCAACACGGGAAAATCAACTGCCGATCTGGAGAACAAGATGACTGAATGGGAACAGCTGTCCGAGCAGATCCAACGCGAGAAAGAGAGAGCCGACCTAGCCCTTGCTCAGCTCCAGTAAGCCATCAAGCAAGGGCCATTTTCAAAAAGAGAACGAAGATACCCGTAACCGGCCGTTGGGCACATAGGTGACCCATGGCACAACGGTCTGGAAAATCCGCTGATCACACTCAGCGGTTAATTCCCTGCTAATCGCTAACGCTCACTCTTGTGGGCTTGCAACCTTTTCCCGCTCTTGTTTGCTGTTCAACTTTCGAGCGAGCGCAGAGTTACGGTCCGATAGTTGAGAGGTGTGCTCAAACATGGTTTTTTCGATCAACTTGATTTTTTTCTCCAACTCCGCAATTTTCTCACTTTTGCTCATGCTAGACTTCTTATCTTTTTTGGACTCTTTTTTTGCCATGGTCTTACTCCTGGTTAGATAAATTTATTGTGTGTAAGAAGTTATTAACAAATAACTTGAACCCCTTGTTTTCTCTTCTGGTTCGACTGCTACGATAAAAAAAGATTGCCACACGACAGGTATGTCCAGTTATCTAGCACAAAAGACGAACCAAAATCCAGCGCAATATATCCCGGTTATTTTTCAACGGCCCTAAACCCAGATCGGGGTGGAAGGGCCGTTCAACCTAAACTCGGCAATTGTACCTCAAAACGGCAACTGTCGGCACGCACCGCCAACCGCCGTTTCCAGGTTGAACGGTATACACAGGGACCAACCTCTTGATTCACCTGGTGCATTGGAAAGAAGCCTTGTCATCAATCAGCAGGCTGCGTTTTTTTCCAATTGGGTTCAGGTATTGATCTGAACTTATCGTGGCAAGCTACTGGTTTTGATTCAACAGCTGCAAAAAGATCTTCGGCTGAAGGTTGGCCTGAGCCATGACGGCGATTCCCGCTTGCTGAAGAATGGAGTTCCGGGTCAAGGCGGCCGTCTCCAAAGCGATATCGGCATCCATGATGTTGGACCGGGCGGTATCCAAAGCCGTCGTAGTCGCTTCTATCTGATTGATAATGGATGAAAAACGGGATTGAGCACCTCCCAATTGACTGCGAATGGCAGAGACCCGATCCAAAGCAGTGTCGATGGCTGTCACGGTTGTGGAGGCTTGGGTATCGGTACTCACCAGGATTTCCGAAGCGTCGGTTCCCAACCCCAAATCCCCATAACTGGCTCCAGACAGGGTAATGTCGATCACATCACCGCTACCGGTACCGATCATGAACTGCATCGCATCAAAAGAGCCGGCCAGCAGGCGCAGCGAGTTGAACTCGGTCTGGGTGGCAATGCGGGCGATCTCGGAAAGAAGAGAATTCACTTCCGTTTGCAACGTTTGCCGGTCGGCACTGGAAACGGTGGCGTTTTGAGCCACCAAAGCAAACTCCCGAATTCCCTGCAAGGCATTGGTGGTCTCAACCAATGCCGCTTCGGCCACTTGCGTCAGAGATATACCATCATTGGTATTGCGCGTCGCCACCGCCAACCCTCGAATCTCCGTCGACAAAGAGTCGGCAACGGACAAGTCAGCCGCCCCATCAGCCGCACTGTTCAGTCGTAATCCCGATGAGATACGCATCAGATTGCCAGAGAGCGCCTTGGAGGAGGTGGAGATGTTTCTCCGCACCATGGAGGTTAGAAAACTGGAAGAAAATGAAATAGTCATGAGTCAGAAGACCTCCTGAAAAACAGCCCTGGCACGGCTCCCTGAAAAAATAGGAACCGCCGGTACCGTGTTGATAATATCTAATTTGGTTGATTTCAGGGGGAATACGGACAAGTTTGGGCTTGCTGTATGGTCATTAGAAGCGTTCTTACCGATTTTGTCAAGAAAAAATCAACTACCAGACATCTATTAATCAACTTTCTCAAACTATCTATCAACTTACTTTACCGGTCTTAGTTGATCACTTCTTGGACGCCAGATTTTATCTTCTCGAATCAGCACCCACACAGAGTTTATTTTTTCTTCTGTTAGTTGATTTTATCTAACATTCATTGACTATATTTTATAGAAACAAACAAAAAAATGATCTTTATTTAATTTTTTCTCTCATCCTGCCATTCAGGTTGACCGATTAGAGAGTTAGGAACGGGATATATGACCAAGAATTGGGCTTGTCTGTGTCCATTCCTGCATGACAAAAACTGCGGCCTCTTGCGATATTTTGAATCACTTTTCTGTAAACGACTTTTGAACCGTTCTATTACGACCAACCGACGGGCAGCAGCGGATTGGGACTATACATTTGCTATAATATCGTGACCAGTCAATTGAACGGGGTCATACATTGCGCGAGCAGACAAGGGGAGGGAATCAACTTTTACATCAGCTTTCCAGTGAAAGGAACGGGCTAAGAAGTCCAGGAGGCTGTCGGACCGGGCTTTTGGAAACGGCAGTTGATTCACCTGGCACAATGGAGAAACCTCTTGCCAACAGCAAGAAGCGTTTGCTTTTCCCCATTACGCCAGATAAATCATCTTGTTGCGCCATGCGCACCGGTACACATTCCGAAACCGGGTTCCAAGGTGTGCTATTTAATCTCCAGCAACTCAACTTCAAAGATCAAGGTAGACTCCGGGCCGATCAACTTTCCGGCCCCGCTTGATCCATAAGCCAGATTGGGTGGAATGAAAAACTTGTATTTGGAGCCGACATTCATCAACTGCACCCCTTCGGTCCAACCGGAGATGACGCCACTCAACGGAAAAGTGGTCGGTTCTGACCGTTTATAAGAGCTGTCAAACTCGGTTCCATCAATCAGTGTGCCCCGATAATGGACGGTAACCTGGTCCTTCTCGCTGGGTCGGCGACCTTTTCCGGCAGTGATCATCTTGTATTGCAAACCACTTGAAGTGGCAACCACCCCTTTTTCATCCCGATTTTTTTTCAGGAAGGCGGCTCCTTCCTGGGCATTTTTCTCTGCCAGGGCGGCCAACTTGGCTTTTTGAGTTTCCTGAACCTTTTTTGCCAGATCGTGACGGACCTGCATCGCCATCTCTTTGGAGAGCAGCAGGGGCTTGTCGGAAAGTACATCATCGATGGCCCGGTTTATTATCCCTCTATCCGCTTTGAAATCCGCCCCTTTCAACACGGCTCCAAACTCCAGCCCCAGGTAATAGCTGAACTTTTCCTCATCGGTTTTCAAGGTGTCGGCAGATTCCGCCGCCAAAGCAACCCCGGCTGCGCCGGTGGATGAAAACAACAAAACCAAACCAAAAATAATATTTTTACGCTTCACCATGACTCTCCTAACCTCTATTGGTTCCCAGACCTCTACAGAGGAAAAGGAAATAAAACAATACGGGACAATTCCTGAATTCGGCTATTATCCCAGATTCGGCAGTTGTAAGCACGCAATCGGCACAACCACTTAGTCACGAGAAAGATACATAAGTTCAGAACCCATTAGCAATGATCCATCCTGCTATTTTTTCTGCGCTCCTTAATCGTGAAACACTTCAGCCGTCCCTTGGCATACCTGGCAAAAATTTCAACACCCGGCTTTCCGGCCATGTTTCGTCAACAATTTTTTGTCGGCCCGGCCAAATTTCCCGATAATCTGGAAATATCTTCCACACACCGCCAGGGAAAAAATCCACTAACAGACAAAAATAGCACGCAAACAATTGATTGCATGACATATTATTTTTTTTATTATTGCGGCATGCAACATGCAAGATTCTTAACAGACCAACCAGGAACGAGAAGCCCATATCACAGCTCAATTCGGTTAAACAATCAATGAAAGGGGGTTGGCTGAATCAGATCCCAACGCGGGAATCTTTTTTTGGCTGATCAAATAAGCGATGATAAAAGAAATCAATTCACAGATGGAAAAGATACAGAAAATGGGTCATAGCGAAGCCGAGTACACCCAGGTATTCCGCCTTCTCAATCAATCAGAACTGGCTCTACTGGAAAAAATGGAGTCTCTCCATCGCCTTCATGAGACTGAATTGAACATGATTCATGCGCTGATCAACAAGATCATGGGCATGCTCATGAGAAAATTTCCAAAGCCACAATTTTCACAACTGCTGTCAGCCTGATCATGTCCGATGAAAACCGGCTTGACGGTGGGAGTCTCTCTTGATGACAGATAAGCTCAACACGCTTTTTCAGCCAAGGGATGACGTTGGCGGTTTCTATAAAGCCTATAACGACACGTTGCTCCGATACCTGTCCAGCCTGGACATCGCCGCACTTGAGGCGTTGATAACGGGTTTTTTAACGGCAAGAAAAGAGGGCAAGACCATTTTTTTTGCTGGAAACGGAGGCAGTGCCGCCACCGCATCCCATTTTGCCCAGGATCTGGCGACCGTCGGTCGGAAAGCCGGGGTGGCAACGTTCAAAACCCTCAGCCTGACCGATAACACCTCCTATATCACGGCCCTGGCCAACGATTTGGGATATGATCGTATTTTTTCGGAGCAGATGCAGCCCCTCTTTCAGAGTGGCGACCTGTTGGTGGCCATCTCCGCCAGCGGCAACAGCCCCAACATTCTCAAAGCAGCGGAATTGGCCAAGGAGCGAGGAGGAACCCTCTTCGCTCTGGTCGGATTTGATGGAGGAGCACTGGCCAAACTGGCCGATCACTGCCTCTTGATCAAAACCCCGAAAGGGGCCTATGGACCGGTGGAAGATGCCCATATGATCATCGACCATCTGGTCACCGGTTATCTCGTCGATTTACTCAAAGAGCCTTCCTGAAACCAAGCCTGGGTTTGGTCGAATCCAGGCTTGGAAATACAGATCCAACAGAGCAAGACTGGTCGGGACGATCCACTGTCGATGCTCGGCAATAAAACTTTCGGTCGCCCCAACCTCAATCCACGAGAAATCCTCATACTCCCCATCATGACCTGGTTTTTTCTCCAATGGCGGCAGAGTCGTGCCGGTTGCTTCCAGGGTGGCACAAAGATCATAGCAGTTGATTTGCGGATCGAAGACGACGCCCAGTTCTGAACACTGATCAAAATAAGGAAATTGCCTCCGGTGCATCGGGTCAACGGCCAAATTCAAGTTAAAACCGCTCTCCTCGGCAAACTCCTCCTTGAGCTTGCCGAGATAGTCCAACTCTCCTGTTTGTCGGTTCAATCTGCTTTCATCAACACCCCCGGAGGGGACCAACTCATAAAAGCCCGGATAGTGGGTCACCCATCTTGCACGTCTGGCGACCAAAATCCACCGTCGGTCAATCGGTTCCACCCGGGAAGCGGCATCAACAGGGTGGGCCGGCTGTGCTGAATGGAGCTGCAAACAGGTCAGGCCGCTGACGGCGATCGGCGCCAGGTCAACCGGCAGGTGGGGCAGAAACTGTTTGGCAAGCAGAACCTGATAATCGACAAAATGCCCCCGTAAAACCCAACCCGCCTCTGCCGGGTTGAGATCGATAAAGTTGAGAATCCGACCATTGAACAGATTCCCCCGAATTTGGCACTGATGCCGCCAAACCGATTCAATCTCCTCTTGGTAGGGCGCTATCCGTTCCTGCCAATGCCGATCATTCACCACCAGCAGACGCCCGGCCCCGGTGGCCAGAATCTGCGCGCCGTTCATAAAAACACCTCCATCTGCTCCAACCCCTGAACAAACCGGCACGGGGCCGGCCACTCCTGAAGATTGATCGTTTGGGGGTCCGGGTGAACGACAAACGTGGACAGCCCGGCCTGAATCCCCGAGAGCGCACCGGTTTTGGAATCCTCCACGACCAAGGTGCCGTCACGCTTGCAACCACTCTTTTCCAAAGCCAGCAGATAAGGATCTGGAGCCGGTTTTCCCCGCTTGACCTGGTCCCCGCCCACCACCAGGGAGATCCATTCGATCAGGCCGGTTTTTCGCAGCCAATGCTGGGCCAACCGGTTTTGAGAAGAGGTGACGACCGCCACCACTCGCCCCCGCTGTGTGGCCTGTTTTAGAACGATTTCGGCTCCGGGTTTGGGCTGAACCGCATCATAAGCCGCCTCAATATTCTGCCAATAGCGATTTGACAAGAGAGGTTCCGACTCTGGCAGTCGGTATCTGTTTTTTAATATTCGTACAATTTCAGAAAGGGGTGGCCCATTTAAAGCGGCAAACTCTTCATCGGAGCCGGTTCGCCCCTGATCGTTTAAAAATTGATCGTAAACCCGACGCATCACAGGCAGACTGTCGGCCAAAGTCCCATCCAGGTCCAAAAACAGACCACAAGGGGGCTTATTCAAGCCAGTCTCCTGCAACAATTCCATCACCCAGGGGAATGTCCCGCACAGCCATTTTTCCAGCCAGTCGCTCCAGATGGCGGGGATGAATCCCCAATTGCTGACTACCGGGGCGGAGGATGGCTATATTCTCATCCAATTGAAAAACCTCACCCCTGGCAATGGGTCGGATGGCCTGAAGGCCCCGTCGGGCATAGGCGGCCAGCTCGTTTTCCACCGGCAGCACCTCTTTCTTCCCGCCTTGGAGGGTCAACTCCACCGATCGAATGCCCGTCACCATCCGGGCCAGCTCTTTTGGGGTCAGAGCGAAAGCGTGGTCAGGCCCCGGCAGACGATTATCCAGGGTAAAATGTTTTTCGATGACCTGGGCACCCATGGCAACCGCCGCCAGGGGGCCATAGAGGGGGTGCCGGCTATGATCGGAAAAGCCGGATGCCACGGAAAATCTTTGTTTAAGCCAAGGAATGACCGCCAGATTCAGTTGATTCAAGGGACAGGGGTATTTGGCGGTACACTGCATCAGACAGAGATTTTTTCCCCCGGCCTGATGATAAAAATCAACCGCCCAGTCGATATCTTCCGGGCTGCTGGCCCCGGTGGATAGAATGGTCGGTTTTCCAGATTGGGCCGCCAATTGGATCAGTTGCCGGTGACTGATTTCGTAGGAGGCAATTTTATGCAGAGTGACATAGGGGTCAACCACCTGAAAATCCCGAACGGAAAAAGGCGAGGAGATAAATTGAATCTCTTGCTTTTGACAATACTCAGCCAGCTCCGCCACCAGGACATCGGGCATGGCCAGATCGGCGAAAATGGACGAAATATCCTCCTTGATGCCGCTTTTTGCCAGATATTCACTGGCTCCGGCATTCTCCACATAGGTGGTGTTGGCCCGATAGGTTTGAAATTTGACCGCATCGGCCCCAGACTCCTTGGCCACGTCGATCAAAGCCCGGCCCATGGCCAGATCCCGCTGAGCAGATCCCATGCGCCAATTAGAACCGGCCTCGGCAATGATGAAAACCCGATCATTCAGCCAAAATGGTGATTGGGAATCGAGCAGAAAGCGATAGATCGCGCAGGACTCTCCGGTATCCGCCACCTCTTTGATGGTTTGATCCAGAAGACGGTAACCGGCCATCAAAAACATCTGTTTGGATCGAACATTCTCCACCCGAACCTCTGCCGACACCACGTCAAAGCCGCGAGCAAATAGAGAGTCAGCCGCCATTTTCAGGATGGGAACAGCCCAACCACGCCCCCGAAAAGCCGGAGCTATGTTGATGGAAATCTCAACGGTCTTGGCCGATTTTTGCTCGGGGTTGGGCACGGACTCAAAACGCAGGAACGCCACCCGCAACCCTTGATGCAACACAAAGGCCGGCGGCAGATCCGGGCGGACGAAATAGTCCCGGCAAAACTCCGCCAGAAAGGCCGGCCACTGTTTGGGGGTTTGGTGATAACTCATGGCCAAGGTCTCGGGATCGTTTCGCCACTGCATCACCTGGCGAGCATGTTCGGCTACCGGTTGGCAAAGCTCCAGAGAGAGTTGTCGATCATTCATGAAGCACACCTGACTCCTGGGCCTTGACAATGCCCGTAACCGCTGAGACAACCCGATCCACATCCGCCGCCTGCATATTGTAATACAGAGGGATAGAGATCGCCTGAGCGTAGTAGGATTCGGCCCCAGGCAAAAACTGCTCTCCGTAGAGAACGCAATAGTAAGGCTGTCTGTAGACCGGCAAATAGTGAACTTGAGAACCAATATTCTCCTGCCAGAGCGATTCCATGAAGGCGGCTCGGGTCAGACCCAGCGTTTGAAAGTCGATGCGCAGAACATAAAGATGCCAGGCCGGCTCCGCGTCGGGCAATCGTCCCAGCAATCGGATATGGGGGGAGAGGGATTGGAAGGCTTGATCATACCGGGCAACCAACGCCCGGCGTTTGGCGACAAACCGATCCAACCGACCCAACTGACTCAAACCCAACGCACAATGGATGGCGCTGGCGCGATAGTTGTATCCCAGGTCGGTCATTTCATAATACCAGGGGTTGATCCGCCCCTGACCATCCCGAGCCAGATGGGGATTTTGAAAATTTTCCGGGTTTTGGGTCATGCCGTGGCTACGCAGACGCAACAGCTTCTCGGCCAGCCGGTCATCCTGGGTAACAACCGCCCCCCCCTCACCCATGGCGATGGTTTTAACCGGATGAAACGAGAAGATGGTCAAATCGCTGAAGGCGCAACAGCCCACCAGTCTGCTTTGACCGTCCGCAGCGCCTACCCGCCCGCCCAGGGCGTGACAGGCATCTTCGACGACGGCGATCCGCTGTTGACGGGCAAACCGGTGGATGGCCTCCATGGGGGCCGACTGACCGTTCATGTGGACCGGAAAAACCGCCTTGATCCGCTTTTGCTCCGGTCCGGCCCGGTCGAATGCCGCCTTAAACTCCGCCTCCCCCATCAGACCGGTTTCGGGGTCAACATCGGCAAACAGAACGTCCGCCCCGACAAAACGGACCGCATTGGCCGTCGCCAGAAAGGTTATGCTCGGAACGATGACCAGATCTCCCGGACCCAATCCCAAAGCCAGCGCCGCCAGATGCAGGGCCGCCGTGCCGCTGGAGCAGCTCACAGCGTGTCTGGCCTCAACCCGAGCGGCCAAGGCCCGTTCAAAAGCGATCACTTTGGGACCGGTGGTCAACCAGTTGGATTGCAATAGTTCGACGACCGAATCAATATCGGTCTCGTCGATGGATTGGCGTCCATAGGGTAGGAATGCCGTTGGGGATTGCTCCATGGCGATTGCCACTCTCTCACGTTTAAGGGCCACGAAAAAAACGGATGATCCAGGTTGAGCCGGCTTTACGCCGTCAATCCATCAAGGCGACGATTTTTTTTAAATCCTCAACCGAGAGAAAGTCCGGGTTATCTCCCGAGTTATACTCAAACCCTCGTTTTACCAACGTTCCCTGCTCTCCAAGGGCACTTTTGGAAAAATCGACGGCCTTGACAAAGCTGATGGCCGGTTTGATAATAAAATGATTCAAAAATTCCAGGGTCAGGTGAGCGTCATCCTGGGGACACATGATCTCATGCAATTTTTCACCGGGCCGAATGCCGATATGTTTTTGCGGCAGATCCGGTGCCATGGCCGCCGCCAGATCGACAATGCGGGCCGAAGGAATTTTGGGCACAAAAATCTCCCCGCCCTGCATCCGTTCAAAATTTTTCAAAACAAATTCGACCCCATCCTCGATGGAGATAAAAAACCGGGTCATGGCCTCGTCAGTAATGGGCAGATGATCGCTTTTTTCCTGGATCAGTTTTTTAAAAAAGGGAATCACCGACCCTCGGGAGCCAGTGACATTGCCATAACGCACCACGGAAAAGCGGGTTTCATGACCTCCGACGATATTGTTGGCCGCCACGAACAGCTTGTCGGAAACCAGCTTGGTCGCCCCATACAGATTGATGGGGTTGGCCGCCTTGTCGGTGGAGAGCGCGATGACCCGCTTGACATCGTTTTCCAGACAGGCGGAAATGACGTTTTCGGCACCATGAATGTTGGTTTTGATACACTCCATGGGATTATATTCGGCCGCCGGAACCTGTTTCAATGCAGCGGCATGAATCAGATAGTCCACCCCGGAGGTCGCCAATTTCAGTCGAGGGCCGTCGCGAACGTCGCCGATTAAAAAACGCATGATCGGCTGAGGAAACTCCTGCTGCATTTCAAACTGCTTTAATTCATCCCGAGAAAAGATGATCAGCTTTTTTGGCGTATAACGGTTGAGAATCATCTCGACACATTTTTTTCCAAAAGAGCCGGTTCCGCCGGTAATGAGAATGACCTTGCCGTTAAACATCGCTATAGAATCCTTATCTTAACACCCTCGATTCAGAGGAATTGTTCCGTATGAAAGTTGAATAGGTCATGCTAGCATCAATCGCAACCCTCTGAAAGTGCTCAAGCCTGGATTCGACAACAGTCGAACCAGGGTCAGCCGTCCGGCCAAAATTTCTCATAGGCCGTCACCAACTGCGCGACCGAATCGTGAATATTGAATTGTTGTATAATGCGCTCCTGCGCCCGACCCCAATCACTGTCACTGTGAGACCAGTCGATAACCAACGCCTGTAAAGCCCGCTGTAAATCCAGAGGGTCATGGGGTCGGAACAAAAATCGTTCATCGCTGATCACCTGCTCCATGACACCGGTTCGGCTGGTCAACAGCGGCACTCCGGCCGCCACCACCTCAAGAGAGGCCATGCCGGAACACTCCTGACGGCTGGGGTTGATGACCAACTCATAGCGCTGAACCAACTCCTGAAACTGTTCGACGCGACCCAAAAAATTACAGGTCACCTGTTTGAACCGCTCCAGCTTTAAATCATTCTCTGAGCATTCGGGACGATCGCCGGTAAAATCCAGAATCAGATGGTTCAGGCGGCCCGATTGCTCCAACTGATAGATGGCCTGGGTCAAATCAGACCACCCTTTTGATTTAATCTCGGAGCCGATAACCAAAACCCGATTGGGAAACAGATCGGAGTGTCGGGGTTTGGGTTGAGAGAACTCCTCCGGATAGACCCCGTCCAAAATCAGTTCAATGGGCGCTCCCACCCCCCAGCTTTTAACCGTTTCATACATCTGCTCGGCAATGAGGGCGACATGATCCGGTTGGTCACAACGATATTTTGTATAATCCCGCAGAGCCATTTTTGAGGAGCGAAGAAAAAGCCCGCTGGGAACCTGACATTTTTTGGCAAGAGCCTGGGTCAACAGCCCATCCAGATAGTCGTTACCTTGAATGAAACCGGCCCGCCTTCCGAGCCGGTCCAGGTCAGCGGCAATCTGTCTGGCAAACAGGCGGTTCTGCCACAATCGCCCCTTCAAGGATCGGGAACTGGGAAAGGAGCGAACAATCCGGGCAACGCCCAAACGATCACACTCCCCAGTCAACCAACCGGTTTCTCCCGTAACCAGAACCGGATTGTAAGCTTGGACTTTTGGATGTTGCAGCAATCTGGCCAGGCAGGTCTGCGCACCGGCTTTACCGGCCCGTTTCTGCAAAAATATCAGGCTCTGTATTTTTTCCATGAACTAGATCCGCATCAAACAATCACCCACGCAATATACCACGCAACCAGGCGATATAATCACGCGCCTCTTGCGGGTGGATGGCCTTTTTTTGTTCTCGAACCCGGTGCAGGGTTTTTTCTGGCCGAAAAAACGCCCGAACCGGCACCGTTGGGTTCCAGTGGTAGGGTTTATTGATACAATCTTTAAATATTAATTTCAGGCCTTTGCGAAATTCAGTAAAAGTCAGTCGGCCTTGAGGACCAAGAACGGATTTTTCGCTGA
This sequence comes from Magnetococcales bacterium, assembly GCA_015232865.1. The sequence goes on from JADFYU010000016.1 coordinate 51,726, forward strand.
TTTTTTCATAGATGGCCTGAGCGATTCGGTCGGTACTCTCCCCTTTGGGATTGGCACACCATTTCTCCAGAATAGCCTGGCGTCGCTCCTGA
>JADFYU010000017.1 GCA_015232865.1 Magnetococcales bacterium
TCGATTTTTTCCAGTTCACCAGATAAACCAATATGTTGCACCGCTTACGCACTTCCAACTGCCGAATCTAGGATAATTGGCTCAACCTCACCAATTTTTCTTCATGAACATCGTTCATAATTCCTTCCATCACGGACACATGCGGGGAAAAAAGTGAACAAGCTTTAAAAAAATGGACGGTTATGAAAAAAAATGGGCAGTGGCAAATAAAGTTCTTCAGAAAGTAATCCATCATCCGATAAAAAGAATAAGATGTTTATATTATTAATTTATAAGCAAGGAAACGATAAACAAGAAGAGCGTGTTTTGAGCTGTGGTTGTGATTTCTGGCTGGTTGTTTAACATATTGCATAACTTATTGAAATTGTTTAATATTTATTTTTGTGTTATTGGGTTGAAAAAATTCAGAAAAAGCTTTAGAAGCTGTTGTTTCAACCGATAAATTGATCAAGGTGTTTTTTATGATCATTTAATGAAGGAGGGAAAAGCGTGTAGATTAATTTAATTTTTTGTTGATAGATATTAATTATATATAAGATATAAAATCAGCCGAATCGGTGTTGAGGGGAGGGCGTTAGACTCCTGGAAAATGGCGTCTGGGTTGAAACGGGATTGGAGTTGGTCCTCATTATCGAAATGAACAACTCACTAACAGCCAGGGAGTGGTCGTTAAAAAAAAGACTCAAATCAAGCGGAGTCGAATAGCTCAAGGAGTATCAGATCATGGCCTTAACCATTACCAGCAGTATCGCTTCCATCAATGCTCAGCGCCAACTGCAAAAAAGCACGGATGCGCTCAGTATTACCTTTTCCCGGCTTTCATCGGGCTTGCGCATCAACACGTCGAAGGATGATGCCGCCGGCATGGCCATCAGCAACCGGATGACTTCGCAGATTCGGGGAATGACGGCGGCCATTCGCAACACCAATGACGGTATCTCTTTGGCTCAAGTTGCTGAAGGGGCCTTGGCGGAGACCATCAATGCCTTGCAGCGAATGCGGGAGTTGTATGTCCAGGCGGCCAACAGTACCTACAGTTCAGCCGATCGAAATAATTTGCAAAATGAAATTATCGAGATAAAAAATGAGATCGCCCGAATCGCCTCCTCAACAGAATTTAACGGCGTGAAACTGTTGAACGGCTCTTTTGTCGGGCAGCAGTTTCAGATCGGAGCCGATTCCGGTCAGCAGATTTCGTTTGATATCGGTGGCATCAGTATTTCAGCCTTTGCCTTGAATATCGGCTCTGCGGCCTCTCCGACAACAACGGTCGGTGGTTATTTGGGAAGTATCGGCCTGGGTGTAACCGGAACCGGTGCCGCATCGATTGCAACCAAAAACTTGACCAGTATCGACAACGCACTGGATTCGGTGACCGATATCCGGGCTTCACTGGGTGCGGTCCAATCCCGTTTCGAGGCGATTATTGCCAATTTGTCCAGTGTTGTCGAGAACACCTCGGCGGCCCGGTCTCGCATCATCGATGCCGATATTGCAGCCGAAACAGCCAATTTGACCAAAAATACCATTCTCCAGCAGGCTGGTGTTGCCATCTTGGCCCAGGCCAATCAGCAGCCAACCATTGCCTTGGCACTTTTGGGCGGGTAGGGGAACGTTTGTTCTGATCTCGCCGTATTCGGCCTGATCCGGTTCAATCCTTATTCGGCAGTTGTGCCCATGTTGTTCGAACAACTGCCGAATCCTGGATTGTGGCGGCGGCTCTTCCATAGATAAAGACCGGCATAGAGAAACAGAGGGGGAAGAGCAAAAATCTGTTTGGGTTCAATCTCAAAAAAGCCGGACAGCATATCCGGTCGAAACAGGCTGAAACAGATCAGGAGTAAGGTCAGCCGTTCCCAGAGGGAAGCCGGGCCGGCATTCCAGCCCATTATGGCCGAAACAAAGGCAAACATGGCCAGGGTTGCCTGGGCGAAGATGGCCAGAGCCGGCAGCCATCCCTCAATCCAGATCCAACTGCTGCCCTGCATGGGTGAGCCTCCGACCTCGATGCCATGAATTAAAATCAGATCGGTATTAAATAAAAACATAAAAGGTAGGATGGCGGTGCGCAGGTCATAGGTAAAACCCTGTATGCCGGTTTTGATGGGATCGGAATGGGCGATGGCTGATGCCGCATAGGCGGCCAGGCCGACTGGCGGCGTATCATCGGCCAAAATGCCAAAGTAGAAGACAAAGAGATGGGCGGCGATGGCCGGAATCAACAGCCCTCCCTCGGCACCCAGTTGAATGATGATGGGGGCGGTAAGAGAGGCCATGACGATATAATTGGCCGTGGTCGGCAGCCCCATGCCCAGGACCAGGCTGGTGAAGGCGGTAAAAAGCAGTACCAGAATCAGATGGCCCATGGAGAGGACTTCGATCACCTCCAGCAATCTTTGCCCCAAACCGGTCAAAGTGATGGTACCGACGACCAGTCCGGCCGCAGCGGTGGACAAGGCGATCGGGATCATGTAGCGGGCGCCGTCGATCAGACCAAAATAGAGATCGGCAAAGCCAGCCTTCAGGGCGGCAACCACCGGGGTTTTTTGAAGGATGGCCAACAACGGTTTTTGCACGACCATGATCAGCATGACCATATTGATGGCGTTGAATGCGGCCAATCCGGCGGATTGGCGCTCGACCACCAGGGAATAGATCAGCAGGAAAACCGGCGCCAAATAGTGCAAACCAGAGAGAAAGGTCTGGCCGATGGCGGGGAGTTGATCCTTGGGCACCCCTTTCAAACCCAATTTACAGGCCTCCAAATGGACCACGTAAAACAGTCCAAAATAAGAGACGATCGCCGGAATAAACGCCGCTTTAACCACTTCCAGATATGAAATTCCAAGAAATTCTGCAATGATAAAGGCGGCTGCTCCCATGATGGGGGGCATGAGTTGGCCATTGGTGGATGCGGCCACTTCAATGGCTCCGGCTTTTTCGGCGGGAAACCCCAATTTTTTCATCAGCGGAATGGTAAAGGTGCCGGTTGTGACCGTATTGGCGATGGAAGAGCCGGAGATCATGCCGGTCATTCCAGAGGCGGCGATGGCGGCTTTGGCTGGACCGCCCCGAAAGCGGCCCAATGCGGCATAGGCCAGTTGAATAAAGTAGTGCCCGGCCCCGGCGCGATCCAATAGAGCGCCGAACAGGACAAAGAGAAAGACAAAACTGGCGGAAACCCGGAGAGGCACGCCAAAGATGCCTTCGGTGGTCAAGTACATGTGGTTAATGATTTTATTGACCGATGCTCCCTGATGGGCGAGCAGATCGGGCAGGGAGGGACCAAAATAGCAGTAGGCAAGGAAAACCAGACCGATTATCATGAGTGCCGGTCCCAGAGTTCGACGAGAGGACTCCAGCAATAAAGCCAGGGCCAGGATGCCAAATATGACATCTTGGAGAATAGGCAGGCCGGGCCGCTGGGCGATGGCCTCATAATTCAGGACCATGTAGAGGGTGCTGATGCCGCCCAGGAGCGCCAGAAGAAAATCGGAGAGGGGGATGGTGGAGGCCGATTTCCCCTTTATGGCTGGAAAAGAGAGATAGGCCAGGATCATGGCGAAGGCCAGGTGAATACCCCGGACCAAAGTGTCGTTGACCGGTTCGCGAACCACCCAGAGCTGAAACAGGGACCAGGCCAGGGCCAAACCGGCCAGCAGGTGACGGCTCCAGTTTTTCGGTGTTCGACCACCACGATCCGAGGCGAGAAGGGGATCGTCGGTTGGTTTTTTTTCGTCCGTCGTTACGATCGATCTTGGGGCCATGGGTGGCTCCTGTCTTGATTGGAGTGACTTTTTCAGGGGTAACGTTTGGGTCGATCTGTTGTCTCAAATTGGGTTGGTACAATTGTTTATGCCCGATTTTTTGATGTACGGCTAGGAAGTGTTGACATTCGTTGGGGTTCCGCGACCCGCACGGCGTCAACCAAAACGCAGAGTCAGAATGTGCGGGTGTAGCCAAGGGGCGAAGCCGAATTGGGCTTGGTCGGGAGATGAACGTGGTGACTGTATGGGCTCTAGGTAAGGATGGGAGTTGTTTGGTAACTTGTCTAAAATAAAAATATTGAGTAGCTTTTTTCTTGCGGTTTCGGGGGGGGCGATCTGGTCCGCTCCGGCTTGGGCGGTCGAATGCCCCTCTGTTGTGCCTGCAATTGAGATTACCGCTGAGTTTAAAAAGGCGGTCCCAATGATCAACAATCAGATTTCCCAAGGTCGTCTTGCCAGCAAAAGTGGTCGCGCCGGGTTTCATGCCAAAACCCTGGGCTTGACGGAAAGCCGGTTGACTGTTCGCATTCTGACATCCTATTCCATCCGTTATTCGCCTCAATCCCGATACGCCTGTGTGACGTTGGAGACAGTCCATATCGAGTATGGTTTTGGTCAGACGCCGGTTTTGATCGATCGGCGCTATCGTCCGGGCAGTTGTGAGTATGGGGTGATCTATAACCATGAATCCGGTCACGTGCGGATTATGAACAACAGAGGCAACCGCTATCAGAGTTGGGTCAAACGTCAAGTTGCTCAACGGGTCCAAACCATCCGGCCTGTTCAAACCTCCAGACCTAAACAGGCCAAAGAAGCCATGGAGAAACAGATCAAAGCCATCACCGAACGATTGGCTCAGCAGATGAATAAAAGTTTGGCAGCCGCCCATGCGGTCATCGATACCCCGGAGAATTATAAACGAACCCAATCCCAGTGTCAGAATTGGTGAGAAGGGGTGAAAAACAGAGTCTCTGTGGATTATTTTGCCCCAATCCGGCTTGGATACTTGGGGCGGTGGCTGGAGTTGTGTCATAATCAAATCTTGAATCTGAAAACGGTGCTGGCCTGTCCCTACCGGCATGCGGGATGATGCCATCTGGAAAAACAAAAAAATCCAGTTTTTTCCAGGCGGTATTGAATTATGACTGGACTCCAGGTTAGACAATGGGGTGCAGCATGCGTGCACCGCCGGTCGTCGCTGCCGGGATAACGTGCAAAACCGCCAAATTGGGATGCCATGTGCCTACGCCCAACTATCTTAACAACTGTTTCTGCTGTCTGAATGGGAGGACTGCACAATGCAGTTTCGACAAATAGCTCTGTATGGCCTCATTGGTCTCTCTTTTGCTGCCCTTGTCCTTGGTGGTTGGTTTCGCAGTCAGCCGGATGTCAATATTGGAAAACGTCTGGCCATGAATTCGTGCGGTGTTTGTCATGATCTGACCCCGAGTCAGACTCACGAGCGTGGTCCCTATCTTTGGGGAGTCTACGGCCGCCCAGCTGGGATTTCCGGCTTTAAACACAGTGAGGCTTTTTTAGGCAAGATCCAGGAGAAGTCTTTTGTCTGGGATGACGAGCATCTGAATCTTTTTATCGCCAACCCGAGTCAATTTATTCCCCGCACCAAAATGGGCAGAAAATCTGCCAAACACCCCACTGCATTCGATGGAATCGTCAGTGATTCCAACCGACGGGATGTCCTGGCCTATCTGAAGACGTTGCGCTAATCCTCTTCGAGACTTCAACCTAGGAACGGATTTTTCTGGACAGATAAAAGAAATTTCAGGAGAATCAGTAGTGTGCTGGCGTTGATGTGGAGAGCAAGTCACAGTTGCTCATGTAAACAAAATTCTAAATTCGGCAGTTAAACGTGTATGGCTGGCGCAAAATATTAATTTACATGGTGAATCAATAGGTTTGGCCATGTGCATGAGTTCAACTGCCGAATTTGGGTTATGCTAAACACCATGCAAAGGGATGAGAGAGATGACGAATCAACCATTCATTACTTGGCAGAAACACTGGTGCGTTGGGGTTCCGGTTCTGGATCAGGAACATCGTAGGTTGGTGGAACGGATAAACCTGCTTTTTGCCGGTGCCTGGTCCCGGCATGTGGTACTGATAGGAACCTTCGAGAAATTGGAGGACGAGCTAACCCGACACATGATCCACGAGTCGGAAATGCTTGCAGGACTGGGGTATCATGACGTAGATGGCCACCGTATCGGCCTTGAAACCCTCTCTCGGCAGCTTGGTAATATGAGGGAGAAGATCATTCAAATGTGTCGGGGTGGGAACGATTCCATCAACAAGGAAGCGGAGACTTTTTTGCGTCAGTGGATTGTCGACTGTCTTGAAGGCAATGACGGTCACTACGCAGCTTGGCTGAGAATGAAGGGGCTGATTCCGAATAATCCTTAATGCTAAATTCTGAAGTTTTGCGGCGATGCTTCCAACTGCCGAATCCAGGTTTAATTTTTCATTGGTTTTTTTTGTCCTGTAGTCTATTGATTCATACCATAAATACTCGTCGATTAACGAGAGTTGGAATGTTGAAAACGGCGGTTGAACAAATCAACCGGGTCTGGCTGGTTGGGTTGAGAGGCGTTCCAACACTTTTCGGCCTAAAATCTCGCCCACGGCCTGGCTGCCCTCAACCGTAAAATGGCAATAGTCTACGTAGAGTTCAAAATCCGACTTTAAATGGCTGATCTCCTGGTTGAGATCCAAAAAGCCAAAATTGTTCTGTTCCACCCGCTCCTGGCTGGTTGATGACATGTATTCATCAAAGAAATACTTACTCATCAGGATGAACTGGTCGATGACCGTTTGAGGCAGATTGGGGCCGACGCCAAAAACCGTTCGGCGCATGCGATCTTCGATCTGTGACCACTGTTTGTTGACTTGACGATAGAGCATGGGTTGCAGGGCAAAGATAAAATCCACTTTTTCCGATTTTAAAATCGCCATGTATTGATCGAGGATTTGTAAGAACCGCTGGGATGAGCCGATATAATAGCCTTCATTTTGTTTATAGGCGGCTCTGGAATATTTTGGCGAATCCATATCATCCTTAAAGAAAAATTGCTTTTTCAGCGCCTCGTTGACCGATCCACGCAGAAATTTATCGTATCCCAGACTCATCAGGTGCATGAGATACGGTTTATAAGAACGGGTGCTCTCCAATAAATCGATGTAGTTGTTGAGTCTTAAATCGATCTCGGCATAGGGTCTGCCAGACAGCATGCCATAGTGAAGATCGTTGTATCCGTCCAGATTGATGATCATGTCCGGTGAAAACCGGGAGATGGTCTCCAGATAGTAGATCATCGACTGGTGCAGCAATCGGTCTGTAGCGGCGGCGTTGATGACTTCAAATTTTAGATCCGGGCGCTGGTTTTGCAAATACTGTTTCAATTGGCCAGCCGGGCTCAAGCGATAGGAGAGTCCGCCTTGATGGTAGGGGTGGACTGTGGCAAAGGGTGGAAACTGTCCGATGCCAAAAGCGGCTGAGCCGCCCATGACGAAAATGCGGATGACACCGTCGGGCTTGATGAGTGAGATCGGCTCATTGGTGGCAAAGCCGTTTTCATCGATCAGGGTCGGCGGGTCAGAGGGGTCGGCCTTGACCTCTCCCAAAATCCGAGCGCCGGGGGTGTTACGAAAGACATGATAACCCGAGACGATCTGATTGTATTTATAGTCGTAGGGGTCCAACCCCTGGGTTTTGATGAAGAGAAAAGAGGCTCCCTCCAGAAGGAGTAAAAACAGGCCGGTAAAAAAAACGGAGAGGCCAAAATTTCTGAAAAAACGTTCAATTCTAGTAAATGACTCCATCGTACATTCCTAATATCAATCTTGAGTTGAGCAGTTGCCAGCATTCATCCCGCCAGCTCAAACCGGGATTCAGAAGGCCAACTTTCTCTACTCTACAATGAAAAAAAAACCATTTTCAACTGATTTTTTCTGCTTGATTTACAGAAAAAAAATCGATTGGTCGGCCCGATAGCCAGGCTTTGCGGCTCAGATTTCCAGGAGTTGCTGCAGGACCAGTTCGGGGGTCAGCGTTTTAAAACAGAGGGGAAGGATCGGGCCAGAGTCGGGACGTGGGCAGAACCGTTTTTTGCAGGGGGCTTGAGGGCAGCTTCCGAGCAAATGTCGATGGTTGCTGGCGACGGTTCCGATTTTTTTCGGATCGGTGGGGCCATAAAGGCCGATGCAGGGAGTGCCAACGGCGGCGGTCAGGTGAGCCGGGCCGGTATCGACACTGACCACGGCTTTGGCGTCGGCCAACAGGGTGGCCAGTCCGGCCAGATCCGTTTTGGCTGGGACATGGCACCGTTTCGGATCAATTCGGGCCAGTCTAACCGCCCGTTGTCGCTCCTCTTCATTTCCCCAGGGCAGCACGACGTTCCGATGTTGAATGGCCAGTTGAATGAGTTTTTCCCAGTAGGATTCCGGCCAGTGTTTGCTCGCCCAGGTTGTGCTGTGTAAAAACACCCAATAATTTGAGAAGGTCATCTCTGTTTTTTTCGCCCACAATCGGGTCAGTCCGTAGTCCGGGGGGGTGTCGGGCAGGGGGTAGTTCAACGCCTGGGCGAGCATCTGCCGATTGCGGCGGATGGCGTGCTGTTCCGGGTCGATGGCCAATTTTTGATGATACAAAAAGCTGGCGAACGGCTCCCGGGCCGATTGACGGTTCAACCCGGTGATTCTGCCTCGGGCCAACCGAGCCGGGAGGGCGCTTTTAAGTAAACCTTGCAGATCGATGATCTGGCTATAATGCTCCTGGCGTATCTGGCGGATGAAGTGACCCAGTTGCCGCTGGGTGGAGATCGAAAACAGATTTTTTCGCCAATGCCGCCAGGCCAGGGGGATGACCCGGCTGACGCTGGGGTGCCAGGTTGGAATCTGGGCAAAACCCGGTTCGACCAGCCAGTGGAACGTAACGCCGGGCCGAGCTTGTTGCGCATCCGTCAGAGCAGGCAGCGTGTGTAAAACATCGCCAAGGGAGGAGGTCTTGACCAGCAGAATGGGTGAGTTGGAATGGACCATCCCAGAAACGGTGGTTGGCGGTGCGTGCTCTGTGCCATCCGTTGCCATGTCCGGTGAAACAGGGGAGTCGATGGGGTGTGTCAGGTGTGGGCCGATCACTGCCGTTTCCGAGGTCATGAGAGTCGGGCTTTGATCAGTTTTAAAACCCGATCGCCGGGGGTCGGGTCGGGTGCATCCACGGGGCAGGTCCGGCCGGCCCGCATCAACTCGATGGGGCTGTCCGGTTTCCATAGGGTTCCATCGCTTTTGGAACGCCAGCGGGCGTGCAGCCAGTTATACTGTTCGGCATAGGTGTGGATCAGTGGAGCAAAGGCGGCGTTGATCTGGCTGGTCAGTTCGGTGAGTTCCTCAATCGTCGCCCCCTTTTTCGGGGTCGGAATCAGGGCCGGCAACGCCGTAAACAGAGCCTGTCCGGGACCGGTACGAATGGAGACCATGGGTACGATCGGCGTGCCGAATTGAAGGGCCAACCGAGCCGGACCAGAGGGGCATTGGGCCGGAAAATCGAGGAATGGCGCAGTGATGGCCCCTTCACGAGTATTGATGTCGGTCATCAGACACAACACTTTCTTGTCGCGTACTGCCTTTAAAATCTGACGGGGTTGGTCGCGGCGGATACAGTCGGCCCCGTAGGGAGCGCGAACCCGGATGAACTCCGCCTCACTGAGCGGGTTGTTGGCGTGGCGATAGACCAGGGCGGTGGGAGTGGGGGCGGCCAGATCGACCAGATGTTTGATGCCCGGCTCCCAACTGCCCAGGTGGATGCTGCAGACCAAAACTCCCCGATCCAGGGCGATGGCCTGTTGTAAATGTTCCAGGCCGCTATCGTGAAACTCAAACGCCTCGGCCTGCATCCCCTCTACATGGCTGAGAAGAATATTTTCAAAGGTCAGCGAAACCAAAACCCGACGCTGTTCTTCGGAGAGGGTGTCGGCATAGATCAGTTGAAGATTCCGCTGTGCCCACTGGAATTCTGAACGGAGTATTTTTTGCAAAAGCGGCGTCAGTCGGGCGATTTTTCTCGGGGTGGATCTCACCGATCCGCTTTGAATGTAGGCGATGACCCCCTTGAGTGCCAGCCATTCCAAACGGTGCTTCCAGGTTGGCTTTGACGAATGCGTACTCATCATGATTGAACCACGCCGTCCAACTGGTCCAGGACCATCTCCGGCGAAATATCTTCCAGGCAGCGCAGGTGTTGATCGGGGCAGTGGCGTTTAAAACAGGGGGCGCAATCGAGATTCAGGGAGACGATCCGGGCCTTGGGTCCGACCGGGGGGGTGTGTTCCGGGTCTGAAGAGCCGAAAATAGAGACGACCGGTCGGCCCAACGCAGCGGCGACATGCATCAGACCGGAATCGTTGCAGATCACCCCTTGGGCGATGGAGAGCAGATCGACCGCCTCTTCCAGGGTGGTTTTTCCCGCCAGATTATAGCCCTGATTACCCGCTTTTTGGGCGATGAGATGGCACAGGCCGGTCTCCTTTCCTGAGCCGAGCACCAAGACTGTCCATCCCTCCTGGGCCTTGATTTGGGCGACTGTTGCAAAGTGGCGCTCCGGCCACTGTTTGGCCGGTCCATACTCGGCCCCCGGTGAGAGGGCCAGAATGGGGCCGTATTGTTTTGGAATGCCCAATTTTTCCAAAAGCTTCATAGCCCGCTCTGGAAAGGCGGTCAGGGTGGGAGAGGGAAGCGGAACCGGCAAACCGTGTTCGGCTTTCAGGCCCAGGGCGACAAAACGGTCGGCGGTCCGAGGAAGCCGGATTTTGTCCAGAGGTCGGGCCTCGGTCAGCAGCCCCCATCGCATCTCACCGATAAAGCCGACTCGCCTGGGAATGTTGGCGTGAAAGGGGATCAGGGCGGATTTGAACGAGTTGGGCAGGATGATGGCCTGCTTATAACGCCCGAGCAGCGCCTTGCCCTGGCGATAACGGGTTTTCAAGCCCAGCTGACCATGTTCCAAGGTGGAGTCGATGCTCTGGCGAACCTCCGGCATGCGCGAGAGCAGTGGACTGCTCCAGGCCGGGGCCAGAACATCGATGGGGGTGTTTGGCTCCTGGGCCTTGAGTACTTTAAACAGGGGCTGAGCCATTACCATGTCCCCAACCCAAGAGGGGCCGACCACCAGGGTGGCCTGGGTCCACTCCGGGTTTTGGACGCTCTTTTCGGAATCGGGAAAGAGGGGACCTGGGGATGGTATCAGATCGCTCATGGCTAGACCATGCCGCGCCGTTCTTGATCTTTAACAAAGGTGGCGATGCCCTCTTCCAGTGATTTGAACGGTTTATCATATCCGGTTTGGCGCAGTTTTTCAATGTTGGCTTCGGTAAAATTCTGGTATTTATCCTTCAAAATTTCCGGCATCGGTCTGTAGGTCAATTCGCCCGGTCCGAGAATGGAAAAAAGCACCTTGACGATGGCGTTGAAGCTGCGGCTTTTTCCGGTGCCGACGTTGAAGGCGCCTTGAATGGGAGTGGCGGATCGGGCCAGGAACAGGTTGACATCGACCACATCGCTGACATGGATGAAATCCCGCCGTTGACCACCATCTTCGTATCCGCCCGATCCGCAAAAAAGCTGGGCCTGGCCGGTCTTGCGGATTTTATCGTGGAGCTGATAGACCATGGAGGCCATGCGCCCTTTATGCTCCTCCCGCGGGCCATAGACGTTGAAATAGCGCAGGCCGGCAACGGTGGTTTTGATCTCCGGCAGAAAACGGGCGACATAGCGGTCGAAAAAGAGCTTGGAATAGCCGTAGACGTTCAACGGGTTTTCGTTGTCGGGATGTTCGACGAAGAGGGTTCGGTCGCCATAGGTGGCGGCACTGGAGGCGTAGACGAAGGGGGCTTTGGCGGCCACGGCAAAATGGAACAGCTCTTTGGAGTAGGTAAAATTGTTATCCATCATGTATTGGCCGTTGTACTCCATGGTGTCCGAGCAGGCCCCTTCGTGAAAGATGGCCTGGATTTTCTTGCCGCTGAATCGCCCGGCTTGGAGTGCGTGACGAAACTCGGTTTTATCCATGAAGTCGGCATATTCCAAATCGCGAAGATTAAGAAATTTCTCTCCCTTGGTCATGTTGTCAACAATGAGGATATCGGTCTCACCCTGCTGGTTGAGACCTGCGACAATATTGGCTCCAATGAATCCGGCACCACCGGTGACGATATACATGTTCTATTTTTCCTTAGGCGTTTTGATGTTGTCAACGATACGGCTGCTGCTGTGTCCTTGCACCAGGGGAATCAGCGCGATCTGACCTCCCCAGGATTTGACCTCTTTGGCTCCGACTACGGTGGCCTCGGTATAATCGGCCCCCTTGGCCAGAATATCCGGTTTGATGGCGTTGATCAGGTTCATGGGGGTCTCTTCATCGAAGAGAATGACCATATCCACCGAAGCCATGGCGGCCAAAACACGGGCGCGATCCTTTTCATGAATGATGGGTCGGCTCGGACCTTTGAGTCGGCGCACCGATCGGTCGGTGTTGAGGCCGATGATCAAGCGATCCCCCAGATTTCGAGCATCTTCCATGTAGGTGACATGACCGGTATGGAGCAGATCGAAACAGCCGTTGGTAAAAACGATTTTTCCGCCGCTTTTTCGCCAACTCTGGAGGCGGGCCTGGGCCTCATTCAAGGTGCAAATCTTGCTTGACTGGCCCATGGCCTCCTCGGTGGATAGGGCGGCGACCAGATCCAGTTGGGTGATGGGGGTGGTACCCACCTTGCCGACCACGACACCGGCGGCCAGATTGGCCAGATGAAGTGCATCCATCTTATCGAGGCCAGCCGACAAACCGGCCGCAAAGGCACTGACCACCGTATCGCCAGCCCCGGAGACGTCGTAGACCTCCCGAGCCACCGCCGGAATCCGTTTGGCCCCTTGGTTTCCATCCAGCAGGGCGATCCCCTGTTCGCTGAGGGTGACGGTCAGAAAATCCAGATCCAGCTTTTTGCGCAGGGCTTCCCCCGCCTCCAGCAGGCCGGACAGATCGTCAATGGGAAAGGGGATGGCCGTGGCCAGCTCTTTCCGGTTGGGGGTCAGGGTGGTGGCGCCACGATATTTTTCATAGTTGACCCCTTTGGGATCGACCAGAACCGGAATATTGAGCTTTCGCGCCCCGGTGATAATGGCCTGACAGACCGATTCCGAGAGCACCCCCTTGCCATAATCGGAAAGAATAACCGCGCCGGGCAGGGGAGGGTGATTGAGCTGTTTGAGAATGCGTTCCAGCAGTTTGTCGATGGCCTCTTGGGGTAGAGGGTCGGTCTCCTCCAGATCGATGCGCAACATTTGTTGGTGGCCGCCGATAATGCGGGTTTTGGTGATGGTGGGCCGTTTGTACAGGGTTCGAATGCCGCTGCCATCGATTCCGGCCAGGGAGATCAGGTCACGCAATCGGCGGCCCGCATCATCATCCCCGACCACCCCGACCAAACGGGCGCGAATACCCAGATTGGCCAGGTTGAGGGCGACATTGGCGGCGGCTCCGGCGCTTTCGGTCTCGCCGGTCAGACGCACCACCGGAACCGGTGCTTCCGGGGAGACCCGCAACACCTCTCCCCATAGATAGCGGTCGAGCATGATATCCCCCACCACCAAGACAGATTTTTCATAAAATCGGGCGTGGAGGGCGTTTATGACCTTGGTTCGATTTTGGAACATGGTTCAAATCCATCAAAGGGGGCCTGTTTTCAGGCTGATCGTGTTTAGGTTGTCGAATCCAGGATCATGGTTTCTTGGGGTCAGGGCAACCAAATTTTTATGAAAGTTAGCAAATATTTTTTGATCAGGCAATTTCCTGACCGATTACCGGGCCGTCATGGGGTGAAAATTGGCAAAAAAAGCGGCTCAATATAGCTGGCTCCGGCCAGACTGAGATGATCGCCATCCTTGTAAAGCGGCGTTTTGTTCGCATAGACGAGGCAACGCTTGTCGTCGCAGAGTTTTTCGTGGGGACGGATTCGGCGGATGTCGTCGGCTTGGCCAAAGCTGTCGAGAAGGGAGAGGATAAAGCGGTTTCGCTCCAGGAAATCGGCGGTAGGTCGGCTGAAGCCGGCTGGATCTTCCCCGCGCAAAACCAGTTTGGCCAGGGTGTTGGGGATGTGAAAACCGGTTTCGGGAATCGGATAGACCAAGACGACCTTTTTTCCCGAGCGGCGCAACTGAACAACGCTCCGGTTCAGTCCGTCTTTGAACAGTTGCCGGCGTTCTTGTACCGACCTCATCTCACCGCTCAGGTCGGTAATGAATGCGGGTTCCCCGCCCGGAAGGGGGAGAATGTAGTTGCTGTAGCGGGCCATGATAAATACCGTTTGGATGGTCGGATGGTTGGATAAGAAATCCAACGCCTGATGGTTGTGTTGCAGGCAGTTTTGTTTGGGTTGCCCATAGCGGTTGACGCCCATGACCGGCGGGCAGCCGGCAAAGCCGATATATTGGACCGACTCTCCCCGTTGTCCAGCCAGTTGGCCGATCATGTGGATGGCAGAGTCGGCATGGCTGTCTCCCCAGACCGCATAGGTCGGCGGCGTGTCGGCTCCATAGCGGCAGCTCTGCTCGGGCGGAATCCGATGGTTCTTGTTCGCCAGACAGGTTTTCAACCGGGGATTGCTGGAATGTTTGAAGTTGGCCAGATAAAAGACCTGCTCGGGGATTCGACCGGGCCAGCCCTGGGTCAAATCGGCAATCAAGCCCAGGGTGAGGGCGGTGATCATGGCCAGAGCTGCTCCGCTGAACACCCCCTTTCGGGAAAAACGGGGGCTGGAGCCACGAAAGGGCCGTTCGATATATCGCCAGGAGAGGCTGGCCACGATCAGGGAGAGCAGGATGAGTCCGGCGGTCTCTGCGGACGACAGCTCTTCGATGGCGTACTGTTTGGCAAAAACGATCAGCGGCCAGTGCCAGAGGTAGAGCGAATAGGAGATCAGGCCGATGAAGACCACCGGCCCGAGGGAGAGAAAACGACTGATCCGGGTCGATCCGTTGGCGCCGGAGTGAAGCAGTGCGGCGGCCCCCAGACAGGGAACCAACGCGGCATGACCGGGAAAGGGGGTCAGTCTGGAAAATCCAAAAATGCTCCAGGCTATCAGGCCGAGTCCAAGCCAGGCGACTCCTTCGCGCCGTTTGGTGTTTTTGATCGGCGGAATGAATCCCAGGGCGAGAAAAGCACCGATCAGCAGTTCCCAGGCCCGGAAGGGGGCCAGGAAAAAGGGGGCGGAAGGGTCGTGGTCCATGCCGAGAATGTTGAGTAGAAAGGAGAGCAGGGCCAGAGGATAGAGAACGGTTTTCCAACTCCTGCCAAAATAACCGGCGAGCCACGTCAGCAGCAGGGGGAAAAAAATGTAGAATTGCTCCTCTACCGCCAAAGACCAGGTGTGCAGCAAGGGCTTGGTTTCGGCGGCGGCGGCAAAATAACCGGTATCCATCCAGAAGAGAATGTTGGAGCCAAACAGGGTGGTGGCGGCGACGCTGCGACCAAAGTCCTGAAAAGGGTCTGGCATGAGAATCAGCCCGGCCAGCAGGGTGGAGAAGAAAATAACCGAAAAGAGAGCGGGAAAGATGCGTCGGATCCGTCGTTCGTAAAAGGTCAGGATGGAAAAATGGCCCTGTTGAATCTCACGAGTGATGATGGAGGTGATCAAAAAGCCGGAGATGACAAAAAAAATGTCGACACCGACAAATCCCCCGGAGAACCGTTCGCTTCCGGCGTGGAAAAAAAGTACGGCCAGCACCGCCAACGCACGCAGCCCGTCAATGTCTGCCCGGTATTTGATCGGGGTGTCGGAAAGGGTGTTTGGCTCGGACATGGTTGAATCTGGTCCCTGTTTTGTGCGGGTCGGGCCTGGTTTTCAGAATTGATTTTTTGGATGATAACGGTTTGTGCGGCTTCCTCGCAAATTATTGCTGCCACCCCAGAGTTGGAGAGAGGCGGAGATTGAAAAGGCTGCTTCGGTGCGTTGACTTGTGATCGGCTTTGGGGGTATAAAACACGACACTCTAGAGAACACTTGACGACTGGGTAGAATCCAAACAATGACAAAAAAATCGGCCAGAGCAGTACTGATGCTGGAAGATGGTTCCCGCTTCGACGGGCGCTCTTGCGGTGCGGTTGGGGAACAGGTGGGCGAGGTCTGTTTCAATACCTCCATGACCGGCTATCAGGAGATCATGAGCGATCCCTCCTATGCCGGACAATTGGTCACCATGACCTACACCCAAATTGGCAATACGGGCATCAACGCGGCGGATATGGAATCGTCGCGCCCCTGGATACGGGGGTTCATCATCAAGGAATCCTCCCGCATTACCTCCAATTGGCGTTCGGAGGAGAGCCTCTCCCACTTTTTGATTCGCCACGATATTCCGGCCATTGAGGGGATCGATACCCGGCAGTTGGTAAGCCTGCTTCGTGATAGAGGCTCTCAGCGCGGCGTTCTTTCGACCGAAGACTTTGATGGCGATTCACTGCTGGCCAAAGCCAAGGCCTGGCCGGGATTGGCCGGCATGGATCTGACCGGCGAAGTCACCTGCGCCGAAACCCACCCCTGGCGGCAAGGGGATCTGCCCTGGAAGAGGAAACCCTGGCATATCCGCTCGCTGGATGCGGCCAGAGTCGACCGGGACAAGATAAGCCCCGCACGGGTTGTGGCTATCGACTTTGGCGTCAAACGCAATATATTGCGCAATCTGACCGATGCCGGATGTGAGGTGACCGTGGTTCCGGCGACAACGCCGATCGGAGAGATCCTGGCTTTAAAACCGGACGGTGTTTTTCTCTCCAACGGACCCGGTGACCCGGATGCGGTCAAGCATGGAATTGAGACCATTGGCAAGCTACTGAAATCCGGCATCCCCCTGTTCGGCATCTGCCTGGGCCATCAAATGCTCTGCCTGGCTCTGGGGGCGCGCACCTTGAAAATGAAATTTGGTCATCGGGGAGGCAATCATCCGGTCAAAAATCTTACGACCGGATTGGTCGAGGTGACTTCCCAAAACCATGGATTCATGGTTGACCGGGAGAGTCTGCCGGATCGGGTGGAGATCACCCACGAATCTCTCTTCGATGGAACGGTGGAGGGCATTCGTTTGAAACAGGCGCCGGTCTTTTCGGTTCAATACCACCCGGAAGCCAGTCCCGGCCCCCACGACGCCCATTATCTGTTCCGCGAGTTTGTCGCTCTGATGCAAAAAGGAGAGACCTCTCCGACCCAAGAAGAGGCCTAATCGAGATTTCATGCCAAAACGCGAAGACATTAAAAAAATCCTGATTATCGGTGCCGGACCTATTGTAATCGGTCAGGCCTGTGAGTTTGATTATTCCGGTGCCCAGGCCTGCAAGGCCCTGCGCGAGGAGGGTTATGAGGTGGTGTTGGTCAATTCCAACCCGGCCACTATCATGACCGATCCCGAAATGGCCCACCGCACCTACATCGAGCCTTTAACCGTCGAGTCGGTCTCCTGCCTGCTGAAAAAAGAGCGGCCAGACGCCCTGTTGCCGACCATGGGTGGTCAGACCGCTCTGAACCTGGCTCTGGAACTGGCCGATTCCGGTATTCTGACGGAGCTGGGTGTGGAGTTGATCGGCGCCTCCCGTTCGGCCATCGAAAAGGCGGAAGATCGGGAGAAATTTAAAAAAGCCATGGAAAACATTGGTCTTGATCTGCCTAAATCCGGCTTTGCCCACTCCTGGCAGGAGGCGCTGGAGATCAACCAGACCATTCCCTTCCCACTGATCATCCGCCCCAGTTTTACCATGGGAGGGTCCGGAGGAGGTATCGCCTACAACCTGGAAGAGTATGAAACCATCATCCGCAGCGGTCTGGCCGCCTCTCCCACCCGTGAGGTTTTGGTCGAGGAGTCCCTGTTGGGTTGGAAAGAGTTTGAGATGGAGGTGGTTCGAGATCGGGACGACAACGCCATCATCATCTGCTCCATCGAAAACCTCGATCCTATGGGGGTCCATACCGGAGACTCCATCACCGTCGCCCCGGCCCAGACCCTGACCGACAAGGAGTACCAGGAGCTTCGGGACGCCTCCATCGCCGTCTTGCGGGAGATCGGAGTCGATACCGGCGGTTCCAACGTTCAGTTCGCAATCAAGCCCGATACCGGTCGGTTGATCATCATCGAGATGAACCCACGGGTCTCCCGCTCTTCGGCTCTGGCCTCAAAAGCGACCGGTTTTCCCATCGCCAAAGTGGCGGCCAAACTGGCTGTCGGCTATACCCTCTCCGAGATCATGAACGACATTACCGGCGTCACGCCGGCCTCCTTTGAGCCGACCATCGATTATGTGGTGACCAAGATTCCTCGGTTTACCTTCGAAAAATTTGCTCAGGCCGAGCCGATTCTGACCACCCAGATGAAGTCGGTGGGAGAGGCCATGTCCATTGGTCGGACCTTCAAGGAGTCCTTCCAAAAAGCGTTGCGCTCCATGGAGACCGATCTGGATGGTTTTGATCCACTCTTCGAGCCTGATCCCGCTCAAAGCCCGGCGGAGCAGGAAAACGCTCTGAAACAGGCCATCAGAATTCCGACCCCGGACCGTATTCTTTTGTTGGCGGATGCGTTTCGCTTTGGTAAAAGTCTGGAGTGGGTCCATGAGATGACGGCGGTTGACCCCTGGTTTTTGGATCAGATACTCCAGATCGTCGAGGCCGAGCAGCTGTTGGCCGAAGAGGGGCTGGACAGTCTGGATGAAGAGCGTTTGCGTCACTTGAAGGAGATGGGCTTTTCCGATCGACGTCTGGCTGCCATTCTGGCTGTCAGCCCGGCTCGGATTCGTACCCTGCGTAAAGAGTTGGGGGTGTTGCCGGTTTTCAAACGGGTGGATACCTGTGCGGCGGAGTTTCCCTCCCAGACCGCCTATCTCTATTCCACCTATGAGGCGGTCTGTGAGTCGCGGCCTTCGAGTCGCCGAAAGATCATGATTCTGGGTGGGGGTCCAAACCGGATCGGGCAGGGGATCGAATTTGACTACTGTTGTGTCCATGCCGCCTTCTCTCTGCGGGAGGCCGGATTCGAAACCATCATGGTCAACTGCAACCCGGAGACCGTCTCCACTGACTATGACACCTCCGACCGTCTCTACTTCGAGCCGCTGACCTTCGAAGATGTCATGGCCATTGTCGATCTGGAAAAGCCCGACGGCATCATCGTTCAGTTTGGTGGACAGACTCCCCTGAAACTGGCCAAGGATCTGGAGGCCGCCGGTGCCAAGATTATCGGCACCACTCCGGACGCCATCGACGTTGCCGAAGATCGGGAGCGGTTTCAGTCCTTGCTGCAAAACCTGGGTCTTCTCCAGCCCCGCAACGGTCTGGCCCGCTCTGAGGGGGAAGCGGTCCTCATCGCCAAGAATGTGGGTTATCCGGTGGTGGTGCGCCCCTCTTACGTTCTGGGCGGACGGGCCATGGAGATAGTCTACGATGAGATGGATCTGGAACGCTACATGCGCACGGCCGTCAGAGCCTCACCGGACCATCCGGTCTTGCTGGACCATTTTCTTAATAATGCCATCGAAATCGACGTGGATTGCGTCTCGGACGGGGAGTTGGTGGTCTGTGGTGGTATCATGGAGCACATCGAAGAGGCGGGCGTTCACTCCGGTGATTCGGCCTGTTCTCTGCCGGCCTATTCGGTGGGGACGGATATTCTCAGCGAGATTGAACGCCAATCCGAGATGTTGGCTCGGGGTGTCGGCGTGGTTGGCCTGATGAATGTACAGTTTGCGGTCCAGGATAAGGAAGTCTATATCTTGGAGGTCAATCCCCGCGCCTCACGTACGGTTCCGTTCGTCTCCAAAGCCACAGGAGTTCCCCTGGCCAAGATCGCTGCACGGGTGATGGCCGGAGAGCGTTTGGAGAGCTTGGGGCTGACGCGGATGCCCAAACTTGAACATGTCGCCGTCAAAGAGGCGGTCTTCCCCTTTGAAAAATTTCCTGGCGTCGATACAATTTTGGGGCCGGAGATGAAATCCACCGGAGAGGTGATGGGGTTGGCCGACTCCTTTGACGTGGCCTTTGCCAAAGCCCAGGAAGCAGCGGGAACCATCCTGCCACGCCCCGGAGGTGGTTTGCAGCAGGGAATGGTCTTTATTTCGGTCAAACAGGGGGATAAAGCCGCCGTCACCCAACCGGCCAGACGGCTGGTCGAACTGGGTTTTAAACTGTGTGCGACCCAAGGAACAGCCCGGCATCTGCAAGAAGTGGGTATTCCGGTTGAGGAGGTCAATAAAGTGACGGAAGGTCGGCCACACATTGTTGATCGGATGATCAATGGTGAAGTGTGTCTGGTCTTCAACACCACCCAGGGCAAGGAGGCGCTGGATGCTTCATTTTCCATCCGCCGCACGGCTCTGACCAGCCGCATTCCCTACTTCACGACAACAGCGGGCATGCGGGCGGCGGTTGCGGCCATGGCCTCTTTTCAAGAGGGAGGATTCTACTGCAAAGCCCTCCAGGATTATCATCAGGATTTATTGTAATCGGTTGTTTTTAATTATTTTACCGTTGTCTATTATCGTCTGAAAAAAAAAGGGGGGGCGCATGTCCCAGCAAGTACCGATGACCTTGAAGGGTGCCGAGTTGTTGAAGGCCGAGTTGCGACGCAGAAAAAGTGAAGACCGGCCTCGGATCGTCGAAGCCATCGCTACCGCTCGCGAACATGGTGACTTGAAAGAGAACGCCGAATATCATGCCGCCAAGGAGCAACAATCTTTTAACGAGGGTCGTATCTCAGAGATCGAGACCAGTATCGCCCTGGCTCATGTGGTCGATGTCGCTGCCATCAAGAGTGACAAGGTGGTGTTTGGGGCTACCGTCGCCTTGGTCGATGAAGAGACCGAAGAGGAGGTGACCTACCAGATCGTCGGGGTTGACGAGGCCGACCTGAAACAGGGTAAAATTTCCATTACCAGCCCCATGGCCCGTGGCATGATCGGCAAGGAAGAGGGCGATACCGTGGTGGTTCGCGCTCCCGGAGGCGATCGGCATTTTGAAATTTTATCGATCCGATATGTTTAGAACGGGACGGGTCGAGTTGCTTCTGACGTCAGGGCTGCGGAGATAAATTGGCTGCTGGTCATTGCCGGCCGGAGTAGATTCCCTGATCGTATTTGGCTCTTTGCCAACGGAAACAGAGATAAAAATTATCCCGACGGTGAATGGGATGGAGTCCGAATCGGAGTATTATGGCCAAGCGGAGACCTTCCAGCGGACGCTGGCTTCAGGAGCACCACGACGATCCCTATGTCCTTCAGGCGCGCAGAGAGGGGTATCGTTCCCGTGCCGTCTATAAATTATTGGAGATTGATGCCGATCTTCGTCATAAAAATGGTCGAAAAACCGGGTTGTTTCGCCCTGGCATGACCGTGGTCGATCTGGGTGCTGCGCCGGGTGGATGGAGCCAGGTCGCCGTCAAGTTGATCGGCGGAGTAGGTCGGGTGGTGGCAGTGGATCTTCTGGCCATGGAGCCGGTTCCTGGAGCAGTCGCCCTTCAAGGAGATTTTTTGGAAGAGTCGGTTTTGGCCGCAGTTTGCCAAAATCTGGCACCCCGTGGCAAGGCGGATCTGATTCTATCGGATATGGCCCCCAACATGACCGGCTTCAAATCCGCCGATCGAGCCCGAGGCGAACGGTTGGCGGAAGCGGCGTATGCGTTTGTTGAGCAGGTACTTGAACCCGGAGGCGATGCGGTTGTCAAACTTTTCCAAGGCACCGGCTTTCATGAGATGACCCGTCAATCTCGCACCCTTTTCGAACGGGTCAAAATTGTCAAACCCCAGGCCAGTCGCGCCAGAAGCCCTGAACACTATCTGGTTGGTTTGGGCTATAAACCCTGATTTTTTTAGATTTTTGCATTATAATTTGAACGCCAGACAAACCAAAACGCTTCTTTATTTGTCAATACACAATTTAACCTCTGCTGGTTTGCAAAACCGGAGTCCTGATATGAAAATCCGCACTTCTGCATTGACCTTCGATGATGTCTTGCTGGTTCCCGCCTATTCAGACGTGTTACCGCACATGACCGACCTCTCGACCCAACTTACCCGCAAAATACGGTTGAGCATTCCTCTGGTTTCCGCTGCGATGGATACCGTTACCGAGAGTCGGGCGGCTATCGCCATGGCTCAGGAGGGCGGATTGGGTATCATCCATAAGAACATGTCCATCAAGGAACAGGCCACCCAGGTTCGGACCGTCAAACGATTTGTTGCCGGGTTGGTGACCGATCCCTGGACCATTGAACCGACCGCCAGTCTGCGCCAGGCCTCCGATCTCATGCGTAAGCACAATATTTCCGGTATTCCGGTCACCGAAGCGGACGGTTCTCTGGTGGGTATTTTGACCAACCGGGATGTCCGCTTCGCTACGGATCAATCCACGCCGATTTCGGGTTTGATGACGGGAAAAGAGCAGTTGGTCACGGTGGAAGAGGGGGTGGCCATGTCTCACGCCAAGCGGTTGCTCCATCAACATCGGATCGAAAAACTGTTGGTCGTCGATACCAATTTCCGTTGTGTCGGACTGATCACCGTCAAGGATATTGAAAAATCCCAAACCAACCCCCTGGCCTGCAAGGATGCCTCGGGTCGCCTGCGAACCGGTGCGGCCATCGGAACCGGCAAGGATGGCATGCGTCGGGCAGCCGCTTTGGTGGAGGCCGAAGTGGATGTCATCGTCGTCGATACCGCTCATGGTCACTCCCAAGGGGTTTTGGATATGGTCAGCTGGGTCAAGAAAGAGTACCCGGAGGTTGAGGTCATTGGTGGTAACGTCGCCACGGCGGAGGGAACGCGCGCCTTGATCGATGCGGGAGCCGATGCGGTGAAGGTGGGAATCGGTCCCGGTTCCATCTGTACCACCCGGATTGTCGCCGGTGTCGGTGTGCCGCAGATTACAGCGGTCTCTGATTGCGCTCAGGAGGCTGATAAATTCGATGTTCCGGTCATTGCCGACGGCGGCATCAAGTTTTCCGGGGAGGTGGCCAAGGCCATTGTCGCCGGTGCTTCGACGGTCATGATGGGTTCCATGTTTGCCGGCACTGACGAATCGCCCGGTGAGGTGTTTTTATATCAAGGTCGCAGTTACAAGACCTATCGGGGAATGGGTTCATTGGGTGCCATGGCCAAGGGTTCCAAAGACCGTTATTTTCAGGCCGGGGTCGATGCCCAGAAACTGGTTCCTGAAGGGGTGGAGGGTCGGGTTCCCTACAAGGGTCCGTTGGCTCCGCTCATTCACCAGATGATCGGCGGTGTTCGGGCGGCCATGGGCTATACCGGTTGTGCAAATATCCAGGAAATGCGCAGCAGGCCGGAATTTGTCCAGATTACCAGCGCCGGTTTAAAAGAGTCTCATGTTCATGATGTGGCCATTACCAAAGAGGCTCCCAACTATCGGATGGATTAGGGGCGCCGGATTGTATGACGTTTTGAAATCCCGTTCCCGATCAGAAGGAAGTGAGAAAACAGGATGATTACCCAGATTCATGCGGAAAGAATTTTAATCCTCGATTTTGGTTCTCAGTATACCCAACTGATTGCCCGCCGGGTGCGGGAGGCCCAAACCTATTGCGAGATTCACGCTTATAATTTTTCGCCTGATGAGATCCGGGCATTCAAACCCAACGGTATTATTCTCTCCGGAGGTCATCAATCGGTCTATGATGATCGAGCACCGACGGTCGACCCGGTTGTTTTTGAACTGGGCGTGCCGGTTTTGGGGATCTGTTACGGTATGCATTTGATGTCGCGCTTTTTTGGCGGTGAGGTGGAAGCCTCCGCCACCCGCGAATATGGTCATGCAAAAATACAAAAATTGGTTGCGGCCAGCCCTCTGTTTGATGCCCTGTTGCCAACCCAGCAGATTGGAAATGTTTGGATGAGCCATGGCGATCATACCACCAAAGCCCCGGCAGGATTCCAGGTGGTGGCGATGAGCCAGAACAAGATCGTTGCCGCCATCGAAGATGTCGGCCGCCAACTGTACGCAGTTCAATTTCATCCAGAGGTCAACCATACCGAAAATGGAGAGGCGTTGATCCGCACCTTTGTCAGTCAGATTTGTGGTTGTCATGGGTTGTGGACCTCGGCGGGATTTGTCGAGTATGAGGTGGAGCGGATTCGGCAGCAGGTGGGCGATGATCATGTGCTTTTGGGGCTGTCGGGTGGGGTGGACTCCTCGGTGGTGGCGGCTTTGCTGCACCGGGCCATCGGCCCACAACTCACCTGTGTCTTCGTTGACAACGGCCTGTTGCGTTTGAACGAGGGGGATGAGGTGATGGCGACTTTTGCCGAGCATATGGGGGTCAAGGTGATCCGGGTCAACGCCCAGGAGATGTTCCTGTCGCGGCTGGAAGGGGTGACGGAGCCGGAGATGAAGCGCAAAATCATTGGCCACACCTTCATTGAGGTGTTTGAAACGGAGTCCAAAAAAATTTCCGGGGTCAAATGGTTGGCCCAGGGGACTATCTATCCCGACGTCATCGAGTCAGCCGGTGCCAAATCGGGGGTGGCGACCAACATCAAATCTCACCACAATGTCGGTGGACTGCCCGATCGGATGGACCTCAAACTGCTGGAGCCGCTTCGGGAGCTTTTTAAGGACGAGGTGCGTAACGTTGGTCTGGAGTTGGTTTTGCCCCATCGAATGATCTTCCGTCACCCTTTCCCAGGCCCCGGTTTGGGGGTTCGAATTCTCGGCGAGGTCAAGCAGGAATACGCCGATCTATTGCGCCGGGCCGATGCCATCTACATGGAGGAGTTGTACGACTCCGGCCACTACGAAAAAACCGCGCAGGCCTTTACGGTCTTTCTGCCGGTCAAGAGCGTCGGTGTTATGGGCGATGGTCGCAGTTACGATTATGTGGTCGCCCTGCGGGCGGTCGAGACCAAGGACTACATGACCGCCACGGCCTATCCCATGCCCCACGAACTGCTCTCTAAAATTGCCAACCGGATTATCAATGAAGTAAAGGGAATCAACCGCGTCACCTACGACATCACATCCAAACCGCCGGGCACCATTGAGTGGGAATGATTGCGCGTCAGGCAATGGCTTGAAGTGGCTAAACCTTCCCAGATACACGATTCTAAATAGATTTGATGAATTTGAAAAGGGGTGTGTCAGCAGTGGAAAAAATAAACTTGAATTTGAACCCAGATTTTCCATTAGCGGCGTGCCCTCGCTTGATCTTTGAATCCACAAGGTATTTTTCTCGCTCCGCGATAGGCTCACTATCCCGCTCCCTCGAAAAATCCCCCGTGAATCCAAATCTCTGCGCGATCATCGCGCTGCTGATGGAAAGTCTGGGTTGAATGGAAAGGAGCATAGCTGGTGACGAATCCAATTGACTTGATCTCCAATCCTCCTGATGGATTGATACATGCGATTCTTTTTGACGGCAAAGGCGGCGGACGTCTGTTGAGTATGGATGACGTGGCGACCTGGCAGCCAGAAATGGGATTTCTCTGGCTCCATCTGCGGATGGATCATGAGACGGCCAAGCTATGGGTTGAGCAGAGCAGCGGACTTGATCCATTGGTGGCTGAAGCGTTGACCGAAGAGGACAGTCACCCCCGAGTTGTTTGGGAGCCTGGGGCGGACTCCTTGTTTGGTACCTTGCGTGGCCTCAATTTCAACCGCAAATCCCAACCGGAAGATATGGTGGTCATCAACTTTTACATGGATGGAAACCGGGCCATCACGACCCGGACGGCGCGGGTGATGACCATCAACGAAATTGCCATTGAACTGCAGAAGGGTGTCGGTCCGCAAAGACCGGCCGGTCTGCTCCTTCTGATTCTTGAACGTCTTCATGACCGGATGGAACCCCTTTTGGATGAGATATCGGAGGAGTTGGACGAATGTGAGGAAAAGTTGACGACGGCAGAAGATATCGATGAAGGACTCAGGGAAAAGCTGGTTGGTCTGCGTCATGAAATCATCCAGTTGCGCCGGTTTCTTTCTCCCCAGAAAAACGCGATGAATGCCTTGGGAAAATCCTCACCGGTCTGGATCAGCAAAAAGCGGCTGCGGGAGATCCAAGAAATAGAGAGCCGCCTTCAACGTTTTCTGACAGATCTGGACAGTTATCGGGAGCGGGCTGTTGTTATTCGAGAGGAGATCAATAACCAGTTGACCGAACGGATGAACCGGGCCATGTATATGGTTTCTGTCGTCACCGGTATTTTTCTGCCGTTGGGATTTCTAACCGGATTGTTGGGGATCAATGTCGGGGGAATGCCGGGGGTTGAATATTCAGGGGCGTTTTGGATCGTTTGCGCTCTTCTGGCGCTGTGTGCCGCCTCTTTTTTCTGGTTGTTTCGCTATCTCAAGTGGGTCTGATTCCGATTAAATGCCTTGCCGGCGGATCAAAATTCGGCGCAATCTGCACAAGTTATTTTTGCGAGGCTCCTGAAAATAACGATCATCCATCTCTATTTCCAAGAGAATTTCACCATGATAATGACTCCTAAATTAGCCTATGTGACCGCCTTGATCTATCTGATTTCTGCTGACAATACCGTTGACTCGTGGGAGTCGATTCAACTTAAAGCCGATTTGAAAGGGTTGATCAAGGAGGATGAAATTTCTTCCATTCCCGAATTGATCAAACGCTGTCAGGAGTACGTCCGCACCACTCCGCTCAGCCGGTTTCTTTCCGAGTCATCCAGGGTGTTGGATAAATCCCAACGAATGTGTCTGATGCTCAACCTACTGGATGCCGCCCATAGAAATGGCGAGGTCAATCAGAAGGAGTTGCAGTTGATTCATAAGTTTGGTGAGGTCTACGAAATTGCAGAGAGCCGCCTGTTGCCGTATGAAAAAATGTTCAGGCTCAAAAATGATATGCGGATATTTTTGCAGTAATTATTGAAAGTCAAGATCAATCTCATGTGGGAGAGTGGTTTTTTTATGTCACGTAAGCAGCTATTCAATCTCCGGGTCAAGGCGGGATCTCTATTGGTTGTACCGCTCTGCTTTTTGTTGTTTAGTGGCGTTGTACGGGCAGGTGTTCCCGAAGCGGCATCCAATAAATCCGAAACTCCTCTTTGGGAACAGGGCGCTGTATCGCCGGATCGACTGAACATAGCGCTGGAATCGTGGAAAAAGAGAGTGGATGAGTTGCCAAAGGAGGCGACTGAAAACAGCTTTGAAGGGAAGCAACGCCTGGCCTGGAAAGAGAGGATCGCCCGACTGTTGGAGTGGAAGGAGATTTTGGAGCGCGGTATCGTGCTTCAAGAGGAGCTTGAAAGCCTATCGTCAAGCCGGGATGAGGTGGTTAGACAGATTGAACTTGAGGAAAAAAAAGCCAATGCTACCGCTCCGAAAAAACCGACTCCCCAAGGGCTGGAAGAGATTCGGGCCTTGTTGGAACAGAGTCAAAAGGAGTTGGAGGCAGATCAGCAAAAGATCAAAGAACGCAGCGAAGTTGTCGCCACGCTTTCGGAACGTTCGGCAGCTTACAAGGAGCGGTTGAAGAGTGTCCGCCGGGATGCCGAACAGTATACCGATATGGCAAAGAAAAAATCGGGGATAGAACAGCAGATTTTATTCTTTCACGCCGATAATGCCCGATTGAGCATGCGAGTGGCTGAAGAAGGCCTGAAACTGCTGGCCGAGGAGCAACGTTCACAGAATGAAGCGGTTCCCCTGCGGGATAAAAAGCATGATCTTCTACAACTTCAAAACCGTTGGAACGAGCAGGCTTTTACGCTATATCAAGAGGCGTTGAACCGGTTTCAGGCCTCTTTGGTCGAACAAAAAGCCGCCGAACTGGTTGAAAAGACCCAAAGCGCACAAATGGCGGTCCGTCCTGATGAAAGGTTCCTGACAAAATGGGAGGCGGAAATTGCGCGTGTTCAAAAATATCTAGCCGACTTGAATAAACTGAAGACCGATCTGCTCTCTCTTATTTCAGAACAGGAAAAATTGTTGAAATCGGATCAGGATGAGTTGGTGAACCTTCAGGAACTGGTTAAAAAAAATGGTATCAGTGATGGAACTGCCCATATTCTAAAAGGGGTGTTCCACCGTTTGGAATATCGCCGGAAATCGTTGAACGCTCTTTTTTCTACGGACGCTTACGGTAAGTTGGCCGGCATCCGGGCAAGATCCGCTGAAATCAACACCGAATTATTGGATTTGCGCGCGCGTTGGCGGGCTGAACTGGATGGGATTGGCCAGGAACTGGATGAGCGGTCTCTCAGTCGGTTGGAGAAAAATGCCGATCCACTGCTGAAAAGTTATCGGGATCTACTGGGAAAAGAAAAACAGCTGTTGCTGGAGGTGGAAGGGGCCGAGCGACGACTTTCGCTCTATCCTTTGGAACGGGAGGAGGCGTTACTGAGCCTGGAGACTTTTGTTCGTTCCAAGGTCTTCTGGATTCAAGATGCCGACTTGATCGGCCTGAAAATGATCGATTTGATGTTGAGGGAGACCTTTTCTCCGTATCAGCCAAACTCCCTGTTCAACTGGTGGCGGGAAACGCTCTCCAAAGAGACGGTCAGCCACTTTTACAAGGCGTTGGGGGAGCCCTCCTTTCTCCTCCTGTTTCTGGTTTTGGCGGTCGGTTTCCCTTTGGGGTATCTCCCCTTGCGGCATCGGTGGAAAAAAGCCGATCAGCAGGCGAAAGAGATCAACCTTCGTCCAACGGCATCGGATCTGGCCTGGACCATCGTTGTTCGAATCAGCCTGATTCCCCTTTATCTGTTTCTGCTGTCACAAACCATTGCCATTGCCGGTTTGCCCGCTTCCATCGGTGTCGTCACCCAGCGGGTATTGCTTCATGTCGCTCTGTTTTTCCTGGGTTGGGGTTTGAATCGGCACGTCGTTCATCCCACCGGGGTTTTGGTTAATCGCTTCAAAATGCCGGAGGCGGTCAGTGCCACCCTGTTTTCTTCCTTCAGATTGATCCTGCTGGTGTATCTGGCCTTTTTATTGCCGTGGATTATCTTCAAAGATGCCCCCTTTAATTTTATTGCGCTTCCCAGGCTGGGCAATACCCTGTTTGAGTTGGCGGCGGCCATCGCCATCTTTCCTCTGATTCGTCCTACTTCTCCCTTGGTTGTCCATACGTTTGGATTTCCCGCCGATCTGGAGGGGAAAACCGGTTCCATCCTTCCCAAACAACCGGTTTTCATCGGCCGCCATTGGTCGTTTATTTCCAAGTTGATCACTCTTTTCATGATTTCGGTGATTGGCTTGGATATCATGGGATTTCGATTTGGAGCTTCTCATCTGGCCAGTAATGGGCTGTTGACCCTCTTTACGCTCTTTTCCCTCATCGGTCTGTATCACGGGGTGGCAGCCCTGGTGGAGAAGATGATTACCTCACGGCGTCGGATTCCCACCGCCACCGCCCCCGGTGGCAAGAGGACGGAGAGTCGCTCCGAATTTGTCGGCCAGGTACAAGGCTCCCTACGGCTGCTTTTCATGGTAGCCGGCGCCTTTCTTTTTGCGCAATTCTGGGGGCTGAACAAAAGTGTTTTTCATGTCTTGAGTGAATATGTGCTTTATAGCTCGCCTGGGGTGGACGGAACCTTCGAATTTGTCACGTTGGCGGATTTGACCCGTTTTTTGATTGGGCTGGTGTTTCTTGTTTGGGTGACGCGCCATCTTCCCAAACTGTTTGAACTGATTCTCTTTTCCAGAATTCCATTTGATGCCGGGATGCGTTACGCCATCGTCACCATGTCCCGTTATCTGATTTTTTTGATTGGGCTGTTTATCACTTTTTCCTTTCTCAAGCTGGACCTGGCCAAGGTCGGATGGCTGGTCGCAGCTATTTCGGTGGGGTTGGGATTCGGATTGCAGGAGATTGTCGCCAACTTTGTCAGCGGGATCATTCTATTGATCGAGCGGCCTATTCGGGTAGGGGATCTGATTACGGTTGGCCAATCGTTTGGTCGGGTGACACGAATCAATATTCGATCCACCACCATCCTGACCCCGGATATCCAGGAGTTGTTGATTCCAAACCGGGATCTGATCACCAGAGAGGTGACGAACTGGACTTTGGCGAACAGTAATATTCGCCTGGTCGTTCCCATCGGCGTGGCTTATGGTTCGGATATCGGTCGGGTGATAACGGTCTTGAACGAAGTGGCCAGGGCTCAACCGGAGGTGCTCAAAGATCCGCCGGTTGAGGTTCTTTTCATGTTGCACGGAGCCAGTTCCCTAGACTTTGAATTGCGGGTTTTCCTACCCAATCCGACCTTGCGAATGGCTGTGTTAAGTCGGCTCAATACAGCCATCAATAAAGCCTTTGCTGAAAATAATATTGAGATTCCCTTTCCTCAACAGGATATTCATATTCGTTCTGGATTGATCACGGAAACTGCCAACCTCGGCAACCGCCCAGACGCCACCTAATTTTGAACGACGAAAAACGGCTTCCCGGAGAAAATCCAGGAAGCCGTTATCATATTGAATTTAAAACTGAAAAATGGTCGGGGTGAGAGGATTCGAACCTCCGACCCCTGCCTCCCGAAGGCAGTGCTCTACCTGACTGAGCCACACCCCGACGTAAGGGAAGCTTTATGTCAGAAAATCCGGCTTGGGTCAATGCCCGATCTTAAATTTGTACCAATGAAATTGTCGTCGCTCAATAGCTGCGATCGACGGCGAAGTCGGCCAACTTGATCATGGTGTCTCGTTCGATGGAGGCGGGGAATTTCATCAGTTCGGTTTTGGCCTCTTCGACCAACGCCCTGGCTCGCTTCATGGCATAGTCCAGGGAGCCTCGATCCTTGATAATCTGTATGGCCCGTTGCAAGGCACCTTCCGGATGGTTGGTATCCTCCAGGCAGAGACGCCAGAAGGCGCGTTCGTCTTCTGATCCGGCGGCATAGGCGTGGATGACCGGCAGGGTGATCTTGCCCTCTTGAAAATCGTCGCCGATGGTTTTGCCCAGGGTCTCCTGGTTGGCGGAATAATCCAGGGCGTCATCGACCACCTGATAGGCCTGACCCAGAAGCAGTCCGTATCGTGCCACCTGGGCGACTTCCGCCTGTGAGCGTTGGGTGAGTACCGCACCCAACTGCATGGCCGCTGAAAAAAGGGTGGCGGTCTTGCTGGAGACAACTTGCATGTAACGATCTTCCAGGGTGGCCAGGTCGTTGGTCACCACCAACTGCAACACTTCGCCCTCGGAGATGACCGCACAGGCGTCGGCAATGATTTGCAGGACTTTCAGATCGCCGTGGCTGACCAATATCTGGAAAGAGCGGGAAAATAAAAAATCACCGACCAAAACCGGTGCTTTGCTTCCCCAGACCGAGTTGGCGGTCTCGCTGCCACGACGGGTCATGGAGCCATCGACGACGTCGTCATGGAGCAGGGTGGCGGTATGAATGAACTCAACGACAGCAGCCAGCAGGGCATGTTGATCGCCGGTATAGCCGAACATGCGGGCGGTCAGCAGGGTCAAGGCCGGTCGCAGTCGTTTGCCGCCGCTATTGATCAGATGTGATCCCAAGGTTGGAATCAACTCGACCTGAGCGTCCAACTGTTCCAGGATGATCCGATTGGTCTGCTCCAGGTCGATCTGAATCAGAGCGTGCAGTTCCGCCAAAACCGGAGGCAATTTTTTGGCTGATTTATTAATGTCTGGAGATTGGATCTTCACGTAGCCGCTTAATATCAATCGAAGATGGCGTTCATATTTTCTGAGCGCTCTATCAGGGTGTTTTAAGGTTGGGCCTTGTACAAAGGCGATACGACGCCTATAACACGATCTGATATATTTTAAGAAACGCTGACCCTTTTCCCTGAGTTTTACAAAAAAAGGTCAACACAAAAACTATCACCTCTCAGGCAAATCAGCGACACTGTATACCGAACCCCCGCAATTGGGGAGGAAAAAACCGTCATGGAAGCTAAAAAACCGCTGCCCTGGTTGAAAAATGGTCGCGATCTTTGTCTGGCTTCGGCCTCTCCAAGGCGGCTGGAACTGTTGCAACAGGTGGGGCTCGCCCCTTTTGTCTTCCCGGTCCAGATCGATGAGAGCGTCAGCGGGAACGAATCACCCCTGGACTATGTTCAACGGATGGCCCAGACCAAAGCCCGGGCTGGGGCTGCTTCCGGGTATGGATGGGTTTTGGCTGCCGATACCGTTGTTGTCATCGATGGGCGGCCTCTTGGAAAACCAACGGATGAAGCGGAGGCGGCAGAAATGTTGGCCTGTCTATCCGGTCGTCAACATCAAGTCATGACCGCCATCGCCTTATTGGGTCCAACGACGGATGTGTCGCATTCGGAAGTGGTTGTCACCGATGTCTGGTTTAAAAAAATCACTGTGGACGAAATAGAGGCCTATGTGGCGACGAAAGAGCCGATGGATAAGGCCGGATCTTATGGTATTCAAGGAGTTGGAGCCTTTATGGTGGAGAAAATTGAGGGCTCTTATACGGCCGTTGTCGGGCTTCCACTGTGCGAAACTTTGGCTCTGTTGACAAATTACAATTGACTCTTTCTTCAATACCGTGATAATGGGTCGGTTCTGGGATGGGTGGTTTTGTTCCCGTGTCGGCGAGTGGGCTGGTTGCTCCGGTGGTGTCACGTGCTGCCGGTTTGATTGCGGCTTTAGATTTTTAGAGTATTTATTTATAATTTTCAATGTGTTATTCATCACTCAATATCAGAATTTGGAGGATATTTCCTTAAATGTACGCGGTAATCCGCACTGGCGGAAAACAATATAAGGTTGCGGTGGATGATCATCTGCGTGTCGAATCCCTCTCAGGAGAAAAAGGGGATGAAGTGACGATTGATGATGTCATCCTGGTGAGTGATGAGGGTTCCATCAAAACTGGTGAGGCCATTGCCAATGCCCAGGTAAAGGGCACCATCGTCTCCCAATTGCGAGATAAAAAAGTTTTGATCTTCAAGAAAAATCGGCGGAAAAACTATCGCCGCACCAACGGTCATAGACAGAGCCTGACCGAGTTGAAGATTACAGCTATTCAATAACGACCGATAGCGGACCTCTTTTTTGACGGAAGATATTTGGAAACATGGCCGATCCATCGGTTGAATTCTGGATGTCCGAGGCGAAGGAGTCTGGGTCTCAACAGAAGAGTATAGAAAAATGGCACATAAAAAAGCGGGTGGTAGTACCCGAAACGGGCGTGATTCAGCCGGTCGCAGACTGGGCGTAAAAAAATTTGGCGGTGAGCAGGTTGTTCCCGGCAACATCATCATCCGTCAACGCGGAACTAAAATTTATGCGGGTGACGGTGTGGGCATGGGGAATGATCACACCTTGTATGCGACAGTCGAAGGTAAAATCTCCTTCAACAAACGCAACAACAAGCAGTACGCCAACGTGGTGCAAGCCCAATAGACCGTTCATTAACCCCGGAATGTAAAATATTCAGGTGGCGTCGATCTCGGAATCTTCCGGCTCTTTGTCGTGGAAAGAGTCGGATTTTTTTGGGGTTGGCTTGCCGGGGGGCGCAAGAACGAATTTTGGGTCGATCCGTTTTATGCCGAAAATCCAGTCTTAATAATCGGGGAGCGGTTTTTTCTGCTTCAAGTGGAAGATCAGCGGATTGGCTGGCTGTCGGCTGGGGTTGTCTGGATTGATAAACCGGTGGGTTCTGAATTTTTCGGGCCACCGGTTTTCGCGTCTTTTGCGGATGGGTTTACAGTGTTGGTTTTTTGGGGGGGCCTTTGCGGTGGGTCGGGGCGGTTCTTTTCCTAAACTCGGCAGTTGTGAACGGGTGTGTCTGGTGCAGGATCTTGATTCACACAGGTGAATCAAGAGGTTGGGCCGCGTGCATTACGTTCAACTGTTGATTTGGGACCATCATCTGTTTACCCATCTTTTTCTACAGTTCTCGGACCCGGCTGTTATCTGCCCGCATCTGGATCACCTTCCCGATTGAGCGGGTCTTCCGCCAGAACCCGGCTGACAGGTTGGGTTGAACACGGACAACATTTTCTTTCGAAGAGCCCATGCGTTTCCTTGATGAAGTAAAAATATATGTTCGATCCGGCGATGGTGGCAACGGTGCTGTTTCGTTTCGCCGAGAGAAATACATTCCCCTGGGCGGACCGGATGGTGGTGATGGTGGTCGGGGTGGCGATGTGGTTCTGATTGCCGACACACACCTCAACACCCTCATCGATTTTCGTTACACCCAACACCTGAAAGCCAAGCGGGGCATGCACGGTATGGGTAAAGATCGCACCGGTCGTTCCGCCCCCGCCTTGGAGAAGAAGGTGCCGGTCGGAACCGTGGTGCGGAATGATTACGATGGCGAGATTCTGTTTGATTTTACCAAGCCCGGTCAACGCTATGTCGTGGCCAAGGGTGGGGATGGGGGGTTGGGTAATACCCGTTTCAAAACTTCGACCAATCGCGCCCCCAGACGGGCCGACCCGGGCTATGAGGGCGTGGAGTTGTGGATTCGCCTGGAGTTGAAATTGCTGGCTGATGTCGGGCTGATCGGTCTGCCTAATGCGGGAAAATCGACTCTGATTTCAACCATTTCCGAGGCAAAACCAAAAATTGCCGACTATCCCTTCACGACTTTGGTTCCCAATCTGGGTGTGGTGCAGTCCGGGTACTTTGGCTATGTCGTCGCCGATATTCCCGGCTTGGTCGCTGGAGCCGCAGAAGGTCACGGTCTGGGCCACCTCTTTCTAAAACATGTCGAGCGGTGTGCCATTCTTACACACCTGGTCGATATTTTTCCGGTAGACGAATCAGACCCCATTGATAATTTTTTCATGATTGAGCAGGAGTTGAAGGCCTACTCGCCGGCCCTGGCTGCCAAACCCCGTTGGATCATCCTGAGCAAATGCGACCTGGCCGATGAGGGCTTGCGAGAGGAGATTCGGCTGCGGTTTGAGAAAAAATTGGCGGAAGTCGGAATGAGTGCCCCCCTGACTTTTCTTTCGTCGGCTACTTCCGAAGGGATTAAATCCTTTATTGATGCTTTGGGGGACCGGGTTCGACACGAGCGGCAGTTGGCCGAGGATTTGGTCGGCCAGAGTTTGAACGATGCGCCGACCAAAGCGGGTAGAAAAACAGATAAAACCGGCAAAGAGAACTTGAACGACGATTGGGATGATGACGAGGATGACGACCAGGGTGAGGGAGTTGAGTGTGTCTGGGTCCCTTGATTCAACGAATGAACTAAAACAAAAGCAGGTCGCTTGGACTCTGACGGAAGAGTGGGAAAAGGTTCGGCTCTCTCGGCGTGTGGTGATCAAAATCGGCTCCAACCTTTTGACCGGCGGCAAAAACGGGCTGCGCAAAAAATGGATCGGCAAACGGGTCCGAGAGGTTGTCAGTCTGATTAAAGGGGGGCGCGACGTGGTGATCGTCACTTCCGGAGCGGTTGCCGCCGGTATTCCACAGTTGGGCCTGGGCCGACTTCCGGTCAACCTGCGAGAGAAACAGGCGGCGGCCGCAGCTGGCCAGGGGATTTTGATCAACTGCTATCAGGAGGCGTTTTCTCAGCATGGGGTTCATGTCGGACAGATACTTCTAAGTCGGGACGATGTGGCCAATCGGCGTCGCCATCTCAACGCCCGAGATACCTTCGAGACTCTTCTGTCGCTGGGTCTGGTGCCGGTGGTCAATGAGAACGATACGGTGGTGGTGGAGCAGATCAAATTTGGTGACAACGACACCCTTTCGGCCAATATTGCCGATCTGATCGGGGCTGACCTGCTGATTTTGCTTTCGGACGTTGACGGGCTGCATGGGGAAGATCCGCGCAAAAACAGTGCCTCCGAACTGATTCCCATGGTCGAAGAGGTGACGCCGGCCATAGAAAAATTGGCCGGTGGAACCGGTTCTTTGGTCGGTAGCGGCGGTATGGTGACCAAACTCAAGGCGGCCAAGATGGCTGCCCGGAGCGGTTGCCGGATGGTCCTCACCAGTGGTTATCGGAATAACCCCATTCTGGAGGTGTTCGCTCAGAAGCCGGTCGGCACCCTGTTTCTACCGGAAGCCAACCCCCTCTCTTCCTTTAAAAGATGGATCGCCAACTCCAGTGTCGATTGTGGTGATTTGACTTTGGATCAGGGAGCTGTGACGGCACTTCGCAAGGGCAACAGTCTGTTGGCCAGGGGGATTCTTTCCGTTGATGGGAATTTTGATCGGGGTGATGTGGTCAACTGTCTGGACCCCAACGGAATCCGTATTGCCAAGGGGATTGTCAACTATAACGATACCGATCTGCGTGTCATTGCCGGGTGTCATAGTGACGAATTTGAAAGTATACTGGGCTTTATGGGAGAAAAGGCCATTATCCATCGAAATGAAATGGCCATGATTTCCTGACCTTGGGATTCGTAAAAAATTCGGTCGATAGGAGTGAGAGATGAGTGAAATAAAAACGATGGTTGAAGAGATTGCCAGGCAGGCCAGGCAGGGGGCGCGTCTGTTGGCGGGTGTCTCCGGCAAACAAAAAAACCATGCCTTGGAGACCATGGCCGGCTTGATTCTATCTCGTGCCGGGTTTTTGCAGACGGAAAACCAAAAAGACCTTCAAGCCGCTGAAGAAAATGGCTTATCATCCGCCATGATCGATCGCTTGCGCCTGACCGACAAGGTGATTACCGGCATGGCAGAGGGGTTGCGGCAGGTGGCCGCTCTACCGGACCCGGTCGGTGAGATTACCGAAATGAAACCCCGTCCCAATGGAATTCAGGTCGGGCGTATGCGGGTGCCTTTGGGGGTCATTGGCATCATCTACGAATCCCGCCCCAACGTGACCGCCGATGCGGCGGCACTCTGTGTCAAATCCGGCAATGCGGTGATCCTGAGAGGTGGGTCCGAGGCCCGCTACTCCAATCGGGCCATCGCTTCCATTTTGGCAGAGGGTTTGGATTCGGCCGGATTGCCCAAGAGTGTGGTCCAATTCATCGATACTACCGACCGGGCTGCCGTCGGGGTATTGCTCAAATGCGATCAGGACGTGGATGTCATTATTCCACGGGGTGGCAAGGGGCTGATTCAACGGGTGATCGAGGAGTCCCACATTCCGGTCATCAAACACTTGGATGGTATTTGTCACACCTACGTCGATCGTCATGCCGATCTGCAGATGGCCCTTGATCTGGCCTTCAATGGCAAGATGCACCGTACTGGCGTCTGTAATGCGACGGAAACCCTGCTGGTTCATCAAGGGGTTGCCGCTGAGTTTCTGCCCTTGATCGGCCAAAAACTGACGGAAGCCGGGTGTGAAATTCGCGGTTGTGAAAAAACCATCGCCCTCTCCGGCAGTCGGATTCCGGTTGTTGCCGCCACTGAGGAAGATTGGGATACCGAATATCTGGATGCCATTCTTTCTGTCCGAGTGGTGGATAGTCTGGAGCAGGCCATGGCCCATATCGAAACCCACTCCTCCCGCCATACCGAGGTGATCGTTACCAATAACTACAGCCGGGCCATGCGATTTTTGCGGGAGGTTGATTCCTCTTCGGTCATGGTCAACGCCTCCAGCCGGTTTAGCGACGGCTTTGAGTACGGCTTGGGAGCGGAGATGGGGATCTCCACCGATAAACTCCATGTTCGCGGCCCGGTCGGGTTGGAGGGGCTGACCTCTCTGAAATATATTGTTTTGGGCGAGGGGCAGTTGCGAGGTTGAGTCGTCTGATCGGCATTTTGGGTGGCTCGTTCAATCCGCCCCACTTTGGCCATCTACGACCAGCCAGGGAGGCGATGGCCTGGTTGGGGTTGGAAAAGATGGTTTTTCTTCCTTCCGGTGAGCACCCGCTTAAAAAAAACGGTGATCTGGCTTTGGCCAGCCACCGTCTGGCCATGATTAAAGCGGCGGTTGCCGACGAGCCTCGATTTGAAGTCTCTGATCTCGATGTCCGTCACCCTGGCATAAGCTATACGGTGGAAACACTGGAAAGGTTGGCTCCGATCTATCCAGACCGTGAGCTGGTGTTTTTGGTCGGGGCGGATATCTTGAGGGAGTTGCCGTTTTGGAAGGATTGGCGGGGTATTTTTGAGCGAGCTCATCTGGCGGTGATGGCTCGTCCCGGAACCGATTTGAATTTTTCAAACCCGGATTTG
Source organism: Magnetococcales bacterium (assembly GCA_015232865.1). Next base: position 37,875 of record JADFYU010000017.1, read on the forward strand.
ACCGGCCCCCTGGATCGTCAGGTAGCCGATTTTTTGTTGACCATTCAAGTGGATTGCCCCGAGCAACTAAACCGATCGTCGTCCGGGGCGTATGGGTTCATCCGACTCCCGATCACCCCGCTAGATATCTCCTCGACCCAGATCAGAACCCTGATCAAAAATGGAGAGGGCAGTGCTCGACTCATGCCGGCCGGGGTGCGGGATTATATTAATCGAAACAGACTGTATTTAAGTGAGAGTAAACATGGATAGCGAACAGTTGGCCCAAGCCCTCAAGGTGGTTTTAGAGGAGAAAAAAGGGGTGGATATCGAATTGATGGATCTGCGCGAACGATCCACCTTTACCGATTTTTTCCTGGTTGCAACCGGAACCTCCACCACCCATGCGGCGGCACTGGCGGAAGAGGTGGACCGTTTTGCCCACCAAAACAAACACCCGGTCATCGGTAGTGAGGGAACTGGGAATTCGCAATGGATTCTGGTCGATCTGGGCGATGTCATCGTTCATGTCTTTCTGGCAGAAACCAGATCGCTCTACAGTTTGGATAAACTCTGGAGTCGGAATACCCTGCTGCTCAATCGGCAACAGGCCGATGCACCGGAGTTGTCGGGGCAGGACGATGAGTCGGTCCTTGACGAGGAAGAGGAGCGGGAGTTGCAGGCCTTGGAATCCGAGGGTTATGAAGAGGAGGAGGATTTGGATTCCGACGACGATGATCGGGAAGTGAACCGTTCTTGAGGTTTTCCGTCATTGCCGTTGGCCGGGGTGCGCCCAGACCGGTCAAGGCGTTGGTCGAAGATTATTCCCAGCGATTGCAGAGAATGGCCCCGGTGACGTTGATCGAGGTGGCCGAAGAGCGACGCACCCCGGCCAACAGCGGCAACATCGAGCAACTTTTGCTTAAAGAGGCGGCTCGTATTCAGAATAAAATTCCGAACGGGGCACTGGTGGTGCCCCTGGATATCTCCGGTCAGGTATTCTCCTCAGTGGACTTTTCCGCAAAAATACGCCGAACCCAAGAGTTGGGAGACGCAGAAATCTGTTTTTTGATCGGCGGCCCGGACGGGCTTCACCCAACCCTTCTCAACGAACCCTGGCGACTCTCCTTCGGCCCCATGACCTATCCTCACATGCTGGTTCGGGTCGTTCTGCTGGAACAACTCTACCGAGCCATGACCATCATAGAGCGGGTGCCCTACCATCGTTGAGCGGGCATATCCCCCCAGGCCCGGCTTTCGTCCGCAGCCAGCAACTATTGCACCGTGCCCTCTCATTCTCAGGTCAATCGGCGAGCAGTTTTTGTCCGGCGGAGGCTTCGACGGCCTGGAGAGGGACGCCGTTTTGCTTGGCAATTTGCTGGTATTTTTCCTTACGCAGCATATTGACCTGGTTCATCAGGTCCGACAAGCTGCCGCCGCCTGGGCCAATGGTGAGATAACCGTTGCCGGCTTCAATCAGCTTTCCTTGTGATTTCGCCTGTTTATAGGTGCTGACCTGACTTGGGCTCAAACTGCCCCCGGCCTCTGAAAAAGAGAGGTGAGAGAAGATAACAAATGTCGAGAGCGCGAACACGGCCCAAAGTGAAGTGCGTTGTTTCATCGGATCTGCCTCCTTAAAAAAGATCGCTATCTTTATTGATCAGTTCATCCACCTGTTTATCCATCTTGATGCGGATATCGTGCTCAATTTTTATGTTCATATTGATGACGATCGGCTTGTCGGGCGGTGCCACTGTCACCGTTGGCGCACACCCGGCAGCCGTTAGAAGCCATAAAAGGCCCAGGCAACTTGGAAAGGTTTTTTTCATTGGTATTGTTTCACCCCACTAAAATCCCAACTTTGAGATAACTGGGCTCTGGAATAAAAATTATCCATTTTTCTTGTCTGTTGGCGAATATAGCCCGCACAACCGGGATAATTCACTCGACCGGTAGCCCTGATAATCCAACTTTCAGAACACAATAACCCAACCACAACTATTACGGTAGGTAACAGCCGGATTATTTTGGTTCGCCGGGAGTGGATAATATCTGATTGACCCGGTTTACCCGCTCTTGCAACGAAAGAATCTTGCGTAAAATGTCATCCAAGCGGCCGGAAAGCGTAACGTTCAACTCGATGGGGCGTCCCTTGTCCATCTTTGGGTTGTGACCACGGCCTGACAGCAAAACCAAATATTCGCCTGAGTGGTCACGGCTGATAGTGATCGACAGGGTTTGATAGTTGAAATTTTCCAGAGCCTGGATGACCTTGGCCGGAATTCCGCTCTGCTCGGCAATACCCGTGACCAGTTGTCCCGAGAGACGGATCAGGCCCGGATGGTCGGTTTTTAAAAATCCTTCGGGAATGATGCCGCCTTTGGCGGTATATTCGATCGGGAGTTGGCCGGAGAGGTGGCCGGTCAACTCGATCCCCTCCACCTGAATCAGTTCGGAAATTTTGGCCAGATCCAACGCCGTGATCCGAACGACCGTTTTTCCCGCTGGTGGAGTCAGTTGCCAGAGACCGGGGTCTGCCGTTACAGTCCCGCCCAACACATGCAGTCCGGCTCCTTGGAGATCGATATGGCGGTCGGCCAGACTTTGGAATGTCAGTTCGATATTCTTGACGGGCAGACCGGCTAGAATCTCTTTTACAGTAATCCGTTGGCCGCCGGGAGTCAGGCTGAGTTGTGGTCCTGTGAGGTTGATGGTGCTGTCGAGTTGGTGAACCTGGATGCCGGCCGCCGTGGCTGAGATATCCTGAAGGCGTAGTTGGCCGTCGCCATCCAGATCTCCCGCCTGGTTCCAGCGGATTTTTCCGTGATAGGACACGGTTCCAGACAGGTCGGAGATCTGTTTGGCCAGCTGTGGGGAGAGAGCGGAGAGCTTTAATTGATCCGGACCGAAGAGAACGGGATCAAGCTTGATGTCGGCACTTCCATCCTGGCTTTGCAGGTTGATCTCGCCATCCATGATCAACGCCAACGCTGTAGAGTCCAATTGGCCAAGATGAAGATGAAACCCCTGGCGATGTGGCCCTTGGGGTTTAAAATCGATGGCCAGAGTCAGCGGAGTGACCCAGGGTGTGGCGGCCTGGGAGGATATTTTGCCAATTTTCAGGTCGCCCACAATTCGTTTGTCCCGTGGTTTAAAGAGGCCACGACCGTGGAGTTGCTCTATCTTCCATTTCAGATCCGGCAGCAAGAGTCCGCCTTGTTGCAGTTGCCAGACTATCTGTTGCGGCGTGCCGCTGACGGTTAACTTCGGTAGTGTGGCCTGTAGAGCTAGCCCTTTTCCAGAGGCTTGTTTGAGCAAAACAGGCCAGTATGAAGCGGCCAGTTGCAGATGAAAGCGCGGTTCTGTCCCGGTCTGCCAGACCAGGAGGGGGTCGGCGGTTTTGTTGAGGGTCAAGTTTGCCTTTTGAATCTCTTTTTTTAGGGGCGGGCCGTTTATCTGGTGCAGATCCAGAGTTGCCGGTTTTTCCAGTCGCAGGTGTAACTGTCCGTCCGTCCAATCTAAATCAGTGGACCCCTTCAACTGAACATCGTTCATGCTCCAGTCTGTAGCCTGTAGCCGGGGCGCCATGCCGTTAAACTGGGTTTTTAGTCGCCAAGCCTGGGGTCGATCCATCTGCCAATGGCCTTTGACCTGAAGGTTTGCCAGTGTAAAATTGGGATCTGCCTGCCAATGGGTCAGTTTAAGGGTAAAATCCACCGGTTTGAAGTTTTTCGGGGTGTTGAGTTGAAGTGGCTGGTCATTGTTACCCGCCAACTTGAACCGGGCCTGCAAACGGGCCTTGGAATGGCTGGCCAACTCCAAGTCGAAACCACCGTCGAGCCGGGGCAGGGACCATTCCGGCCGCCAACGGACCGAGGGTGGCTGATTGTTGGGGGATAGGGTTAAACGGACCTGATTCTTGAAGTTTTTTCGTAAGGGTGGTGGAATGGCGAGAATGGTTGAGCCGGCATCCATCGCCAGGGCGAGCGGGGCGTCCAAGGTGGTGGTCAGCTCGCCCTCTTTGAACTGGACAGACACCGTGCCGCTGCTGGATAAATCGGTAACCCCCTGGGTCGGCAAGGTCAATTGTCTGATGGACCAGTCAATCTGGGTGGAGGATCGACTTTGCAGATGAAAGCTTGCATCAAGTTGGCGGCCATCCTGGCTCCAAATGGGGAGCTGGCCACTGGATTGGATATTGATTTCAACACCGCCCAAAGCCTGACTCAGAGGGGGCAGGGCTATGGATGCCGCCTGGATTGCCGGGTGGCTCAGGGTCACTTGACTTTTGAAGGTCAGGTTGAATTGTGGAAGCTTGAACAGGTTGGAAAGAGCCAGGGTCAACTGACCGGTCAGGGGTTTACTTGCGATTGGGCCGTCTGTCTGGCTGGCGAGATTAAAATGCAAATGGCCGTTGATGAAATCATTGTGGGTGGCATCGTCAGTGGTTGTAGGTTGGGGCTGGCTCTCTCGACTGGGACGCTTTAGCAACAGATCAAAGGCGAGCTGGTGGATGATTCCGCCCTGTTTTACCTCGATTCGACAACGGTTGCAGCCGACCTCGCCCGGCCAATAGCGGGCTAGAATCGTTGGCAGATCATTTAGGGGTTGGGTTGGGGAGTCCGCAGCCGTGGGTGAGCTGTTTTGTGTGGGGTCCGGCCCTTTCAATCCATTCAGTATAAAACCGTTTTCAGCCAGGGTGCCTTTGAGATATAGGTGATCAATTTGAAGGGAGGGGAGATGGATGGGGTTGCGCCAGGACCAGGCCAGTTGCAGATGGTCAAAGCCTCCTGTTTGTGGAATGGACAGCTTGCGCAGTTGAAATCCGGTAAATCCCAAATCAACCGAGCCGACGCTGGCTTGAGGCAGGCCAGCCTGGAGCAGAACCAGGGGAATTCCCTGGTGCAGAAGGGGGTTTCTGCCCAGAATCAGGCCAAAAATCGCCAGGAACAGCCCGAAAAAAAGGAGTCGGCCCCGCCGTCGCCTTTTTACACCGTGGACGGCAGCTCTTCCGCTGTTTGGGTCAGTCGTCACCTTGGCCAATTTGGTAGAGTTTGATCTTGTTGTGTAATGATTGTCGGGTAATCTCCAACATTTTGGAGGCTTGAATTTTATTGCCGTTGGTAATCTCCAGGGCTTTGCTGATCAGACGAATCTCCGTTTGTCGTTTATGCTGGGGCAGAGAGAAGGTTTCCGGCTTTCGGTCATCCCCATGGTCCCGGCTCAGATCGGAGCGCAATGAACAGAAATCCATGGAGATATTCTCTCGGTTGGCAGTCAAGGCCACCAGTCGTTCCACCTCATGCTGAAGCTGACGAACGTTGCCAGGCCAGGAGTAAGATTCGAACAGGGCCAGAACATCACTGGAGAATCCGGCTACATTTTTTTTGAATCGATGGTTGACCTCCTTGAGAAACATCATGGCCATGGGCACCACATCTTCCCGGCGCTCACGCAGAGGTGGAATGGAAATATCGATGGAAAAAAGCCGGAAGAACAGATCTTCACGAAAACGACCTTTTTTCACCTCTTCGCGCAGGTCACGACTGGAGGCGGAGATGATGCGAAATTTATAGTGGTGAATTTTATTGCCACCCAATCGCATCCCTTCGTTTTCCTGGATGGCGCGCAAAAATTTCGGCTGAATGGAGAGCGGCATGTCGGCAATTTCATCTAAAAACAGCGTCCCGCCGGCCGCCTCCTCAAAGCGACCCATGCGCGCACTGACGGCGCCGGTAAAAGCCCCTTTTTCATAGCCAAAAAATTCGCTTTCCATCAATGTTTCCGGGATGGATGAGCAGTTGACCGCAACAAAGGGGCGGTTTCGGCGGTCTTCGGACTGTTCATGGATGATTCGGGCGATAACCTCCTTACCCGTGCCGCTGGCCCCGGTAATAAAGACGTTGACCGGAAGCGGCCCCACCTTGTGAGCCATATCGACGACGCGCCGCATGGCCGGGCTTTCAGCAATAAATTTGTGGTGGTTTTCAGTCTGGCGGCCAGATCGGGTGATCTCTTCATGGACCCCGCGAGAGATGCGGATCATCTCGTCGGCAATGGTGTTGTTCTCCAGAGAGAGAGAGAGAAATTTGACCGCTTTGTGGATCAATTGTTCGTCAATCTCGGTAAATCCGACAGAGGATTTTTTGTTCAGAATCTCTACGGCACCAATATAATACTCTCCGACCAGGCTTTTGATCGGCACACAGATCAGGTTTCGGGTGATAAAATCGGTCTCCTGGTCGGTTTTGGAGTGAAACCCCAGTTCCTGATCCAGATCGCTTTGGATGATGGTGGTGCCGTGGGTGATGGATCGGCCGACAATGCTGCCATCACGGGGGGCAACAATCTCCTTCTCTTTGAGTCCGGTGCCAAACTTGAGCCAAATGCTCTCTGAACCGACCTCCGAAATAAAAATGCTGCAACGCTCCGCTTCAAGCAGTCGAGGAAACATTTCGACAAAAAACTGCATGAGCTGCTCATAATCGGCTTTTGTCCAGGATCTGTTGATCCGGTCCAATAGCGACTTCAAGCTGACCAGTCTTTGCTGTATTGTTGCCGATTCGTACATTGTTCCTCACACTGGGCGTCAAACAAACTGACACCCATTTGAATAATCTAACTTTCAATAAAAATTAAAGAAAAATCACCATATAGTTCACCTGATCGTACGATGAATGGAAATGGATTAGACTTATTTTACATCAGTGTCTAATTATTCGCTTGTGAGGGATGGTCTGGTAACTTCGTGGTTTGTCACGTGAAACAAAAAAAGCTCCATCACATGGTCCGTGATAAAGCTAATTTTTTTACAGGTGTTCTATTTTTTGTGGTCTGTTGTCAAGAGGTCGACTCGCCGTGTACGGATAACGGTCTGACTCCAGGGCCATGGAGAAAAAGAATTACCCAGATGGTGTCTGGCTATCCCGCCAACGCGCGCGGCTGAGGCTTGCGCTTGCCGATGGAGCGTGGAGTCGGGGCTTGAAAACGAGAGAGCATCTGAAACACGTCGGCCACTGTCTGTTCGGGTATGCCCAACAGGTGGGCTGTTTCAGCCACGTCGTTGCCTTCGAGAGCCAGTTCAATGATCTGGCTCCGGTCAATGGGATTGCGTGGCGGGCTTTTTTTGGTCTGAATGCGATAATTCAATAAAAATACCCGGCGGGAACATTCGGGGTTGTGGCAGATATACCGCTGTTCTCCGTTGGGTTGTTTGCCATACTTTACGACGTTCTGGCTATTGCAATCGGGACAATGTATGGGAGTAAACGCCATGAAAGCTCTCCTTCTTCGCTCAATTATTTTTTACAACCTTCTGATCCTGTTTAAAACCGGGTTCAGCTTGCAAAACCAAGATGTCAGACCCTGGACGGCCGATTCCAGGCCCCATAGCCAGGGCCGGTCAAACCATTCCAAATCTGTTGTATTCCTCCATACTATACAATTGATGTGCCAATATAAAGCAGGTTAATGAAAAGTTGATTTTTGTCGGATTTGTCGGCATAATACCGAGGTCCGTGGAGGTCTTTTTGCGAAGTGGTCTGACCAACCCCTCGTCTGGCTTCTGATGGCGGAAGTTTTTCTGAAAAAGCAGGGAGTTCTTATTTAATATAATGTTTTCGCATCTTTTTTCTTCGCAGGCCGTTGTCTGTCCATCTCAATGGACCGTTTTTGAATCGGTTTTATTCCGGACCAGCCCCAACATAACGTCTGCCAAATTTGGATTGACTGATGGGGGCTCATAAGCCCACTCTCTTTTTTCGCCTGGGTTCGACAGTTGAGTGTGAATTGAGAGTGTAAAAGTTTTTCTTGCAAATAAAATCAATGGTTTATGTCAGGAATGTGTGAAGAGTTGCCATTTTGGTTTTTACCGGGTCAATTTGGTGAGAGCGGAAAAAATTGCCGACCTTATGGTTGAGGTAAAAATATCCAGATCCAGACAGTTGATCTGTCGATTCGTCCAGACACGGCATTTTAAACTAAATTCGGCAGGAGTTATTTTATGGGCAGCAAGAAACATAAGAAATTGACCAAAGCCGGCAATCTATTTTCTTTGAACAAAAAAATGGTCCGAGAATTAATGAAAGAAAACAGACAATCATGTGGCTTTGGCCTGTTATCTTTGGAGTCGGATGGTTTTGCCCTCAACTTGGGCAGCCTGCAAAGCGTGGCTGAGCGGGCTGAAACAGCCCATAAATTAGCCCGTCGTGCTGAGATCCGAAAAAATCAGGGGTCTTGGTTGGAGCAGATCCATTAAAATTTTCCCGTGCCAGGGGGCTGGATTTTTTGATGTGTTGTTGTTTTCATGTGCGAATGCTAGAATTAAACCCGGATTCGGCGGCTGTCTGTTTGCATCGAACGTAACTCTTCTGATTCACCCGGTATCCTGGAGAAAAAGTTTCGTTACCAACAGGGACGATCTGATTTTTTTCCCATGACCCCGATAAACCAAACGGTTGCGCTCTGCTCGATTGTTCAAACGCCAAATCAGGTTTAACAGGCCGATCCAAGATTAGGAGCTGACGGCACATGCCCAGAAAAGCTGCTGTAGATGTAAATGAGAGCGTGATCAAGATGAATACGCTCTTTGCCGCGTTGACCGAGGCACAATTCAAAATTGTTTGGGATAGCATGCGGGTTGTTCAGCTTGGCAACAATCAAAACCTCTTCGATACCAACACCACCGCCAATCGATTTTTCATCCTGACCAAAGGTCAGATCAAGCTATTCAGACTGTCGCAAAATGGCATGGAGAAGGTGGTTAAAATCATCAATCCCGGTGAAGATTTTGCGTCTGCGGTCATGTTCATGGAGGCCCGCCGCTATCCTCTGAGTGCCGATGCCCTGAAAGAGAGCGTCGTTTTGTCCTTTGACAATCAGAAACTTCTTGCCATTTTAAGGGAATCACCGGACACTTGTTTTCGGATGATGGCCAAAATGAGCAGTCGCCTCTGCTGGCAGTTATCCGAAATCGACCGTCTCAGCCTGCAATCGGCTCCGGTTCGACTGGTGACTTTTTTACTCGATCATGTCAAAATTCAAGGCAACAGCGGCAGTGTTTGTTTGGAATCACCAAAACGGGTCATCGCTTCCCGTCTCTCCATTCAACCGGAGACCTTCTCTCGAATTCTGCGCAAGCTGACCCATCACGGCCTGATCCAGGTCAAAGGCCTGACCATTTTTATTCCAGACGTCCAAGCATTAACCATCTTCTCAGAGGAGACTGACTGATCATAGCCAATCCTTCTGGTAGAGCAATCCCGGATCTGGCCGTGGCAGGTGTCAAGTAGGCGGAACCTCTTTGCGTTTGCCCTGGGAACGGCGTTTGTCGTCAGACCGTTGCGCCAACTACCGACGAGGCCAAAAATGGGGAGGTGGGTCATTTTGTCTGGAAAATTTTTATTGTTCTGTCATAATCACCCGCAAATCGGAGTTGGTTATTGTAAATACTCATTCAGCCAATTATTTGACCGTTTTCCGCTTATCCTTGTCGCAACCTATTGATTAGTCGCATCAGGAATAATTCTGTCGCCAACAAGGAGCCTGGTCTATCAAGAGGTTATGCCGGTGGCGTGTGGATAACGATCGAACTTAGGTTTGAATGACGTTCAAAATATTGCTAAACACATTAGAAAAGAGCGCGACCCATGCCAGTCTATTCCAGAATTCTCAAAAGAAAAAATGATCTGAGATCTCGTGTCATGGCACTGCTTTGTTATCTCAGCATTCTCTGTTTGGTCCCGCTGATGTTTAACAAAGATGACGAATTTGTCGATTTTCATGCCCGCCAGGGGCTGGTTCTTTGGATCTGGAGCGTGTTGTCCATTTTCTGTCTGAAAATTCCTGGAGTGGGGGGATTTATCTTTAGCTTTTCCCTGGTCCTGATCGGTATTTTCTCTCTGTTTGGGATTATCTCCGTTTTAACCTATCGGGCCTGGCGGATGCCGTTCATTGGTATTTTGTCCAGAAAACTGTAGAAAAAAATGACCTGTCTGGTCGGTGAATGCTAGATTCTTTAAAAGAGTGAAAAGAGGATATGCCCCAGACTGAATGGTTTTTTCGTATGCTGCCGTTTCGAGTCTGAAGCCGGAGTCATAACGGGTTGTGGCGTTTTTGGTTTAAACGTCTGGCCACCAAAGCGAAGCGGGGGCAGGGGTTGTTTTTTTGAGCGACGTTCAATATAAGCAAGGCCAGAAGAACATCGTTCTTCTGGCCATTTGTCAGGGACTTTTTTCTTCCGATAAATCCATCATGATTCTGCTGAGCGGGTTGGTGGGTGTGGTCTTGGCCAGTGATAAATCCCTGGCTACCCTGCCGGTGACGGCGACCTGGCTGGGTGGGTTGTTGATGACGGTCCCAGCCTCGTTCATCATGAAGCGTATTGGTCGAAAATTGGGTTTTCAACTCGGGGCCTTGCTGACCATCCTGGGTAGTCTTCTGGCCTGTTACGCCATTTGGATCGGATATTTTCCCTTATTGCTGGTCGGTACCTTCATTTCCGGGGCAAACGGTGGATTTGCCCAGTTTTTTCGTTTTGCTGCGGTGGACTGTGTCGCAGAAGAGCTAAAGCCAAAAGCCATATCCCTGGTGTTGACCGGTGGGGTTTTGGCCGCCTTTATCGGTCCAAAATTGGCCTATTGGACCATGGATCTGTTTTCGGTGGCTTTTGTCGGGGCTTATCTGACCCAGGCAATCATGGCTATGGTCAGCATCATACTGCTGATTTTTACCGATATTCCCAAACCCTCTACAGAGGAGATTCACGGCCCAACCCGGCCTTTTCCTGAGATCATTCGACAGCCAATTTTCATGATTGCTCTGCTGGCCGGGGTGATGGGTTACGGTCTCATGAGCCTGATCATGACGGCGACTCCGCTGGCCATGCAGGGGTGTGGTTTTGCCGTGTCGGACGCTGCGTTTGTTATTCAATGGCACTTGTTGGCCATGTTTGTTCCCTCTTTTTTTACCGGTTCTCTGATTAAACGGTATGGGACCGTTCCGATTATACAGAGTGGCTTTGTTTTTTTTGTCGTCTGCTCCCTGTTGGCGTTGGATGGGTTGGATCTGCACCATTTTTCCGTGGCTTTGATTTTGCTGGGTCTGGGGTGGAATTTTGCCTTTGTCGGCGGTTCAACCCTGCTTCTCAAAACCTACTGGCCGGCCGAAAAAGCCCAGGTACAGGCTTTAAACGATTTTTCACTATTGGGAACAGTCGTTCTCACCTCAGCCATCTCCGGAGGGCTGTTGCAAAATCTGGGCTGGGACAGCCTTCACTGGCTTGCTCTTCCGTTATCCGTGTTGAGCCTGGTTTTTATTTTTTTCCTGGATAAAAAAGGGACGGCTGTTGCCCAGTCGTCATGAGCGGATTTTTAGAACAAGAGTGAAAATAGATTGTTAATTTGGATGGATTAAGGGTGCTATTTTGGATAGACTGTCACTCATAAGCGTTGTCCCTTGATCCTGGATTCGGCAAAGCCCAATCCAGGTTGATATTTTGCGAATTGGATTATAAAAAAATGGCCGGCTTAAAAGCAAAAGATACCGAGGAAAAATCTCTGTTGCAGTTGATGGATGAGGCGGCCCTTGCCGAAAAGAGTATCGGTTCTTCACAGCAGGCTGATCTGACGCATCAACGTGTCCGAGTTGAAATTTTCTCCCGATTAGAAAAAATTGGTCTGCCTGACATCGATCAGCAGCATGAGCAGTTGGTCCAATATGTTTGCAATCTTTATAAGGTGATCGCTGTTTTACGCCAAGGTGTTCCATCAGAATCCGATAAAGCCCTGTTTTATGAAACCGTTGAAGGATTGCAAAACTATACGGTAGACCATTTCCGGGATGAAGAGGCCTATATGGAAAAAATCGGCTATCCGGATCTTGCCGATCATCAAGCCGTTCATCAGGAGTTTGTCAAAAAATTTCTGACGATCAGAAAGGCAGAACAGAAGGGCGAAATAACCATCGCCATCGATCTGTTTTTTCTGGTCTATCGTTGGCTGTTTGATCATATCAATCGGGTTGATGTCTCGATTGCCCAGTTTGGAAAAGAGGAGCAGTAGCTTTTTTCCGGGATTGTTGGAGGAAGAACCTGGCGTTTTGTTTGAAGGACTGGCTCTGTTGAGAGTTATAAGAGTTGAAAAACAACCCCATCTTGATATGGGTGGTTTTTCTTTAAGTCTATTCGGGGCAAAGCCCCGGAACCCCACAGGGGCTTTGCCCCTTGACCCCACCAGGGAGATAATCTCCCTGGACTCATGTTGCGTTTTTCAAAATGATTATGGTTTATAACGGCGTGTTAAAATATTTTTTTCATTTTCTATTGAAATTTGCTTCCGCTGATCTGAAAAGGCGGTTGATTGAGGAAATTGGTGGTTCGTTGGACAGCCAGACCTTGGCTGATGGAATCCGTCGTTTGGCGTTGACCCGCTCGGAATCCTTAAATCCGCAGCAGGCTTTGCAGTTTTTGTTTCAACTGGATGCCCACCTCTATCCGTTACAGGGTCGTAACGCGATTCGATATGATCAGGGTGTGCATAGCAAAAAACGTCATACCGGTTACCATCAGTTTTTCATCAAACGCATTCGAAGTGGGGAGCGGGTTTTGGATGTCGGTTGCGGTTCCGGTATGTTGGCCTTGGATTTGGCAAAGCAGACCGGTGAGCGGGTTTTAGGCATCGATCTTAATCCTAAAAATATAGAGTTGGCCAACAAACGAGAACGGCCAGACAACCTCTCCTATCAGGTTGGTGATATTTTACACTATGTCACCCAAGAGCCGTTTGACGTGGTTATTCTGTCCAATGTTCTGGAACACCTGGATGGCCGGGTCCATTTTTTGCGGCAGTTGATCGAAGTGACCCAGTGCAACCGGTTTCTCTTCCGGGTTCCCC
>JADFYU010000018.1:0-45548 GCA_015232865.1 Magnetococcales bacterium
ATGAGACTTTTTTCTAGTTTGCCAGGTGAATCAAGAGGTTGTGCCGATTGCGTGCGTACAACTGCCGGATCTAGGATCATGAGCCTCCAATGAAAAAGGCTTCTCTCCCCCATCGAAACGAACCCCACTTGGAACAGAAGTTAACAGGGATTCATCTACAAATCAATTTGCAAAATACACTCAAGATTGGAAATATTCTGTAAAAAGTGGGTTTCAATCGTCAATTCAGGCAGAGTGCCATAGCATTATCGAAAATTGAGTTTTTAGCAATGAGGGTCGCTCATTCCACGGATATCATTAGATTTACTGGCAAACTTTGAATCGTGCGTTTGGAACGCGGGAGGAGATAAACTCCATTATTTTCTCGCAGACTTTGCGTTTTAGGTGGGCAGTTCCGGTATACTGTGTTTGGCGTTCACGCCAGCTTTGGCTTTGAAAGAATTTTTTTTTGATTTATAAAAGGTTACCTCATCTGGCTGAAAATGAATGCCCCTGACAATTGCCGCCGCTATTATTTTTATAAGCTCCATTTTTTTCAATGGGTTGGAAACAGGAAGCCAAAAAAATCGTTGAACAACCGCCTCAACTGTAAGAGGCTTCCCAGTCCATTAACCAGGCATTTCGCCAAAGAACGTAACCATTTTTCTTGTTTTATCGGGCAAAGAACCTAACGGCAGCCGTTCGGTCCGACAGACTCCTGAAAATGGCGGTTTATCAGAACGGTAATCACGCAATTGACCTGACAAACCGGAAAACCCTCAGCCATCAGCTGTGATCACATTGATCAACTCGCTACGAACTCGGAAGGCCGATTCCGTACCGACCTGACAGGTTCCGGCACCATCATGACCACCCCCCCCATATTTGAGGCACAATTCACCAATTTTGGTATTGGATGATTTGTTAAAGATGGATTTTCCCAATGCAAAAACCGTCGTGCTGCGTTCAACACCCCATAAAATATGCATGGAAATGTTACACTGGGGATAGAGTGCGTAGATCATGAAGCGGTTGCCTGGTACAATGATATCCTCACCTCTGAGATCGATGACCGCCAAATTGTTGATAATCTTTGTGCAGGTCTGAATCTGGGTTTTAAACATCTCCTCCCGCTCAAAATAATAGTCCACCCGCTCACGAACATCCGGCAGAGCCAAAACATCCTCAACGGAGTGATCCCGGCAATAATCGATCAATTTCATCATCAACTGGTAATTGGAGATGGTAAAATTTTTGTAACGACCCAACCCGGTTCTTGGGTCGGTGATGAAGTTGATCAACATCCATCCTTTGGGGCAAAAAATATCGTCGTCTTCAAACTGGGCAGAGTCGGCCTTATCGACGGCGGCCATAATTTCATCCCATTTACTTGAAAAAACATCGCTGCCGCCAAAGTGACGATAAACCACCCGTGCTGCCGAAGGGGCCAACGGATCGTTGATGTGGTTTTTCGCCTCCAGCCCAGAGAGTCTTGAAGACTCACTCTCATGATGATCGAATGCAAGGTGAATCCCCGAAGTATACGGCAGATTGGTCGAAATATCGTTTCCGGTTACTTCAATTTTTCCATCCAGCATGTCTTTGGGCTGCACAAACAGGATCTCTTCTATCAGGTCCAACTCCTTTAAAAGCATGGCACTGACCAGACCATCAAAATCGCTGCGCGTGATCAGACGAAATTTTCGTTTTTCAGACATGGACTTCTCCTATTTCAACCCCCCGGAAAACGGCTTGACCAAAATGTTTGTTTAATTCTCACTATTACTAACACAACCGAAGCGATTCGTCACCTGAAACAACCACGCCCTGACATGAGGATCGGGCAATGGAGCTGTTATATGCTCAGCGCCCCATCAAACGGCTTTCGGACCACAGAATGGTCCCTGAATTTTCACAAACAAAATCAGTCATCGTATTCCGATTTCAATTGAGCCTTTTCCGCCAGGATTTCCCGCTGCCTTCGTGCAATATGGGCTGTAATGATCGCTTTAAACGACTCCGGCATGGGATCAATGTGGGTCGCAACCTTTATTTTTCCATCTTTCGGCCCTTGGACAAACACCACTTTGCCAAAACAGTTGACCGCTTTGAAATTTTTCCCTTCCGCACTTAAAAAAATCCGCATTTCCAGAAGATCACCCTGCTTGATCCACAAACGCCGGGTGCGGAAGGCAAACCCGGTTGCACTCAAATTGACCGTAAACAGATCCTTACCATCCAAAGAGGTACTGACCGGTTTATCCAGCATGCTGAGGTCAATATCATCGACCAAACCCTTGAGAAGTAGCAGATCCTCTGCCAGAGCCGGTTGCTCTTTGGCGAGAGCCGCAACAACCTTCTCCGTTTGCCGGTGAAGACTGCTCAAGGCGACCTTGGCCAACTCTATTCTCCCCTGTTCCGTGATCGAATTGGCCAGATCCCGCTCTTTTTGCTTTTCCAGTTGTCCCTTCAACTGCAAAACCACCTGAGCCAGCAGCCGCTCTGAACGACCCAATGGCAAAACGGCCTTTTTGGTGATTTCCAACAAAAGTGCCGTAAGACCCTGAAAATATTCCTCTTCATTTTCGGATGCCGCCCGGAGGAAAAGCCAAGAAAAATGGTCTTGCAGCCAGATCAAATATTTCCGAGAAGCGGACCGCTTTTTTTTCAGACGATCAAAGTAAGGTGTAAAGCTTTTCAAGAGGATCTGCTGGTTTATAATCCGTTGTCGCAAGCCAAATTCATGGTACTTTTCAAAATGCGGCAGAGACTCATTCTGGAACGTCTCTTCTCGCACCACACTCCAGATAAACGGAATCCTGTCGTTGATCCGAAAATCCTTCCGATCATCACTGATCCGAACCGGCTTTTCAGTCACCGTGACCTTGGAGTCAATCACCTCCATACCTTTTTTCAAAATCTCATCATATTTTTTTTCCAAGTGTTGCAGGGGGGGGGATTTTGAATCCGGCATTTTTTCAATCCTCTTGGAAAGCGGGGTTGGCGAAACCGACGGTGTTTTCATCTCCTGTTTAACCGGACGAGGGGTGATGGATGGCGTTGGCTTTTGGCTCGAATGGGTGGCCATTTTCGGCGGAACTTTTCGGGTCAGATTGATGGGAAGCGTGCCCAAAGGCGCCCTTTTGGATTTTTGTTCAACCACCCTCTCTGCTGCAACCGGCGCTACAGGCTCGCTTTCACGGGCCGGCTTTGAAAGGGAAGCCCTTTTGAGAGCAGCCACAACCGGCCTTTCAGGTTCGAGCGGCTGTGGCGGTACGGCAAAAGCAGGAATTGACCGTTGCTCCCTCTGTAGCTCCACAACACCCCGACCAATCGACTCGAAGATACAGAACACCCGGGTCAACTGGCTTCCCGGATCCAATTGCATCTCCGTCACCCGTCCAAAACAGTGGAACGGCCAGGAGGCTATGGTAGGAGATGAAAAGTGTAGCTCCAAAATGTCCGATACTTGAAGATCCGGCTGTTCAAGCCAAAACGTGACCCCCTGACCGTCTTTATCCAACTGAACAGGGGTTTTTTTACTGAGGGTCGGAATGATTGAGAGCAGAGTCTCGTTTAATTTTTTATTTAAAACCTCAAGCACGTTCATCCGCTGGCGAGGCTTACCCTCTCTGACCATACCTGACGGTCCCATACGGGCTTCGACATCGAGATGGGCAAACATCTTCGTATCCAAACCAACGTGCATGGTTGGAATAAAAGTGCCCATCCGCTGACAACGGACTACACGAGCCAGATAGACCGAAGAAACCCGACGCCACCAAAGATTGGTCGATTCTGAGGTATCCGGTGCTGTGGGTATGGTTCTGTTTACCATTCACTCAAATCAACGAAAAATCTGACCCCAAACAACCCCACCACCCGGTTATTCACTGGAGTTGGCAAAACAGTTGGTGACAAGAGAAATCATCGGCTCCGTTTAGCACGAATCTCTTCGGTTTGTCGTTTAAAAATATGTTGAATCAGACTCTCCCGATCACCATCCAAAATAGGCTCAAACTTACCGGCAACTTTGGAAAATCCCTCTCCATCGGGAGGAAACACCTTCATGACCCGAACATAACAGAGCACCGACGCCATAACTTCCAGGGAGAAGGAGATCCGCAACTCCAGCATCTCACCGGCCTCCATGTCACAATTTTCTTCTTTGAAGGCGATGCCGCCGCCGCTCAGATTCATCCAGGTCGGAACCATGGGCCGCTCCTGCTCGCCCGGATGAAACAATCTGAGGAGTAGGTTGAGTTTAATGTCCATCCGACTCAAAATCCGCGACAAGGTCGGGTCGGATCGCTCGAGCTGCTTCAGGCGATCCGTCACATCCAAAGAGTTCAGGATCTGCTCTATGTCATTGTGCCGGGTCGGGAAGGCTCGGAATTTTTCATAGTGAGCCAGAATATCAGCCATTTCCTGATCACTGACCCGGCGCCAGGAGAGCGGCAACGTATCATCAACCCGGGCAAATTCACGCTGTTGATTGGTTGTTCCGGTTGCTTCTGCCGCCATGGTCATTCACTCTTTCAAACCCGTATGGGGATCGTCATGAAAATACTGTTATGGAATCCTTAGGATTTCAGCCCATCCCCTCCGAGCTTACTTATCCTCTTCATTTGGTGCCTGGATAAAGTCCGTACTCTCTAAAATTTGACTTTTTTCAAAAGTTGGCGTCTCACGGGAGATCAGAATTTCGATTCGCCGATTTTTGGCTCTGGCCTCTTCTGAGTCGTCGGTGTTGAGCGGAGAGTATTCCGCCATGCCACGAGCCTGAAAACGGGAAGGATCCACCCCACCCTCGGTTGAAAAAAAAGAAACCATCGAAGAGGCCATGGCCGAAGAGAGCGACCAATTGTTGGGATAGATACTGTTAGGGTCTGAGGGATGGTTATCAGTATGACCGGAGATAAAGATCATGTTGGGCACTTCGGCCAGCAACGTCGCAATCTGTTGGAGTTTTGGCTTAATGGTCTCTTTGACCGCCAAAGATTCATCAAAAAGCAGATCGCGGCTCAAACGGACCATAAACCCATTTTCCAGTTCAAGAACCTCCGCTTCGCCGTTATCGGTCTCGTTGACCAAGACAAAATCCAACTGCTCTTGCAGTTTGACCAAAACGACCTGCTGTTGAAAAGAGGTATCCACAACTGTCTCGCCGGTCGGGGTCGGTTGAATGTTTTCAATCCTTTGGGTGCCGAACGCATCTTTGAGAGAGCCGGAAGCCTCTTCGAACTTAACAATATCCAACTGGGCGAAGGAGAGCAATAGAACGAAAAAAGTCAACAACAGGGCCATCATGTCACCAAAGGTAACCATCCAGCCCGGAGCGCCTTTTTTACATGGGGGACATTTTTTTGCCATTTTTCCTATTAACTCCCTCTACTGCAAAAGCAGGGCGTGATCATTTGAGAAGATTAAACAACAGATTATTCCAGATCTCGTTTTGATGGAGGCAGAGCCGCTTTGAGTGCCTCTTGCAACATGCGTGGATTCACCCCTTTTTGAATGCCGATCATGCCGTCAATGATAATCTGGCGAACCATCTGCTCCTCTTTACTATAGGCCGACAGCTTGACGGCAACCGGAATGGCAACCACGTTGGCCACGATCGAACCGTACAACGTTGTCAACAAGGCCACAGCCATGGCCGGCCCAATGGATGACGGGTCTTCCATGCTGGCCAACATCTGCACCAGACCGATGAGCGTTCCGATCATTCCGAACGCCGGAGCCGTCTCACCCGCGCCATCCCAAATGGCGATCCCTTTATTGTGGCGCTCAGCCAGATAATCCAGATCCTTGGTCAGCACGCTTTCCAGGAATTCCGGGTCCGCCCCGTCCACACAGTGGTTGATGGCACCCTGAAGAAAGGGATTGTCCGATTTGACCTTTTCCAACGCCAAAATCCCGTCCTTACGGGCAATATTCGCCATATCAACCAAGGTGTTGATCGTGGCTTCCGGATCGCTCTGGGTAACAAAGAAGGCTTTGGCCATGATGCCGATACATCCAAACACCTCTTCCATTTTGTGTTTGATCAGCATGGCGGCAATAGTGCCCCCAATAACGATGAGTAAACTCGGCACGTTGATAAACATCACAATGTCGCCACCAAGCATGATGGCCATGATAATCAAGGCGAATCCGAGGACCATCCCGATAACGGTAGCTAAATCCATACTTCCAGTTCCCTATCTGTTAGTCCAACCTTAAAAAAGGTCGGAAAAATTGTTACCATGGCCAATTTACTGTTGACAAGGCCTGCGCTACATCGAGAATATGCGAAAAACAGGCCAACTACTATAAATCCGTCTGTTTTATGAGTCAAACAGCTTTAAAATTTTCTCCGTGTCAGGACCGACAACCACCCCTTTTTCGGTGACTATGGCCGTGACCAACTCGGCCGGAGTCACATCAAAGGCCGGATTTCTCACTTTAACCCCTTCTGCGGCGGACCGATGTCCCATGCAGTGGGTCACCTCCTCCTCGGCCCGTTCCTCAATCGGTATCCCGGCACCGGTTGCCGTATTCAGATCGATGGTTGAGAGCGGTCCGGCAACAATAAACGGAATGCCATGCCGTTTCGCCAACACCGCCAAGGTATAGGTACCAATTTTATTGGCAACATCCCCATTGGCGGCAATGCGATCGGTTCCAACCACCACCACGTCGATCAAGCCCTGACTCATGATATGCCCGGCCATTCCGTCCGTGAGCAACGTGGTATCGATGCCATCCTTGAGCAACTCCCACGCCGTTAAACGCGCCCCCTGTAGGTATGGTCGGGTTTCATTGGCATAAACTTTAACATTTTTAAATAGATCCTTTGCCCCACGGATAACGCCGAGGGCCGTCCCATATCCGGCGGTCGCCAAAGCACCGGCATTGCAGTGGGTCATGATGGAGAGTGGGCGCCCCTGGGGACGAGGCAATATTTCCGCCCCCAGCCGCCCCATGGTTTTGCACGATTCAATATCTTCCAGGCGAATCAGCTCCGCCTCCTGTAGCAATCGGACCGGGACATCCTCTTTGGGGACGGCATCCAATAGGAGTTGCATCCGATCCAAGGCCCAGGCCAGATTGACGGCTGTGGGGCGACTCTCCCGCAACGCCGTCATTCCCGGTGCCATGGCCAAACTCCAGGATTCCGGCACACCCTGCTCCGCCAACCTCTTGGCTTCTACCGCTACACCAAAAGCGGTCGCACAACCAATGGCCGGCGCGCCTCGCACCACCATGGACCGGATGGCCTCGGCCACCTCTTTGGCAGAGTCAAATTCCAGATAGACCTCTTGATGAGGCAAAAGACGCTGATCCATCATGCGGACCCGTCCGTTTTTCCAAACAGCGACATCAAAGATACTCACAAGCCCGTGCCTTTTTTATTAAAGATCAACGTCACCCACTCCCCCATGACCAGCGAATCGACATGAAATAAATTGCGTTCCAGATAGGAGTCAACAACCTCCTTGGATTGTTCGAGCAAAATACCGGATAAAATCAGGTAACCGTCAAGTGCGAGACTGTTTATCAAAGGATCTCTCATTGTCAGCAAGACTTCCGCCAAAATATTTACAACCACCGTTGAAAATGGACCGTCCGGCACCTCGGCGGCTTGGAGAAAGGCAATCTGTTTTTCCACGCGGTTGATCTGAGCATTTTTTTCGGCAGTCTCAACAGCAATCGGATCGTTGTCGATGGCCATTACCCGATCAGCCCCCAACAAAACCGCCCCAATGGCCAAAATCCCAGAACCGGTCCCCATATCCAAGAGGCTCCCCAACCCGACCAGATCCGCTACCCGCTCCAGACTTTCGAGACATCCCCGTGTTGTCTCATGAGAACCGCTACCGAAAGCCATTTCCGGGTCCATGCGGAGGATTTGACGGTCATTATCCGCATCCGGCGAAAGCCAGCTGGGAAGAATCAACAACCGCTGACCGGTCGGAACCGGCTTTGCGTGGACCTTCCAGGCACTTTCCCAATCTCCCTCCTCCACTTCAAACCAGTCCAGAGAAAGTTCCGCCGATTTTCTCCCCATCGCCACCAGCATCAGTTGCAGTTCGACAGCAATCTGCACTTTTTCCGGCTGTTCAAAATACCCTTTGATCAAGGGCTTAGCCCGACCATTGACAATATCCACAACCATCCCCATGGAACCATGGCCATTCAAAATATCACAGACATTGTCCACCAAATCAGCCGTTACGAACAGATGAATCTCATGAATCATTATTTTTTCTCTATATTCATTGACAGGGAACTAAACGAGCAGTATAAGCAGACCCACCTTGGCAATGACAGGCATAAAGTTTCGTTGCCAGAAAATAGATTCCGAGGTAACGCCCAGGTAGCTCAGTCGGTAGAGCAGGGGACTGAAAATCCCCGTGTCGGTGGTTCGATTCCGCCCCTGGGCACCACTCTTCTTACCTCGGAAATTCTCCGTTGGCAGTACGGGCAATCAGCCCGTTCAACGCCGCCAAAAACTCCCCAATGATTCCAATGGTTACGAAGCCGCTGTTTTCGTGCGGCATGAAAACCTCCGTACCGGCCCACACCGAAAACGGCCCCCTATTCTCTCTTCTGCGCCATTTTCTCTGAAACCTGTTTACTTTGGCTCGAAAGGTACGGAACTCTCCGTTGTCCCTATCGGAAACCTCATACAGCCAAAATCGGCCTCGTCACCAGCTCTGGCGGGGCCGATTTCAGTGGACAAAGAGGGCGATTTCCGGGACAATCAGGCGTGAGGTGTGACTTGATGGCCCGTAGAAACCGCGTAATCACCGATTTTGCGCACGGCCAGTCGGAACACTACCTCAAGCATGCTCTTTGAAAATCAGGAACCGATTAACTGACTTGTGTCAGGCGGCGACTTTTTCGTACCGATGGTGTAGGCCACCGAGGACGGGAAATGCGATGACTTTCCCCGATTCAACGCTCTGAACATCACGGTTGATTGGGCATTGTTTATCCAATCCAAGGTGAGTGCGTGTTGAGTGATAATAGACTTTGAACTCACCCAGACGTTGTCGCAGATGTTCTTCGTTCAACACAATGATGTGATCAAAGCATTCTCGGCGCAAGGTCCCAACCATCCTTTTCGCGACAGCGTTTTGCCAAGGCGAATGTGGTGCCGTGATGACGGTCTCCAGCCCCATTTTCTTCATTGATGACTGACTGGCCATGAAGAGTGGATCACGATCATGGAGAAGAAATCTTGGTGCTGTGTCCCACGGGAAAGCCTCACGAATTTGCTGGATAACCCAAGCTGACGTTGGATTGGTGGTAACGTTGAAGTGAACGATACGCCGCCGATCATGATCAATCAGAATCAGGACGTGAAGCACTTTAAAGAAGATGGTTGGGACTGTGAAAAAGTCCAGGGCGACAATTTGGTCAGCGTGGTTTTCCAAAAATGTCTTCCATGTCTGGGATGGCGGCTTTTTTGGCTTGATCATGTACTTGGCGACTGTGGTTTCACCGACATCATAGCCCAGTATCAGCAATTCTCCATGGATTCGAGGAGCTCCCCAAAATGGATTCTCCCGACTCATCTGTCTGATCAGATCACGCACTTCTTTTGGAACGGGTGGTCGTCCTGGTCGTTTCTTACGAGATCGCCATCGCCAAAACATTTTAAAGCCTGTCTGATGCCATTTCACCACAGTATCAGGCTTCACGATTACAAGGGCCTCTTTCCATCTTGGCCAGATTTGCGATAGCCAGACCCAGAATATTCTATCCCAATGGTTCAAGGCTGGTCGCTTTTTCTGTTGTCGGTGCAAGACACTGATCTGATGGCGAAGAGCCAGAATCTCAAGTTGCATGGCTGCCCTGCTTTGGAAAAAACACTGAACCGCCTTCAAGAATAGGTGTATGATATCGCTCATTGATAATTTTTCTGAATGATTGAGGATGTGCTGGTGGCAAACCACGACAATGGATACAAGCAGATTTTCAGCCACCAAGAGATGGTGCGCGATCTTCTGCAAGGGTTCGTAAAGGAAGAGTGGGTTGAAAAGATTGATTTCAGCACCCTGGAAAAGGTCAGCGGCAGCTATGTAACGGATGATCTGCGAGACCGGCAGGATGACATTATCTGGCGGGTACGCTGGGGAGATGAATGGCTTTTCATCTACCTGCTTTTGGAGTTTCAGTCGTCAGTTGATCCATTCATGGCGGTACGAATGACTGCCTATGTGATGCTCCTGTACCAGGATTTGATCAAGAGCGGGCAGATTAGGCCAGGAGAAAAGCTGCCCCCTACTCTACCGGTTGTTTTGTTCAACGGTCGACCCGAGTGGACGGCTGCTCAGGATGTGGGCGACCTGATCTCTCAGGTACCTGGTGGCCTGGACCGATACCGTCCATATATGCGGTATCTGTTGATTGATGAAGTGAGGTATCAGGATGCTGAGCTTGCATCACAACGAAACTTGGCAGCAACTCTTTTCAGATTCGAGAAGAGCCGGAGTCCTGAAGATGTCCGCTTAGTGGTGCGTGAGCTGGCAGATTGGTTGAAGGCACCAGAACAAGCAAGCCTTCGGAGAGCTTTTACGGTATGGCTAGGAAGAGTCTTACTACCAAAACGGGTGCCAGGGCAACAGGTACCAGAAATGTCTGAATTGATGGAGGTGGATGCTATGTTAGCGGAAACTGTGCAGGAGTGGACCAAAGAGTGGAAACATGAAGGTTGGCTGGAAGGGCGTCAGGAAGGGCGTCAGGAAGGGCGTCAGGAAGGCGAGGCTGCTTTTTTACTACGGTTATTGCAACGCCGTTTTGGTGCATTACCGGTGTGGGTTGCCAGCAGAGTTCATTCCGCCACCCCGGAGACCTTGGAAATTTGGGGTGACCGGGTTCTGGAAGCTAAATCACTGGATGATGTTTTTACCGAGTAAGCCAGGCCATAGAGTTGCCTCGAAATACGCATAACCTGTCCCTCTCGTTTATTCCATCCAGCCCAAAATCGGCCTTATCAACGAGCATGGCGAGGCCGATTTCACTGGACATGGAGGGTAGATTTAGAGAAAATCTCTCCAGGAAGAGTAGGTTTGGCGACAGTCACTGTTTTGAATTGCTGATTTCAGGCAGGACGAAATGGACCGCTGAACTGAAGCGCTCTTTGAAAATCCAGAAACCGAAATTGACTGACAAGGGTCAGGCAGCGACTCTTTCGTACCGATGATGTAGACCACCAAGAACGGGAAAAGCGACAATCTTGCCAGAGCCTTGTTGCTGAACATCACGATGCATTGGACACTCCTTACCCAATCCAAGGTGAGTACGCGACTCCTGATGAGTACGCGACTCCTGATAATAGGCGATGAACTCGCCAAGTCGCTTGCGCATGTGTTCTTCGTTCAACACAATGATGTGATCAAAACATTCTCGGCGTAAGGTCCCAACCATCCTTTCCGCGACAGCGTTTTGCCAAGGCGAATGTGGTGCCGTGATGACGGTCTCGATCCCCATTTTCTTCAATGATGACTGACTGGCCATGAAGAGTGGATCGCGGTCATGCAACAAGAAACGTGGTGTTGAATCCCAAGGGAATGCCTCCCGTATCTGCTGAGCGACCCATGCTGATGTTGGATTGATGGTGACATTGAAGTGAACGATGCGCCGCCGTTCATGATCAATCAGGATCAGGACGTGGAGTACCCGGGATAAGATGGTCGGCACGGTGAAGAAATCCATCGCCACAATCTGGTCAGCATGGTTTTCCAGGAAGGTCTTCCAGGTCTGGGATGGCGGCTTTGTTGGCTTGATCATGTACTTGCCAACCGAAGTTTCGCCCACATCATAGCCTAACATCAGCAGTTCACCGTGGATTCGAGGCGCACCCAAAGCAGGGTTTTCCCTGCACATTTGGTGGATGAGTCCTTTGACTTCACAGCTGACTTTGGGTCTGCCCGGAACCTGACCTGATTTGGATTTCCATTTCCAGTATAGCCGAAATCCTTCCCGGTGCCAGCGGATCACGGTTTCGGGCTTCACGACCACCAGCGACTGCTGCTAATTTTGAAAAAACGTCACAGCGGCACACCATATCCATCGATCCAGTTTCCGCAATGGCAAACGTTTTGGTCGGGGACGCTGAAGCACATTCACCTGCTGCCTCAGGAGCAGATTCTCAATCTGTAAAGTTGCCCTACTCCGAAACAGGTCTCGAATGAACTGGACCAACAACTGCCATAATAGCACCATCTTTCCCTCCAAATAGAGTCTGAATCAAATGTGATCGACTCTATGGAGTTCGGTCTGACAAGAAAATTCATCAGAACAATTTGTTATGCTCAGCCCTAATGAGTCAAATATTCCACATGAACGGCCACTATGGGAGACGCAGGTCCTGCTGCCCCAAAATCCGTACGATAAAAATGCGGGTTGGTTCTATCCGGTAATAAATCGAATGTGAACGGTATACACTGCGGCGATATCCGGCGCGGACATGGTCAACGGCTGCATAAAGTTTCGGTTGTTCTGCCAGTTCGTCAAAATGCTTTTTTAGCCCGTTCTGATAATCCACGGCTTGAGCAAGTCCGAATGTATCAATGCCAAAATCAAAGATATTTTCAAAGTCTAAGTCTGCAGCCTCTGACAATTCATAACGTGCCATTTTTACGCCGTTTCTCAATCACAGCGTTTATAATATCGTCCGGTGTACGCTTGCTGGTTCCGCTCTCCTCGCCCCTGATGAGCGCTGCACGGATTGCTTCTATTTCGTCTTGCTCTTTTCGAGCTTTGCGTATGAGGTCGTTTACAACCTCGCTACGGCTGGAAAATTCTTCACTATCGATCTGCAATTTTATCCATTCATCATTAGGCGGGGAAATTGAAATGCTGGCTCTAGCCATGTCTTTGCCTCCAAAAGAGAGTGATGCACTTACGCTGTAATATTACATCATTCTTGCTTTTCTGCCAAGTCTCTTTTTTTCAGTAATAAATTTGCTATTCTCTGTTTACGTTGAAAAAAGCAGAAAATTTTCCAAAAAGTCACTTGGTATCGACCCGGACAGTCTCGAACTTTTCTCTGGCAGGAAAAATAAACGACTCCGAACTATTGATGTTTTACAGTTTAAAATCAACATGTTGTGAGATAATAGAATTTCGACTTAGCGATCAACCAGGATTCGGAATTTCTTTTCGCTGCACTGCAATACGAACAGAGAATTTGCAAAACAATGTCGCGTTCGGTCCAGTAGTTTTTTCGCACCTTTCGGGGGTCAAAATTCGACGCCGATAGGGGGTCAACTTTCAATGCCGATTGACAGTTATCGGGTCAAGTTGACTTTTATCTGTCGGCTTTCTTCACCACGATGAATGGTCAGGGTGGCGGCCTCGCCCCAGCGCAGGGATCGGGTCATTCGAACCAAAGTGTGGCGACTGGGAGTCTCTTGGCCGTTGATGTGGGTAATCCGGTCGTCCGCCAACAGACCTCCAAGGGCGGCGGGAGACTCTTTAATCACTTTTTTGATCAATACGCCTGGGCCACTGTTCTCAACCGCTTCAGACGACTCTTCCAAAAAAACACCCAATCGAACCGGGGGATCGGTGGGATCGGATGGAGCGACACCCCAGGCATAATCAGCAGATTGGCTATCCACCCACTCCTCTCCGGTGGTCCAGGGCAGCAAGGTGGCGATATGTTCTATTTGTCGCACCCGGAGTTGATGGGGAATGCCATGACCATGGATAATATGGCCACTGCCAGCTAGCCCGACCAACAGTCCATCCGGGTTTTTCTTCAACCACTGAACAATCTGCTCCGCCATAACCCCGTCCCACACCTGTTGCGCCTGTACGAATTGGTCAAAATGGCCCATTTTTGACATCATCGGATGGCTGTCAAACACCTCTCTCAACCGAATCCGATAGTCGGAACTGGCCGGAGCTACGGTCGGCAGCTGATCTTTGATCGACTGCTCGACATCATCCACCCCCTTGACCCGAACCTGATGAACGATCTCCCGTTTTAGATTCAAAGCCACCAGGGGAATTTTTTGTTCACGGGCAAAACGGAAAATCGGCAGATACAGCTCCGCCTCATATCCCCAGGTAAAATACCACTCAACGGCATCCAAAAAGTCTGTTTCGCTCAAACCACCCTTTATCCACTCGTCCAGTTGCGGCTGAAAATGCCGGGGCATCATCTCCAGACCGATGGCCAGATTGGGCCGCTCTGTTTGCAATCCTCGGATCACCTCCAACTGAACCGCGTGATGTCCGGGGTCGGTGTGGGATTCACCGATTAAAACCACCTGGTTTTGTGCCAGTTGCGCAAAACTATCGGTTGCGCTGAGGGTGGTGCGATTTTTCAAGGAGATAATCTGATTTTTTTCAATTGGAATCGGACCCATAATCACCACCTGAAGAAAAGCCAAACCGACGAGAAGAAAAGGAATCATGATTGATCACTAGATCCACTGTTTGAGGGAGTGTTGAACCAGTTTCAAAATAGCCGATTCAGCACGGGGATCAACAAAAACACGCGCCTGACGACGATGACTTTTGCCGAGAAAATGGATCAGGGAGGAGGCTTTTTCCGCTGGTTGCACCGAACCGGAATCCGAGACCACATAGACCGGATCGGACTGGCCCGGCGTATATTGCAGGTGGGCGTAGGGGGATCGCTCCAACCGGTCAACATAAACCAGCAGATGAAGGGGAACCTGTCTGGGCTGACCATCAACGGAAACCACCTCGATCAGAGTCTCGGCCCGCTCTTTAAAAAACAGATCGATGGCTTCGGCGATGATCGAATCATGAATGATATCCGAAGACTCTTTTTCATCCACCGGCCCTGGAGTCAACTCCGAAGCCAAGCCGTTTTTGCCCTGGGTTTGCTGAAAGCCAAAGGCCAACTGTTCGCCCAAGCCGCCCATTTTGGGAATACGCCAGTAAATCCGCCGATAGAGGGGGGTCCGATCTCTGAACAAGCGGCATTTCCATTTCAGCTCCGCCTGGGCCGGAGTCTGAGGCTCCATTTCAGCCCACTGTCCAAAACAATAATCGAGAACGGTGTCGTCCAGGGCCAGATAGTCGCTCAGGGTCGGTTGTTGGCCAGATTGCAGATGATCGAGAAAGCGGGACAGAGCCAACGGCATCCCCGTTGGCCAAACCTGTTCCTGCTGACAGACCCAGACAAAAATTTGAAAGATATGGATCAGCAGCGCCTCAAACGCTCGAACGGTTTTATGATCATAAACCTGTCGATACATATGGTCGCGAGCGGAGATATAACTCTCCAGGGCAACCGGCCCCTTGGCCAGATTCACACAGAGGCGCGGAGTCTCATCGATGGTCTCCGCCCGCAGACTGTGCAGCAACCACTCCAGATCATAACGACCATAGGAGACCCCGGTAAAATGGGCATCTCGGAGCAGATAATCCATTCGATCGGCATCCAGTTGGCTGGAGATCACCTGCCGTCCCAGATGGATGGCGCCCTGGCGTGGATTGTGACCCCAGATGGAGCTGAGCTTTTCAAAAAAATCAACCGCATCCAATTGTAACCGCTGACAATGTTTTTCGATGACCCGCCGGGCCGCCCCCGGCCCGGAGAGAATACGCCAGCCCCAGATTTCATGGTTGTCCAGTCCCGGCATGAGATGCTCAAAAACATGAGAATAGGGGCCATGACCGACATCGTGGAAGAGAGCGGCGACCTTGACGGCCAACATGGATTGCCGATCCATCAGTTGACCCGCGTGGTTGGGAAGAGCCGCAAGAATGCGTTTGGCCAGGTGCATGGTACCCAGGGCGTGGGAAAACCGGGAGTGTTCGGCACAGGGATAGATGCGCGAGGCCGGCCCCAGTTGGCGAATACGACGAAGTCGTTGCAATTCCGGGGTGTCGATGAGTTCGAGCAACATTCCGTCCCCCCACTCCGTCGGGTCGGAGGCCGGTTGATCCCGCTCTCGGTGGAGGGTGATCATGTTATGGATGGCATCCCGAAAGACCTTGCGGCTCATGGGGGTTACTCCCCTTCTGGAAGATCGTTAAGCACCGACCAGGCCAGTCGATATTTTTTCAAGCGCTGCCAGTCCCGCTCGCCGGGGAGATGTTCCAAACGGCGAATATCCATATTGTCTTCCAGATCCTGGAGCTTGACCCGTTGAGCAAGAATATTTTTTTTGATGCGTTGAATATATGCTTCATAACTCTCCTCTTCCCGGTGGGTCAGATGATCCAAGGCGACAAGAATTTCCTCTGGAAACCCCTCGTTGCGCAAATCATCCAGGGTAGCATCGGTATCTTCGATGAGATCGTGCAGCACCGCTACAATCTGCGCCCGTTCGCTTTTCATTCTCAACATCAGGCGCAAGGGGTGCAAAATGTAGGGAACATTGGCCTTATCCACCTGTCCGGCGTGACCCGCTACGGCGAGAGCGATGGCTTTTTCGAGCAGGGTGGCCATAGTCGGCATTACACGACCGAGAGCATTCGGTCCAATGCTCTTTTGGCCGAAACGGCAATGGCTGGCGGGACGGTTATGGGATTGACCACATGACCGGAAAGCAGATTTTCCAGAGTCCAACACAGGTGTTGGGTATCGATGCGAAACATGGTGGAACACATGCAGATGGTCGGGCAGAGAAAGTGAATCTCCTTATCGGGCATCTCATGTTTTAAGCGGTTGACTAGATTCAACTCGGTGCCGATGGCCCATTTGGAGCCGGACGGGGCGTTGCGGACGGTGGTTTGAATCATCTCCGTCGATCCGATGTGGTCGGCCTTTTCGCACACCTCATAGCTGCACTCCGGGTGTACCGTGATTTGAATGCCGGGAATCCGCTCCCTGAATTGATCGATATGGAGCGACTGAAACATCTGATGTACCGAGCAAAAACCGTCCCAGAGAATCACCTTGGCCTGTTTGATCTGTTCGGCTGTCAATCCACCGTTGACCTCGCCCGGTTTCCAGACGACCATCCGGTCCAGGCCGATACCCATGCGAGCGGCACTGTTTCGACCCAGATGTTGATCGGGGAAGAAAAGCACCTTTTCCCGTCTTTCGAAAGCCCAGGCCAAGATTTTTTCCGCATTGGACGAGGTACAGACCGTACCGCCGTGATCCCCGCAAAACCCCTTTAAATCAGCCATGGAGTTGACATAGGTTACCGGGGTGACCAGACGCTCGACATCGATCACCGCTCCGAGGGATCTCCAGGCCGATTCAACGGCAGGCAGATCGGCCATATCGGCCATGGAACAACCGGCGGCCATATCGGGAAGAATGGCGATCTGGTCGGGGGCCGAGAGAATGTCCGCCACCTCAGCCATGAAATGAACGCCACAAAAAACAATGTAACGGGCTTGGGGTTTTTGGCTGGCCAGGCGCGATAGTTTCAGGGAGTCCCCACTCAGGTCGGCGAATTGGTAGACCTCTTCTCGTTGATAGTGGTGTCCGAGGATGACACAGCGATCCCCCAGTTTTGTTTTGGCAGCTCGAATACGTTCCTCGACGACTTCGTCGGATAAATCGTACAGTGGTTCCAGAGGGACCGGACAGGAATCGGTCATAAAAATTTTATCTCACTAAAAAAGTACAGGGAATCGGTAAAAATTGATCCACTCTACCAATCTGCAACAAAAACGAAAAGAGCAATTAAAAAGAATTGCTCAAGAAGAAGGCTTCGATGTGGTCTCCTTTGCCTCTCCGGCCCCACCGCCACGGGCCGAGTTTTTGACCCATTGGTTGGAACGGGGCAGCCATGGGGATATGGTCTGGATGGAACACAACCCTCATAAACGGATGGACCCCAACCAGTTGATGGAGAAGTTGGGTTGCATCATGGTGTTGGGATTGAACTACCGGCCTCCTGGGGAACCCAGCCCCTATCTTTCAGATCCGGGAGCGTTGGGGATTTCAGCCTACGCCAGAAACCGGGAGTATCAGGGCTACATCAAGAAAAAACTGAAAAAAATGGCCAGTCGGATCGAACAGACCGTTGGTCGAAGCGTCGAGGGCCGTATTTTTGTTGACACCGCTCCGGTCTTGGAAAAACCCTTGGCGGCGGGAGCCGGATTGGGATGGCAGGGAAAAAACAGTTTTCTGGTCAATCGGAATTTTGGCTGTTGGCTGTTTCTGGCCGAGTTTTTTTTGGATCTCGACCTGCCCCCCGACCCACCGGATGCCGACCATTGCGGTCGCTGTGAGCGCTGTCAGGTGGTCTGCCCAACCGGCGCCTTGGATACCCCTTGGCAACTGGATGCCCAACGTTGTCTGGCCTATCTGAGCATCGAATCCTCCGGGCCGATTCCCCGTACCCATCGGCAGGCCATGGGCAACCGGGTATTTGGCTGTGACGATTGCCTGACCGCCTGCCCCTGGAACCGGTTTGCCCCGGTAACCAAAGCGGAATTTTTTCTGCCCAGAGCGGCTCTGGTCGCTCCCAGACTTCTGGATTTTGTCCATCTGGACGAAGCGGATTTTCGATCGTTGTTCAGCCAATCGGGCATCAAACGCAGTGGCCGGATTCGCTTTATGCGCAATCTGGCGGTCGCACTGGGAAATTGGGCCACTGAGGAGGCTTTTGCGGGGTTGACTCATCTTTTTGCCGACCCCCACCCCTTGATTCGAGGCCATGCAGCTTGGGGGTTGGGACAAATCACAACCCCCAAAGCCCGCGAATTACTCAGATCGGCGCAATATTCAGAACCGGACCAATGGGTTAAAGAAGAGATTTTGTTGGCGTTGAATCAGATGGTGACGTCTACCCGAGCCGCTACGCGATTGGAGGGGGCGACGGATTGAAACGGGCTCTCCTGAGCCGTCGCCATCTGGACAAAAAGCTTGGCAACAGACCGGCTCGGTCCGCGGCGTGAGACAATGACACTCGGCTTGGTAAAACCGATGCGAGACAGGGGCGGGCTGTTCAAAATCTCCTCACGGCGGCTATTGACCTCCAACTCGTGACTCTCCAGGCGAAGCTGCTCCTCTTCCTGGACCTCGTTGACAATGGCCTCGTAGGAGGCGGCCAGATGACCGGAACCGCCCTTTTTTCTGTCTGGATTGACACGCTCCTGTTGAACATCGTCGGCGGAATGGTTGGGCTGAGCCCGCCGCACCGGGCTGACCCGCTGACTGCCATGGGCACGGATTTGCTGAATGTTGGCCTGATAATTGGCCCGATCTTCCAAATCGTTGGTCACACCGCTGATGGCGGTACTGTTGATCGGTAACATTGTCTCTCCTCCTTTCCCATGTCTGAGCGGTTGAGTGCGTCTCCCTTGACCCTTACCGAACCGCTATTGATGTTGACCTACTAAAAATCTCCACCTTCTGGTATCCTTATCGGCACCAGTTGAAACGAACATTAAATTTTTCTTCTGACGGTGCGTTGACGCGCTTGAACATAAAAACGGTCGAACGTTTTAAGATCATTTAAAAAAACTTGAAATCAAGATTGGATGAGCGAATGCGACTGACTTGTTCCATAAAATGGGTTTTCCTGTTGGGTTGTCTCCCCTTTATTTTGCTCACCGTTGCTTCGCCAGGTCACAGCCAAGGAGCTATCGAGCATCAGTTGCCGCCAACTTTCGATCCAAACCTGAAAGGACCGGAATTTTCCGATCCCTCTCTGAGCATGTCCAAATCAAAAGCCTGGCAGCAGACCCCCGTTTCCTATGACTATTGGGCCAAGGATGCCGATATTGCCATTACCCTGGACCAACATCTCTATCCGGCCCTGAGCCCACTGCTGAACGGCTTTGCCAAAGAGCGTGGAATTCGGATTGCCGTCAAAGAGGGAACTTGCGGCGTTTCCCAGGGTTTATTGAACAGAAAACGAGTGGATATGGCCGGGTTTTGTTGTCCCCCTGCCCTGACAGACCGACTGCCCGGCCTGGCCTTTCACACCCTGGCCATCTCGGCCCTGGCCATCATCGTCAACCATACGAATCCCATCGACAATCTCAGCGTCGTCCAGATTCAATCGCTTTTCAGGGGAACCATCGCCGACTGGCAGGATATTTCGACAACGGGGGTGACCGATCAGACCGATCAATCGGTTTGGGTGGTTGGGCGGCTTCACTGCAAGATCCGTCCGGGCCATTGGCGGTTGATATTGGATCATGAAGATTTATTCTCTCCGCAAATGGATGAGGCGGGCAATATTCCCAACATGATTCATAAAGTCTCCCGTTATACCAATGCCATTGGCTATGAGGTTCTCTGGGATATCCAACAGTATGGCGGCCATCCCAGTCGGGTTAAAGTGGTCTCGGTGGATGGGGTCTCACCGGCCCGATCGGATCAAGTCATCCAGGGACGCTACCCGTTTTATCGCACCCACAGCCTGGCCATCTGGGAGAATGAGGCCCAGACCAACCCCCATGCTCAAGCTCTACTGGAATTCATCAAGGAACGGATTTCAGAACTCTCGCAAAGCTACTCCCTCATCCCGGCGGAGCAACTGCGCAAAGCCGGTTGGCAATTCCAGGGTGACGAATTGATCGGTGGCCTGCCATGATCACCCCCCCCTTCTCCATCAACGGTGCGACCATTTTTTGGAAACAGCGGGTGCCGCTCACTTCCAAGGTGCTGCTGGTTATCAGTGCGGTTGGTCTCATCTTATGGATGGTTCAGGACAGGCTTCAGGACCGATGGGCGGAATCCCTGTTTGCCAGCCATTATGCCACGACCCTGGAGCAACAGTTTCAAACGGGCCTGACCCAGTTGGAAACCGTTTTGCTGCGCCAAAAGCAGGCGGTTAAACTCTACGTCCAACGAGATGGTTTTCGGACCTATCTGGAGGAGCGTCAGAGTGAACACAGTACCAAGCCGGCAACCGTCATCATTCACGCCTTGCCCCCACCCTGGCTGCCGTCGCCTTCCATATTGCGCAGCTTCTCCCGCAGTGCCTATTTTTTATTGCTGGACGATCAAAATCGGATTCAGGAGCTGTTTGGCAGCGGTCGTCATCCCCCCAGGGCGACGCAATTCGAGGACCATTTTTTTGATTATACTCGGGAAGGTGGTCCAACCAGCATCACAGAAATCAACGGATTTCCCCATTTCATCTCCTCCTCTGCGTTACGCAATGAAAAAGGGCGCCTGTTGGGGTCTCTGGTCATCGTCATTCCCTTTGACAGCCATTTTTTAATCGATTTCCATCGACGATTTGACCTGCCCGGCATCCAGGTATTCATCAACAGCGAGACCCAAACCATCATGGCCAGCAGTGATCCGCCCATTGTTGCGGTCGGTACACCCATGAATACGTTAAACCGGGATTATTTGATTGTCGGTCAAGATTTTTTCAACTATGAATTCTCTTCTGAAATGATCTTCAGGGTTGCCACCGTTGTTCCGCGAGCCAGCCTGCAAACCCTACAAAGAAATATCATCAAACAGGGGCGTGAACAAAAATCCGTCTCTTTT
The DNA here is from genome assembly GCA_015232865.1 of Magnetococcales bacterium. The sequence goes on from JADFYU010000018.1 coordinate 21,380, forward strand.
TTGGTTTTTGTCGGCGCCTTTTTTCTGGTCATGTTTTGGCTCTCGCGCAAACTCAACCGCCTGACCGGACAGATCGAACGATTTTCCGAAGACAACCTGGGCGTCCATCTGGACCGGCCGGTGGGAGATGCCCTCTATGGGCTGGATGAATTGCTCCAGCGATTTACCGATGAGATCAGCCGCTCAAAGCGGCATCTGACCGAGGAGTTGAGGGAGCGTAGAATCATTGAATCCCGATTGCGCCGGGGTCAGGCCCGCTACCGGAATTTGGTTGAAAACACGACTGACTGGGTGTGGGAGTTGGATGATCAAGGGCGTTTCAGCTACTCCAGTCCACGGATTTTTGAACTGTTGGGCTACCGCCCGGAAGAGGTTCGCGGCCACCCCCCCTACACCTTCATGAACGCCGCTGAGGCCCACCGGGTCGAGCAATATTTTTCAACCGCCTTTTTAGCCTTACAACCTTTGGAGACATTCACCAGTTCCCTCATTCACAAGAATGGTCAACAGGTCATCCTGGAGACCAATGGTGCTCCGTTTTTTGATAAAAACAACCATTTTCTCGGTTATCATGGCATCTCCCGCAATATTACCGCCCAACGAAAACTTCAGGAATCCATTCGAGAAATCAAAAACCGCCTGGAGATTGACGAACGCAAACGGCTGGGCAATCTTCTCCATGAAGGATTGGGACAATCGTTGCAGGCCATCAAATTGGGCTTGGAGATGAAGCAAGGTTCTGCCGGAGCGGCCGAAGAGATTATGGAACTCAAAGAGGCTATTGAGCAACTGCGGGATGTCACAACCATTTTACGCCCCCTGTTTTTAGAACGGATGGATCTGGATGAAGCGGTCCAATGGTGGTGTCAGAGACAGGCCCGCAACACCACGGGGCAGATCAAAATTCAAACCCAAGGCGATTTTTCAAACTTGGGTCAGGAGGCCAAATATAATCTGTTCCGAATTATTCAGGAATCCCTGACCAACGCCCTCAAACATGCCGAGGCAAAAAAAATTGTCATATCCCTGCGTCGAGAGTGCCATGGCACCCTGTATATGCGGATTTCCGACAATGGTCGGGGCATGGTTTTGGCCGAAAGCGAGCGAAGAAGCAAAGGGCTGGGACTGTCGATCATCCGCGAACAGGCGGAACGACTGGGCGGTCGTGCCCATTTTGAGACCAGCCCCAATACCGGTTTAACCCTGACCGTGGAGATCCCCGCATGATCCGACTCTTTATCGCTGATGACCATGTCATCTTTCGTCAAGGATTGGCCCACCTGCTTAAAAGCCATGCCGACATCGATCTGGTCGGAGAGGCCGGACGGGGGGATGAGGCCATTCATCAAATTCTTGATTTAAGCCCGGATGTGGCGGTATTGGATCTTTCCATGCCCGGTATGAACGGCATCGAAATCACCAAGCAGCTGCGCTCTGCCGATTTTCCCACCCAAATCGTCATTTTGACCATGCACGACGATCCAACCCTGGCAATCGAAGCACAAGAGGCCGGTGCCTTGGGTTACGTGGTCAAAGATTACGCGTTTTCCGAGCTATTGGACGCCATTCACAGCGTCCAGGCCGGACGACGATTTTATAGCAAGTCGGTTTTGGAAAAGGTCGATGAACTGGATATTCTCGACCACTCCACCCCTGCCCTATCCCCCAGAGAACGAGAGGTGGTGGCCCAGGTCGCCGCCGGAAAAACCAACAAGGAAATCGGCCGCCTTCTGGGCATCAGCCCAAAAACCGTTGACACCCACCGCACCCGCCTGATGAAAAAACTAAAAGTCCACACCACCGCCGACATGGTTCGCTACGCCATCCGGGTCGGATTGGCCTGATCAATCCGGGGTTTGTTTGAGACGATTCGCCAACACCGCCCCCCACGCCGTCTGTCCGGTAAATACCCTATAGGGTGATTACCGGATATTTTTTTCTTTATCCCCCCTCCATACTGCACAAACATATATTCAACAGCCTGTTTTGGACTGTCTTATTCAGGTTTGGATTCTATCCACTTCGACAAGGAGAACACAATGAAACGATTAAGAACCGTTGGCCCTGTGTTGTTGGCTGCGGCGATTTTGGCTGGATGTGCCAGCACCCCTGACGGTACATCCGATCAATCCAGGCAGGTGATGGGAATCGCCACGCCTCTGACCGACAAACCAGGCGATCCGGTCGCTGGGAAAAAGTTGGCCAATACCCGTTCCAAAGGCAACTGTGTCGCCTGTCACAATCTACCGGACGCCGTTTTGGCCGGCAATGCCGGTCCCGATCTGGTCGAGGCGATGAACAACATGGAACGATCGACAGCCTGGATTCGCCAGAAAATCGTCGATCCGAAAGTGGATAATCCCGACACGCTGATGTTTACCTTCTACAGCAATGAAGGCAAAAAACAGGTTCGCAACGATTGGATCGGAAAACGGGTTCTCGAAGCTCAGGAAGTGGAGGATATCATCGCTTACCTGTTGACCCTGCGTCAATAACAGCCCGCGTTGAAGGGCTCACTTAATATATTTGCATCAAGGAGTAAACAACATGTCCCATTCGATGGAAACCCCCATCTCTCGTCGCACCCTCTTCTCCGAAGCCGGTCGCTTGAGTGTGGCTGCCGCCCTGGTCGGTGGATTCATTAAAATTCCAGAAGCCCACGCCGACATCAATGATGAGATCAAAAAAGCCATGGGTAGTTCTGATGTGGATTACAACCAGGTAACCATTGATGCGCCGATTATTGCCGAAAATGGCAAGGTTGTCCCTTTGAAAATCAGTGTGGATCACCCCATGGATGCCAACAACTATATTGAGTCCATCGCGCTGATCATTGACAACAATCCAACCCCCTTGATTGCCACCTTCACCTTGACGCCGAAAAATGGCAAAGCCCAGGTGGCCACCCGTGTAAAAATGGGTAAAACATCCAATGTACGAGCCATTGCCCGAACCAATACCGGCAAATTGCTGGGGGCGATCTCTGAAGTCAAGGTCACCATTGGTGGTTGTGGCGGTTGACCCCCCTGCTTAGGGGAGCAACGCGCTTAATCGATTGATCATTACAAAATCTGCTAGATAAAAAGGATATTGACATGGCCTCAAGTATTGGAAAAGCCAAGATCCGGGTTCCAAAAAAAGTAAAAATCGGTGACGTTATCGAAGTAAAAGCCCTGATTCGTCACCCCATGGAGACCGGCCTGAGAAAAGACAAAAAAACCGGTCAAAAAGTGCCAGCCCATTTCATCGATACCGTATCGGCGACCTTCAATGGAGAGACGGTCTTGCACTCCACCTGGGGAGCAGCCATCTCACAAGACCCCATGATCGGTTTTCACCTGAAGGTGGATGGTTCCGGCCCGCTGGTCATCACCTGGAAGGATAACAAGGGCGGCGTCTATACATCAACCAGCCAGGTCATGGCTGAATAGGAGAGTTACAATGAAGCGGAAAAACTACCGACTTTACGGGGCCATCCTGGGAGCTGTGGCCATCGCTGTGGCCGCCGGACCGGGTGAAGCGTTGGAGCTTAACGGGTATGACTCAACCCTGGATCAGGGACTCTACAAATATTCGCCCCGTTTTCGGGAAATGGCGGAGTTTCCTCCCACGGAGGGGTTGATTGACGAAGGACAGGATCTCTTTAAAAAAGACCGGGACGGCAAATCCTGTGAAACCTGTCACGGTGAGGACGGCGAACGGTTGGTCGGTGCGGCGACCGGCTATCCCAAATACAACCCTAAATTGGGCAAACCCCAATTGATTCAACAGAAAATCAATGAATGCCTGACCGAACAGATGGGCCAAGCTCCACTGAAAGATGAGAGTTCGGAACAGATCCTTCTGATTACCTATGTCAAAGCCCTCTCCAACGGCATGCCGTTGGCCGTTCAAACCGATGGTCCCATGGCCCCATTTTTAAAAGCCGGGAAAGAGTCTTATTTTACCCGGATCGGCCACTTTGACGTCTCCTGCTCTAGTTGTCATCACAATGCCGCCGGTGCAAACATCCGGGCAGAATATCTCAGCACCACCGATAATACCGGTCAGAGCAAGTTCAATGAATTGGTCGTCCAGGCCATGGCGCAAAAAAATGAGCAGGATCAGCGTAATATGGCTGGCGGAACCATCGGCTCCGGCTCCATTGACCATTGGCCGACCTACCGGCTGAAATGGGGACAGGTCGCCACCATGCAACGACGTCTGAAGACCTGCAACAAAAATGTTCGGGCGCAACCGAAAGCATCCGGGGATGACTATTATGTCAATCTGGAACTTTATCTGGCTTCCATTTCCAACGGATTGCCCATGAACGTACCGGGAATCCGGCCATAACACCCATTATCCTAGATTGGGCAGTTGTAAGTGCGTAAGCGGTGCAACATATTGGTTTATCTGGTGAACTAGAAAAAATTGCGTTGTGAAAGAGAATTTAACATGAATCTAAACCGTAGAGAGCTATTGGAAATGGGGCTTTTATCGGCGGCGGCTTTTGTGGCCGGACCGGGAATCAGTCTGGGACAGGCCGCCAATCGAGCCTCGGCCCAAGATCTGCTTCGCTTCCCGGATACCGGCAAGCTGACCCTGCTCCATTTTGCCGATTGTCATGCCCAACTGCTGCCGGTCTATTTTCGCGAACCCGATACCAATCTTGGCGTCGGAGCGGCGATTGGCCAACCGCCACACCTGACCAACCAAGCCTTTTTGTCCCACTTTGGCATAGCGGACGGCTCTCCTGAAGCGTACGCTTTTTCGGCACCGGACTATATAAAACTGGCCCATGAATTTGGTGCCGTCGGTGGCATGGCCCATATGGCAACGGTGGTCAAACATGTCCGAGACCAACGGGGAGCCGACAATGTTTTGCTGTTGGACAGCGGCGACACCTGGCAGGGTAGTTATACGTCCATGGTAACCGAAGGGGACGATATGATCCAGGTGGCCAACCTGCTGGGGGTCGATGCCATGACCGCCCACTGGGAGTTCACCTATGGGGCTGAAAAGGTCAAGGAGAATATAGAAAAACTCAATTTTTCCTTTCTCGCTCACAACGTCAAGGATTCCGAATGGGAAGAGCCGGTATTCAAACCCCATGAAATTTTTGAAAAAGGCGGCGCCAAAGTTGCGGTGATCGGCCAGGTTTTTCCCTACACCCCCATTGCCAACCCGCGTCGATTGATTCCGAACTGGTCCATGGGCATCCAGGAAAAATCGGTGCAGGAGCAGGTCGATGAGGTTCGATCCCAAGGGGCGACGGTTGTGGTTCTGCTCTCTCATAACGGTATGGATGTCGATCTGAAATTGGCCTCACGAGTCAGCGGAATCGACGTCATTCTGGGAGGACACACCCATGACGCCATCCCCCACCCGACCCAGGTGCACAATTCCGGGGGTATCACCCTGGTCTGCAACTCCGGCTCCAATGGCAAATTTTTAAGCCGCATGGATCTGGATGTCGATCAATCCGGCCTGCGAAGCTGGCAATATAGACTGATTCCCATCCTCTCACAGATCATTCCGCCTGATGCGGAAATGGCTGCCCTGATTGAAAAAATACGCCGACCCCACGAGGCGGAATTGAACCGGGTTATCGGCCATAATGAATCACTCCTCTATCGGCGGGGCAGTTTTAACGGCACCTTTGACGACCTGATTTGTCAAGCGTTGACCACTCAGATGGATGCTGAGATTTCCCTGTCGCCGGGATTTCGCTGGGGAACCTCTCTCCTACCCGGTCAACCGGTCACCATGGAGGCCATCTACAACCAGACGGCCATCACCTATCCCAACATCTATCGACGGACCATGACCGGTCAACAGATCAAAGTGATTTTGGAGGATGTGGCAGACAACCTCTTCAATCCAGACCCCTATCGGCAACAGGGGGGAGACATGGTCCGGGTGGGAGGTATGCGTTATGCCATACGGATCAACGCGCCCATCGGCCAACGTCTGCAACAGATCGAGGTGGGCGGCAAACCCCTGGAGCTTGGTAAAGAGTATGTGGTCAGTGGTTGGGCCTCCATGGGAGAGGTGGAAGGACCACCGGTGTGGGAGGTTGTCAAAGATTATGTCGGCCAACAACAGGTGATCCGAATCAATCCCGGCCATACCTTGAAAGGAGTTTCATGATGAAAACCATACGATGGGTGGTGTTGATGGCTGGCTTGCTCTTGACCCCCATTTTCTCTTCTCACGCGCAGGAAGCTCCGAAGGGCTATGAAATCACAGCTTCAGAAGCCCGCTTGAACGCGTTACCAGGGGTGCGTCATCACGGTCCGGTTTTGGAAATCCCTCTGTTGGAAGGGGCCTCTTTTGACGATCTGGTCATGACCTTGGAGGGGGAGATGCCGGAAGCCAACCTGAATATTGTCGCCCGACAGGATATGGGCAATGCCATTACCGCTCGAACGGGCATCCCCATGCCTCGGTATGTCATTTTCAATATTTGCAATCTGGAGGTGGGCCGCAAGATCATCACCGTCGAACCGGCTTTTGGAGCCTTTATGCCGTGTAAGGTGGTCTTATACGAAGAGTCCATGGACGGACGGGTCTGGGCGATTACCTATAAACCTGCTTTTGCCATCCCCTACTTTCCCAACCTGCCCCAAGAGGCGTTGGATGCCGCCAGAGAGGTAGGAGACAAAATGTTTGATATCCTCTTCCTGATGGCGACGGAGGGATAGCAAAATTCTGGTTCAATACACTCTTTTGAACCTATAACAGTGGATCAATCAGGAGTTGAACATGCGTAGATTTTGGATGGCTTTGGTAACGGCTTGCGCTCTATTTTCCTTGCACGGAACCGCTCAGGCTCTGATGAACGAACCCTTCTTTGAAGACTCCTTTCTAAACTTCAAAGAGGATGCCGAGTCGGCAGCGGATCAGGGAAAAATTCTCATGGTCTTTTATGAGCAGGAGGGCTGCCCCTATTGCACCGAACTGCACCAGAAAACCCTGAAAGATCCAGCGGTATTGGATTATATGGAGCAGCATTTCTATCCGATTCTGGTCGATATCTTTGGTGCCCGTGAAGCCATGGGATTCGATGGCGCGCCAACCCGAGAAAAAGCCCTCTCCCGAGCCCAACGGGTCCACTACACCCCCACGGTCGTCTTCTATGGTCCCAGTGGAGTCGAGCTGTTTCGTCTGGCCGGATTCTGGAAACCGTTTCACTTTTTGGCCAGCATGGAATATGTCTTCGAAGATCATCACCACAAAATGAACTTTCAAGATTTTATCCGAGCAAAAATCAATGCTGAAAAATCCGAGAAAAAATAGTCCGATTCACCCCTTTTACTCAAGAGATATCGACAAGACCGGTTTGCTCTCCTTTTTTCTGGTTTTTGCCTTGAATTTTTCACTGTTGCAAGCTGATGAGCGGGTTCGAGCTTACCCCCCTCAGCAGATAGCCGAACACACCTATGTGATTCATGGTCCTCTGGGCTACCCCAGCCCGGAAAACTGGATGTGGAACAGGAGCTTTTTTAGTTGATGGATTGGATGGGTTTTACCGCTTACTCACGGTCCAATTCCGAGTCCAAATCCAAAGCGGTATCTGGAATATCCAGAAAACTTTCCGTCGTCTGAATGGCGTCTGAATCGTTGATCTTATACTCGATGACACTGAGCAGATAGACAATCTCTCGACTTAAATCCAGGGTATGTTTGTAGTGGTCTTCGGCACGCCTGTGTTGCTTGTTTCGCAGAGCTCGCAAGACTTTTTCCGCCTGTTCGTGGAAGGCTTTATGGGCGCTGTCCAGTTGAACCATTTCCGAAAACCCGCTAAACCGGCTTAAACCGGTGGCGTGAATCCAGACCCCCAGTGAGCAAAGCTCCGCCGACTCCAGGGAGACCCCCTTACCCCAATGGCGAAAAGCGGTCATGAGATTTTTAACCCAGCGCAGATGGATCAGGCGGGCTTGGCTGATTTTAAGGATTCCATGGTCTTCGGGCAAAGCCCGGAAGGGGCCGGCAAACAGTCGCTGAAAGTGAGCGCGGGCTGGCCGTCTGGTTGGCGGCATCTGATGGTTGATTTCCAGAGATTCCAGTTCAATTTCAGTCAGGTGAAAAATAACCTCCTGACTGAACTCGCGAACCGTCTGCAACTCTTGAGCGACTCGCAGCCGGCTCCCGCCATTTTCGTGGATCAGGGCCATTCTACGAGCAGCCAAATGAAATTTTTCATGGGCAATCTTGAGCGGATGAATGGCTTCCAACCCCCCATAATCATCCATTCCGGGGCCGTCCAACCATCGGCCCAAAGCGCACTCGTCATCAGATTGAGATGCGGTTGTAATGGTTCCACCACGGGAGGCGGCTTCCATCTCATATTCCCAGTTGATATGGGCGGTACGTGCCAACCCCAGGTCTAATTTTGGTTTTGAAGCCATTAAAAAACAAGATCCTCAAATAGAGTCATCCCTGACGAAGAAGAACCGAATTCAGGGTTGGTCGTTATCACGCTCCGTCATGCCGTCAACTGCCGTCTCGGGATGATGCGAAATCAGGTGCCAGAGGGAAGCGAGTCGCCACAACCCCCGGCTTTTTTTTCCTCTTGTTTCACTCGACAAGAACCGCTGGCCGAACAGCCACAAGAGATCCCTTTTTTTTTGTTGGAAAAAAGATCATGGGCACTCTTGTAGATGTAGCGCAGACATAACGCCAAAACAGTGCCCAAAATCAATAATTCGATCCAACTGATCTCATTCATATGAATAGATTTCCAACCGTAACGATAAGAAAAGCCAGACTCCACGCCAGCATAAGTGAGAATCCCACCGAAAATCCAGCCCAATGCCAGCCACCAGCCTCCCGACGAATCGTCGCGATGGTTGCCAGGCAGGGAGAGTATAACAAAGCAAAGATCATAAAAGCAAAAGCGACAAGAGGCGACATGGTTTTTCCGAGTACGGCTCGCAGGCTGCCCGACTCTTCCGTAGACTCTTCATCTTGGGAGTAGATGACCGCATAACTGGCCACCACCACCTCTTTGGCGACAAATCCGGTCAAAATCGCCACGGTATCGCGCCAGGTAAAATCCAGTGGAGCAAAGATCGGAGCAATGGTCCGGGCCACTTGTCCGAGATAACTCTCAGACAGTTTCTCTTGAGCTTTTTGTTGTTTGAAGGTGCGTATGGATTCCTGATTCTCCGGGCTTTCCGGCAAGGCTTGGAGTTGCTCGATTTTGGTTTCAAAATCCATGCTGTAATCGACTTGAGTCGGGAAGGCCTGCAAAAACCAGATGACAATGGAACCAACCAGAATGACGCCGGCAATTTTTTGCAGAAAGTTCAACGCTTTATCCCACATATGAACCAGTACGGCCCGCAAGGTCGGCAGACGGTAGGGCGGCAACTCCATGACAAAGGCTTCGTGGGCGCCTTTCGGCAGCAATTTATTCAGAAGAACCGAAGCCCCCATTGCGATGATGATGCTCAACATGTACATGATAAAAACCATGGTGCCGGCCATCTCGCTGAAAAAAGCCCCGGCAAACAGAATGAAGACCGGCAACCGGGCTGCACAGAGCATAAACGGGTTGATCAAGATCGTAATCAGACGGGAGCGGTCACTTTCGATGGTGCGGGTGGCCATCACCGCCGGAACATTACAACCAAAGCCCATCACCAGGGGAATCAGGGCCTTGCCATGCAAGCCAAAGGTGTGCATGGCCCGGTCCATCAGAAAGGCTGCACGGGTCAAATAGCCGGTCTCACTGAAAACAGCCATAAAAAAGAACAAAATGACAATGTTGGGCAGAAAAATAATGGTTCCACCCACCCCAGCGACAATTCCGTCGATAAACAGATCATGAACCATGCCGGCCGGAATCTGCCCATCCAAAAAGTCCGAAACCAGCGTCACCCCGGAGTCGATCCAGTTCATGGGAATCTCACCCAGAGAGAAGGTGGTTTGGAACATCATCCAGAGCAGTCCGACAAAAATCGGAATTCCGAACAGACGGTGGAGGAAAAACTTGTCCAGCTTACGGGTCAGGTCGTAGCGGCTGTTGGGATCGTCAGAAACTTGGACCGCTTCAAGGACCATACCGTGAACAAACCCGTATCGGGCATCGGCGAAGAGCATCTCACACTCACCGTCATGATCACGGGCCAAATCGTAACGCTCACGTCGAACCATCTCCAACAGGTGACTGTGATCCTCCTCCTGGCGTAAAAGCGCCTCATCCCCCTCCAACAATTTGATCGCCAACCAGTGGGTCTGCTTATCACTCATCTCTTGAGGATGCAGTTGGGTTATCTTTTCCTGAACACGAACCACCGCTTGAGCCAGATGATCATCATATTTTATTGTAAAACGAGTGTCTTTTAGAGGGCCGGATCGGGCCGTATCGATGATGGCCTCTTTGAGAGCGTCCAGACCTTCACCACTTATGCCGTTGGTCTCGATGACCGGCCCACCCAACATGGATGACAGAGCGCTGGAGTCGATTGTCAACCTCTTTCGTCGAGCCTCGTCAATCATGTTCAGAACAAAAACAACCGGCTGTCCCATCTCGATCAACTGACTGGTCAAGAATAGTGACCGCTCCAAATTGCCGGCATCAAGAATATTGACAATGACGTCAGCCTTTTCTGAATGGATGAAATCGCGGCTGGCACTCTCCTCAGGAGAAAGAGTTGTCAAGGCATAGATTCCAGGCAGGTCGGTGATACTGACTTTCTGATTATGATGGACAAAAGATCGCTCTTGGGCGGAAACCGTCACGCGCGGATAGTTCCCGACATTATCTTTAGAGCCACACAGTTTGTTTAAAATAGTCGTTTTCCCACAGTTGGGGTTTCCGACCAAACCAATGGTAATGGCTGGTGTGGCTGCTTCCATTCTTTTGATCCCTATCAAATTGCGGTGTTAACACAAATAATCCAAAATCGCAGACAAGATAAAACCACCGGATATCCGGTCACTCCGGGTCTGACCGGAGTAACCGGATATCCTCAATTTTTTCCTGAATTCGGCAGTTGGCTCCGCGAAAATGGTGCGACGGTTTGGTTTGTCTGGGGAATGAAAAAAAATTGAACGCACCTGATTGGCGATTTTTTTTCAGTTAGCCCGGTGAAAAAGAAAGTGCGTCCGTCCTCTGCAAACAACGACCAAATCCGGGTTGAATGCTGGTCACTCTTTCAAAAAGTGATGAGCGACAGCCACTATCCGTTTGAAACCAGAATTTTTTCGGCATCATCGTTACGGATGGTTAAACGGTATCCAAGGATAGAATAAATTCGAGGATCACCAAGGGGGGCCTGGGTATCGAGTGAAATCTCTTTTCCGCGAACAATTCCCAAGGCCATCAAACGTCTTTTACTGATATCATCCCCTTTCAAACCAACAATGCGAACAACTTTTCCACCTTTTAATTTGTCCAACGTGATTGTGCTGGCTGTCTGTTCTGTTTGGTCAGGCATGTTAAGCATCCTTCAGTATCTTAATTGTGTTGAGAATCATCCGCATTTAACGTTCTTTCCAAAGGATAGTCAAGTGCTTTTTTCCATGGAGGACCGGCTTATTTTTGCAACGGCGGTTGGCGATGCGTGCCTGGTGCAATCCAAACGATTGTTGAACAAAAATGGTGTCGGAGATAATCGGTTGTTTTCCCAGGTTACCGCGTTGCCCAACACAAGGACCAACCAAACCCAATAAATTTGTAAAACATTAAAATAATAAGATATATTATGAACATTTAAAGAAGTAAGGGCTTATACCCATGCAGAATAATCTATAGCCGTTTGAAGCATTAATGTTTATAGTGGGTCGTATCGACTGTTATGAACAATTCAACTTTTCCACTTTTGGGTTGCGATGATCTCTTTACCTCCGACATCACAGATCACCTCTTCTGTGCACTCCCACTCCAATGCACCGCAAATGGATGGAGTGATTGTCGTCAACTCTTCCGGAACCATAATCTCGATCAACAATTCTGCTCAGCACCTCCTTCAGTATCACACCGTTGATCTATTGATTGGTCAGGATGTCAGCCCGTTGTGTTGCGTCTCAGATCTGGAAGAGTATAAAACCTGGGCTTCGGTCTATCCAGAAATCGATGGACTGACTCTCATCAATTTATTGCGAACAAATCCTCATATCGAGATAAAAACCTGTTTAAAGACCGCCAAAAAAACCGTCGAACCGGTGCGGATCTCCGCCATACAACTGAATCTGAATAATCAGCCAACTTTTTTCATCCTCTCCCTCAAAGAGATGCGGGAGAAGACGCTTTCAGCGTCGAAGGCAAAGCTTCAATCTCAGTTTAAAAATATTTTCAACGCTCTTTTGCAAACCTCATTTTATGATCTCTCTATTTTGGGCAATCCCCTCCAAGAGAACCTTAAACTGGCTTTGAGCATTATTCTTTCGGCCCCTCTATTACCCAAACAGCCTTCCGGGGCCATTTTTCTGGTCAATCGAGATGAAAAAAGTGTGCAACTGGCCTGTCAATTGGGTCTCTCCAGCGAAAGCGAACAGAGCTATGCCAACTGTTGGATGGAGCAGTATGATTTTGGCCAGATCTTGAACACAAAACGGGTCCATTTTTCATCCGAGTTAACCGATCATTATTCTGACTTTTGCCCGCAAGCGACCATAACCCCTCACTATCTGGTTCCCATCATGCGTGAAGAGGGACGGGTTTTGGGCGTGCTGATGGTTTTTCTGGATTATGACTGGGTCAGACATCCGGAATTAGAGCGGTTTTTAAGTGAAGTTGTCATGGTCCTGGCTATGGCAATCAGTCGGAAATATTTTGAGAACAAGCTGTTGAACTCCGAAAGTCAGTTCAGTTCCATTGCCAACACCTCCAATGACGGCATCATCTCCATCAACCAAGAGGGAAAGATCGGCTTTTCCAACCAATCGGCAAACCGAATTTTTCAGTACGAAGAGGGAGAACTTCTCGGACAACCGCTGACGCGGATTATTCCCAGCCGTTACCATTCAGCCCATAAAGCCGGTATTAAAAATGCGTTAAAGACCGGCAAAATCAGCATTCCCGGAAAAATTATCGAGTTTCTTGGCCTGCGGAAAGATGGTCTTGAGGTTCCTGTTGAAATCTCTCTATCCATGTGGGAGAGCAATCAGCAAACAACCGTCGCCGCTTCCATTCGAGATATTTCCGAGCGAAAAAGAATGGAAGAGACCCTCAAACTACAATTGACCTCCATGAAATATGCGGCCAACAGTATTCTCATTACTGATTCTGAGGGCAACATAGAGTGGGTCAATCCGGCTTTTGAAAAACTAACTGGCTTTACCTTTGATGAGGTTGTGGGCCGCAATGCCAATATTCTCAACTCCGGTCTCAATGACCCCGCCGTTTTTGTTGAGCTTTGGCGGACCATAAAGTCGGGAAAAATATGGCAAGGACATCTTCAAAACAAAAAAAAATCGGGCGAACTTTTTTGGGAAGAGGAGACCATTACCCCTATTTTGGATCAGAACAATATCATCAGCCATTTTTTAGCCATCAAGGTCGATATTACGGCTCAAAGAGAGATTGACGAAACACTTTGGCGGGCTAAAATCGCCCTTGAAGATTCTAATGATCGATTGGAAAAGGCCAACGCGCAACTATTGGAAGAACGAAGCATCATCGAAAATATTGTCTACAATATTCAAAACTCCCCATTATTCGACAGATCCAATCTTCGAATTCTTGAAAAACCCATCGAGAAAACAACCGGGGATCTGATCTGTGCGACTCAATTATCCAATGGAGTGCGACGTATTCTATTGGGCGATTTTACTGGCCATGGTTTGACGGCGGCCATCGGTGGCCCGTTGGCTACAGAAATTTTCTATGCTGCATCATCTCTTACGATTGCACACATGTTTAGAATTCTCAACGAACGTCTCCTGCACGCCCTCAACAGAGATATGTTCATGGCTTGTAGTTGCGTGGAGTTGGACATCGATAAAAATCAGGCCACTCTTTTCAATGCGGGGATGGTAAATATTTTTATTCTTCGAGAAGGTAAAACCATACACAAAGAACCCTCAAAATATGTCCCGAGGGGTTTGATGGACGTACCGGACTGTGAACCGACCGTTTTCCCCATTCGTCATGGCGATAAAATCATTCTCTGTACGGACGGTTTTGAAGAGACCACCGACCCCAGTGGCAACATGTTTGGAGAACAACGCTTTTTACCTCTATTGGAAGAGGTCATCGCCAACAACGAACCATTGGAAATTCTCGTTCAAAAGCTGGCCCTATTTAGACAGGGAAGGAAACAGGAGGATGATATCACGCTGATTGAGTTGACATGCAAATGATTATCTACTAGATTGATTCGGATTTTCTGATTGATAAATTTTGTTTATTAACTCTGTTTGATCCGAAGAGACATGAAATGGCTGACAGCTCTCTCTCAGTGTCCCGAGAAGGGGATACTTTGATCTACCGAATTGCAGGTGTTTTTGACTATTCCCTGGTCAAACTGTTCAAGACCACCTATCAATCCGAAGGAAAAGCGGGCCGTTATGTTTTGGACTTGATGATGACGGATAAAATTGACAGTTCCGCAATCGGTGGGTTGATGTATTTTCATCATTTTGCGGGCGGAAAAGAGGCCGACATTACCCTGATCAACGCCAGCAAAGAGATCAAACGCCTGCTCAACATTGCCCAACTTCACCACGCCTTTAAAATTCTTTGACTTTGCTGTTTTTCGAACATTTTTGATATACCACGGCAGTCACCTGATTGCCACAGCCATGGTATTCCAAACGATCAAAACTTCCCCCTTTAGCCATGGCAATTCCAAATCCATGGCTTTTATGGGTTTCGAACGGGTTCATTCCCATGTAGTGCTTCCAATCGAACCCCTGGCCTTGATCCTGAATCAAAAATTGAACCTCACTCTCGGTTCTAGTGGCCTGAACGGTAACACATTTCGTGATGTTTTCAGGAAGAGCCAAACGACGCTCAACCTCCTCGTCCCAGACATCCTTTTCATTGAGAAGGGTTTTTTCTTCGTAGGTGATTCCCAGGTTGCCATGTTCGACCGCATTGACAAACAGCTCTCTTAATCCGAACACCCGCTTTTCAGGTTCTGGACAGAGCAAGGCCAGAAGATCGGCGATTTTACGGGCATCTTCCAGGGTTCTAAAACGGAAGGTCGAATGGTGCATCATCAGGAGAGAATCGTCAAACAGACGGATTTTTTCTCTGAATTTTTCTTGCGCCGCATGGTTGGACAACCAACGCTCCATGGAGGGAACCAAAGAGGTCAGGTTCTCTCTCAACACCACATCACTGACACCGCAATTCAAAAGTTTGACTGCATCTTCTCGATCAATGGCTTCCGTAACGAGAATGATCGGAATTCCATCCCCCTCCTCTTTCCAGACAAAATAGATATCTGAGCCATAAAAAAAATCGTGCTTGCAATTGGCAATGATCAAGTCCCAATGCCGAATATCCAACGCTTCACTCATGGCCGACGCCGTATTGACATGAAAGCATTTGATATCGAAGCTACAACGGTGTAGCTCGTTGCGAATATTTAAAAAATTATCAGGAGCACACTCAATGACCAGGATGTAGAAAACCTCTTTTGCAATCATTTTTTTCTTCCAACCTCGATGTTCATCCTCGTTTCGGCATCAATCCCCACGCGACGGTAAAACTTTTTTGGTTAGCCGGTTGAGTCAGGAAAAGCAGGCATATATTTTCTATCAACTTTTTTTCCCGCAGCAAGCGAGCCAAAAGACAAAAAGAAGATCAAGATATTTGATTACATCGCCCAATCCGACTGGTCAACCGGTATGCTTCAACAATCCTTGCAACAGGGAAGGCAAGGTTTTGAGCACAACAAAAGTCAAAAGGGGAAGGTGAAGAATCAACATCAACCCAATGACCACATCGGCGATAGACCAAACCAGCGCGACCGGAAAAAATGGTCCGCAAAAGGTGACCGCAGAAAACAACCACCGAAAGGTGACAATATTGCCGCCCCAAAGATATTCATAACAGCGTTCGGAAAAATAGGCCCAGTTGATGATGGTTGTGAAGGCAAACAGACTCAGGCAGGTAAAAACCAAAAATTTACCAAGAGGACCCAAACCGGTTTGAAAAGCCGAAACCGTTAGATAGGCTCCGGTCAGATCGTGCCAGTCTCCGACCGAGAGAATCACCAAGCCGGTGACGGTACAAACGATTAACGTGTCGACCAGAGGAACCAAAGCCGCCAGATAAGAACCTTGGGCTGGATGATCATCGTTGGCCCCATGGAGAAAAGGAGCGATCCCCATGCCGGAAAAATGAGAGAAAACCCCTCTGGAAACACCAAATTGAATCGACTGCATCAGGGTGTATCCGGCCACCCCACCACCGATGGAATAGGGTGAGAACGCGTGGGAAAAGACCAAGCCAATGGCTCGTAAACTCTCTTGCGGATTGAGCAAAAGAATAACAATACCACCAATAACGTACGCGACGACCATCAATGGCGCACTGGCGACGCTAAAGTTGACGATGGATTTTATTCCACCAACCACGACGATGGCGACCGATGCAAACAGTACCAAGGCAACAAAAACGGTCGAAAAGCCCAATTCGTTGGTGACAGCGTGGGAAACCGAATTGGCCTGGATCAGATTGGCACTCACCAACCCTTGAAACAAAATCAATCCTGCCATCAACGGAGCAAAACCCGACCAGGTTTTGCTGGCGAATTTTTCGATGTAGGACATCGGTGTGGCGAAAAGAGGTGAGTTGGGGTCGGTTGGCCCGTGGGAGATGGAGATATAAACGGAACACATTCTGAAGGAGGTCCCAGCCAGTGCCGACATCCACATCCAAAACAGCGCACCCGGACCGCCGAGGTGGATTGCCGTTCCGACCCCCGCCAGATTGCCGACACCGATCCCAGCGGCCAGAGCGGTAATAAACGCGTCGGTATGTTTGATGTGACGCTCGGTGTTTTTTCCAGAATTAAAGCGATCCTTCCAGGTCTGTTTAAGAATACCCAAAGAGTGCTTCAGTGCCGCTCCACGAGTAAGAACCAAAAAAAGAACGCCGACTTCCAGATAAATCAAACTGAGCAACGGATTCCAAATCCAGGCCGCCAGCGACTCCATGAATAAAGCTCCTCAACACATTTCAAAAAAGGAACCTGGACAAACTTATCAACGACTTAATGACAAGAGATAAGCCAAGAAGGTTTTAAATAGTAGACCGACAAGAAGGGCAATGAGGATGGCATAACCCAACTTGCCAAGAAAGCTGATCTCTCGATCTGACACTTTAATGCAATAACCTCAAAAAAATGGTTCCCACCTCTGACACCGTCCAGATGAATCCTAAGGACAATCTGACTCAATATTGTCCCAATGGCAAGGTATACTGAGAGATTAAAACAATCAAACCCCATCGAGAAGAGCACCAACGGGCAGAGTGCTGCGGGAAGATCGATGGTTCTGAAGGTATGGAAAACTGGCGGGGATTTTTGTGGGAAAGTAAAAAATAATTTGGGCTGAGGCCATCAGTTACGCCGTGGCCAGGCACTTGCATCCACCGTTTCCAGGTAAGCATGCCAGGTGGCGTGACCGAGTACCGGGAATATCACCACCAGCCCCAACAGCCCGGTTATCACCGAGACAAGCACACCGCCGAGGATTGTCGCCGCCCAGAGAAGTGACACCTTGCGATTGCGCAACACAGCGTTGATGCTGGTAACAACTGCCGTGAGCAGATCGGTCTTGCGTTCCATGATCATGGGCAACGAATATGCGCTGATACAGAAGGTGATCATCGCAAACACACCTCCCACCACGGTCCCGATGCCGAAAAAGAAGATCAGGTCCACCGGCTCACTGTCAAACCCGCCGGCCGCGAAGATCATTTGCAGCAGATGCCCGACGTGAATCCAGAACAAAAAAAGGATGATGAGAACGCTGGAAAACAGCGCCAGGTTACCGATCCCCCCCGATTTGTCACGCAGACAGTAAGTTAATAGCGGCTCCCGTCCGGTTTTCAGCTGACAACTGAGGGAGTAGAGACCGATGGCCATCACCGGGCCGATCAGGGTCAGGCCGGAAAGGATGGTCAAAAACACCAAAGGCCCGCTGATGACGAATCCGGCATAGCCAGCGACGTAACACATCAGCAACGCTACCAAGCCATAGACAAGGCTTTTTTTACGGGTGCGTTTCAGATCGGCCATGCCCAGTCGCAGCCAACGTTTCGGTGCCTCCATGTCCAACTCACGACAAGGCGCGACTAAGGGCAAGGGCTTGGCATCGTCCACCGGATTTTGTGCCTCCTCGTCGATTTGTTCTGACATATCGCTCCATTATAATCAACGAATGTTAGAGATGCCGTTTGTCAGATCATGTCTGGACAAGTACAGTTCACCCCTTCTGATAAAATCCATTTCCAATCAACAACCTGCCATACCCCGTCCGAATCTCGCAAACCGGTTTTTTGTCAAAACCTTATCCATTTTTCCTGAAAAATCAACGGAGAGTGGTTTGATTTCGGCTTGACTCGGCCCACCTACACAATCAATTCCCGAACCTTTTGCACGGCCTTTTCAGCTTCGTCCTTGATCATCCGAACGTATTCGTCGGCACGGGAGGTCATCTCGGCGGGACCAAATTTTTCCAATGTTTCAGCCAGTATCGCCACGCGCGTAACGCCTAATTGGCGGCTGGATATCTTCAGTTCAGAAGCGGCCTTGGTCATGACGTCCGTATTCCCACCATTGACCACCGCGCGCTGCAAGGCATTCACGCGTTCCGACAGAGCCATGAGGTAGAGACGTCCCACGGTTTGAAAGTTCTCCCGCAAATCCTCCTGGAGTTCTTTGATGACCGTCTGGTCCAGAACTGAAAAATCGGACAAAACCGGCATGGTCCGGCAAGGTTTCCTTTGGTTGTTGTTGCCGCCGAGCCAATGGTGAAGCGAGCGGCGCAGCTCTTCCACACGGAGCGGCTTGCTGAGAAAATCATCCATTCCCGCCGAAAGGCAGGCTTCACGGCTCTCATCCATGACGTTGGCGGTCAAGGCGATCACTTTTGTGTAATGGAGACTCTTATCTGCCTTCTCTCTATCACGCAATCTCTTGATGGCGGTGATACCGTCCATCCCGGGCATTTGAACATCCATAAAGACCAGATCATAGTCGGTCTCAGCGATCTTCAGTAACGCCTCCCCACCGGTGCAGGCCAGGTTCGGACTAAGCCCCATACGCTTGAGAATTTTCAGCATGACCAGCTGATTGATCGGGTCGTCCTCCACCAGAAGAATGCGGCTCTCTGGAGGAAGGCGTTTCGGCAGATGCGATTCTCGATCGGTGAGGTGGGAAGAGACCGATCCTTGCAAGCTTCCTGGTTCGTTCGTCATGAATTCTGCATCGACGGAGGGAAACGGCGCCGTAAAGGAGAAGGCGCTTCCCTCTCCTTCCAGGCTATCCACCCAGATGCGCCCGCCCATGACTTTGAGCAATTTTTGGGAGATGGCCAGCCCCAAGCCCGTGCCTCCATAGGCCCGTTGGGCAGAGGAGTCGATCTGGACGAAGGAGTCGAAGATCAGATGTTTCTTCTCCTCCGGGATACCGATGCCGGTATCCCGGACAGAGAATTTGAGTCCTTCACGATCCCCTTTCGTGTCGATGCCGAGAACCACTTCAATTTTTCCGAACTCGGTGAACTTGATCGCATTGCCGATCAAATTGATCAATATTTGCCGAATGCGCCGATGATCGCCTCTCACCAAGAATGGCACATGAGGGTCAATCGTCAGGATCAAGTTCAGCCCTTTTTGCGTTTCCGTCGGATGCCGCATGATTCCGTATACGCTTTGCAGGAGGTCACGAGGGGAGAAGACCTCCTCTTCAATCGCCACCTCTCCCGCTTCGATCCTCGCCAGATCAAGGATGTCGTTGATGAGCGTGATGAGGGCGTGGCCGGACTCCTTGATGATGCTGACCGCCTCTTCTCTCTCCTCCTTGGTGCCCTCGCTGTCGATCATGTCCGCCATGCCGATAATGGCGTTCATGGGAGTGCGGATTTCGTGGCTCATGGTGGCCAGAAAGGCGCTTTTAGCGACATTGGCCGCTTCAGCCGCCTCTTTGGCCGCATTGAGGATCTGAATATGCTCTTCCCGTGCCGCCACATGCTTTCGGAAGGCCAGCCCGTAGGCCATCAGAAGTTCCATGAGGGGTGGAGAGACCAGAAGGGGGATCTGTTGTAAGGTGGGCGCGTTGTCCAACCGCGCCAGTTCGGTCAATGCGCGTTCTTGAACATCCGCAATCTCTTCCGGCGGAACGCCCTCACTGACCATGCGCCGTCCCAGGTCGGCAGCCTCGGCCAGATGGACCTCTTGGGGGTCGGCGACGTACTGCAGAAGCAGCCGAAGATATTGATCACTGAAGGTTTCGTTCATGACGTTCCGGTCAATAAGGCGATTTGTCCTCTTTGGATGTGCAATTCTGCTGCACCTGTCAACCAGGACCGGCAAAACCAAGAAACTCGTTCAGCCACTGGACGGCCTCTTTCCGGTCCCGTCAATCCAGCGTCGCAACATGAGGGGTCAGTCTCCATTAGAGCCATCTTCCTCGGGTTGGAGATCCGCATCGAACCGGTATAGTAGGATTCCTGTATCGTCGTGTCTGCGACTCCAATCCTCCAAAATCTGTATTCCCAGTCTCTTGAGATCATCCAAAAGGGGGCGGCGATACGCCAAAATATTCATCCTCTCCTTGACGCCGTCCGTATGGAGCACCAGAAGATCACCCCGGAGGAAAGGGATGGTTTCGGGTCGGACACGCCTGTACCCACCACCCACAATCCCAGGATCGCTTGAGAAGCGGTTGGCACTCCTGTTGCTCCTGAGAATAAGCATGCTGATGTTACCCACCCCCGCGAAGGTGACTGTTTCCGCCTGTGGATCGAAGATGGCAATCCCCATGGCAACCCCCCGCGTATTCCGAATGTGCTGGTTGCACCCATCGAAGAGTTTCTCCAATGGGCTGTCAAGCCCATTTTCCACGAACTCCCGCGCGCTCAGAGCGGCGGCTTCCGCCTCCTTGCCATGCCCCAACCCGTCGGCGGCAAAAAAAAAGTGTCGCCCCTTCTCTTGCCAATGGGCCAGTTGATCCCCACAAAAAGGCCCCTGGCTGTTTGCCGGATGCGTGATTATGACAGCGGTCACAGCCTCTTTCTCCATTTGTAGGCAATAATTCGGGAACCATGCCCCGGAGTGGAGAAGATCTCGAAAGCGTCAGCGAGCCGCTTCACACCAGGTAGTCCACACCCCATGCTTCCAGTCGTGGAAAAGTGATCCTGCATGGCTTTCTCCATGTCGGGAATGCCGGGACCCGTATCTTCGGCGACAACCTCAATTCCCATTTTTCCATCCTTGCGAAGGGGAGTCAATCGAATGAATCCACCGTGGGTCGCATGCCAGAATTGATTGGCCGCCAATTCAGAAACGATGGTGCCCAACGCGTGGACTTCCGCCTCTTTGAATCCGACTTGCCGAGCCAGGGCCATGGCCCGGGTACGAACGAGGGCTATATGGTACTCCTCGACGACCAGGCAGGTCAATCCGGGAACTGGGGTCGTCTCCCAGTCGTCATCAATGCTCTTCGGGTTAGAGACATTCATAAGCAAATCAACGCATTTTGCGCTGCATGCCGATGGAAATCCGCGTATGACCGGGTTCAGAGAAGATATGAAAACTATCCATCAGCCGGCGCGTTCCTGGAAGGCCTGCCCCCAGTCCACCAGCCGTGGAAAAACCATCCTCCAGAGCCTGCGAAATATCCGAGATTCCGGGACCGTGATCCTCGACGACAACCTCCAGGTGGCTGGTTTGATTCTCCTGCCATCCCTTGATGAAGCACTCCCCCCGCACGGCGTGAACAAGAACGTTACGGGTCAACTCGGAAATGGCCGTGGCCAGGCGAGTCTGTTCAATGGCGCGAAACCCGACTTCCTGAGCGATCTTCCGGCCCTTTTGCCTGGCCAGAATAACGTCGTTACCCTCGACAATGTTGACGTGACCCTCCCTTTCGATCATGTCGAGCCGTCCATTTCATCATCGTAATCATCGTCATCATCGATCAGGGCGTTGGATTCCCGGAGGGCTTCCAGCTTTTCCAGTCCATGATCCAGGTTGAGAGCGGTGTCGACATTCACCAATTCCCGGCCCATCTCCACCAGCGTCAGGGCAACGTAGGGTTGCATTCCGCAAACCACTGCGTGTGCACCCATCATTTTGACCATGTGGGCGGTTTCGCTCAAGATCCTGGCCATATAGGAGTCTACAGTATCCAAGGAGGTGATATCGATGACCACACCCTCAGGCTCTACCTTGGCAATTTTATCCAGAAGATCCTCGCGAAACTGACTGAGATCGTCATCGGTCAGGTCCGTTTGGATTGAGGTCAGAAGTTGATTCTTGATTTGCAGGATCGAAACTTTCATATGCGGCTCACTGCCTCTTGCCAACGCCGACCGTCAGATTGAGTTTTCGGAACGCCTCCTGAACGCCTGCTCGCAGGGATCCCCTGGTGCGTAGTTCTCCGAGATTAACACCCAGTTTGGTCATGGTCTCGGCGTTGGCGGGACTGATCCCGGTCAGGATCACTTCAGCACCCAGCATGCTGGAGGCCGTAATGGTCGAAAGAAGATGGCGGGCCACCTGGGTGTCGATGACCGGTACGCCGGTAACGTCGACAATCACGATACGCGCTTCATTTCCCACGATGGACTCAAGCAGTGTCTCCATGATGTGTTGCGCCCGGGCGGTATCGATGACCCCCACCAGGGGAAGCAGAAGAATCTGCTGCCACAATTTGATGATGGGGCTGGAGATCTCCAGCAAACTTTCGGTTTGCGCCTGAATGACCTCTTCCCGCCTCGCGGCGAAAGCCTCGAAAGTGACCAGACCCAGCCGGTCGATGATCTGGCCGGTTTTGATCACCTCTTGAGTCAATGCCTGGGCATCCTCCCATTCTCCGGTTTGGAGGAGTTCCAGCAGGGTGTCCTTGAGCGAGAAAATGAAAGTCGCCGTCTCTGACGGGGAAAAACCCTGTTCCGCCCGGGCCACGCTGATCCTTTTGAGCATGGTGATGGCGTTCTCATACCCGATCTGTTCCATATCCAGATGATCTTTAAGGGAAAAGACCCCGGACAGAGCGCCCAACAGGTTACCGGCTTCCTGACGAAGCTCTTTCTCCGTCATGAGGATCAAGGTTCTGTTTCCCTGCAACCCTTTGATGTTCCTTATCCAAACCTCCAACACCTCATCTTGCCGGTCTCTCATCATTACTGAAGTTATTTTTGATTCTACTGTTGGCTTTGTCATGAGCGACACTCCCCTATCCCCCATTTACGAGGCGCGTTAAATTCCAAGGATCTATACCGATATTATTTTAATGAATGCAACCATGGTAGTTCATCGTCCGGCTTTTGTATAGTCAAATGAATTGCAGAGTCACTGAAAACGTGGACACCAAGTTAACCTTAACGAAACTAAAGTTCAAAACAAGCGAAAGGATTGAATTTCGCCTCTGTTGAGTTCACGATGTATCCACCAGACAAGGGAGGGTGCCATGAAGATCTTTTCAGACCAATTCAAATCCAATATTTCTTTTCAATATTCGTGCTTTGATCGCGTAGTGATCCGGGGATACATTCTCAACCTTTTTACTACCGGTGGAATCGTTATTCTCCTTCGAGCCCTTGGCTTTCATAAGCTTTCGGACGGGATCATGCGCATTTTGACCGACCAACTCAATGCACATATTTGCAAAGAAGCTGAATTCCACAACATCCCCATTCATTGGTGGCCATCCGTTGACGGCGGAAAGAGTGGGGCCAAGCTGAAGTATGTCACTGATCCACTAGTACAGACTGGCGGGAATAACGCTTTAGATAGAAAGCTATCAAAGAGATGGCATCGTCCAAAGTTTCGTTAATCGAGAAAAACTGGCATGATGCTCCAAGGTTTCAATAATCTGGAGCGGAGATAGTAATCATGCCGGGACCAAAAGCAAGCCAAATTGTACTTACGACAAATCAAAAGAGGATTTTGGAACAGAGAGTACGTTTCCGAACATGTCTTCAGCATGAAGGTAAACGTGCGAGGATCCTTTTGGAAGCCGCAACAGGGTTGGATAATCAGGCAATTGCACAC
>JADFYU010000018.1:45555-50655 GCA_015232865.1 Magnetococcales bacterium
TCTCCTTCGAGCCCTTGGCTTTCATAAGCTTTCGGACGGGATCATGCGCATTTTGACCGACCAACTCAATGCACATATCCGTAAAGAAGCTGAATCCCACAACATCCCCATTCATTGGTGGCCATCCGTTGACGGCGGAAAGAATGGGGCCAAGTTGAAGTATGTCACTGATCATTATGCTCGTGATAGATCACACTCTGGAAACCCTGTTTTTTGCATACTCACCGACACAGACCTATACGGTGAAGAGCGTTCAGCCCAGGGACCCCGCAAAAAGAGCCTTCCGAAAACTTTTCAAAGCCAAAAAAGTCGTCAAACATTTCTACATCTATTTCCATGATGAACTTCTGGGCGGTCCCAGCTATCTTAAAATCTGCTCCTACCTACCCTTCTCCTGCGAGTTCTATTTCAATGGCCACAATGCCATTCGGGCACAGCTTGACAAGGAAGGTATCACCTGCCGGATGAAGGAAAATGCGTTCACCAAGGTGGAGAATCCAGAACGACTCCAGGAAATAGCCAACTCCATTACCGGTAGGGAAGTTCAAGATCGGATCAATTTCTGGATGAATCGGTTTTTTCGGTTCAACAAAGGCACCTACTCCACCCGCTCAAAATATCTCCAACACCAATGGTTCATGACCCAAACCGAAGTCAGCTCCAACGTCATTTTCAAATCCGCCCGTTTTGCAACGAACCTGTTCGAACGCCTCATGGACAAATTCATTCGCTTCGGATCGCCCGATAGCTTAAACCAACTCTTTGATAAGAGACAGATTCCAAAAAAGTCCAAATCCACCAGAAGGCTTTTCGATCACAACGTATGCATCAAACACTGGCTTTTTGGTAACTCCATCAAGCAGTATAACAAGGCTGGCCATTACATCCGAACCGAGACCACTATCAACAGGCCCAAATCGCTGGGTCTTCAAAAGCCCGTCCTCTATTTGCAGGCATATCTCTGGTCCGGAATCGGGTGCAATGGCCGGCTTCTTGACCGATGCGCCGATATTGACCCCTCCTCCCTTGATCAGAACAACTCGGAACTGTTTTCCAAACCGGTCATCACTTCAACGGGAAAAAAAGTGGCTGCACCAGATCTCCGCAAAGGACGGCAACTGGCACTTCTCAACGAACTGACCAACCCAAAACACGCTGTCTTCGGGTTTAGAACCACCCATCTATTGACCGCCCTACCCCGCCTTTTCCGAAAACCTGCACAAATCCGCTATGAAATGGCCAAACTGATCCATCGTGGCGTTGTAAAAAAAGAAAAAGGTAAGAATTTATACAAAGTTACGTCATCCGGCTGGAAATGGATCCACCTGACAATTGCCGCCACAATGAAATTTGCAAACCCTATTTTTTCAATGGGTTGGAAGCAGGAAGCCAAAAAGCTCGTTGCGCAACCGTCTCAACTGGAAGAGGCTTACCAGTCCATTAACCAGGGATTTCGCCAAATTTCACAAGCACTTGCCATGATATAATCCAGGTCAAAAAACGTGAACTTTTTTTCTCGTTTTTATTGAGCAAGAACATAAGATGACTGCGTTTTCTTCCAATTCACCATGCAAACCAATATCTTGCACCAGATACACCCGTTCAACTGCCGTATCTGGGTAAACTCAGATATTTGGCTGACACCGTTGGTGCAACCTGTTGATTAACCAGTTGACCCAAACCAAGATTGAATCCTATAATTCCTGACAGATATACCGGTTCGCATTTTTGTTTGCGGAGATTTGTTCGAGATGGATCTGAAAAAGGTTATTATTAATGTCTGGTAACGACAACCAATCTCCTGCCAGGTCAGAGAAGCAGTACAGCATTTCCGACCCTGATCTTCTGAAAAACATGCAGTTATCCAGAGACATTCTGGCTCCCAACAGCGATACGATCCTGGTCAGCCAATCTTCCCTGATTACCCCCAAGTTGATTGAACATCTGCGCCAGCGACACATCGAAAAAATCTTTGCCATCGCCATTGAGGAAAAATCGATTAAAGCCTCCATTGAGCATATGGAACAGGCTTTTTCGGTTATCGAGGGCATTTTGAACTGCGATGATGCCCAGGTTGAAGTCATCGCCGAAAATTTCAACCACAAAAAACATCTACAAGACCTGGAAACCCTGGTTCGATCCAACTTGAACCAGATCGATGATCTTTTCAAGGCCGATTCGACGGAAAAACTGGTCTCCCTGACCCAGCATCACAACAACACGGCCCGCCACAGTTTGATTGCCGCATTTCAGCTTATGGCGGTTGGTCGGGAGTTGGGCTGGTCTGACGCAAAAATTGTCAAGGGGGCGGTCGCTCTGCTCAACCATGATCTGGGAAAAACCAAGGTTAACCTGGAAACCCTTAACTGGCCTGGCCGACTCAACAACCAACAGTGGAAAGAGATTCAGTTTCACCCGCTGTTTGGTGGGCGAATGCTTTTTCTATTGGGCCAGGAGCCTGACCTGATCATGTTATCGGCCTTGCTTCACCATGAATGGTACGCGTTGGTCGAAGGAAAAGGTTATGGCGGATTGACCCTCTTTGCCCGATTTGTCGAGCGGGCCATGAAATTTGATTGCAAAGAGGTGGTCTCTCAACTGGACGAAGACGATCTGGACATTATTCAAATCACCTGTCTGGCCGATATGGTCTCCGCCTTGGAGGAGAGCCGAGCTTACAAACGGGGTTTGGACTGTTTCAAGGTTCTGATCATCATGAATACCGATGCCAAAATGGGCCACTTCAGACCCGACCATTTTGCGGCCTGGCATCGAGTCTATATGAGGCAAAATCCTGAACTGCTGCCTGTCGGTCGGCGCATGGCCCTGCCGCGGGAAAAAGAGAATCGGATTTTCACCAAAGAAGAGCCTAAAAATATTCGACCAACGGAGTTGCTGACCTATTACGAGATGGATAAAATGGGCTTTCTCGCCCTTCTCGGAAATGTCGGTATGGATATGGAGCGCATTCGCAGACGTGGCGGGCTTTCCCTTATGGTGCTCAATCAGATCAACAAAGATAAGGGGTTGGGTCTGGATCTCTCCGAAGCCGCCATCAAAAAAAATCGAATCAATCCTGTAAAAAAGGTTTTGATTCGTGAAAAACAGGTCATCGAACTGGATGCCTGGCGGGAATGGCTGACCTATGATGAACTGGAGCGAAGCGGTCTTTTGGGTCGCGCCAAAACCCACCATTTTGATATGGATCTGATTCGGGCTGAAGGGGGAATCTGTCCACAACGACTGGAAAAAAGAGGCGTTGAAATTTCAAAAATAAAACTGAGCCGACTCGGCCTCAGAACTCTGAAAAAACTTCCGGTTCTGCTGCCCGGCAGCGAAGATCGTCTGACCGAGGCAGATCTGAACAAGATTGGGATTACAAACCGACAACTGGATCAGGCCGGCTGTCTGGCTCGGGTCAAAAAGGTGAAAAGCGGTGTTCCACTCGCCTGGTTGGTCAAACGAGGCATTCCGATTACCCCTGCTCTGCTGGCCAAAAATGGTGTAGACCCGGTACGAAAAATCTTCTACGACATTCAAGTTGTCAAAGAGATCAGCATGACAAAAGCCCAGTTCATGATCTTGAGAGAGGGGGACGATCCGAACGAGTTGGAGTCTCTCAACGAAAAGAAAAAATTGGAACCCATCCAAGATCTTCTTCTCAACACCATCGGGTTGGTGGTCATGGACTTCTCCGATCTTCTGGCTCTACCCGATTTAAGCCATGTCAAAATGGGTGCGCATTGGGGAAGAGGCTAAGGGGTTTTAGGCGCAAAGAATGATCAACCTTTTTGAGTTTTTTTAATGGCCAGAATTATTGCAATCGCAAACCAGAAAGGCGGTGTCGGCAAGACCTCAACAGCGGTCAACCTGGCGGCGGCCTTTGCCGATCAGGGCAAGCGGGTCTTGCTCATTGATTTTGATCCTCAGGGCAACACCACCACCGCCATGGGTATCGACAAATCCCAGATAAGCCACTCCATCTACCACGTTCTTTCGGGGCAGTGCACTCCCCAGGACGCTTGTGTGACTCCCTTTCAATCCTACCCACACGTTATTCCGGCCAGTCGGGATCTGGGTGGTGCCGAGATAGAGTTGGTCAGCGAAATGGGCCGGGAGTTTCGCTTGAAAGAACAGATGAACGACTTTGGCAAGGGCTATGATCTGATCTTGATCGATTGCGCCCCCTCATTGGGATTGCTCTCCATCAACGCCTTGGTCATGGCCGATGAGTTGATGGTTCCTATGCCGTGTGAATTTCTGGCTCTGGAGGGATTGAGCCAATTGGTCGACATCGTCGAGATGACCCGGCGGCGACTCAATCCAGAATTAAAAATATCCGGCATTGTCTTGACCATGTTCGATGGCCGTTCCAAATTGGCGCTACAGGTGGCCCAGGAGGTCAGGCAATACTTTTCCGATTTGGTTTTTTCGACCACCATTCCAAGGAACATAAAAGTGAGCGAATCGCAGAGTTTTGGTCAACCTCTGGTTTGGTATGACAAAAAAGCCAAGGCGGCTATCGCCTATAGCCGATTGGCAGCCGAAATCAACAAGAGGTGATCGACCGTTCGGTCCAAATTTAAAAAATGGGGCTTCATGCCGTTTATCCTAAATTCGGCGGTTGAACTTGGTTTACAGTTCCGGTTGGTGAGCGCAAGAGAGCAACTCTTCGGCAAGAAGGGTGGCCTCCTCAGGAGAGAGGCGAATAAAGAGCTTATCCATAACCGGCAGGCTGGGATCTTCGGCGGTGAAAATTCCATGAAAGACAACACTCCCGTCCTCCTGATCCATTACCCGCAAATCACAGGTGTGAATACACTCTTCCTCATCAATAATGGCAACTGCTGGCAGGTTCATATTTCTATCTCATGACTATTTGAGGTTGAATAACAATTTTATCGTGGCAGACGAATGGGACTCCTGTATCGTGGAAGCGTTTTTTCTAACTCCGTTTGATCACGGTCCGGCAGTCCAAATATGCGTTGGTCCCCATTAATTATCCTAGATACGGCAGTTGGAGGTGCGTAAGCGGTGCAACATATTGGTTTATCTGGTGAACTGGAAAAAATCGAAGTCACCTTGTTGGTGATGAGACTT
>JADFYU010000019.1 GCA_015232865.1 Magnetococcales bacterium
AGCACTCATCAATTGATGGGCAGGCCGAAGGCCAAAAAAACAATTAAAAAAAAGGGGTGGGGTCTGGGGCGGTTCTCCGCCTCAGTGGGGTGCGGGGCAAAGCCCCGAAAAAAACAGCCCGTTTTAACTTATGGTCGTGCAGATTTTAACCTGTCAATTAACGAGAGCAAGAGCACTAGCTTGACCGATCAACCAGAATTCGACAGTTGGGTGTGTATGCGGACAACTGCCGAACTTTGGTTGAAGGGTGCAGGAGGTTTGCACAGGCCCACTTTGTATTTTTTTCTCTTCTTGACAATGGAGGAAAGCCGTTGAAGCAGTGGGCGGAGTTGGTCAAGAAAATTCTTGAGTATAACCCCAGAGCCGACCAGGCGTTTTTGGGTCAGTTGTACGATTTTATCAGTGAAATTCTCCAAAAAAATGAACAAAAGGGAAGTTATTACCACGCGTTATCGGTGGTTCGAACCCTGGTGGAACTGCGTATGGATACCGCATCCATCGCAGCTGCGTTACTCTCGGAGTTGGTTGAGTCCAATTTAGTCACTCTGGAGACCGTTCGCGAGGTCTTCGGGGACGATGTGGCTTTTCTCACGGAGAGCTTGACCAGAATTCTAAAGCTCTCTCCTCGTACCCGTTCAGAAATTCAAGCGGAAGAGTTCCGAAAAATGATCCTGGCCATGGCCAAGGATATCCGGGTGATTTTGATCCGCCTGGCTTTTTGTTTGCAGCAGCTGCGCATTGCTGTTGAACAAGAGTTGGAAGTATCCGAAAAGTTGACCCGTGAAGTGATGGAGACTTACGCGCCCATCGCCCATCGTTTGGGCATCTATTGGATTAAAAATGAACTGGAGGATCTGGCCTTTCGTCTCCAAGATCCCGTCGCCTATAATACCCTGAACGAGACGGTCAAGCTGCGCCGCCAAGGTGGGGAAGATGTGGTGCGAAAGGTGGTTGCACTTCTCAAAAAGCGCTTACGAAAAAACCATATCGAAGCGGAAGTGTTTGGACGGGAAAAGCATCTTTATTCTATTCACACCAAGTTATTGCGTAAAAATATCGGTATCGAAGAGCTGTACGATATCATTGCCTACCGGATTATTGTTCAAAAAAAATCGGATTGCTACAAAGTTTTTGGCATGATTCATAGTGAATTCAGCCCGGTTCCCGGTCGATTCAAAGATTACATCGCCATGCCCAAGAGCAACGGTTACAAATCGTTGCATACGGTTGTCATCGGTCCCTTTGGCAACCGCATAGAGATCCAGATCAGAACCGACAAGATGCATCAGGTGGCCGAGAGCGGCGTTGCCGCTCACTGGACCTATAAAGGTCGGGGCGGATTGGATACCAAAAAACGGTCGGCGGCTACCGGTTATGCTTGGTTGAAACAAAAATTGGAGGTTCATCAAAAAACGGTTGATCCCGGCCTGTTTTTGGAACATGTCAAAATCGATCTGTTCCCCAACGAAATCTACGTATTTACTCCCAATGGAGATATTCGCACTCTGCCGCAAGGGTCGACTCCAGTGGATTTTGCCTATTCTGTTCATTCCGCTGTTGGCAATCATTGTCAGGGTGCCAAGGTCAATGGCCGCATGGTTCCGTTGAAGACTGTCCTTGAAACGGGGGACCGGGTTGAAATCATTACCAATAAAAATCAAACTCCCAACTCAGCCTGGTTGGGCTTTGTCGTAACCGGACAGGCGAAATATCGCATCAACCGTTGGGAAAAAACCCGCCGAAGAGAGCAGGGGGTGATGTTGGGTCGGGAGCTTTTGACACGGGAGGTTCAAAAAGCCGGGCAGGGATTGATATTGGGCAACAAGGCTCTGGCGCGGGGAGCGGCCGCCTTCAATATGGACACTGAGGAGGAGTTTTTATATCAGATCGGTATTTCTCTCATCAGCCCTCTTCAGGCCATACATGTGATTTTTCCTCAAACTTTAAAAAGTAAAGAGGAGGAAAAAGAGGAGGGGGGTGAGTTTGCCGAGAAGATGCTCGCCTCCGTATCCCGCTCCAGAAACGCAAGTGAAAAAAAATCGGCCAAAAGCATTCGTCTTATGGGCTTATCCCCAGAGATGGCCATCTCGACTGCCCGTTGTTGCAACCCGGTTCCTGGGGATTCGATTGTCGGAATTATCAGTACTGGCAAAGGGGTTGTTCTCCACGGTATCGGCTGTCCGAATCTGACCGCCATGGCCAACCAGCCGGAGCGATGGGTTGAGGATATCTTCTGGCCTGCAACATCGTCGCAAAATTATCGAACCCGATTGCGCATCATGGCGCAAAATAAACGGGATGTTCTGCCAACGGTCAGTCAGATTATTACCACGGCCCAGGGCATCATTGTTCAGATCAAGATTCAAGATCGGGACCGGGACCCCATCGTCATGATTTTGGATATCGAGGTGGAGGGGCTGGGCCTGTTGCAGGAGATTATCAGCAAACTCAAGGCGTTGGATATTGTCGAAGCGGTGGAGCGTATTCGGGGTTAGCGAACCCCGTGCCTCACCTGAACGGCCGATGGCAATAAAAACGATAAAAAAAAGGTGAGGTCTGGGGCGGTTCAACGCCCCGAAAAAACATGAACCAGTCAACAAATCAACCGGACCATTGAGCCGAGAATCGACAGTTGTTGGCAAACCCGACTGCAACATCTGGGATTAAGGAGCTACCCATTATGACAACCAGAAAAGAGGTCATAGCGACCAAAAACGCCCCGCAGGCCGTAGGCTCTTATAGCCAGGCGATCAAGAGCGAGGAGTGGCTTTTCCTTTCTGGCCAAATTGGACTCAATCCTCTTGATGCGATCATGGTCGAAGGCGGCGTGGAGAAACAGACCGAGCAGATCATGAAAAACCTGCAAGCCATTTTGCAAGAGGCCGGTGGGGGATGTGACGATCTGTTAAAAGTAACCATCTATCTGGTGGATCTCACCCATTTTCAAGCGGTCGATGCCATTTATGCCCGATATCTAAAAGCACCATATCCGGCTCGGGCGACAGTTGGTGTGGCGGCTCTTCCCAAAGAGGCCTTGGTGGAGATGGATGCGGTGGCTCGGATCAAACAGGGGTTTTCCGGTTTTCTGCACCCCGATGATGTGGAGGTTTGATGAGGGCTATGAGTCAGGATTCGCCACTCGTTTCCACGATCTTGACCCTAGAAACGGCAGTTGTCGGTACGTACTTGGCGCAACCCATTGATTCACCATTCACAAAAATAATTCTCAGCACCAATAACCTGTCTTCAATCTTTTTCGTCAAACCTGAAAAAACGGTTGGTTATGCCAGATACAGACCTTCAACAGCCAAATTTGGCCTGAACCATCTGGTCTGGATTCTGTTGGTTTTGTTCATGGGGATGGGAGAGGCTTGCGCAGATCTCTATTGTGTCGTTGATTTTAGCGGTCAACGCTGTATCTATCCCGATCTCGCCAGCTGCAAAGGGGCTGTTGGGGAGTCGGGTGGTTCTTGCATTTTAAACCGATCGGAGATGATCGCTCCGGTGGGAGGTGCCGCTTTTTGTCTGGTTGAACAGTGGAAGACGGAATGTCTCTATCGGGACCGAGCCAGTTGTGAACGATTGGGCGCGGCACGAGGTGCCATCTGCATCGCCAACCCCAATCTGGCAGCGGAAATCCCTTATACGATCAACCCGCCCATTGCTGACGATTGGGGCAGCGGCCACTCTTTACCAGGTGGTGACCGCTATCTGCCCAGTCCTGGCTACGATCCACGCCCGGGAGCGCGATAGGGTGGGATTTTGATTGTGCCTTAGAAACGGGCGGTTTACGGTGCGTACCTGGTGTAATCCATTGATGTGACTGCGTGCCGACACAACTGCCGTTTCTGGGATTATTATAATGTGGTTTTTTTGAGTTGATTGAGTGACTGGCCTTTTTTCGGGGCGTTGCCCCGGACCCCACCCTTTCTTTTTGCTACGAGCATTTTGATTACCCTTAGATTTCTATGTCATTCAGCTCTTTTTCAATACGAGCGCGCATGGCATTTTGATTTTCCAGCGGTTTGTCGGATTGCTCCTGACCCTCCAAGCTGCGTTTCCGCCATTTTTTGAAGGCTGACAACAGAGCCAATGTGCCGATGATCAGC
The DNA here is from genome assembly GCA_015232865.1 of Magnetococcales bacterium. The sequence goes on from JADFYU010000019.1 coordinate 4,110, forward strand.
CCCAAAAGTGGGCCGAACCAGAGCATGAGATTCATCCCCTTTTTGGTCGGCTCCAGATAGATGTAATCCCCATATCGTTGGAAGAAAAAGTCGCGAATCGCCGCCTCACTCTCGCCGGCATTAACCTTTTCTCGAATGATATCCAACATATCCTTGGCCAGATCGGAGTTTGATTCATAGACCGATTGGTTTTGACAGACTGCACAGCGCAACTCCTTGGCAATGGCTCGAACCATGCCTTCGCTGGGATCTTCGTTCAAAGTCTGGGATTGGAGCAAAGAGAGGGTGGAAAACAGAAAAAAAACAGCCAAAGAGAATATTGTCGCCATTCGATCCATCTTATTCTCCCGAAGTTGTGGCACGCTTTTCAATGTGGGGAAGAGCCACCCGTTCAAACCATCCGGGATAGAGCGGGCCGGTGTGTTTCAGCACGATCGTGCCATCTGGATCGACCAGGTAGGACTCTGGAGCGCCATAAACGCCCCAACCAATGGCAATTTTTTGTTTGGGATCAATCGCGTGGCGATAACCGGGATCTCCATGCCGACGTAAAAAAAACTGCGCCCCTTCAATGGTGTCACGAAAATCGACTCCGATAATGACAAAATCGTCTCGACTGCGAGCTGTTTTAGCCAGCTTGATCAGGTAGGGATGCTCGGCTACGCAACTGACACACCAGGAGCCCCAAAAATTGACCAAAACCCACTTCCCCCGATGTTCCTCAAGAGAGATCGGCCCGTCCCCATCCAGAGCCGGAGCGACAAAGTTCGTCGCCGGTTTGTTGACCAAAGGCGAGGGGATATCCCGAGGATCATTGCTCAATCCACCGGCAAACAGGGCCAGAATGACAACGATGCAAAGCAGCAGAACAATTTTCCAGGAATTTTTCATTTTGTGGCCGATTTTCTTTTAATGATGCGCCCCTGCATGAGGGAGACAAAAACACCGAAGGCCATGACCCCGGCCCCAAACCAGACCCAGACCACCAGCGGGTTGCGATAGATCCGAATAGACCAGAGATTGGTTTTGACCTCGTCGCCCAACACCACATAGAGATCTTCGAACCAAGTGGTATAAATGGCCGCCTCCGTTGTCGGCATGGATGATTTTTGGTAGGTGCGTTTTTGTGGTCTCAGCTCAATGTTCAAGCCGTTGTCATGTTTGGCATACAACACCGCTTCGATGGCAACCCAGTTGTATTTACGAGCCTCTCCGACCGAGTCCAGGGTCAGAGTCCAACCGCCGGCCTTCACCGTATCACTCGGAGACATGAAAAGGTTTTTCTCCTCTTGAAAAATACCCGAGCCGATAAAACCAGCGGCCATGACCAAAATACCGAAGTGGACGATAAAGCCACCATAACGCCGTTTGTTTCGGCCAACCAACTGTGCCAGTGCGTTCAGTGCCGAGGTTAAACCGGGGCTTTTCATGCGGGCCAGAACACCACGGTACGTATCCAATAGGTGAGTCGCCAGGACAAAAACGATCAGAATGGCCGTAATGACTCCGTACAGATTGTGAATTCCAGCGATCCAGGTGGCGACACCCGATAGCAGAGAGAGAACGACGGGCAGCAATAAATTCCGCTTGACCTGAAGCCAGGTCGCCTTGCGCCAGGCCACGACCGGCCCCACCCCCATCAAGAACATGATGCCGAGAATGATGGGAACAAAAACAGTGTTATAATAGGGTGCACCGACCGACACCTTGGAGTCGGTCCAGGTCTCTACCGCCAACGGATAGAGGGTGCCCAACAACACGGTCAGGGTGGCCACCAGCAAAAAAAGATTGTTGAATAAAAAAGCCGACTCTTTGGAGAGGGGGTTTTCCAAGCGGATGTCGGTCTCCAATTGTTCGGATTTCAGGGTCAGAAGGCCGAAGGAGAAGAGCAGCAAGATCGTCATGAATAACAAAATATAGACCCCTCGACCCGGATCGGCGGCAAAGGCATGGACCGAAGAGAGGACGCCGGAACGGACCAAAAAGGTGCCGAGAATCGAGAGGGCAAACGTGGTGGTAATCAGGAAGACGTTCCAGACCTTAAACATCTGTCGCCGCTCCTGGACCATGACCGAATGGAGAAAGGCGGTTCCCGTCAGCCAGGGCATGAAGGAGGCGTTTTCAACCGGGTCCCAAGCCCAATATCCACCCCAACCCAACTCATAATAGGCCCAGTATGCCCCAAAAACGATGCCGGTGGTCAACATGGACCAGGAAAAAAGAGTCCAGCGGCGGGTGGCCAGCAACCACTCCTCTTTGGCCTGGCCGGTGATGAGTGCGGCCATGGCAAAAGCGTAAGGAATGGCAAAACCCACATAGCCCATATAAAGAAAAGGCGGATGAAAGACCATTCCCGGATCTTGCAGCAGTGGGTTTAAATCCCGTCCGTCCAACGGTGGCGGCAACAACCGCTCAAACGGAGAGGAGAGAAAAAGAACCAGCAGTAAAAATCCGATCAGTACCACGCCCAAAATAGCCAGAACATAAGGGATGGAGAGGGCGTGGCTTTTCCAGTGTCGCCAAGCGGCGATGGCGATATAGATCGACAAAAACCAGGCCCAAAGCAACAAGGAACCCTCGTGTCCGCCCCACATGGCCGTTGCCAGATAAAAGATCGGCAGATCCAAAGAGGCGTGTTTGGCGACGTAGAGGACTGAAAAATCGTGGTTGAGAAAAGAGATGATCAGGCCAATTGAGGAGAGACTGAGCAACAGTGCGACAACAATGGCCGCCTGTCGGCCTACCCGCACCCAGCCCGGATTGTCCTTTCGGACGCCATAGAGGCAAGAGACGATTTGAACAGCAGTTAAAACGAAGGCCAACAGGGCCGAAAAATGAGCAATTTCAATCCACACGTCAGTTCCTTGATCGGGTTGTCGGAGCCGGTCATTCCCCTGGCCGCCACTACCCGGCTTTCTTTTTTACTTCATTGATTTTAAAATGGACTCTTTCGCCTTGGCGATACCCTCTTCGGACATCTCCACCGGCATATAATCCTCGGAGTGCTTGGCCAGAATCGTGGCGGCGTTAAAATCCTGGCCAGATTTCCAGACCCCCTCTACGATGACGCCCTGGCCCTCTCGGAACAGGTCCGGGAGCATTCCATCATACCGAACCGGGAAAAATTGATCGCCGTCGGTAACCAAAAAACTGATTTTCAGGGTTCCCGACTCCTTGATCAAGGAGCCTTCCTGGACCATCCCGCCGATCCGAACCTTTTTTCCTTCCAGGGTGTCGGCCTTCTGAAGAATTTCAGATGGTGTATAAAAGTAGACCAAAGCACCGGTAAAAGAGGAGAAAACCAGAGAGATCAGCGCGCCTCCGACCAGAAGAACGGTCAGAATGAGAAAAATCCGCTTTTTTTGTTTTTTATCCATGAGGTTCAAGCTCACTCAGTTGTTTTTGGGCCTGTTTAAGCCCCCGTTGCCATTTCAGGGTCAGCAGACCGTAGACTGCGACACAGATTCCGTAGACTGCAATAACATAGGCGGAGTAATCAACCATTCTCTTCCATCCTTTCCACATCCAGAGCTTCCAACTGACGGGCAGCGGCTATTTCACGGGTTTTGAGAACCACCATGTAGGCACCGAGCAACAGAAAAGCCACACTCATGACCAGAAGGGGTGGCAACAGATCCCCGGCAATGGCAGGAGTTCCAGAACCACCGCTGAAAGAGGGCGGCTGGTGGAGGGTGCGCCACCAGACGACCGAAAAATGGATGATGGGCAGGTCCACCGCCCCGATAATCGCAAGAACAGCGGTAGCCCGCGCCGCTTTCAGCGGTTCATCCAACGCGTTACGCAGGGCCATCAATCCCATATAGATGATCAACAGCACCAACATGGAGGTCAATCGGGCATCCCAGGCCCACCAGGTGCCCCACATGGGTTTTCCCCAAATGGAACCGGAAGCCAAGGTCACGGCGGTGAAGGCGGCTCCGACCGGTGCGGAGGCTTCGGCGATGATGTCGGCCGTTTCATTTTTTTTCCAGAGATAAAAAATGCTCGAAACGGTCAGCAGAATGTAACAAAAAAGGGCCATTTTTGCTGAGGAAACATGGGCATAGAGAATACGAACCGAGTTTCCCTGCTGAAAATCCAGCGGTGCATTGAAAACCATCCAAAGGCCGACGCTGAGTGTCAAAACGGTTGCCAACCCCAACGGGCGTTGAATACGGGCTAAAAAATTCATTGTATGACGTTACTCCTCCACCAGCCAACCAAACCCCCAGGGGGCTAGCGCCAGATATACCGTATCAAAAATAAGCAAAAGTTTAATCCAAGGTTCCGGCTGTCCGTCAACCAACATGACACCGGCTGTTGCCTGGACCCCGGCAATCAGCAGGGGGGCAACCAGCGGCAGTAACAGCAGGGCCAAAAGAGTCTCACGGGAGCGGGCAGCCTGGGTCATGGCTGCCAACAATACACCAAGACCGGTCAGTCCCAGAATACCCAGAAACAAAACCGCAAAAATTTTGTGGATGATGTCCCAAGCGTCCACATTGAAGAGAATCATCGTCAAGGGCAACATCATGGCCTGCACCAATAAGGTTAATAACAGATTTCCCAGCCATTTTCCGAGAAAAATAATTCCTCGGGGGACCGAAGCCAGCATCAATCCCTCAAATGCCCCATTCTCTTCCTCGGCCTGAAAAACACGCCCCAACCCCATCAGACTGGTAAACAGTACGGTCGCCCAAAGCAGGCCGGGCAGCAGTTTGGTGGCAGCCTGTCGGTCCGGTTCAAAGGCTGCTTGAAAAACCACCAGGACGGCAATGGAGAAAAACAGCATGGAAGAGAGGGTGGCCCGACGGCGCAGATCTCCGACCACATCCTTCCAGGCGATTCGATAGGCGGCTTTCAGCAACTGACCGGCTCCTGTAGGGGGGTCAATCTTCCCCTATGTAGACGCAAAGGACGATGGGGAAGAACGGCAACCCGATTCGGATCGTGGCTGGCCATCAGGATCATGCCGCCCTGTTTTAAAAAATCGATCAACATGCTGTTCAACCAGTCAACCCCTTGGACATCCAGAGCCGAATAGGGTTCATCCAGAAGCAAAAGATCGGGTTGGGCAATCAGCACGCGGGCCAGGGTCAACCGTTTTTTCATTCCGGCAGAGAACCAACGGGTTGGCCGGTTGGCAAACGGACTCAATCCGACCCGGTCGATGGCGGATCGCAACTGGGCTTCACTCTGTTTCAATCCGCGAAGATCAGCGAAAAAAATCAAATTTTCCAAAGAGGTCAAATGGCCGTACAGGTGGCTGTTGTGGCTGATAAATACCAGCTTGGCCCGAATCTCATCACCCTGTTCGCCGGAGTCCATCCCATCGAGGGTATAACCCCCTTCTTGTAGAGAAAATCGCGTGGAAAGCAGGGTCAACAGCGTAGATTTTCCAGAGCCATTGTCACCGAACAGCACCACGCAATCCCCCGCTTCCATGGTGAGGTCCACGCCGTTCAATACCTGCTGGCGGCCAAAACGATGACGAAGGCCGGTAACGGCTAGTTTTGCCATGACGCGATGCCCTATTGTCCAGTCGGATTGATGATTTGACCGCTGATTCCAGCTTTGGATTTGATCAGACTGTTGGCTCGGTGGGCCTTGTCGAGAGAAGAAAAAGGACCAAGACGCACCCGATAATAGGTTTTACCCTGAACAACGGCCTGACCTTGATAGACCGGCACTCTTCTGCCATCCAGCATATAGGCGTTGAGTTTGTTCTGCATGGCATCGGCCCGTTCACTGCTGGAGAAGGAGGCCACCTGCACGGAATAACCGTTGTTGGTGGTTATCTGAGCAGGAGTCGGCTCCGGTTCGGGCTGCGCCAATACCGGAGCGGGACTGACGGCTGGAGCCGATTTGATGATTTGGATGGGGGGTGGAGCCGGTTGTGGAGCCGGTAACACCGCTACAGGTTTGTCAACCGTTTGCTGAGGGGGAACCACAGCCTGGGCCTGCTTTTTCTTGTTCATCATGTCAGCGATGGCCTGGCTAAAATCGGTTACCGGCTCCGCATTTTTGCTGGGCTTGTTTTGGTCGCGTTTAACCGAAAGAGTGGGAATTTTCGGGGTTTCGGCGGCCTTTTTTTGCGCCAGCTTCAGGCTGTTTTCTTGCCGAGCCGCTTCCAAGCTGCCGGGAGAACGGTTCCAACCACCAGTCAACCGTTCATCCGGAGTCTCTCCACCCAAAATATGCTCCGGGTTGCTGTTCATGGCCATCTCCGCCTGCTGGCCGGGTTTGATCACCGCCTGATTGATGATCTGCTCGGTGGAGATTTCCGGTTCGTTGCCATGATTGCTAAAAACCGGGGCGGGACCGATCCGTGGGTATTGGCCGCTGATTCGTCCAGAGGAGTCAGTCAATTTGACCACAGGTCGAACCGGCACCTCATCCGTAATGCGTTCAGCCGGATAGCGGACCATATTGAAAATGACCACCGCCAGTATCAGGAGCAGGATAACACCACCGGTTATCAAAAAAAGTTGCTGTTCTCGATTGGGCGAAGCTTTCATTGAAAATATGGAACCCCTATTTTTGACCTTGACGAAACCCGCATTTTCCAGGCACCCTTCTTTGTATGAAACACTGTGCGTTACTCACACTATTTGGTCAGGACCGAACTGGTATCGTTGCCGAACTAACCCGGGTCCTGTACGAAACAGGCTGCAACATCGCGGACTCCAGCATGACCCGTCTGGGTGGGGAGTTTACGGTGATGTTGGTGGTCTGGCTACCGGAAAATTTCTCTACGGCCGACCTTTCAGAGCGGCTGACACCAGTGGTCAATAAAATGGCGCTGGAGCATCACATTAAAGAACTGGATCCGAACACCGTACTGAATCCTAATCCAACACAGCCCGAAAGGGAATGTATTATCAGCGTTTTGGGAGCGGATCAACCCGGTATTGTCTATCGAGTGGCCAAAGCGATTCATGCAACTGGTGGAAATGTGAGCGATTTATATACTCAGGTAATCGGTTCGGCCAAACGTCCGATCTACTCCATGATTATTGAGACAGAATATTCAAGCAACATTGAGGCCATTAAAGAAGAGTTGGATCAGTTGGCCAAGGCGTTACAGGTAGAAATTTCCATCCGCCCTGTTGAGTCCGATCCCCTATAGCCCGGATCGCTTTCGAGCCATTTTTTTTCTTGAGTTAAGTGACATTCCCCATGGCCGTGTTGGACATTCTGACCTATCCGAATGAGCAGTTGAGGGCGATCTCCGAGGAGGTGGTTGATTTTGATGATCCCGATCTCCAGAATTTTATCGATGATCTGATTGAAACCATGCAGGCCGGGCCAGCCTGTGTCGGGGTTGCCGCCCCCCAGACCGGAAGAGCGGTTCGTCTGCTGATCATTGATTGCAGTCTGGCTCGAAAACCGGCTGCGGACCACCACGGCCTGTTGGTCGTCATCAACCCGGTCATTCTCAATTGGTCCGGTATGGAGGTGGCGCGCGAAGGGTGTCTTTCGCTTCCAGATTATACCGGCAACGTTATGCGGGCGGTGGATATAACGGTCCAATTTCAAGATCGGCATGGTCGAGAGCAGGCACTGAGCATGACCGACTTTGAATCCCGTGTCATTCAGCATGAGATGGACCATCTCGACGGCAAGCTGTTTACTGACCGCATCGTCAGTCGAAAAGCCGACCTGTTCCGTCGCAAGGTACGGGGCAGGGATCGCGGAAAAAATTAATCAAGCATCGGTTTTCCCACAGCCCCGACCAAAAAGAGGAGAGCGCCTCGCAAACCTGTATTTTCCCCACTCTCAAGAAACTTCTTGACCCCAGGAGGGAAGTGGTTCATCATTAACCGCTTTTCCATCAGGCTCAATTTTGTTGTCAACCCAAATTTACAGTATGGTTGACATTCCTTGATAACGGTATTTCCCTGGACTGATTCCTGGGAGTCAATTGACAGAGGTACATCGATCGTGAAACGGACTTTTCAACCCAGCACCATTCGCCGCAACCGCACCCACGGATTCCGGGCTCGCATGTCAACCCGTGCCGGACGTAATGTTTTGGCTCGTCGCCGGGCTCGTGGTCGCAAGCGGTTGTGTCCCTGATCAGCCGTTCTAGCGCATTGTGATGGACCCCTCCCTCTGCTTTTGCGGTTTTTTAACGAATAGGTGGTTGCGGTGGCCTCCTTTTGAAGGTTGAAGAGAGGGAGCCGGAGTTGGTCGGGTTGAGCTTTCCAAAATCGGCCCGACTGCTGACTTCCGCCGAATTTCGTCGGGTAACCGGGCCGGGTCGCAAGAGCGTTTCCCCGTATTTCCTTCTGTTCACGACGGTTGGAGAGCAGGGGAGCGGTCCCCGATTGGGCATGACCGTCAGCCGAAAAGTGGGTAATGCGGTTGTTCGCAACCGGATCAAGCGGACAATTCGGGAGTTTTTTCGGAAAAATCGAGGTCAACTTGTGCCAGCACTTTCCTGTGTCGTCATTGCCCGACCTCGGGCTGGTCAAACGGCCAACTCGGAATTGACCCAGAGTCTGACCACGCTTTTTCTGCCCTATGACGCCTCTTGATCGATCCTGGATTTGACCGGTGCAGGTTGAATAACGGCTCAATCTGGTTTTATTGTTTTATTTGCCATTTTTTCGATGAACCGCTCTTTTTTTGTAAAATGAGACGCTGAGTGAAATTTATAATTTTGGCATTCGTCAACTGTTATCGGTATTGCATATCGCCATTGCTTCCGAAAAGCTGTCGTTTCTATCCCACCTGCTCGGAGTATGCTGTTGGGGCCGTAACGACCTTTGGGGCCGTAAAGGGCAGTTGGTTGGCCCTCTGTCGTCTCGTTAAATGTCATCCTTTCCACCCTGGTGGAGTCGATCCCGTTCCCGAAAAAATCAAACACTAGGAAATCCCATGGACCAGCGTACACTTCTGGCCATCAGCCTCTCTTTTTTATTGCTGGTGTCCTATCAATATTACATGGACAGCAATGCGGTTGTTCAACCGGCTCCACAGCAGATTGAGCAAGCGCAGATCGATTCGACCGACCTCCAAACCTCTAAAGAGCCGGTACCGAGTTTGGTGGATGGGGTTCAGGTGGGCAAGGGGATTTCGGGACCGGTTCTTCTGGAGCCGGCTCCGGCGATGATGACCCCTTCGAATCCAATCGCCAAGGGAGAGCGGGTAAAATTTGAAAACAGTCTGGTTCGGGGCGAGGTGGATCAGACCGGGGCGCGGGTTGCTTCGTTATCCTTTCTAAGACATTTGGACTCTCTTCCCCCCAAGGGACGGCCGATCCAATACATCAATCAAGACTCACGGGAGTTTTTCTTCTCTGAAACTGGATTTCTGGGTGCTGCTGGTCAGGATGTTCCTGGTCGGGACACCCCGTGGCATCTGGAAGGGCCGGATAACCTCAACGGTGCAGGAGATTTACGGTTTGTCTGGCGCAACAAGCAGGGCATCAGCTTTGAAAAGACCTACTCCTTCAAAAAAGATTCGTATCTGTTTACGGTAACGGATCGGGTGGTCAACCATTCACCGCAGGCCATTGATCTCTATCACTTTGCCCAATTTGTTCGGGTCAAGCCGACCGCAGGCGATGGGGCGCCGGCCATGGCCATCGCCGACTTTGAAGGGCCGATGGGTTTTCTTGACGATGTTCGGGTGCAACACACCTATGAAGATCTGCAAACAGCGGATCAGCGGCACAAGGCAAGTCGGGGTTGGGCTGGAATTAGCGACAAGTTTTTCTTGGGCGCGTTGATTCCGACCGATACCGTCAGCAACAAGAATTTCTACTTTGACTATGACGCTCCTGCCCATCGGGCGGGTCTGGTTTCAGATAAACGTATGGTTGAGTCGGGACATGATCTCTCCATTCAGACCCAACTGTTTATCGGCCCCAAAGAGGTCAAGGTTTTAGAGCGGCAGCACCTGGAACTCAACCGGGCCATCGACTATGGATGGTTTCATTTTCTAGCCGAGCCGATCGTTATTGTTCTGCTGTATTTGAATAGCTACTTCCATAACTTTGGCGTGGCCATCATCTTGCTGACCTTGAGCATGAAGATTATTTTGTTTCCGTTGGCCAACAAGAGCTATGTCTCGATGAACGCCATGAAAAAGCTTCAACCCAAGATTGAGGAGTTGAAGAAAAAACACGGTGATAACAAGCAGGCTCTCAACGAAGAGATGATGAAGCTGTATCAGACCCACAAGGTCAATCCTCTGGGTGGATGTCTGCCGATTGTCATTCAGATTCCGGTATTCTTCGCACTGTATAAGGTGTTGTTTCTATCCGTGGAGATGCGTCACGCGCCGTTTATGTTGTGGATTCACGATCTCTCGGTAATGGACCCCTATTATGTCCTGCCGATATTGATGGGTGCTTCGATGTTTTTCCAATCCAAGCTCAACCCGACCCCGGCTGACCCGGTTCAGGCCAAGATCATGATGTTCCTCCCCTTGATCTTTACCTTCATGTTTTTGACCTTCCCGGCGGGATTGGTTCTCTATTGGTTGTTGAACAACGTTCTCTCCATCGCTCAGCAGATGTATATTCTCAAAAAGCATCCGGCCTAATTTTGGGGCGAGTTAAACCTAGAAAAAAATTTCTAGGATAAATCAAGACCCGCCCAGGAAGGCAGATCCTGGGTGGGTCTTCTCTCTGTTTTCCAGGTTCCAGAACTCATGCGCTCTCCTCTTTCCACCGATCCCATTGCCGCACTGGCCACCCCACCCGGACGATCCGGTGTTGCCATCATTCGTATCAGCGGCGAGTCGATCTGGCAAAAAATCGCCCCCCTTTTGCGGCGGCCCAACGGTCACTCTCCCGGCCCGGAAACCCCCACCCCCCGACTGTTGCAACGATTGGATTTTCTGGAAGCAAATCGGCAGTGTCTGGATCAGGCGTTGGTGGTTTATTTTGCGGGACCGAACTCCTTTACCGGGGAAGATCTGGTTGAGATTCAAGGCCATGGTTCTCCGGTAGTCACGGCTCGGATAATGGAACGGTTGACCGAGGTGGGCATACGACCGGCTGATCCGGGTGAGTTTTCCCGGCGGGCTTTTCTCAATGGGAAAACCGATCTGGCTCAGGCGGAAGCGTTGATGACGTTGATCAATGCCTCCTCACTGCGGGCGGCCCGAGAGGCGGTCCGACAGATGGAGGGGGCACTTTCTGCGCGCCTGCTGGCCAACCGATCCAGACTGTTGGAAGCCTTGGCCCATTTGGAAGCCACCCTTGATTTTGCCGATGAGGATATCTCTCCCGACGATCAAAAAGCCATTGTCAGCCGTTTGATTGCCAGCTCTGAAGATTTGGGAAAATTGGTCCGGGGTGCGATGTTGGGACGACAGTTGGCCGAAGGGTTTCAATTGGCCATTGTTGGCCGGCCAAACGTGGGGAAGTCCAGCCTGTTTAATCTGTTGTTGGGACAAAACCGGGCGATTGTGACCGCTCAACCCGGCACCACGCGGGATCTGTTGGAGAGCAGCCTGGAGATTCAGGGTATTCCCGTCCAATTGACCGACACCGCCGGGCTTCGGCAGACCGACGAGATTATTGAGCAGGAGGGGATTCGCCGGGCTAAAGAGCGGTTGCAAGAGGCGGATGCGGTTTTATTCTTATTGGATGCCGGAGCTGGTATTTTGCCGGAGGATCGGGATATTGCCGGTTTGATTCCGGCTGAGCGGACCTTGGTGTTGTGGAACAAAACGGATTTGCTGGGTGAAGCTCCCGTCGGCGATCTTCAAGCACTGGCGTTGCCTGAAACGGTGACCACCCATGCCATCTCCTGCAAAAGCGGCGAGGGTCTGGCGGAATTGTTGGAGAAAATCGCCGGTTATTTTGCCTCGTTACCCATCGATGGAGAGGGGAGTGTGGTGATGGTGGCCAGGCAACGGCAGGCTCTGCAAAAGAGCCTTTCCCATTTGGCTCGTGCCGAGGCGGTATTGGTGCACGGTCAAAACGAAGAGTTGGTGGCCATCTCTATCCGCGAGGCTTTGCATGAATTGGGAGAGCTGGTTGGCCAGAGCAGCCACGACGATCTGCTGGACGTCATTTTCAGTTCATTTTGTATCGGTAAATAAAAAGCCCGACCATTGAGCACAGACCCTACCAGGGTACGCTCTGACCGTTGACCAATTCCCGATTAAAACTATATCTATCCAAAAATTCAGAAACCTTGGCTAGATCCTCTTCCGTTTCGGAAATTGTATAATAAGATAATAAAAACAGAGCGATACCCTTTGGAATAAATTCGTGTTGGTTTTTGTCCGGGTCACCAAAAATATGAATGCCCAGGGCCAACAGCTCCTGGCGTTTTTTGTAGAGCTGTTTTTCAATGTTGGCCAGAGTTTTAAACAGTTTGAAGGTGGCCAGCGATTGAAAAAGCGGTTCGGCGTTCTTAGCCTGATACATCAATCGGGTGTTGTAGGTGTCCGAAATCAATTTATCAAAATTACGGGCCAGTTCGTTGGATAGGATAAAATCGTCCACATTTTCCAGGGTGATAAGTTCCGGAGTGGCGATCAGGGGAATGCGGGTGATTTTTTCGATAGAGGGGAGAAAAATTTTAGCGGCCGGTGTGGCGACCTTGGCGGGTGCTTCAACGGCAAGTTCTTTAACCTCAATTGTCTTTGGCGATTTTTTCGATTCGACAGCAGAAAACTCCAGGTTGCCGGATTCGGTCAAATTAAACCGGGCGCTGGCTCTTGTTTTGTTGCCCTTGATCTTATCCTGAAGAATCTCCCATTGATCCAGGTTGCCGCGTATGTTGTTCAATTCCGAATCGGCCAACTCCAGCATATAGGCCAGATGCATATATTCACGCAGATACTCTTTGGGAAACGAGTCGGCCGAATAGCCGATATGACGTTGGATTTTTGACCAGGTATCCTGAAAAAGCGAGTAGATCTGGACTTCGATGACAAAACCGGAAAAGCGTTGATATTCATCGAGCTTGATCCGATTTTTATCCAGTTTCAAAACCAGGGCAGAACCGGGATAACCTATTTTTTCGGCATCGTCGGGATGGGGCTTGATGGCGGAATCGACCAACTCGAAGGTATCCATCAGGCAATTCAGGGCCAGGGTCACATCTTTTTCATAAAAAGTGACCAGGCGCAAGACCATGAGATTTTTAAAATCCGACAGAATCGGGTAGCGGCCATCGGGCAGGGCGTCGATTTCCTGTCGGAGCCGATCAATGGATTTCAGATGTCCAGTGATCTGGACGACACCAATCTGCTTCTCCTTGGCGATCGATACCTGAACAAGGGACCGGAACGTATCGATGAACTCCAGATACAATACCCGGTTTTCCTTGAAATCATTTAAAGCTTCGTCACTTTTTGCCATGCCGCAAACCTGTCTTTATCCTAGGGATTAACTGCTTTTGAAGGCATTATTGACAATTGATGAGATGACATCAACCGCCTCTTTATTTTCCTTCGTATTTTGATTTTCCGCAGCCAACGCCATTGTAAAAAAGTACATTAAAATTGAGATACCGCGCGGAATGACCAACGCACTGTATTCGCTTTGGGCCTCCATCAACTCGTTGGCGTTGATAAAAATATTTTGTTCCTGGTGTTTGATTTGCTTAACCAGTTTTTCCTGGGACGAGATGCGGAAATAACTGGAAACTTCACAAAGCCGATCGATAAACTTTGCATCGAATTTAAGCCGTCCGTTAAAACCGTTGGAGATTTCCCGGTCCAGTTTAAGGATGGTACTCTCATCCAGGATGATTTTTGAGATATTTTCCGTAGACCAAAAAACGGGATCATGAAGTTCATTCTCAATCGTTGCCGATTTTTTGGTGGTATTGGCCGGTTTAATCTGTTTGATCACATCGTCAATGGTGTTGATGGGGGCCTCCAACGCCCGAACCTTATCGGAACGGGCCGGTCGCTTGACGTGATCGGCTGCGGCGGGTTCCAAAGCCGGCATCTGACCGTTTTTTCCCAGGTTCAGCGGCAGGGTTTTTCGCAGATGATTGAACTCTCGATCCGCCAGTTCGAACAGGCCGACAATTCTGGCTGTGTTGCGCAGTTGCTGTTTGGGGGTCTGTTGATTGATGCCCAAACGACCCTGAAGACTGGACCAGGTGTGTTGCAGCAGAGAGCAGACCTGAATCTTGACCTGACACTCTTCAAAGCGTCGATATTCAATCCACTCCAGGCGGGTATCCATCATGCCGATGGTAAAAAATTGCGATTGATAGCCAAAACGCAGGGGGTTGGGAGTGACCCGCTTATCGATCGCCCCTTTGAGAATTTTAAATTCCGTCTCCAAAACGTTGATGATGGCCTCGACGTCATCTTCAAAATAGGTGATCACCTGCATGGTCACCATGTCGTCAACCTCTTTCAAAGAGCGGGCGTTCACCCCGTTGTTGACGAGATTTTGCAGAGAATCTCGGCTTTTTACCGCCCCATTATAGGAGTAGACCCCCACGGTGTTCTCACGAATGAACTCTCCGAGCAGGCGCAGGATCATCACCCGGAAGTCGTCGTAAAGCTCTCGTTTCTGGTCATACTCCAACAGAAGCTTATGATTTGAATTCTCTTGTATCTCAGCCATCAGGACGCTCTATCTCAAGCCGACATGAATTTACGGTAATAGTAGTCAAGAATACCGTCCATCTGCCGACGTTTATCGGCATCAAAAATATCCTCTTCCACCAATCCCTCCTGGTTTAGACGGGCGATTAACTTATGATAAACCCGAGGCATTCCTTTAAGAAGATCTAGTTTAAGCTGGGTCAGATCCGCACATTCCAACATAGACGTGGCTCCTGTTTTTTGAACCAATCATTTATCGAGCCGAAACAGTCATGGCTGCCCAACGGCAAAACGGGCTCGAACCGACGACCGATCTGACGATCAGTCGAATTACCCGTTTGGAAAGCAATTTTTGTGCCGGAAAGTTTTGATAATTGGAATAACGACGCCAAAGCTCAAGCCATCAGTCGTTTGGTCAGGTAGAGTCGCATGGGGGCCGATTCGGTTAGCTTGTGGAAAAGGTGATGGGGGCCGGTGGCCTGATTTTTCAGGTCTTCCAGGTCATCGGAACGTTCGGAATAATAAGCCAGAAGCTTGGGATCAAAAGCGGCCAAAGCGGCGGCCAGCGGATCTTTTTCATAGCGTTCGAAGAGCGATTCTCCCTCTTCGATCAGGTTGCCCATCCAGATGTGCGCCGCCGAAAAAAGCGTCACCGATCCGTCATACCAGATCATGGGATCGATATCAAAACATTCTCCGGGTGGGGGGCCTTTCTCCAACACCTGGGTCAGGTAGGCCCGTTCGTTGATATATTCACTGGGGTTGAGCAGAGCGGCTCGCCCGTAGGCGTCGATGCTGGAACTCATCAGAAGCAGTGGATGTTGCGGATATCCTTGAAGGGTAAACTGAACCTCACGAATCACCCCTTTTTTTTGATCGGTCTGGATGGGGTCAACCTTGGGGCGGGGAGCGGTTTGCCACTGTATCTGTTCGATGGGGTACCCGAGACGGGACAGGGTTTTGGATAGTCGGGAGAACACACCGAAATTAAAAAGATTTTTTGAAAAATTCAGCCGGTTTTGTTTGTGCAGCAGCAGGCAGTCGATGTCGGCATGGTGCAGAGATTCAATCAAAAGATGAGCCATATTGACGACTGGAATCCGCTCTCTCAGTCGCCCATCGTCGCGGCTGAGAATCTCCTGGTGATATTCGTCAAAGCTGATTTGAAGGGAGACCTGTGCCGGACTAAAATGGCCAGGCCGGTTGTCCAGTGCTTGACGAATCGAGTCAAAAATTTGTTTGGCTTCCCATTGACTGCCAGCGGCGGCACCGTTGAGTAAAATGGCAAAGTGTTGAATCCGATCCATCTCGCCAATGGCCCGATGCAGCTCCTTTAGATGATGGCTCAAATCTCCACCGGTAAAAAGCAGATTTTCGGTACGTCGGTTTACACAGCGCAACAATGGAGCGGGATCGGGCAGATTTTTGAGCGGAGGTCGCCAGACAAACATGCAGTGTCGGCAGTTTTGCGGGCAGGCCATTCGGGGTATCAGTCCCATTTTGCCAAAGCGGGAAACGGCGGCAAATCGTTTTGGCAGCGAATCGACCAAGGCCATTCTCTGGCGGTCTTCTTCGGCACCGACCGACTCTCCGATCTGTTTTTGATGGATCTGAATTTCACGGACCAAGGCCGAATGGCTGTGTTGAAAAAGGCCCGACGCCTGCCAAAGTTCCAACAGCTTTTGGCTGCCCAAATCCGTCTGGTTTTCATGGCAGCTCAACCAGGAGCCAACCGAGAGATGGTGGGGGTGTGTCGCATCGGGGTTTTGTCGCCAGTAGATCAATAAAGCCTGGATGACGTCGGAACTGTCTGAGTCGGCCAGTAGAACCGGTTGCAAGGGGTCGGGAGCCAAACCCGATAGAGAGAGCAAAATAGGCCGATAGGTTGGGGAAATCTCCCGGTGCAGCCAGTGAAACAGATAGAGGGTCTCAAGAAAAAGTGGAATATGGGCATGGGTCTGCCTGAAATGGATCAAGGCACCGTTCAACCGCTGACGCTGGTTGGTCAGGTACTCTTTTTCAAGATTGTCAGACTCAACTGTCATGGCTGCCGCTGCTCGCTCCAGGCAAAATAGAGGGCGCTTGTTCTAAACCAAACCCAGGTTAACAGAGCGGTGAGTAGATCAAAGGGAAAAGAGCGGGTCAAGGGGTGAAAAACCCGGTCATGGAAGGCGAGAAAGGGTTTTTTCTGGCGACTGAACCGACTCGAAAGATGCAAATCCAGAATATAAAAAAGTTGCCAGGCCGCCTCCCGGACATATTGGCCGATCCGCCGCCAGCGACCAAAGGCGACCGCCCATCCGGCCTCTTGGTTAAGTTGATCGACGAGCTTGAAAAAGGGGGACATCTGCAAAGGCTTGGTCTGATCCTGCTGAAGATAGATCGAGGGTGCTCTGTCGAAAAAGAGCTTGAAACCGGTGTAATGAAAAGCCATGATCAGGGCATTCAAAATCATCCGTCTGCCGAAACCCTCCTGGGTAAAGCGACGGGCGGAGGTGGTCAAAGTGCCGGGCAGGGTGATCCATTGTCCCTGCTGGTGAATCTGGGAGGCCAAAACCTGATCTTCCAAAAAGGGCAGGGACTCATCAAACCCACCCAACTGCCAAAAAAAATCCCGGTTCAATAAAAATCCCTGATCGCCATTGGTACATTGGCGACGATTGAGAGCGGTTTTGGCTTCGTAGAAGGCGGTCAGGCTCGCTCGTTTAGTCGGAGGTTGGTCAAATTTGAGCATAAAATGGCCAGCCAGACGACTATTTTCCCATTTTTGGCACTCTTCGTGCCAGTAGTGGATAGCCTGGATCAATAAATGGGGGTCAGGAAGAGAGGAGTCGGCATGTAGAAAGAGCAAAATCGGTTGTGTGGCCCGTTTGGCTCCGGCATTCATCTGCACTCCACGACCAAGGGGGGTCTGAATGGCGCAAACCGGCAAGCTGGCGAGTGCCTCCCAAGTCCCATCCGTAGAGCCGCCGTCGGCGATGATAATTTCCAGGCTACATCCGACCTGTTGTTGAAGTTGCCGAATCAAGCGAGGCAGATGGTTTACTTCATTCAACGCTGGAATGATTATTGAAAGTTTGGGCTTAATCATGCTATGCTGGCGAACTCCGATTGGGTCTACTCGAATCAATATTTTTTGTATAGCCATGTTTTCCGCAGTTTTTCGGGATTTTGGCCGGGCTGAGGTCAAAAAATGTTTCTGGAAACAAAAATAAAAAAAACGCTGAATTCCGCTCTGTTGTTGCTCGTCGTTCTACTCTTTTCCAGTTTAGCACAGGCGCAATCCAAAGGGCGATTGATCGTTTTTACAACGGAGTATTGCCCCTACTGTCGGGCTTTCATGACGGAGGTGGGTGCTTTATACGGCAAGACAGAGATTGGTCGGGTTTTCCCCTTGCTTGAGGTGGATAACCACAATCCTCCCAAGGAGTTTGAATCCCTCTCCTGGCAGATCCGTTTTTTTCCGACGTTTGTCGTGATGGATCAAGCCAACACCGAGCTGGCCCGGTTTCGGGGTTATCGGGGCGAGGAGTTTTTTTGGATGGATATGGAGGAGTTGGTCAACAAAGTCTCGGATCGATAGTTTTCTGTATTTTGTAGCAGGTGATTGATTTTTGATAACGGCCATATCTTTAAAATCATACGGTTGGTCAAGGACTAAAAGATGTCTTTTTTTAAACAGTTAAAAGAGGGTTTGAGCAAAACCCGCCAGAAATTCACCAAAGGTTTGGATACGATAATTCCCGGTCGCGTGGTCGATGAGGGATTGATGGAGGAGCTGGAGGATTTGATGATCTCCTCCGATTTTGGCTTGGATACGACACTTTCCATCCTGGAGGAGTCCCGCGAGCGTTTTCGTTCGGTCAAGGGCAACGAAGCGGAGGCCTTTAGAGCGGTTCTCAAGGAGGTGATCCAAGATCGGCTGTTGGCCCATGCGGTGCCGCCGGTCGCCGTCGACAAACCACCACGGGTGGTTTTGGTGGTCGGAGTCAACGGGGTGGGAAAAACCACCACCATCGGCAAGATGGCCGCGCACTATTCTTCGCGGGGAAAAAAGGTCATCTTGGCCGCCGGAGATACCTTCCGGGCGGCGGCGGTGGAGCAACTTCAGGAGTGGGGAAGACGCTGCAAATGTCCGGTTATCGCTCAGGGCGCCAAAGCCGATAGTGCGTCGGTCATCTTCGATGCCCACTCCGCAGCCATTGCCCGTGGCATGGATATTCTCTTGGCCGACACCGCCGGTCGACTGCACACCAAAACCCATTTGATGACCGAATTGAAAAAAATCAAACGGGTGTTGGGTCAACAGGATGCGGCCTCACCTCATGAAGTTTTGATGGTTTTGGACGCCACCACCGGACAGAACGCCATCAGCCAGGTTCGTCATTTCAACGACGATCTGGGTTTGACCGGTCTGGTCATCACCAAGCTCGATGGTACGGCCAAAGGGGGGGTGTTGGTCAGCCTCAGTGAGCAATTTGGTCTGCCCATCCACTTTATCGGGGTCGGAGAGGGGATAGAGGATTTAAAACCCTTTGATCCGGTTCAGTTTGCCGATGCACTCTTTTGACCATGGTTTCCAATAAAATCAGATTCGCTCTTCTGTTGCTGATTCCCCTCTCAGTCTGGAGCTTGACTCTGCCGGTGGCCATGGCCAAGGATTCTGAGGAGGTCAAAAAATTCAAAGCTCTGTTTAAGACTTTGCAAGGTCAGGGTAGTTTGCAGACGGTAATGGATCGATCGACCTGGCCAAATAACGACCGTTTGGCCTCCTACCTGGAGATGGAGCTTCTGTTTCATCCCAACTATGAGGCTTCGGTCGCCCGGCTGAAACGGTTTGTCGAGCGTTGGCCCAACCATCCTCACATTGAAGATGTTCGTCGGTTTCTGGAAATTCGCATCAGTCGAACCAGTCAGAATGACGAGGCGTTGGCCTGGTACGACAGCAACAAGCCGGTATTGGGATTGTCTCAACTGCGCTATCTGGAGTTGCTGATTGCGGCCAATCGCCATAAAGAGGCGCGCTCTTTATGGCGAACCCTCTATACTTCCGGGACCATGTTTTCTCCGCTGATTGAGCGGAAAATGGCGGACAACATTCATAACATGACCGCCTCGGAGCACGAAAAGCGGGCCAGGTATTTTTTAGGTCGGGGTCAGTCCAAACCGTTTAGGGAGGTTTTGAAGCGGCTCTCTTCTCAGACCAAAAATTATCTGTTAACCCTGGAGGCGGCCAAAAAATCTCAGATCAAATTTGAATCCCTGGTCGGCCGATTGCCAAAGGAACAGGCTCGATCTTCTGAGTTGTGGTTGGCTCGAATCGATGGATTGCGACGGTCCGGCTATCGTGAAAAAGCCAAGGATCTTCTGTTTGGGGCCGAAGGGGAGTATTTGACAAGTCAGGATCGACAAAGACAGCGTTATCGTCTGGCCAGACTGTACGCCCTGCATGGGGAGACAAAAACCGCCGTTGAGATCCTGGAGCCGAACATTCAAGAGAGCGATGGAAAGCTGGAGGACTCTCTGTGGCTGGCCGCCTGGTATGCCCATATGAGCGGAAACAAGGAAAAAGCCAACCGTTTTTTTGAAATGTTGGCCGATAAAGGGGCCAGCATGTATCGGCGCAGTCAGGGGGCCTATTGGGCAGCTCGCACCACGACCGGTAACCAAGAGGAGCGTCAGTCGTGGTTGAAAAAGGCTGCGGCCTACCCGGAGACCTTTTACGGTTTGATGGCCATCGAAGAGGCGAGCGGCACCTTGCTGATCCCGGATCAGGAGACCATCCCCTGTCCGCCACTGTCAGATCCAGCTCTGGCTTCGGAGTTGGAAACATTGCAGTTATTGGTCGAGGTCGAACGGGACTATTATATCGGCCCTGAGATTGAACGGATTGCCAAAAACAGAGGGTTGAGCCAAACCGATCAACTCTGTATGGCTCAGTATTTTACGGTTCCTGATTGGATGATAAAGAGTGCCAGACTTCTGAAAAGAAAGGGTGAAAAACACTGGAGCGGGCTGTTCCCCGTACCCAATTGGAAGCCACGTTGGGGCTGGCAGGTGGACCCGGCACTGATCTGGGGCATGGCGAGACAGGAGAGTCTCTTTTTTCATCGGGCCAAATCATCAGCCAACGCATACGGATTGTTGCAGTTGATCCCGGAGACGGCCCGACAGGAATCTGCCGCTTCCGGTTTTCCGGTCTCCAACAGCTTTTTGTTAAAACAACCGGACTATAACATTTCGGTTGGCCAGGCCTACATCAAACGCATGCTTACCCGTTTCGACGGTGACTTGGTTTTGGCTTTGATCGCCTACAATGCCGGTCCGTCCCGAGCGGATCGATGGTGGAATGAGCGTCGCAATGAGCCGGACCCTTTGACCTACATCGAGAATATTCCCATTGGTGAAACCCGGCACTATGTCAAACGGGTCATCGCCGGTTGGATGGTCTACCAGCTCAACCTCTATGGAAAAGCATCGATGAAGACGGTTTTGGGGGCTGGGCAACCCGGCATCGAAAGCCTGGTGCAATAGCCATATTTTTCATTACTGTTCTCCCAGTTGTGCCAGCAGGTCCGCCTGGTTCTGAGTGGTAAGGGCGGAAAAAATTTCGCCCAGATCGCCTTGAATGATCGCGTCCAGCTTGTGCAGGGTCAGGTTGATGCGATGATCGGTCAGACGGTTTTGAGGAAAATTATAGGTGCGGATTCGCTCGGATCGATCCCCGGACCCCACCTGCCCGCGCCGGGCCTGGGATCGCTCGTCGTCAACCGCTTGCTGCTCCATATCGAAAAGCCGGGCTTTTAATACCTTCAACGCCTGGGCCTTGTTTTTCAACTGAGATTTTTCATCCTGGCAGATCACCACCAGACCGCTGGGAATGTGGGTGATACGAATGGCTGAATCGGTGGTGTTGACGCTCTGACCGCCCGGACCGGAGGCACGAAAGACGTCAATACGCAGATCCTCTTTTTCGTTGATTTTAATATCGACCTCATCGGCTTCCGGTAGAATGGCCACCGTACAGGCCGAGGTATGAATCCGTCCACCGGTCTCGGTGGTGGGAACCCGTTGTACCCGATGGACGCCGGACTCAAATTTGAGTGCCGAAAAAGCCCCCCTGCCAGTGATCATGGCCACCACCTCTTTGAATCCACCCAAGGCGGTCGGGCTGCTGGATAAAATCTCCATGCGCCAATTGTTGGCCTCGGCATAACGGCTGTACATCCGAAACAGATCACCGGCAAACAGTCCCGCTTCATCGCCGCCGGTTCCGGCACGAATCTCCAGAATCACATTTTTGTTTTCGTTGGGATCTTTTGGTAACAGCATGATTTGCAGATGATGCCACTTGTCGGTCAAAACCCCCTTCAAAGATTCCAACTCATCCCGAGCCATCTGTCTCATCTCCAGGTCCGAATCGGAATCAGCCAACATCAGTTCCGTCTCTTCAATCTCACTCTCGGTATCCTGAAAATCTTTGAAGGCTTCAACCACCGGGTCCAAATCCGAATATTCCTTGCTCAATCGCGTAAACTGATCGGAATCGGCCATGGTCTCTGGCCGTCCCAGCAAAGCGCTGAGTTCAGCGTGGCGACGGGAGAGGGTTCTGAGTTTGTCAAGAAAAGACATGTTTTATAATTTCCGATCCAATTCAAAGAGTTTACGAGCGGCATCAACGTATAGCCCGCTATCCTCTTCCGCCGCAATGGTGCGAAGCTGTTTGAGGGGGTGGTGTAAAATTTTGTTCACCAACAGTCGAGCAAATCGGTCAACTTTGTCTCTCTCTTGGGAAGAGAGGGAAGGCCAGCTCTTGTGAAAATTTTCCAACTCCTGATCACGCATGTGCTCCATCTTTTCGCGTAGAGCAACCACGGTTGGGGTGACAGCCAGGCTTTTCTTCCACTGCACAAAAGGGGCGATCTCCATTTGAATGATCTCTTCCGCCGCTCGAACCTCGCGGCCTCTATCCTCTTTATTGTCTTCAACAATCTGTTTGAGATCATCAATATCGTACAGGTAGGCATTTTCAATTTCGGAAATAGCCGGGTCCAGATCCCTTGGAACCGCGATATCGATATAAAATTGAGGTTTTTGCCGTCGATCTTTGAGAGATTGTCGTACCGCGTCCGCCTCAATCATCAACTGAGCCGCTCCGGTTGAAGAGAGAATGATATCGGCTCGGGTCAACTGCTTTTTCAACGCATCCAGGCTGAACCCTTCACCATTGAACTGAGCAGCCAGGGTCTGGGCATTTTTCAGGGTGCGATTGACAACCAGAATTTTCACGCCCTGAGAAACCAGATGTTGCGCCGCCAACTCGCACATTTCACCGGCTCCGATCAGCAGGCAGGTATGACCGCTCAGTTGACCGAAAATATGCCGGGCCAGATTGACCGCTACCGAAGCGATGGAGACCGGATTTTTGGCGATACCGGTTTGGGTTCGGATTTTTTTGGCCACCTGAAAAAGACGGTGGAATAATTTGTTGAGAATGGTTCCGGTGGCTCCAACCTTGCTGGCCTCTTGAAAGGCCTGCTTCATCTGGCCTAGAATCTGCGCCTCGCCCACCACCAGCGAGTCCAGGCTGGCCGCCACCCGAAGGCCCTGCTCCACAGCCTCCTCTTCATGGTAGGTATACAGATGGGGGAGTAACTCAGCCGACTCTATCTGATGGGTTTGACACAGCCACTGTTTAACCGCCGCCGCCGCCTCCCGAGTGTCGTGGCAGGCACAGTAGACCTCCAGCCGATTACAGGTCGAGAGCACCAGTCCTTCTGAAATGGCTTGCAGAGAGACCAAACTCAACAGTTGTTGCTCCAGGGATTCCCCCGCCATCGCCACCTTTTCGCGCAAGGCAACCGGAGCGGTTTTGTGGCTTAGTCCGACGATGACGATTTTCATCGATAAAAGGGTATTGGGAGAGATTTTTTTAAAATAAAATAAAAACCAAAGATCATTTTGATCTTCGATGGAAAATCCAGCATAAAATCAACCTCTCCTTATGCCATGAACAACAGCCTTTGTGCAAGTTGATAAGCGTTTTTTTAACCATTTTATCCCAAAATCCCGAATTGATCCGCACTCAGACAGGATCTTGAGATCTCCAGCGTTGAATCTGAAAACGGTGCGCTCGTGCTGAGAGAAACCGAGCAACGGATCAGGACATGGCATCAATTTCCATCTGTCTGAGAATGGCATCGACGATCAGGAGAATAATGGAGACGATATTGGCGATTACAGCTCCCCAAGCCAGAGAAGTGGCAACGGTCGGATTGTTGAAATAATATAAAGCCCAGAGAGCCGGTACCAGATGAAAGTCGGCCACCAGACTGGCCGCCATGGTCATGGCTCCGGTGGTTTTTCGTGCTCCGAGTTTGAGCGTGGTGGCGATCAGGTTCATGCTGACTGCGATGATCAACTCGTAGCCGTTGTTATCCAGACCGTTGTTTAGAGAGAGATAGCTAACCGTTGTCGTCAATGCCATCATTAGAAAAAAAGTGGTCCAAACCATACGCCATTCCATAGGGGGCCTCTCCTGATTGATTATCTCGTTGGTCAAACTGAATCACGTCAAACATATTTTTCTAAAACGGGTTTCTACCGACCGCAACCGAGCAGTTTGTGCTAATTGTCCTCAGAGGTTTCGGGCTTTTGCGGGCGTAGATATTCGGGCAGTTTTTGCAGTTGAGCCAGGGTTCCCATGATTAAAACCTGATCGCCCGCATGAATGTGTATATCCGGGTTGGGCATCAACATCAATCGACGATTTCCCCGCCTTTGAATACCCAGTATGTGTGCCCCCAAATCTCGCCGGATATTGGTTTCTCGAATGGAAACACCATCTAGTGTCGAGCTTTTGTCAACGTTGACTTCTCGAATGTCCAAATTTAAAAATTCACCGAACGCCACTCGATCCAAAAAACTGCTCTGGCCATCATCCGTCGGGTGGATGGCCATGGCCGAAATTCGTTGGCCAATCAGTTCATTGGGCAGGATAACCGTCGTCGCACCAACCTTGCGCAGTTTTTCGCGAGATTCATGATGACCGGCAACGGTGATGATCTGAATGGAGCGGTTGATCTCATCTTCAAGAATCTTTCCGGTAACGACGACGGTGATATTGTCTGAATCGTCTTGAAAAGCGGCAACAATTCCGCGAGCATGGAGAATATTGGCGCGACGAAAACTATCGTTTAAAAAGGGATTTAAGCTGAGAATCTCGACAATACCATCTTCATCAGCCTGCGTTATCCGAGCCGGATCGTCATCTATGACGATATAGGGAATGCCCTGTCTAAGCAGGCTGCGAACCACCTGACGGGTAATTTCAGTATATCCGGCGATGATAAAATGGTTAGAAAACTTCCTGGCTCTGTTCTCCATGAATGATTCCTGAATTTTTCCGATAAGATCGTGGCTTACCACCACATTGATGGTAACGGCAATGGCATATGACCAGACACCGACGCCGCCCAGAATCAAAACCACGACAAATATCCGGCCCTCCTGAGAGATGGGGTGAGTCTCTTGGTATCCGACCGTGGTGAGTGTGAAGACTGTTTGATAAACCGCATCCAAGAAGGGATAGTCATCGATGATCATGAACCCCAGGGTGCCGATGGTATTGACAAGAATCAGAGCGATGATCGGCATCTGAAACCGAACCAGAATGTCGCTTAAATCGTTATGGCGTTTTGAAAAACGGTTTAGCATTATCTCTCAGGCTCTGACAAATGACCGGGTTTCTCAAAAAGGCGTTTCCTGGTTCATCACTGGAAAACAGGAACCCTCCCCATCATTAAAAAAGGCAGGGTTCCTGTCGGCTTTATAACTGCGGTCCCGCCGCGACCAATGCGGCTCCTTCGTCCGTATCGGTGTATTGGACAAAATTATCGATGAACATGGTTGCCAGTTTGGTGGCTTTTTTATCCCATTCTGCTGGGTTGGCGTAGGTGTTCCGTGGGTCAAGAATGTCTGAATTGACTCCGGGCAGAGCGGTGGGAACAGCCAGATTGAACAGGGGAATGGTTTTACATTCGGCCAGATCGATAGAGTCGTTCAGGATGGCGTCGATGATGGCGCGGGTGTCTTGGATGGAAATCCGTTTTCCGGTTCCGTTCCAGCCGGTATTGACCAGATAGGCGGTAGCTGAGCAGGCCTCCATCCGTTTAACCAACTCAACCCCGTATTGAGTGGGGTGCAGCGTTAAAAAGGCGGCTCCGAAACAGGCGGAAAAGGTCGGGGTCGGCTCATTGACGCCACGCTCGGTTCCGGCCAACTTGGCCGTAAAACCAGACAAAAAGTGATACTTGGTCTGTTCCGGGGTTAGTTTGGAGATCGGGGGCAATACACCAAAAGCGTCTGCCGTCAAAAAAATCACCTTGGAGGCGTGACCACCCTTGGAGGGGGAGGGGACGCTGTTCTCAATGTGATGAATGGGGTAGGAGACCCGGGTATTCTGAGTGACGGAGGCATCGGCATAATCTATTTTACCGTTGGCATCGACGGTGACGTTCTCCAGAAGAGCGTCACGGCGAATGGCCTTGAAAATGTCCGGTTCGGCAATCGGGTCCAGGTTGATGGTCTTGGCATAACAGCCGCCCTCGAAGTTGAACACACCATCGTCGTCCCAGCCATGTTCGTCATCGCCGATCAGTTTGCGTTTGGGATCGGTGGAGAGGGTGGTTTTGCCGGTTCCCGATAAACCGAAGAAGATGGCCGTCCGACCGTCATCCCCAACATTGGCCGAGCAGTGCATGGCCGCCATGCCCCGTAGAGGCAGGTAGTAGTTCATCAGGGAGAACAGCCCTTTTTTCATCTCGCCACCGTACCAGGTGCCGCCGATGATCTGGATTTTTTCAGTCAGGTTGAAGGCGGAGAAATTTTCTGAATTCAGCCCCATGGATTTATAGTCGGGATTACTGGTTTTGGAACCGTTCATCACCACAAAATCCGGCTCGCCATAGTCGGCCAGTTCGGAGGCGGTCGGACGAATGAACATGTTGGTTACGAAATGAGCCTGCCAGGCCACCTCAACGATAAAGCGAACCTTCAGACGGCTCCCTTTATTGGCACCGCAAAAGGCATCGACCACAAACAGCCGCTTGCCAGAGAGTTGTTCCGCGACCAATTTTTTACAGTGCTCCCATTGGGATTGGCTCATGGGTTTGTTGTCAGATCTGTTTTCAGCCGTCCACCACCAGACATTCTGCTCGGAGGAGGCGTCTTTGACGATATATTTATCTTCGGGAGAGCGACCAGTAAAAATTCCGGTCATGACGTTGACTGCACCACTCTCCGTTACAACCCCTCTCTCAAATCCCTCCAAGCCCGGTTTGGTCTCTTCTTCGAAGAGTTGTTTGAACGATGGATTGTAAACCAGGTCACTGATGTTGGTAATACCATATTTTTCAATGTCTTGAGGGGTCATAGGATTTTCCTAAAAATTTATAGTTGGAAACTCTACCGTCAAATTTTGTAAAATTATGGGTATTTAAATAAAATCTGACGATTTCGCTAAATATTCTCGGGCTCTGATCTTACCGTCTTCGACCGCCGGTTGATCATAGGCGTCAATTCCGAAAAACTGCGCCAATAATGCCGTCTCAGATTCTAACAAAATGATCATCTCACCGAAAGCTTTGCAATCTCCCCTGGCCATATTAAATGTTCGAACCGGAGCTTGGCGATTGATCAGGGCGTCGCGGGTGCCAAAAAACTCGGCGGAAAACAGAGCTCCGGTTGTTCGTCCGGCCAGGGAGGAGACGGCTGGCAGCTCTTTGTATTTATTTCCAATATCCCGACCCTTGGTCTGGGTCAGAGGGTCAAAAAACAGGGTAAACTGTTTGTCGGCCGGTCCGTCCAGATAGAGTTGCAGCTGAGAGTGTTGGTCGGTGACGCCACGAGCGGAAACCGGCGTCAGTCCGTGGGCCTGTCCGGCTGGATCGGTTTTGCCCAGACTTTCCCCCCACAATTGACTTTGCCAGGCGGCCACGCGATCCAGCTTTTGTCCATAACTCATGTAGATGCTGATATTTTTGCCCGCCTTGGTCATTAAATATTGGGCCACGGCACCTTGCAGAGCCGGATTGGAGTTGAGATCGGAATTCAAACAGCGTTTTCCCATGCTGGCGGCTCCGTCCAAAATCTTCTTCACGTTGGCTCCAGCCACCGCCGCCGGCAGAAGACCGACCACACAGAGGGCGGAAAACCGACCACCCACCGCCGGATGTTTAATAATGGGCAGTGCCAGGCTGTTGGCGATTTTAGCCAGATCCCCCGTCAGGTTTTCGGTGATGACAGCCACCTGCCTGTTCAGTTTTTTGCCCAACTGTTTTTGCAGGTCCGGCAGAGTGGTCAAAAATTGACTGAGCGTCTCAGCCGTTCCACCGGATTTGCTCACCACCAATAAAAAGGTTTTTTTCCAGCAAACCCCCTTGAGGTCGGCCAGGGTTCCGGGATCGACGTTGTCATAAAAACGGACGGGCAACCCGTTGTTTTTTCTCAATCCGTTGACCAACATTTCGCCGCCAAGAGAGCTGCCGCCGATGCCAAAAATAATCAATTGTTCGGATCGTTTGCAGATGATTTTTTGCCATTTTTTCAGAATTTTCAGCGTTTCAAGCGTTGAATCTTCGGTTACCAGATCCAAAAATGGTGGAATCTCTCCCCTCCGCCAGCGAGAAATCTCCTGTTGAACCCGATTGAGCTGTTGGGTATCGATTTGATCCAAAGCGGGAAAAAACGTTTTGTCTTCAATTTGAAGTCCAAAAGATGTCATGGTTTCAGGTACTCTAATTTCTTGAGGGAAGATGACGGAGCGGGTCCAGGGGTTTGACCTGGTAGCGAATTTCAAAATGGAGCCGGGGAGTCGGTGCATGACCCGATTGACCGGCCAGCGCAATCCGTTGACCGGCCTTGATGGGTTGACCACGACGGACCAGAATCTGATTGACATAACCGTATGCGGTCATATACGAACCGCCGTGGCGGAGTAAGATCATGTTGCCGTAACCGGGCAGTCCGCTGTCGGCATAAGCGACGATTCCATCAGCCGCGGCCCGAACCGGATCGCCGACTCGAACAGCAATGTCGATACCGTTGTTGCGATGCTGACCTTTGCTGCCAAAGCGGTTGATCAGTTTGCCATTGTGAGGCCAGTCCCATCGATCCGGCTTTTCCAGGGGAAGCTTCCAGCGACTGGAATGGTTGTTGCTGGTTTCGGTATGACTCTTGGTCCGTTTCATCGGACCCTTGGTCGCCGATTTTTTGGCAACCGCTTGTGCCTCCGACTTGCTGACTGGTCGCACTTTGGGTTTGATCTCCGGCAGAGTGCCGTTCTCAACCGTGTTGGTCTCTGTCTGTTTGGGTTGGGTTATTGTCGGGTGGGAGACGGGTTGTTGACTCATGGCCGGCTTTACGACCACCACCGTTTTTTCAACGGCTGCGGATTTGTTTATTTTAGGCGGGGAAAGATACAGTCCCTGGCCAACCCAAAGCAGTTCGGTGTTGTCAATTTTGTTCCAACTGGCCAGATCCTCCAGTTCGACACCATGCACCGCTGCAATGGCCCATAAGGTATCACCCGGTTGAACCAAATAGATATTACCGGCCGATTTGTTGATGCGTTCCGCCGGATTCTCTCCCCACGCCAGAGGGGGGCCACTGGCAATGCGAACCGTCGGTTTGGGCGGCTTGGAGGTGCATCCGACGGCGACAAAGCCGGCCAACACGACCAAAACAGCAGCCAGAGGTTGAAAGGAATATTTCTGATGAATAGTCACTTACAAAATTTTTACCAAAGCAAGAGCGGCCATAGCCAGCAAGAGAATTCCGACGGTTACCAATTCCAGATGATTTTCCACAACCATCCGTAACCGTTCACCGCCCCATTTTAACAGACCGGCAACCAGAAAAAAACGGGCGCCACGCGAGAGAAACGAAACCAGAATGAAAATTGCAAAATTGGAACCCAATGCTCCGGCTGTCAGGGTAAATAATTTATAGGGTATGGGTGAAAATCCGGCAATGGCGATAATCCAGACGTCATACTCTACAAAAAGGGCCGACAACTGCTCATAACGTTCTTGAGCGCCATAAAATGCGATGATCGGTTGACCGATAATCGGCATGAATGTCTGTCCGATCAGATACCCCAATGCGCCACCGATGGTGGACCCTGCCGTGCAGACCAAAGCCATGATCAAAGCCCGGCTGGGACGGGCCAGGGCCATGGGAATCAGCAACACATCGGGCGGAATGGGAAAAAAAGAGGATTCTGCCAGTGCGACAAAAAAAAGGGCTGGCAGCGCATAGGTCGATGCCGCCAGATTCATGGTCCAATGATAAAGGCGACGTATCACGTTAAAAATAATCCCGGTGTGGGGTGAATCGAGGGGTTGCGGAAAAAATTAATCATCCTTATATGGTCTCTCTTCTGGCCCACCTGTCGTTTCCAGGTTGATGCCCCACGCCCCAGCCGAATTTTGAATCAACTGGCTTCCGACCACCCTTTAATACCGACCAGAGGGACAAATCGGCAAGGCTCCAAAACCTCTCGTTTGCTATCCTGGGTGCTGATTTTTGTCAATTTTACCAACTCTTGAGACTCTTTTCCTCCTTCAGGAATGAGAAGAAATCCGCCGATGGCCAACTGGTCAATCAAATTTTCTGGAATGACCGGAGCTCCAGCCGTGACCAGAATCCGATCAAATTGTCGTTCTTCAGGCCAACCCAGGGTTCCATCCCCACATCGATAGATGACATTGTGAATGTTGAGACGACGTAGTCTGCGTCGAGCGGTATCGGCCAATTTTTCGAGTCGTTCGATGGTATAGACTTTTTGGCAGAGGTTGGCTAGAACCGATGTTTGATAGCCTGAACCGGTCCCAATTTCCAGAACCTCTTCGGTGCCCGTCAGTTGTAGAGCCTCGGTCATGCGGGCGACGATAAACGGTTGCGAGAGGGTCTGACCCTCGCCAATGGGTAAGGTTGCATCGCTGTAGGCCCGTCCGGCCAGAGCCTCATCGACAAACAGATGTCGCAGAACACGGCGCATCGTTTCGATCACCCGCGCATCGACAATGCCGCGTTTAATCAGTTGCTCACGCACCATTCTCTCTCTGGCACGCACGGAGACCAATCCATGCTCTAGGTTTTTCATTGTCAAAACCCGGTTTTCCGATCTGCTGTGTCAGCACTGATACAGGCACAAAAATCGATAAACTTAAATTCGGCGGTTTCCTGCTCCCGTCCAACTGCCGAATTAAGGGTAAATGACTCAGGCTGTCTGTATAATAGGCGTTGGTTATCCGTTGTTTACGCGGTCTCTTAAAATTTGACTGGGTTTAAAAGTCAAAACCTTGCGAGCAGTAATTTCTATCTCTTCACCGGTTTTTGGATTGCGACCCCGGCGTGGTACCTTACTGCGGATGATGAAGTTTCCAAATCGAGGAATTTTAACGGATTCCCCATTTTCAAGTTGGGTTCTGATCATCTCAAAAACTTCGTCGACCAACTCTGCCGATTCTTTTTTTGATAAATTGATCTGTTGGTAAACAGCTTCAACAATCTCAGCTTTTGTCATGGACGGCTCCATTTCTTGAACAATTTACCGAACTATAGAGTGGTTGATCTTTCTCGACAGCCTAAACAAACAATCTCCTCCGAGGATAGTGATATTTGATTAAGCTGTCAAGATGATTGGTTTTTTCTGCAACATTGTTGCGATTGGAAAGCGGCTACCGTTGGCAGGCCCCAAATCGTTCTCCAACATGAGCGATAATTTGATCGCTCAATTTTTGTGTTTCACCATCGGTCAAAGTTCGATCGTCAGCCTGGACGGTGACCCGCAACGCCAGGCTTTTTTGTCCTTCGCTGATGTGTTTTCCGGTGTAGACGTCAAACAGGGTTACCTGACGAATAAGCTGTTTGTCCACTGCGACAATGGCATCCAAAAAGGGCTGGGCCGGCAGGCTATCGGCCACCAAAAAAGCAAAATCCCGATCCACGGAGGGATAACGGCTCAGGCGTTCTTGACCTTTTTGCCCCTGTTTTTTGTCCGCTGACGGGGTGACATATCGGCTTTCAAGTTCAAACAAATAAACGGGTTGTGTCGAATCCAGACTCTCCTGGATGCCGGGGTGCAACTCGCCCATCCAGCCGATGGGCTGGGGGTTGCGGCCAATATGCAGCTGAGCTTTGCGACCTGGATGGAGAAAATCCGGCCCTCCCGCTTCAAAACGCACATTTTCGTCGATCAATCCCGAAAGCAGCGCGGTGAGGTCTCCTTTGAGATCAAAAAAATCGACCAAGCGAGCCTGCCTGAGCCAGTTTTGAGCAACGATCGGTCCCGATAAAAGAGCCGCTATCCGCTCCTCCTCCAAAAGAGTTTGATCCTCACCGGGACGAAAAACCCGTCCGACCTCAAAGAGCTTCAAGGTTAAATTCCCCCGGCTAAAATTGCGCCGGGCAGACTCCATCAAACCACAAATCAGGGTCGAACGCATGACCGCCTGATCCTCGGAGATGGGGTTTAGCAAAGTGGTGGTGGTAACACCCGGATCGAATTGATCTTGAAGGTTCTGATGAACAAAAGCATAGTTGATGGCTTCGAAGTAGCCAAGACCGGTCATCAATCGGCGCGTTTTTCGGGTTGTGCTCATGCCCGGATTCACCTCAGGAATATCGACCTCAATACGGGGCAGAGCGGCGGGAACCCGATCATATCCGTACAGACGGATAATCTCCTCCAATAAATCCTCTTCTCGGACCAGATCATGGCGATGGGAGGGGGGTTGAAAAAGACCCGCTGTCGTTTTTTGACAACCCAGGCGACTCAACATCTCTTCCATCTCGGCATGGGGCAGGTCGATTCCACCAAGCTGATTGACCCGCTCCGGCCTGAAGGGGATGGCGGCCGCCGGTTGCCAGCTACCGGCGTCAACCATATTGATGGGACCAGCCCGACCGCCAGCCATCTCCAGTATCAACTCGGTGGCCCGATCCAAAGCCTGCGTCAAACCCATGGGATCAACCCCTCGTTCGAATCGGTAGCGGGCGTCACTCAGCAAAGAGAGGCGGCGACCGGTACGGGCGGTACGAATCGGATTGAAATAGGCCCCCTCCAAAAAAATGTCCGTGGTCCGGTCGGTAATGCCACTGTTTTCACCGCCCATGATTCCAGCCAGTGCCAGAGGCCGGACTTGATCGGCAATCAGGGTCATCTCCGAGGTCAGGCTGCGTTCCACCTCATCGAGTGTGGTCAGTTTTTCACCCTCGTTGGCACGACGGACGACGATTGGCAGTTGCAGCTCGGCCAGATCGAAGGCGTGCAAGGGATGGTTGAGATCCATGAGAATATAGTTGGTAATGTCCACCACGTTGTTGATGGGTCGCAGACCCACCGATTCCAATCGCTGACACAGCCACTCCGGGCTGGGTCGGATGGTCACACCGCGAATGATCCGGCCGCCATAGCGGGGACACCCTTCACGATCTTGAATCTCCACCAGAGCCTGACTGTCATCGGTTACCGCAACACACGCAGTGACCGGTTTGAGCGGGGTTTTGGTCAATGCGCCCAACTCACGGGCGATGCCGCGCACGCCCAGACAATCGCCTCGGTTCGGGGTCAGGTCCAGTTCGAACAGCGTGCCGGAAAGACCCAGCAAATCGGCCACAGGGGTTGCGTCCAAGCTATCAGCAGGCAATATTAAAATACCGTCCGCCTCATCTGCCAGCCCCAGCTCGGCCACCGAACAGAGCATCCCTTCAGAGAGTTCACCGCGAATTTTACCTTTTTTTATTTTCAAGCCGTTGGGCAGTTGCGCGCCGATACGAGCGACGGCGACTTTATCACCGGTTTTGTGATTTTTTGCGCCACAGACAATGCTCAGGATCTCCTCGCCGATTTGAACCCTGCAACAGGTCAGTCGGTCAGCGTTGGGGTGGGGAGCCACCTCAAGCAGGGTGCCCACCTGAACATTTTCCAATCCGGCACCCAGATCAGTCAATCCATCCAACTCCAGACCGGCCATGGTCAGTCTGGCGCCCATCTGTTCGGGGGTCAAATCGATGTCAATATGGTCGGCGAGCCACTCTTGAGTAAATTTCATCCTATTCGCCTCCCACTGCATGCCGGTTTAAAAACCGCATATCATTTTCAAAAAAAGTACGCAGGTCATTGATCCCATATTTAAGCATGGCCAGCCGTTCGACCCCCATTCCGAAGGCAAAACCGGAATATCGCTCCGTATCGATCTGAACGTTCCTCAAGACGTTGGGATGGATCATGCCGCAGCCGAGAATTTCGATCCAGCCGCTGTTTTTGCAGATTCGACAACCTTTGGCGGCACAAAAAATACAGCCCATATCCGCCTCAGCCGACGGTTCCGTAAAAGGAAAAAAAGAGGGGCGAAAACGCACCGGAAGTTCCCGTTCAAAAAATCGGGCCAAAAAGGTCTCCAACAGCCCTTTCAACTGACCGAAATGGACCCCCTCATCAACCAAAATCCCCTCAACCTGATGAAACATGGGGGTGTGGGTAATGTCGGAGTCGCAGCGAAACACCTTGCCGGGGGCAATCATGCGAATGGGGGGGGTGCGGTTCTCCATGAAGTGAACCTGAACCGAAGAGGTGTGGGTTCTCAACAGTCGTTTGCCACCATCGGCGGCCGGCGGCAGATAAAAGGTGTCGTGCATTTCCCGTGCGGGATGATCAGCCGGAATGTTCAAGGCCTCAAAGTTGTACCAGTCATTCTCCACCTCTGGCCCGGTCGCTGGCGGAAAACCCATGTGGGTAAAGAGGGTGGTGATCTCCTCCATGGCGCGGGTGACGGGGTGAATGCTGCCGACCGGATGTTGACGACCCGGCAGGCTGACGTCCAGTTGTTCCGTGGCCAGGCGCTCATTCAAAGCTTGATGTTTGAGATGGGCCTGTTGACTCTCCAGCGTTTGGTTGAAAGCATCTTTAAGCTGATTGGCCAAAACGCCAAGTTGCGGCCTCTCTGCCGGGGAGACTTGGCCCAAACCTCGCAGAAGGCCGGTCAACGCCCCTTTTTTACCCAATATCCGTACCCGTACCGCTTCCAACTCCTCAATGGATATAGCCGCCTGAAGTTCGGTTAAAGCCTGTTTTTTGAGTTCTTCTAGTTGATCACGCATAGGAATGGTCTACTTCATATATTGGCATGTCTGAAACGACAGATGACTGGGCCGTCTCTTTTGATGACATCGATTCTTGGACAAAATAGAGGCGCGGTATAACCTGCATTCGGCGTTTAACGTAGGCTCTAGGATAAAGGCAAAAGGCCCGGAGAATATCTCTCCAGGCCTCGCACTATACCGTTAAGACGATACTCTATAAAGCAGCCTTTGCACTCTCAGCCAATTTTGCGAAATCAGCCGGTTGTGAAACCGCGAGCTCGGCCAGCACTTTACGGTCCAGCTCAATTCCGGCCTTCATCAGACCGTTAATGAAGCGACTGTAGGATAACCCACTCAAGCGGGCTGCGGCATTGATACGGGCGATCCAGAGACGACGGAACTCCCGTTTTTTGTTTTTACGGTCCCGATAGGCGTACTGTAGCCCCTTCTCAACCTTCTCGGTTGCAATCCGGTAACAGGATGAATTGCGTCCTTGATAGCCTTTGGCCCGTTTCAATATTTTTTTATGACGTGCGTGTGTCGTTACACCCCGTTTTACTCTCGGCATTGCCGTTACTCCTGAAAATCTTTTTTAATGTTCAAACCCTTGAAAGTTAGACTTTTAAAAGGTTTCTCTTTTAGTGGGACTCTCCTCGGTGTCAGGTCATCCACACTGGTGCTGTAGGTTTTAACCTTACAGTCCGGGAAGCATCTTACGAATGGCTGCCGTGTCTGCCGCACATACCAAGTTTGTACCACGCATATTGCGTTTGCGTTTGGTGCTCTTCTTGGTCAAAATGTGTTGCTTGAAGGCGTTGGTCCGTTTGAGCTTCCCCGTTCCCGTTACTTTGAACCGTTTGGCGGCTCCACGGTGGGTTTTGATCTTGGGCATCGTACTTCCACTTTTGCTAGGGGTTGACAAAAAAAGTTTGTCTGGAAAACCAGACAAACTAGTAAAAAAACTTGTAAAAATTGCCCGTTAAACAGACGACTTCTTCTCTTTAGCCGTCTGGGTCGGCGCAATAACCATGGTCATCTGGCGTCCCATCATCTTTGGATACTGCTCGACCTTGGCCTCTTCGATGAGATCATTCTCAACCCGCTTCAGCAGTTGTAGGCCGATGTTCTGATGGGCCATCTCCCGACCGCGAAATCGCAACGTGCATTTGACCTTGTTGCCGACAGCCAAAAACTTTCGCATGCTGCGGATCTTGACATCATAGTCATGGGTATCGGTTCCAGGTCGGAACTTGATCTCCTTGATCTCGACGCGGGTCTGTTTTTTCCGGGCCTGCCGCTCTCGTATCGATTGCTGATACTTAAACTTGGCATAATCCATGATTTTGCAGACCGGTGGCCGTGCCGCTGGCGAAACCTCAACCAGATCAAGACCTGCCTCCATGGAACGACTGAGAGCGATATACCGTTCCACAACACCGACTTGTTGACCGTTCTCGTCGATTAGCCGTACCTCCGGTACGCGAATCATTTCGTTGATTCGAGTGCCGTCTTGTGGGGGAGGCACTCTATCTTTTACTGGTGGTTTGGCGATGGGTTTATACTCCTCATATAATCGTTATTTACTCTATTCATCCCATTCATTCGTCGGTCGTTTGTCGAGGCGGTTCTGCCAAAAACCCATCGACTCTCTCCACTCAAGGCAGAAAGACGACCACACATATTTGGATGATCCATGATAATTGCGGATTTTTTCCAAAATTCCAAGCTATTTTTTGCTTTCAATCTCTTTAAGTAAATCTGTTATTACATCGTTTAGGGGGGTAATGCCAAGGTTTTTCCCGGATTTATCTCTGGGGCTGACCGATTTTTCCTCCTGTTCCTTCTCTCCGACGATGAGCAACCAGGGGGTTTTCTTCATGGAGTGGGCGCGAATTTTATAACCGATTTTTTCATTTCTGATATCGGCATCGGCCCGAATACCCGCTGCCCTGAGTTGATCACGCACCTCAATGGCCCAATCGGAATAGGCTTCGGTAATGGTCAGTACCACGGCCTGAACCGGAGCCAGCCAGAGAGGGAATCGACCGGCGTAGTGTTCGACCAGAATTCCAAAAAAACGCTCCAAAGAGCCTAACAACGCCCGGTGGATCATGATGGGCTGATGCCGGTTGCCATCCTCGCCGATGTAGGATATGTCAAACCGTTCCGGCAGGTTGAAGTCCAACTGAATGGTCGAACATTGCCATTTACGTCCCAGAGTGTCGGTAATCTTGACGTCAATTTTGGGGCCGTAAAAAGCACCGCCTCCGGTATCCTCGACATAATCCAAGCCCCGATGGTTGATGGCGGAAGCCAACGCTTGGGTGGCTTTTTCCCAGATGGACTCGGAGCCGACCGATTTTTCCGGTTTGGTCGAGAGAAAAATTTCAAACTCCTTGAAACCAAAGGTCTGCAGGGTGTTGAGAGTCAACTCCAGAATTTCGCGAATTTCCGCTTCAATCTGATCTTCCCGGCAAAAAATATGGGCGTCATCCTGGGTAAAACCCCGGACCCGAAACAGCCCGTGTAACGCCCCGGACATCTCATACCGATAGACAGTTCCCAGCTCCGCCCAGCGCATGGGAAAATCACGATGGGAGTGCAGTTGGGATTTGTAGATCAGGATATGGAACGGGCAGTTCATGGGCCGAACCTGATACGACTGCTCATCCACCTTCAAAGGCTGAAACATCGATTCACTGTAAAAATCCAGATGACCGGAGGTCTTCCAGAGATCAATGTTGGCAATGTGCGGGGTAAAGAGAAATTCGTAACCGGCGCGGGTATGAGACTCTTTCCAATAATTCTCAATGGTTGTCCGAATACGCGACCCCATGGGATGCCAAAAGACCAAACCGCCTCCAGCCTCATCCTGGATGGAGAAAAGGTCCATCTCCTTGCCCAGTTTTCGATGATCGCGCTTTTCAGCCTCTTCCAACAGGTGTAAATAGGCCTTCAACTGTTTTTTGTCGGCAAATGCGGTTCCATAGATTCGCTGAAGCTGCTTATTGCGGGAGTCGCCACGCCAATAAGCACCGGCTACCCGCAACAGTTTGAAGGTTTTCAGGTGACCGGTATTGGGTACGTGGGGACCACGGCACAGATCGATAAAATCTCCCTGGCTGTATAGGGAGATCGACTCTCCGGCTGGAATTTCGCCGATAATCTCCGCCTTGTAGGCTTCGCCCATTTCCTGGAAAAAGGTCACCGCCTCATCCCGGTCCATCACCCGCCGGGTGATGGCGAAATTCTCCTCAGCCAACTGCTCCATTTTTTTCTCGATTGCAGCCAGATCATCCAGGGTAAACGGACGCTCATAGTCAAAATCGTAGTAAAAGCCATTTTCCACAGAGGGTCCGATGGTGACCTGAGCGGTCGGAAACAGGCTTTTGACCGCCTGAGCCATCAAATGGCTGGTCGAGTGACGGATGATATCCAGAGCCTCGGGAGATTTTCCAGTAATCAGGGCGATCTGAGCATCTTTTTCGATGAGTTGGCTCAAATCCGCCAGTTGACCATCAACCATCCCAGCCAAAGCCGCTTTTTCCAAGCCCGGTCCTATGGACGCGGCGACGTCGGCCAGAGTGACTGGTGACTCAAACTCCTTGCCTGTTCCATCGGGCAATGTGATACAAATCATTGTGCTTGTTCCCCTGAGGCTTTTTTGATGGTTTGACATAAATCATCAACAATTTCTGTTATTTCTTGTAGTGAGTCACCTTCCATCATGACTCGAATTTTTGGTTCGGTGCCCGATTTTCTGACCAAAACACGCCCGCGTCCCTTGAGTTTGTTCTCAGCGGCATTAATGGCTTTGATGACGGATTTGTGAGCCAGGGGGTCACTGTTGGGATCGACCATGACATTTTTCAAGAGTTGCGGCACCGTTACCATGCCCGCGTCCAGCTCCGACAACGGTTTGCCACTATCGGCCATCAACTCAAGAATTTTCAACGCTGAAATCAGACCGTCGCCGGTAGAGTTATGGTCCAGGAAGAGCAGGTGGCCCGACTGCTCGCCACCCAGATTATAGCCGTTGCTGAGCATATGTTCCAAGACATAGCGATCACCAACCTGGGTTCGGATTAATTTCAGATTCTGCCCGGCCAAAAACCGCTCCAACCCCAGGTTGGACATCACTGTGGCGACTACCCCGCCCCCTTTCAGGCTTTTCTTTTGTTTCATGGCCAGAGCGCTCATGGCCAGCAGATGGTCGCCATCGAGCACGTTGCCCTTTTCATCGCAGACCAAAAGACGATCGGCATCGCCATCCAAGGCGATGCCGATATCGGCACGAACCTCCTGAACCTTTTTCCGAATCTGTTCCGGGTGCAAGGAGCCGAAACCATCGTTGATGTTCAAGCCGTTAGGCGTGTTGCCTATGGCGATGACCTCGGCACCCAATTCCCAGAATATGGCCGGAGCCACTTTATAAGCGGCACCATTGGCACAATCAACCACCACCCGCAGACCGGTCAATCGGCGGTTTTTCGGAAAACTGTTTTTACAAAATTCGATATATCGACCGCGAGCATCTTCGATCAGCGTCGCCCGGCCTATGTCATCGTCCTTCGGCGGATAGTTGTCCATCTCACCGGAAAACATCACCCGCTCGATTTCGGCCTCCATCTCATCGGGCAATTTCATGCCGTTGGGGTCGAAAAATTTGATGCCGTTATCGTGATAGGGATTGTGGGAGGCTGAAATCATGACACCGGCATTGGCCCGCAACGCCCGTGTCATATAGGCCACAGCCGGAGTCGGCAAAGTGCCCAACTGCATGCAGTGTATGCCCATGGAGGTAAACCCGGCCCTCAAGGCCGACTCAAACATATAACCCGACAGGCGGGTATCCTTGCCGATGACCACCGTATGCCGGCTGTCATCCTGACGAAAAACATATCCGGCAGCCCGTCCCAATTTTAATACCTGTTCCGCCGTCATCGGGCTGATGTTGGCTCGGCTGCGAACTCCGTCGGTGCCAAAAAATTTTCGGACCGGCTTGCTCTCTTCTTGTTTTGCCATGTTTTATACCGTCTCCTCCAGCCCATTCCACCATCCAGACGCCACAGAAAGAGCCTGTTTTGCGCCCGCTACATCGTGTACCCGAAAAACCGCTGCTCCGGCCAGATATCCCAAGGCAGCCAAAACATGACTGCCCACATCGCGACGATTGGCGACTGGCTCCCGAGCCAGTTGACCGACGATGCGCTTGCGTGAGAGTCCCAGCAGGAGGGGCGCACCCAAGCCACAAAGTGTTCGTTGTCGGCTCATCAGAGTCAAATTATGCACCGC
Organism: Magnetococcales bacterium; assembly: GCA_015232865.1. The sequence goes on from JADFYU010000019.1 coordinate 44,094, forward strand.
CTCTTTTCCAAAACCAATGCCTGGGTCTACCATCAATCGATTCGGCTTGATTCCGTTCTCCAGGCAAAAATCCATCCGCTCCGCCAAAAAACCATACACTTCGCTCAAGACATGGTCATAATGTGGAGCTTGCTGCATGGTGGCCGGTTTGCCACGCATATGCATGAGAATCAGTGGACAGTCGGCTTCGGCCAGCACAGCAGCGATCGATCGACTCTGACCTGGATCGCCAGCCAACGCCGTCACATCGTTGATCAATGCGGCTCCGGCCTCTAAAACGGCCTCCATCACCTCGGGCTTTGAACTGTCTACACTGATGGGAATATCCAGTGTTTCCGAGAGCGTACGCACCACCTCGACGACCCGTCGTAACTCCTCTTCCAGCGAAACCGGATCGGCACCGGGTCGGGTGGATTCCCCGCCAATATCCAGAATGTCCGCCCCATCCCGAGCCATCTGCAACCCTTGAGCAATGGCCCGCTGTACGGTTTGGCTGCCGTCACCGGAAAAGGAGTCATGGGTAACGTTGACGATACCCATGACTGTCGGACGGTTAAAATCCAGTTGCCACGATTTGACCTTTCCCCGCCAATGCCAAAGCGGAGGTGCGGCGCAGTGGGCAGCCAAGGTTTTGCTCAAACAGTTGGCCGCCATGTCGTTTCCCTGTTGGTTGAGGGTTTCAATCCACAGTCTCAGTTGGTTGGTGCGAAGGCGGCCGACGGCGTGTTGACCGCCATCACGTTGTTTTTCTATCAGCACCCCCGGTGGCAACCTTCCCCAACCGCTCCGCCAATCGGTCAGTCGCACCATCCACAGAGCCTCGGCATCGGCTCGGTGTGGAAGAGAGTCGGCTAGAGGACGGGTCGATCCATCGGTATCTGTTTTCCAGGAGGTAAGACCAATAAGCGGTTCAAGCAGAGCGTAAACAGCCATCTATTATCCTAAGTCAGGCAGTTGCACGGGTGTACCTGATGCAAAATAGCGGTTTGTCTGGTGAATGGAAAGAAAACGCCGTCACCTGATTGGTGATAAAGCTCTCTTCCCATTCGCCTGAAGAATCGAGAGGCTGGGCCTTGTGCATACGTTCAACTGCCGAATTCAAGATTTTTCGTCGGTCGAATCGGGCTTGTCGTCTCCCTCATCGGTTTTGGCTGAAATATCGACGGTATCGACAACCTTCAAGTGAGGGGGTTCCGTCACTTTTTTAGCCAGGATCGGTTTTTTTTCGCGCGGTTTCAAGGCCTCTTCCAACGGTAGACCCTCAACCAGTTTGATTACCTCGTCTCCATCAATGGTTTCACGTTCCAGCAAGGCAGCCGCCATGTTTTTCAACACATCGACATTATCCTGAAGAATGGTTCTGGCCCGCTGATCGTTGCGGTCGATAATGGCTCGAATCTCATGGTCAATGGCCCGAGCGGTGTCTTCGGAGACATTCTTATGCTGGGTGATCTCCCGTCCGATAAAAATTTCCTCTTCGTTATCGCCATAGGCCAAAGGCCCCAACGCTTCGGACATGCCAAAATCGCAGACCATCTTCCGGGCCAGATCCGTCGCCCGTTTAATGTCGTTTCCGGCACCGGTGGTCATTTGGTTCAACTCGATCTGTTCGGCAATACGACCACCCATCAAGATAGAAATATTGTTCTCCAGTTGCTCCTTGGAGTAGGTGTAACGATCTTCGGTCGGCAACTGCATGGTCAGGCCCAAAGCCCGGCCACGCGGTATGATGGTCACTTTGTGGACCGGATCAGTGCCGGGAAGAATGGTTGCGACGATGGCGTGTCCGGCCTCATGGTAGGCCGTGGTCTTGCGCTCTTTATCGGAGATGATGGCCGAGTTCCGGGGTTTGCCCATCATCACCTTGTCTTTGGCGGTTTCAAAATCCTCCATCTCAACCAATTTCTTGTCGGATCGGGCCGCCCCCAAAGCTGCCTCATTGACCAGATTGGCCAGATCGGCGCCGGAGAATCCCGGTGTGCCACGGGCGAGTACCTCGGCATCGACATTTTCAGAAACGGGAACCCGCCCCATGTGAACCAATAAAATTTGTGTCCGACCGTTGATATCGGGGTTGGGTACTTCGACTTGGCGGTCAAAGCGACCTGGTCGCAGAAGGGCCGGGTCCAAAACATCCGGGCGGTTGGTCGCCGCGACCAGAATGACCCCCTCAGCCGACTCAAATCCGTCCATCTCGACCAAAAGTTGGTTCAAGGTCTGCTCCCGTTCATCATGGCCACCGCCCAATCCGGCTCCCCGGTGGCGACCGACGGCGTCAATTTCGTCGATGAAGATGATGCAGGGCGCGTTCTTCCGACCCTGTTCAAACATATCCCGAACCCGTGCCGCACCGACACCGACAAACATTTCAACAAAATCAGAGCCGGACAGGTTGAAAAAAGGAACGTTGGCCTCGCCGGCAATGGCGCGGGCCAGCAGGGTTTTACCGGTTCCCGGAGGACCGATCAACAGCAGCCCTTTGGGAATTTTTCCACCAAGACGTTGAAATTTTTGCGGGTTTCTCAAAAACGAAATAACCTCCTCCAACTCCTCCTTGGCCTCTTCAATACCGGCAACGTCGGCAAAGGTTACTTTGTTTTGCTTGTCGTCTGAGAGCATTTTTGCTTTGGACTTGCCAAAAGACATGGGTCCACGGCCACCGCCGCCACCCTGCATCTGCCGCATGAAGAAGATCCAGACGCCGATCAAAAGCAACATGGGGAACCAGCTGATCAGCAGGGTCAGCAGCAGGGAGGCCTCATCCGGGGGACGGGCGTTGATGTTGACTTTTTTCTCCCGCAGCATGCGAACCAGATCCGGGTCATCCGGCGTATAGGTAGAGAAGGTGCCGCCATCAGAGAGAATGCCGGTCAGGTTCCGACCTTGAATGGTCACATCCGTGACACGACCCTGTTCCAACTGATAGTTGAATTCCGAAAACGGAACCTGTTGACTATGTTCAATGGGTTGATTGAACAGGTTGAACAACATGATCAACAACAGGCCGATAACCAGCCACAAGGAAAGATTTTTGTAGAATCCGTTCAAAAAACTGTCTCCCGGATGTTTTTGGCATCCATGGTTATTAAAATAATTAAGGGGTGCTCATAACCCCTGCCAACCAACTAAGATATTTATCAAATGGCGAAAGTTCAACGTTTTCCGTTCATTTTTGGAAAAACATCAACAGGCTATGAAAAAAACAAATCCCCCGCTCTGCGCAGCCCTAATGGGTTGCCTCCGTTGATTCGCAAAAAACAAGCCGTAAAACCTCTCGGCGGATGATGGCTCCACGAATCCGTATTTCCCCCCGTCTTCTAGCCGACCTGACCAACCGGATAAAGGCGGTCGCCGCATTCTGGGATGGGGGGTGGGGCGATTGAGTCACCGTTTGATGACCGCGTCGCAGCACCCGGACCAGCAGTTCGTCCGGTAGTAAAACCAGCGCGGACTGGCTGATGGAGAGCTGCCCATCCTGTTGTTCCGGTTGCAGGTGGGGCCATTGCTGTTTCAGGCACCATTCCAAAGCCTGCTCGACCTGAGCCAACCGTTGAGTGGTGGCACAGATTCGCTGAGCGGATTTTGGTTCCAGTTCGGCCAGCCTGGGCAGAACCAGATGACGCAGATTAGCCCGTCGATAATCGGTGTTTTGGTTGCTGGGATCTTCCTGCCAGGGAATTTCCTGATTCTGCAACCAGTCTTGCAACTGTGCCCGACTAAAATTCAGAAGTGGCCGAATCAGATTGATTTCAAAAGCTGAATCGGCAATCAATAGTCGTGATGGCGCCATGGCACACAGTCCGGTCACGCCGCTGCCACGGATCAAGCGTTCCATGAAGGTCTCAACCTGATCATCTTGATGGTGGCCGGTTATCAGAGAGCGGGCACCAAATTCTGCGGCAGTCCGGGTTAAAAATTCATAGCGAGCCAGACGGGCTTGCGCCGGCAGGTTTCCCGTGGTCTCCGGTTGCAACCAGCGTTCTGCTCGGGTTTTCAAGCCCAGTTTGGCGGCTGACTGCTGAACAAAAATCGCCTCTTGAGCGGACGCGTCACGCAGACCGTGATCAAAATGTGCCACCAGCAATGCCGGCTCCCGACCATCGACCGCAAACATCCGGCTTTGAACCAGAAGATGGAGCAGGGCGATGGAGTCTGAACCGCCAGAGACCGCTACCACCGCTCGGGATGACTCACCAACAAGCGGACGCATCGCCCGACAAAACGCCCGAATAAGCGCGATATCGTTGTTTGCATCCGCTCTTCGAAATCGTTGCGTTGCGTCGCCCTCTTTTCTGAGGTGACTACGGTCGGCCAACCCGCTCTTCAATCATCTGTAACCGTTGGTTGGCCAATGAGACAGCGTTTGAAGTGGGATAGTCGTTGACCAAGCGGGTGAGGCTGGCCCGAGCGTTCTGCATGTCTCCCAGTTCATAGAAGGCAAAGCCGATCTTCAAAAGACAGGCTGGAACCTTGGTGCTGGCCGGCCACTGAACCAAAACATTGTTGAATGCCTGAAGGGATTCGGGATACTGCTTTTGAACATAGTGAAGTTCGCCGATCCAATATTGCGCGTTGTCCGCCAGGGTGTCTTTTGGAAACCAGCGCAAGAATTGATTGAAATCATCCAGGGATTCTTGATATTTACCGCTGCGCAATTTTGCAAAAGCTGCTTCATAGGCCTCTCTTGAGGAGGCGGGTGGCCGTTGGTTGGTCAGAACCGCAGGAGCGGGGGGTGGCGCGACAATAATGGGTTCCGGTGCTGGAGCCGGGGCGACAACAATGGGTCGGGCTGGCGGATTGACCTCGACGATCGGAACTGCAACCGGTACCGGTTCGGTACTCAGACGGCTTTGCAGTTTTTGGTTTTCCCGCCTGGCCAGATCCAGATCACCTCGCAGTTCATTCAGCTCCTTTTCCAACAAGGAGACACGCCGCTCCACGTCTCCCAAAGCCTTTTTCTGGATCGTGCTGTTTTTTTCGAGTTGAGCCGAAACCGAGCTGATTTCACCCTTCCAGGGCGGCGCTGGAGTGGCTGGCGGGCCGAGTTGGGCCTGAGGTTGTCCAACTGCTGGTGGGGTGTGGGCACTCGAATCGATGGTATGGGGCTGGGCACCGATGCTGCAACCACCCAGAACAACGGAGAGAGCCAGTAACGCTCCCCATCCTCTGAGGCCAGATCGCGGATAACTCATGAAAAAAAACTCCATTTAGTAGGGTGAAACGGTAATTTCAGCCCGGCGATTTTTTGACCAGGCCATCTGGCTGTGACCGCGAACCAGGGGCCGTTCCTTGCCAT